>NZ_JBIFFV010000001.1:0-766972 GCF_043557345.1 Sulfitobacter sp. 1A12157
CCCGTCTGGCGCCCCGCCGTGCGCCTCAGCGCCGCCGGTGAAGGGGGTTCTAAGGCGAGTGAAGCAAAGCCGCAAGCAGAAATTTGAGAAAAGACGATATTTCGGGGAACCTGTCGGCAAGTTGCTGAAATGGCTTGCTTTTTCATCGCGCACCACTCGCGAGCCACGCCCCGACGGGGGGGCATAAAGCAGAGTCCAAGCCTCGATAGCTGGGTGAATCAGCTCCGCGCTTAGCCGCCAAGAGACGGGATGTTTGATAAATCGCCCTAATCTCGCGCGACTCGTGGGGGGGGGCTTTCGGTAGGGCGGCCCCTGACCTGAGGGAACCCTCAAAGGAATGAGCGTAGGGAATGGGCATATGCACAGCAGACTGCCCCGCGCCTCCCTCACACAGCATTCCGCAAGGGCGAAATGCACCGTTCAGCGATGCAACTGCGTCAATCAATTCAAGGAAATGTGGCAGGGGCTGAGGGACTCGAACCCACGACCCTCGGTTTTGGAGACCGATGCTCTACCAACTGAGCTAAACCCCTATGCCGGTGGCTTGGGTAGTCGCAAACGGGCTGCGGATCAAGAGCAGATCTGACCTTTCCGCCGATATTCTCTTCTTTGGGGAACATTGACCGTCCAGCTTACGTTTTCCCGTCGAACCAAGCCCGAAATTGGAGGACGACCGATGACTATGAACAATCTCAAAGACGTCTACACCGACCAGCTGCAAGACCTCTACTCTGCCTGCAAGCAATCGCTCGAAGCGACCAATGCTCTGGGCCGCGCGGCGGAAGACAAGGAGCTGAGCGAAGCGCTGATCGACGGCAGCAATGGAATCGCCAAGGGCATGGATGTGCTGAAGTCCATCTGCGCCAAACATGACCTCGATCCGGATGGCGAGCACTGCCACGGGATGGAAGGCCTTGTAAAAGAGGCGCATAAACATGTGCTGGAAGAAGACTTTGGCGACAGCGATGCCCGCGATGCGATGATCATCACGCAGTACCAGCGGATGGTGCATTATGCGTTGGCGGGTTACGGCTGTGTTGTCGCCTTCGCCAATCGTCTGGGCGAGAATGAAGATGGTGCGCAACTGCAGGAGCAGCTTGATCACACCTATGACGGCGACCGCCGCATGACCGAGATCGCAACCAAGGGTGGCGTGAACGCTGACGCGGCTTGATTCTGGTGGGACTAGAATGACGAAAGCCGGCTCTTACGGGAGCCGGCTTTTTTTGTCTCCGGGGGATCACAGACCCCAGCAACGCAAAAGGCCGCAGCAAACGCTGCGGCCTTTCGATTCCTTCAGACGTCAGCCTTGAAAGCCCGATCCAAAGATCACTCAGTGATTTTGGAAACGACGCCCGCGCCGACAGTCCGGCCACCTTCGCGGATCGCGAAACGCAGGCCGTTTTCCATGGCGATCGGTGCGATCAGCTCAACGCCGAAGGACACGTTGTCGCCCGGCATGACCATCTCGGTCCCTTCTGCCAGCTGAACGGTGCCGGTCACGTCAGTTGTACGGAAGTAGAACTGCGGACGGTAGTTCGCGAAGAACGGCGTGTGACGGCCACCTTCCTCTTTGGTGAGGATATAGGCTTCGGCTTCGAACTTGGTGTGCGGGGTCACGGAGCCGGGCTTGCAGAGAACCTGACCACGCTCAACCCCGTCACGCTCAACGCCGCGCAGCAGGGCGCCGATGTTGTCGCCTGCTTCACCGCGGTCCAGCAGCTTGCGGAACATTTCCACGCCGGTGCAGGTGGTTTTCTTGGTGTCGCGGATGCCGACGATTTCGATCTCGTCGCCCACGTTGATCACGCCACGCTCGACACGCCCGGTCACAACGGTACCACGACCGGAGATCGAGAAGACGTCTTCGACGGGCATCAGGAAGGGCTGGTCCACGGCACGCTCAGGTGTCGGGATGTAGGCGTCAACTTCTTCCATCAGCTTGCGGATCGCGTTCTCGCCGATGTTCTCGTCACGGCCTTCCATCGCCGCCAGAGCGGAGCCGGGCACGACGGGGATGTCGTCGCCGGGGTAGTCGTAGGAGGACAGCAGTTCGCGGATTTCCATCTCGACGAGCTCGAGCAGCTCTTCGTCGTCAACCTGGTCAACTTTGTTCATGAAGACGACCATGGCGGGGATGCCAACCTGACGGCCGAGCAGGATGTGCTCGCGGGTCTGGGGCATCGGGCCGTCGGCCGCGTTCACAACCAGGATCGCGCCGTCCATCTGCGCCGCACCGGTGATCATGTTTTTCACATAGTCAGCGTGGCCGGGGCAGTCGACGTGGGCGTAGTGACGGTTCTCGGTCTCATACTCGACGTGCGCGGTCGAGATGGTGATGCCGCGGGCCTTCTCTTCGGGCGCGCCGTCGATCTGGTCATACGCTTGGAAGTCACCAAAGTATTTGGTGATCGCCGCGGTCAGCGTGGTTTTACCGTGGTCAACGTGGCCGATCGTGCCGATGTTGACGTGCGGTTTGGTGCGTTCAAACTTTGCCTTTGCCATGGTGGCGCCCTTTTAATTGAGGGGCCCCAACGGGGACCCGAACCCTATCTGGCGGGCGATGTATTGGGTTCGGGCGGTAAAATCAAGCGGGACTTGCGTCTTGGCGCCACTTAAAGCCCGACGTGGGCTTGTGGCATCGGTTGGGGTCGCCCCGGCTGAGGGCTATTTATCCTCCGGCTCCCCGGCGGGGGACAGGGCCGTGCCGCCGTTGAACCAACCCTCTTCCCGGTTTTGCTTGACCAGATAGGTCTCGATCGCCTTGGCGGCGTTCTGGCTGAGGTTCTTGAGCTGCTCTTCGGCGGATTTGGTATAGCCCGAGCCCACCACCGGCCCCTGATCGAAGGATTCGAAGACGGTGACCTGATGCGGCTCGGGGTTCAGCTTCTTGTTCTTGGCGTCGTCCCAAACCGTGAGGTTGAGGATCAAGATTGATTTCGGTGCAAAGACCAGCGGGATGCCCGGCTGCGCCAGCACATAGCCCTCGACGCTGATTCCAAAGTGGTAGAGGCGCTCGCCCTCGTAGCGGTCAAAGCGTTCGGCGGTGGCGGCGCGCACGGCCTCGGCCAGTTCTTCCTTGCTGACCTCGCGGCTCAGCGGCCCCTTCTGCGCTTTGGGCGCCACCACGATATTGTGGTGCAGGTTGAAATCCCCCAGCGGGGTCGGCGCCTTGTCGAGGTCGGATGCCCCGTTGCAGGCGGCCAGCGTCGCGACGAAGGTCAACAGGGCAAGAACTCTCAGCATGGGCGATCCCTCAGGGGTGTTAAGGTTTCGAAAAGGGGTAGCCGATGGGCCCAAGGGGCGCAATCATTTGCCGCAGTTGCGCAGCCCCCCGGCCGGTCTATCTTGGACAGTGAGTGAGGAGAGCAACATGACCCAAGCCCGCCCCCTGCCCGTTCGCGTGCCACTCGTTACCGAGCCTGTCGGCATGCTCGGCAGTCTTCAGATGGCGCGGCGCAATGTGCTCAGCATCATTCCCAAGATCGCCATGACCCAGCCCATGGTCTCGGGCAAGACCGGCAAGCGCTGGCATATGGTGATGGACCCCGGCGCGATCCGGCAGATCCTCTTGGACCGGGTGGAGGATTACCCAAAGTCCGACGTCACCAAGAACCTGCTGCGCCCCGCGATCGGCGAGTCGCTCTTTATCGCCGAAGGCGCGCATTGGCGCTGGCAGCGCCGCACCGCCGCGCCCGTATTTTCGCAACGCAATGTGCGCAACCTCGCCCCGGTGATGAGCGCCGCCGCCACCCGCTCAGCCGAGCGCATCGCCGCCGCCGGGCCACGCGCGGTCAACATGCTCGACGAGATGGTGACGACGACCTTCGAGGTGATCGGCGACGTGACTTTCTCGGGCGACGCCACCTTCGACCGTGACAAGGTGCATGGCGCCATCGACGATTATATTGCCGAGGCCGGCAAGATCAGCCTGTTCGACATTCTCGGCCTGCCCGACTGGCTGCCGCGCCCGGGGCGGATGATGTCCGGCCAAGCGCTCAAGCAGATGAAGGCGATGGCCGATCAGGCGATCGAGGCGCGGGTGGCGCGCGGCCATGACGGCACGCCCGATCTCTTGGACCTGCTTTTGGAGGGCGAAGACCCCAAGACCAAGCGCCAGATGAACACCGGCGAGTTGCGCGACAACCTGCTGACCTTCATCGTCGCCGGCCATGAAACCACGGCGCTGACGCTGGCGTGGTCGATGTATCTGATGGGTTTCGATCCCGAGATGCAGACCCGTGCCCGCGCCGAGGTGCGCGAGGTGCTGCAGGGCCGCGCCTGCACCGGTGAGGACGTGGACAAGCTGCCGCTGGTGCGGATGATCATCGACGAGGCGCTGCGCCTCTACCCCGCCGCCGGGATCATTTCGCGCACGGCGCAGAAACGCGACAGGCTCTGCGACCGCGAAATACGCCCCGGCGACACGGTGATGATCCCGATCTACGCGCTTGGCCGCAACGAATTGCTCTGGGACGATCCCGATGCCTTCCGGCCCGAGCGTTTCGCCGACCGCAAGGCGATCGACCGCTACGCCTATCTGCCCTTCGGAGACGGGCCGCGCATCTGCATCGGGGCGAGTTTCGCCTTGCAGGAGGCGGTGATCATCCTCGCCACGCTGCTGGGGCGGTTCAGGTTCACCCCGGTGCCGGGGCGCGACCCCAAGCCGGTGATGATCCTGACCCTGCGCCCCGAAGGCGGCGTCTGGATGACCGCCGAGCCGCTGGACTGACCGCGCCCCGAGGGGCGCGGGTGTTTCACGTGAACTTGTTGTCGCGCGGGAAGCCGCGGGGGGCCATGCGGCCCGAGCTTGCGCGCTTGCCGGTCCATTCGGCCAGATCGGCCTCGGTCCGGGTGCGGCCCGCCGGATCCTGCCAGCTGAGACCCGCCTCGCGCGTGAAGGTGATGGCGTCCGACAACCCGCCGTCCTTGAATTTCTGCAGGCGCACGCCCTTGCCCCGGCCCATCTCGGGCAACTCGTCGAGGCCGAAGACCAGCACCTTGCGGTTCTCGCCCACAGTGGCGACACTGTCGCCCGACACGGGGTGACAGACCAGCGCAGTGACCCCCTCACCGCGCACGTTCAGCACCTGTTTGCCGCTGCGGGTCTGGGCCACAACGTCATCCTCGGGCACGACAAAACCATCGCCTGCCGTGGAGGCCACCAGCAGCTTGCGCCCCGGCTGGTGGATAAAGAGCGAGACGATCTGCACCTCGTTGGGCAGGTCGACCATCAGGCGCAGGGGCTCGCCCATGCCGCGCCCGCCCGGCAGGTTGGCGGCGGAGAGGGTGTAGAACCGCCCGTTCGAGCCGAAAACCAAAAGCCGATCCGTCGTCTCGGCATGGAAGATGAAGCGCGGCCCGTCGCCGTCCTTGAACTTCAACTCGCGCCCGAGGTCGATATGGCCGGTCATGGCGCGAATCCAGCCCATCTGGGAGCAGACCACGGTGATCGGCTCGCGGTCGATCATCGCCTCGATCGGCACCTCCTCGACCTCTCCGGCGGTGTCGAACTCGGTCAGGCGCTGGCCGCGTTTGACGCCATCGATCACCCAATCCTTGCCGAACTGCTTTTTCGTCGCACGCAGCTGGTCGGCGATGGTGGACCATTGCAGGTCCTCGCTCTCGAGCAGGTCTTCGAGCCCCGCACGTTCGGTCATCAGCGCGTCGCGCTCGGCGACCAGCGCGTCTTCTTCCAGACGCCGCAAGGACCGCAGGCGCATGTTGAGAATCGCCTCGGCCTGCACGTCCGAGAGCCCGTTCTCGCGGCCGGCAAAGCTGTGCGGCACGGCGCGGGTCTCGCCGCTCTCGGCCAGCACGCCGATGGCCTGCGCCTCGGCATCGGCGATCACCGCAAGCTTCGAGACATCGACCCCGGCCAGCGGCGAGACGTAAGCCGCCTCGTCCATGGCGCGGCTGAGGGTGTCCTGATGCGCGCGGCTCCAGTCCTCGTACATCAGCGCGGCCTTGGGGTCCTCGTCGTAGCGGATGATCTCGATCACCCGGTCGAGATTCAGAAACGCCGTGATCAGCCCCTGCAGCACTTCGAGCCGGTGGTCGATCTTGTCCATCCGGTGCCGCGAGCGGCGTTGCAGCACCTCGCGCCGGTGGTCGAGGAAGGCGCGCAGCACTTCCTTGAGCGAGCAGACCTTGGGCGTCTGCCCGTCGATCAGCACGTTCATATTGAGCGAGAATCGCACCTCGAGATCCGAGTTACGGAACAGCATGCCCATGAGCACGTTCGGATCGACGTTTTTGGACCGCGGTTCAATGATCATGCGAATGTCTTCGGCAGATTCGTCGCGGATGTCGGCGAGAATCGGGATCTTTTTGGTCTGGATCAGCTCGGCGATCTTCTCGATCAGCTTGGACTTCTGGACCTGATAGGGAATCTCGGTGACGACGATCTGCCACGCGCCACGACCCAGATCCTCGACCTCCCAGCGGCAGCGCAGCCGGAAGGAGCCGCGACCGGTGCGATAGGCGTTGGCGATGTTCTCGGGCGGTTCGACGATGACGCCGCCGGTGGGGAAATCCGGGCCGGGCACGTAGTTCAACAGCGTGTCATCGCGGGCGTCAGGCTTCTTGATCAGGTGGATACAGGCGTCGCAAAGCTCGGCGATGTTATGCGGCGGAATGTTGGTGGCCATGCCCACGGCGATGCCAGAGGAGCCATTGGCCAGAAGGTTCGGGAACTGCGCCGGCAGCACGACAGGCTCGGTCAGCGTGCCGTCGTAGTTCTCGCGGAAGTCGACGGCGTTCTCGTTCAACCCTTCCAGCATGGCCTCGGCCACGGCGGTCATCCGCGCCTCGGTGTAGCGCGAGGCGGCGGGGTTGTCGCCGTCGATATTGCCGAAGTTGCCCTGCCCGTCGACCAGCGGGTAGCGCACGTTGAAATCCTGCGCCAGACGCGCCATCGCGTCGTAGATCGCGGCATCGCCATGCGGGTGGTAGTTACCCATCACGTCGCCCGAGATCTTGGCCGACTTACGGAAACCGCCCGTCGAGGACAGGCGCAGTTCGCGCATGGCATAGAGAATGCGGCGGTGCACCGGTTTCAGCCCGTCACGCGCATCGGGCAGCGCCCGGTGCATGATCGTGCTCAGCGCATAGGTCAGGTAACGATCCCCCAAGGCGCGGCGCAGCGGCTCGGACAGGTCATTCGGGTCGAGTTCTGGGGGTGTGCTTGTGTCTGACATGACGGGTCTTTTAGCCAAGCACGCCAGAGCGGGCAAGCGACAGATTACCCGCAAACGACTCGGCAAAATCGCCGCTGTCACGGTTTCAAGTGAGAAAAAAGCAATACTTTTCGGCTATGCGAATTCTTGCCAATCGGAAATGAACCATTCGCGAAGTTTCGCGTTGGTCTCTCACAGCAACATGGTTTGACACGGGACGAGGAACGGCGAAAATGAAACGGTTCATCTTTTTGACATTTGGTTTCATGGGCTGGGCATTCTACGAGATGAGCGGCGGCGCGGATTTCGTGCCTGCAGGACCGCAAATGGCCAGCGCCGAAGCCGCAGAATCGGCTCTGATCGCCAATGCGAACCCCTCTTCAAACCTTGTCACTGCCACCGCGGCAAACGCGGCCCGCAAGGCGGAGAGCCCGATCACCCCCTTCGCCGAACGCACACCCGCCCGTGATACCACAGCCACCCGCGTGGCACTGAACCTCACAACGCTCAGCGACCTGCCGCAGGTCAATGACGGGATGGTGCAAAAGGCCGTGGCAACCCCTGCGGACCGCGCCGGGGCGAAGGTGGTCAAGGCCAAGGCTGTCAGCGCCCCTGCCCCTCAGGTTGAGAAAGCCGCCTACACGACGACAACCGCCAGCGCGCCCGTCGTGATCCCAAGCCTGATTGACGGTGCTGAAAGCGACGCAACCTATGTCAGCACGACGCAGGCCGACATCCGCAAGGTAAACGGCACCCGTGTCAACGTTCGCGGCGGTCCGGGCACTAACTTCGGCGTGGTCGGCAAGCTCGGCAAAGGCGATGCCGTCGAAGTGATCGAAGACAACGGCGCAGGCTGGGTGCGTTTCCGCAGCGTCGACGGCAGCGAATCCGGCTGGATGGCCGACTTCCTCCTCAACAACGGCTAACTTGCCAATCCTATAGCATCGCGCGATGAAGGGCCCTTCAAACGAAGGGCCCTTTGCATGTCTGCGACCCGCTCCATCCTCATCACCGGCTGTTCCAGCGGCATCGGCTATGCCGCCGCGCACGGTATGCGCGCCCGTGGATGGCGCGTCTTTGCCGCCTGCCGCCAACAAGCGGATTGCGACCGGTTGCAGGCCGAAGGCTTCGACGCGCCGCGCCTTGATTACACCGACGAGGCCAGCGTCGAAGCGGCGCTCGCCCATGTGCTGAACCAAACCGGCGGCACGCTCGACGCGCTGTTCAACAACGGTGCCCACGCAACGCCCGGATTGGTCGAAGACCTGCCCACCGATGCCCTGCGTGAGATATTCGAGGCGAATTTCTTTGGTTGGCACAGCCTGACCCGCGCGGTGATCCCGGTGATGCGCAGGCAGGGGCATGGGCGGGTCGTGCAATGCTCTTCGGTGCTTGGCATGGTGGCGATGCCGTGGCGCGGCGCGTATAATTCCACGAAATTCGCCCTTGAGGGGCTGACCGATACCCTACGGCTTGAAATGCGCGGCACCGGGGTCGCGGTGATCCTGATCGAGCCCGGCCCCGTCACCTCGAAACTGCGGGCCAAGGCCATCCCGCGTTTCGAGCGCTGGATCGACTGGCAAAACAGCCCCCGCGCGGCGGAGTATGAAAGCACCATGCGCCCCCGACTTTATGACGACAGCGGCAAGAAAGACCGCTTCGAACTCCCGCCCGAGGCGGTGGTCGAGAAACTGGCGCACGCCGTCGAATCCCCCCTGCCCCGCCCGCGCTATTTCGTCACAACCCCAACGCATATCGGCGGTATTTTACGGCGTATCCTGCCGACGCGCGCGTTGGACTGGGTCACCAGCCGTTGATTTTGGTTGCGCGGCTGCCCGCTGCCGCTACATCTCAGGCCAACGAAAGGACAGCCCATGCCAAATGATCCGTTTTTCGTGATCGTCCTGATCTCTGTCGTGGTGGTCGCCGTTGTGCTCCTGATGGGGCTGGGCGGATTTGCTACCGGCGGCAAATTCAACAAACGCAACGCCAACAGGCTGATGCGCTGGCGGATCATCGCGCAGTTCATCGCCGTGCTGCTGATCCTTGCCTATGTCTATTTCCGAGGGGGCACGATCTGATGGTAGTACTGAACAAGATTTACACCCGCACCGGCGACAAGGGCACCACCGCGCTTGGCAATGGCGATCGCGTGGCGAAACACGACGCCCGGGTCGAGGCCTATGGCACGGCGGATGAGCTCAACTGCTTCGTCGGCGTGGCGCGGTTGGAGGCCACGGGTGCGACGGACGAGGCGCTGGCGCGCATTCAGAACGACCTCTTCGATATGGGCGCCGACCTTTGCCGCCCCGATATGGAAGCCGATAAGGATGCGGAATACCCGCCCCTGCGAGTCACCCAAGCACAGGTCGACCGGCTGGAGCGTGAGATTGACGTGATGAACTCCGAGTTGGAGCCGTTGCGCAGCTTCATCCTGCCGGGGGGCCGTGCCTTGGCGGCGCACCTGCACGTCTGCCGCACCGTGGCGCGCCGCGCCGAGCGGCTGGCGGTGCTGCTGGCCGAGCAAACGGCAGTGAACCCTGCCTGCGTGACCTATCTGAACCGGCTCAGCGATTGGTTCTTCGTCGCCGCGCGGATGGCTAATAACGCGGGCAAGGAAGACGTGCTTTGGGTGCCGGGGGCAAACCGGGCGTAAAATAGCGCTAACAGACGAAAAACCGGGAAAACGCCGCGTTCAAAACTGCCAACCTGCCGATTTTGGCCTGTTTTGATCCGATCCGCTTCGTTACACCCGTGTGGAGAATTAGGGAGACCGGGCCACCAGCCCGCGTCGCAAACTGAGGAGAGAGACCGCTCATGAAGGTACTGGTGCCTGTCAAACGCGTGATCGACTATAACGTGAAAGTTCGTGTCAAAGCGGACGGATCGGGTGTTGATCTTGCCAATGTGAAAATGTCGATGAACCCCTTCGACGAAATCGCCGTCGAACAGGCGATTCGCCTGAAGGAAGCCGGTCAGGCTGAAGAGGTCGTCGCCGTCTCCATCGGTGTGAAGCAAGCGCAGGAAACGCTGCGCACCGCCCTCGCCATGGGTGCCGACCGCGCGATCCTCGTGGTGGCCTCGGACGATGTGCACAAGGACATCGAACCGCTGGCCGTGGCCAAGATCCTCAAAGCCGTGGTCGACGAAGAGCAGCCGAGCCTCGTGCTCTGCGGCAAGCAGGCGATCGACAACGACATGAACGCCACCGGGCAGATGCTCTCGGCGCTGATGGGCTGGTCGCAAGCGACCTTTGCTTCCGAGATCGCTATCGAAGGCGACAAGGCGAAAGTCACCCGCGAAGTCGACGGCGGCCTGCAGACCATCGAGGTCACCATGCCGACAGTCGTCACCGTGGACCTGCGCCTCAACGAGCCGCGCTACGCCTCGTTGCCCAACATCATGAAAGCCAAGAAAAAGCCGCTGGATGAGAAGACCGCCGAGGACTACGGTGTCGACGTCTCCAACCGGCTGGAAATCGTGAAGACCGAAGAGCCCGCGGAACGCGCCGCCGGCATCAAGGTCGGCTCGGTCGACGAGCTTGTGGCGAAACTCAAAGAAGCGGGGGCTGTGTAATGGCTGTTCTTCTGATTGCAGAGATTTCCGACGGCGAACTGTCGATGGACGCAACCGCCAAGGCGGTGACCGCGGCCAAGCAACTGGGCGACGTGACCATTCTGGCGGCGGGCAGCTCGGCTGCGGCGGCAGGCGAAGCGGCGGCCAAGATCGATGGCGTCTCCAAGGTGCTGGTTGCCGAGGACGAGATGCTGGGCCACCGTCTGGCCGAAGCCACCGCGGCGCTGATCGTCAGCCTTGCCGGTGACTACGACCACATTGTCGCGCCCGCCACCACGGACGCCAAGAACATCATGCCCCGCGTCGCGGCGCTGCTTGATGTCATGGTGATCTCGGATGCCTCCGGCGTGGTCGATGCCGACACTTTCGAGCGTCCGATCTACGCGGGCAACGCGGTGCAGACCGTGAAGTCGAACGACGCCAAGAAAGTCATCACCTTCCGCACATCGACCTTCGATGCCGCCGGTGAAGGCGGCTCCGCCTCGGTCGAGACCATTTCGGCAGCCGAGAACCCCGGCCTGTCCACATGGGTCGAAGACAAGGTCGCCGAATCGGACCGCCCCGAGCTGACAAGCGCGGGCGTGGTGGTGTCCGGTGGTCGCGGTGTCGGCTCCGAAGAGGACTTCGCCCTGATCGAGAAACTGGCCGACAAGCTGGGCGCCGCCGTTGGCGCCTCCCGTGCGGCGGTCGATTCGGGCTATGCGCCGAACGACTGGCAGGTGGGCCAGACCGGCAAAGTGGTCGCCCCCGACCTCTATATCGCCGTCGGCATCTCGGGTGCGATTCAGCACCTTGCCGGGATGAAGGACTCCAAGATCATCGTCGCGATCAACAAAGACGAAGAATCGCCGATCTTCCAAGTTGCCGACTACGGTCTCGTGGCAGACCTCTTCGACGCGGTGCCGGAACTGATCGAAAAGCTGTAAAGCACTCACATGAAACACCAAAGGCCCGCCGTTCTCGGCGGGCCTTTTTCGTGCATGCCCCTACCGGGAGCGTCAGGACATGCTTTGCAGCGCATCGGTCAGAGCGGCGGCGGCAGTGGCATGGGCCATCGGGCCCAGCATTTCCGACGCGGCCTGCGCCTCGAACTCACTGACGACCATTCCAGCCGTCGGCCCGGCAGAGGGGTCTTTTGGCGTGACGACCTCGATCTTGGCCGTGGCGTGCTGGGCCACCGCGTCCAACATTTCGCGCGTTACGAACAGCGGATCATGGCCCAACTCCCCCACCGGCTGCGCTGCCGCTGCGACCGGCGGGCGGTCGGCCAGCCAAAGCAAAAGCGTGCGCCCCTGTATTTGCCCCAACATCAAACGCATGCGTGCCATCCACGCCTGCTGAAGCTCCGCACGCACCGCCTCAAACCGTTCGGGCGAGACCTGCATGAGATGGGTCAGCATGTGCCGGTTGAAGTGGAATTGCGAGAAATCGACCTCGCGGTAGATCGTCTGCAACAGCGCTGAGGCCCCGACGAAGCGGTCGTTTCGACGCCGGTGCACGGAATAGAAACGGTTGGTCATATTCTGCGCGCCCATGATCTGAACGACTGTCACATCCGCCTGCGAGGCAGCCTGCGCGACGAACGGGTCATGGGCAAAAGCGTCAATCCCCGCATTCGGGAAGCCGAAGTTCACACAGGTTTTGCCAATCTCGGCCTCGACCCGCGCGGGAAACGGCTCTTCAATGAATTTGCCATAGGTCTCTGTCCCGCCGAGAAAGGCGATATAGGGCGCCTCCAGCCTGCGGCGCGGGCCGCGAAACATCAGTTTTGACGTGCCATAGCGACATGGCAAATAGTCCAGGGGCGCTGGCCCCACTGCATCATAGGTCATCGAACCCACCTTTTTGTTCACCCAAAGCCAGATTGCACAGCAGGGGCTGCGATTCTGTTAACGGGCGAATTTGTCGTGAGATTTCGTAAACAGCTGCCCTTGCGGCACCCCCGCCACGCGCCCTATTGTGCGCCGAACTCAAGCAAAGGACAGGCCATGGACATCCAGACAATCGGTATCGTGGGAGCGGGGCAAATGGGCAATGGGATCGCCCATGTCATGGCGCTGGCAGGCTACGACGTGCTGCTGAACGATGTCAGCGTCGATGCGCTGGCCAAAGCGATGAAAACCGTGACCGGCAATATGGACCGCCAAGTCAGCCGCGAGAAGATCACCGCCGCCGACCGGGACGCCGCCATGGCGCGCATCACCACGACGCAGACGCTAAGCGATCTGGGCCAAAGCGATCTGGTGATCGAAGCCGCAACCGAGCGTGAAACGGTGAAACAAGCGATTTTCGAAGACCTGATCCCGCATCTAAAGCCGACGACGATCCTGACCTCGAACACTTCCTCGATCTCGATCACCCGCCTTGCCAGCCGCACCGACCGACCCGAAAAATTCATGGGTTTCCACTTCATGAACCCCGTGCCGGTGATGCAACTGGTCGAATTGATCCGCGGCATCGCCACGGACAGTGAGACCTATGACGCTTGCAAAGCCGTGGTCGACCGTCTGGGCAAGACCGCCGCCTCGGCCGAGGATTTCCCCGCCTTTATCGTGAACCGCATCCTGATGCCGATGATCAACGAGGCGGTCTATACGCTCTACGAAGGGGTCGGCAATGTCGAGTCGATCGACAGTTCGATGAAGCTGGGTGCGAACCACCCCATGGGGCCGCTGGAGCTTGCGGACTTTATCGGTCTGGACACATGTCTTGCCATCATGAACGTCCTGCATGACGGCCTGGCGGATACGAAGTATCGCCCCTGCCCGCTGCTGACCAAATATGTCGAAGCCGGGTGGTTGGGCCGCAAGACGCAGCGCGGCTTCTATGATTACCGGGGCGAAAAACCGGTTCCGACGCGCTGAATTGCGAGGGTGTTGGGGGCCCTGCCCCCATCGCGCCAGAGGCGCGATTCCCCCGAGGGTATTTTCAAAAGGATGAAGCCTAGTTGGTCAGCGCCAGAGTATGCGCGCGCAGCCAGGCCATGAAGCCGCGCGGGTCGTCTGCCCAGCGGTCGATCTCTTCGCGGGCGAGCGGGTGGCCGACGATGGGGCCTTGGGGCCTGTCGCAGGCGTGGGCGATTTCATGCAGCAAGAGCCCTTGGCGCAGCATCGGGCTGAGCCTGTTGGCGATCTGATAGGCGCGGCTGTTCTGGCCCGGGAAGCGCATCGGCACCACCTGCGCGCCGGAGCGGCGGATCATTTTGGCAGTAAAGACGTTCCATTCCGCTTCGACCGCCGGGCCCCACCAGCTTTTCGAAGCAGCAACGACGCCTGAGGGGAAGAGCGCCACGACGCCCCCCTCCTTGAGATGGGCCATGGCCTTGGCGCGCATTTCCACACCTTTGCGCTGCGCATCCGGGTCATGTGGGAAGGGCACCGGGATCATGTAGCTGCCCGCCACCTCGTCGATGGAGGTGAGCAGCGATCGGGTGAGGATACGGTAATCGGGGCGCACGCGGCCGATGAGGTCGGCGAAGATCATACCGTCGACCATGCCGTGGGGGTGGTTTGCCACGACCACGACTGGCCCCTCTTTTGGGATGCGGTCCAACTGCGTTTGCGGGGTGGTGAGGTCGATGCCCATCGTGTCGAGCGCCGCGCGCCAGAAGGCCTGGCCCGAGGGGGTGCCGCGTTGTTCGAACTTGCGGATCAGACGCAGGATCTTGAGCTTGCCGGTAAAAAGCTCCATCGCGGAGATCACCCGCGCTTTCCATGGGTCATCGAAGGTCGAGGCATAGGACAGGCTGCGGCGGTCGTATTTGGTGAAGGTCACCGTGCCGTCGCCTGTCTGGGCCGGCTCGGCCGCGATGTTTTGCAGGTCATCCATGGGGTCGGTGGATCCTTTTTCCCGCTTGGCGGACCTAAAATCCTTCGCCGAACTTATCCGCCACGAGGGCGGTCAAAGCTTCGGCCAAGGCCTCGGCATCGGGGCCGGAGGTTTGGACATCGATGGTGGTGCCGCGCGATGCGCCGAGCATCAAGAGCCCCATGATACTGTCGCCGGAGGCCGACATGCCGTCCTTGCTGACTTCGGCGCGGGCATCAAATGCCTCGACCACTTCGACTAATTTGGCGGAGGCGCGCGCGTGCAGGCCTTTTTCGTTTACAATCTTTAAAGAAAATTCGGGCATGACGTCTTGGGGCCTTCTAACCTGCGCTGACATTCTGGCTGTCGATATACTTCTTACCAGCTTCGAGCGCGGCACGCACGGCATCGGGCACATCCATATGCCGCGATTTGGCGAGTTTGATCAGCATTGGCAGGTTCGCGCCGTAGATGATCCGGCGGTTTTCCGGGCGGCAGGCCAAGAGGCTGAGGTTCGAGGGGGAACCGCCGAAAAGGTCGGTGACCACCACCACACCGGCGCCTTGGTCCACCGCATCGGCGGCGCTGCAGATCTCGCGTTCCTTGTCGGTGCGGTCGTGGTCGGCTTCGATCGCGATGGCGCGCACGCCAAATTGGGATCCCACGACATGTTCGATGGCGGCAAGATATTCTTGCGCCAGCCCCCCATGTGCGACGATGACGATCCCGATCACGGCTTGTTTCCTTCACGATGCTGACGGTCCAGCTCTCGGTGCCTAATTGACACCTGCCAGCCCTGCTCTGCAAGGCGCAAAGCGTGGTCTTCGGCCATGGCGACAGAGCGGTGTTGGCCGCCCGTGCAACCAAAGGCGATGGAGATATGCGACTTGCCCTCTTCGCGGTACGCGGGCAGCAGCAGCAGGCTCAGGTCGAGCACCTTGTCGGCGAAATCGGCGTAGCGTTTGTCCCCGGCCACATGGGCCGCAACCGAAGGATCGCGCCCGTCGCCGCTGCGCAGTGCGGGCACCCAATAGGGGTTTCTAAGGAACCGGCAGTCATGCACCACATCGACGCCACGCGGGAGGCCCCGTTTATAGGAAAAGCTCTGAACCGAGACCGTAAGGTGGCGCTGGCCGCCGGGGGCGAACCACTGTTCGACCTCTGCGCGCAACTCGTGGACGTTGAGGGTTGTCGTGTCGATCAACACATCGGCGCGGGCGCGGATCGGGTGGAGCAGTTCCTGCTCGCGCGCGATCCCGTCGACGGGGCGGTCAGCCGGGGCCAGCGGGTGGCGGCGGCGGGTTTCGGAAAAGCGTTGCAGCAGCACATCGGGGGCGCAGTCGAGATAGAGCAGTTCCGCGCGCCACCCCGGTTCAGCCGTCAGGCGGCCCATCAGTTCGAGCACGCCTTCGGTGGAAAAGTCCCGGTTGCGGGCGTCGATCCCCAGAGCCACCGATTGCGCATCGCCGGGGCGGTCAAGGAGCGCGGGCAGCAGCCGCAGCGGCAGGTTGTCGATTGCCTCGAACCCCGCATCCTCCAGCACGTTGAGCGCAGAGGACCGCCCGGCGCCCGAAGGGCCGGTGACAAGGACCAACCGCCGGGGGGCGGGGTCTGTTGATGAGGTCTGACTGATCAATTCGGTTTTTCCACACCTGACATATACAGATGAATTGCTGCCGCAAAATGAGCGCTATCGCATTTGTGAAAACAGGGCAACGTGACACCCCGTAGCATATGGCTGTGCGGTTCGGGAAGGCGCTGGTCTTCGGTACGGGACAGATCGACGACGAGGGCCAAGGGCACGGGGCCGTGATCCTCGGCCCGCAGAATGCCGACATAGCGCGCCTCGATCAGGCCGCGGATCGGTTCTGGGACGCTGGCGATCACCTGATCCCCCTGACGCATGATATCGGTGCGATCATCGGCCACCAGCGTGGCACCAAGGGCGATCAATTGCAGGGCGAGGGCCGATTTGCCCGCACCCGAGGGGCCAAGGATCAGCACCCCGCGCCCATGGATCGCCACGCAGCTGGCGTGGAGGTTTTCGCGCTCGATAGTCATATCAGGCCCCGCGCCCGGGATTTAGGTGGGCAACCCCACGACAAAACGCGCGCCCAAGGGTTCGGAGGTGATGTCAGCCTCGGTCGGGCGGATGTTCTCGGCCCAGATCACGCCGCCATGGGCTTCGACGATCTGCTTCGAGATCGCGAGGCCGAGACCGGAGTTATTGCCGAAATGCTCTTCCGGGCGCTGCGAGTAGAAGCGTTTGAAGATCTTGCCAAGTGCCTGTTCGGGAATGCCCGGGCCAGTGTCTTCGACCACGATCAAAACGCGGTTGGCCCGTTTGCGGGCCCAGACCCGGATCGCGTCGCCGTCTTCGCAAAAGGAGATTGCGTTGGTGATCAGATTCACGAAAACCTGCGCCAAACGGGCTTCCAGCCCATGCACGGTGATCGGCGCAGCGGGGAGATCAGTGATGAAATCGATGCCTTTGGATTTCGCGTCTTCGCCAAGGTATTGGCCCAGATTGCCCAGCATTTGCAGCAGGTCGAAGGGCTCTTCCTCTTCCTTGACCAGCTCGGAGTCGAGCCGCGAGGCATTGGAAATGTCGCTCACCAGCCGGTCGAGGCGGCGCACGTCATGTTCGATCACATCCAGCAGTTTCTCGCGCTGGTCGTCACGCTTGACCATGCGCAGCGTGCCCACGGCAGACCGGAGCGAAGCGAGCGGGTTCTTGATCTCATGCGCCACATCGGCGGCGAATTGTTCGTTGCCGTCGATCCGGTTGTAAAGCGCCGAGACCATGCCGCGCAGCGCGCCCGAGAGGCGGCCAATCTCATCGGGGCGCGCGGTCAGATCGGGGATGCGGATGCGGCCGGGGTTCATCTTGCGCGCGTCCTTGTCGCGGCCCAGTTCGGCAGCGGCAGAAAGGTCGGCGAGCGGATTGGCGATGGTCGAGGCCAGAACGAGGCTGAGGCCGATGGAGACGAGGGTCGCAATGACGAAAATCTGCAAGACGCGCTCACGTTCGCTGCGCACAAGGCGGTCGATCTCTCCCGCCGCGCTGGCCACGGCGACCACGCCGACGGGGGACTCGCCCTGCATGATGGGGGTCACCACGCTGAAAAGCGTGCCGCCTTCGATGGCAAGCGTGCCTTCCAGTCGGGTGCCGCTGGTCACGCTGGTGCCGACCATGCCGCGCAATTGCTCTTCGAGCGGCGGGGTGGCGGTGACCTCATCGGTGCTGAAGGGGGCCGAAACCCGGTCCCAAAGCCAATTCAACCCGTCGTTCAGCAAGGTCCGCTCACCCGCCTCGGAGGCGGCGAGGGCCTCGGCCACGGTAAGGCTGCCTGCGGTGCGGGCGACCAAGGTTTCCGCCGGATCATAGACAAAGACTTCGATGCCGCCGCGCAGGTCCAGCCCGTCGAGCGTGGCAGCCACATCGACGCCATCGCCGGTGGTCAGGTTCACCGGCGCGCCCGCGGGCAGTTGCGCTTCGATCACATCGGCGATCAGCTCGGTCTCGGACACCAGCGCCGCGGCGCGTTGTAGCGCCAGACTGTCGCGCGAGGAATTGAGGTAGAGGATCCCCGCCACCAGAACGCTCAGCGCGATCAGGTTAAAGGTAATGATCTTGCGCGTCAGCGGCGAGGAGCGGAGAGAGAACAGCCCCCGCCGTTCGCGCTTGACCCGAATTTCATCCGGCGCGGCACTGTCGGGGGTGACCCAATCGTCCCCCAGTACAACGTCACCGTCCCTGCCAGCAGCCATGTCCCGCACAAGCTTCCTTTCGACCCGCGTTAACCGACGGGTTTACTCTTCGTTATATCTATAGCCGATGCCGTAAAGAGTCTCGATCGCCGAGAATTCATCATCTGCGCTGCGCATCTTCTTGCGCAGCCGCTTGATGTGGCTGTCGATGGTTCGGTCATCCACATAGACCTGATCATCATAGGCCACGTCCATCAATTGGTCGCGCGATTTCACGAAACCGGGGCGCTGCGCGAGCGCTTGCAGCAGCAGGAATTCGGTCACGGTCAGCGACACATCCTTGCCCTTCCAGCTCACCGCGTGGCGCAGCGGATCCATCCGCAGATCGCCGCGTTCCATCACCTTGGTCTCTTCGGTATCGCCGACCTCATTGGTCTCAACCGCGTCTTGGCGGCGCAGAAGCGCACGGATACGTTCGACCAAAAGGCGCTGGCTGAAGGGCTTTTTGACGTAATCGTCAGCCCCCATGCGCAGGCCCAGCACCTCGTCGATCTCATCGTCCTTGGAGGTCAGAAAGATCACCGGCATCGCGGTTTTCTGGCGCAGACGTTGCAGCAGATCCATGCCGTCCATACGGGGCATCTTGATGTCCAGCACCGCCATATCGGGCAGTTTCTTGTTGAAGGCGTCCAAGGCCGCTTGGCCATCGTTATAGGTTTCCACTTCGAAACCTTCAGCTTCAAGAGTCATCGAAACGGATGTCAGGATGTTCCTGTCATCGTCTACCAATGCGATCTTTGACATTGCCTGCTTCCTTATGCTGCTCAATTCGTTCTTATTTTTGGAGTCAGTGATCTCCAATATTAAAGATCGAATCAATCCTTAAGTGCGAATCGTGCCTCTGAGATGCACCAATTCCGTCATAATTTGGTTAGGAATGGCTAAATTGCCGCACTTTGAGCGGCCTGATCCGAGAGGAAGCCGGTGTCGCGCACGCCGCATCGGTCCGGGATCTAAGCGCTCAGAAACAAAGTTTTAGATGATGGCGCTAACTGTGACAAAGCTGCCTGTTCAACCTGAAAACGCCCGTGTTAAGAGGCTCTCAAGGCCCCCGACGCCCAGGGCAATTGCGCCCGCTCGGACACGTTCTGCGCTGCTCACGCGCTACCACAGGAGACATCATATGACATTTGGACGGGTAAACCCGCAGTTCAGCCTTGAGGATCAAAAGATCAGCGGGCTTGGCGATGTCTATTACAACCTGACCGAGCCTGCGCTGGTCGAGGCGGCATTAAAACGGGGCGAAGGCAGCCTTGGCAAAGGCGGGGCCTTCCTCGTGACCACCGGCAAGTTCACGGGCCGCTCGCCCAAGGACAAACATGTGGTCAAGACCGACAGCGTGGCCGACAGCATCTGGTGGGAAAACAACGCCGCGATGTCGCCCGAGGGCTTCGACGCGCTCTACGAAGACATGATCGCCCATATGCAGGGCAAGGACTACTTCGTCCAAGACCTCGTCGGCGGGGCGGACCCCAAACATGCGATCAACGTGCGCATGGTCACCGAGTTGGCATGGCACGGGCTTTTCATCCGCACCATGCTGCGCCGCCCCGATGCCGAAGCGTTGAAGGACTTCATCGCCGATTTCACCGTCATCAACTGCCCCAGCTTCCAGGCCGATCCGGCCAAGCATGACTGCCGCAGCGAGACCGTGATCGCGATGAACTTCGACCGCAAGATGATCCTCATCGGCGGCACCGAATACGCGGGCGAGAATAAGAAATCGGTCTTCACCTTGCTGAACTACCTGCTGCCGGAAAAAGGCATCATGCCGATGCACTGCTCGGCCAACCACGCCAACGGCAACCCGGTCGACACCGCCGTCTTCTTCGGCCTGTCGGGCACCGGCAAGACCACCCTCTCCGCCGATCCCGAGCGTACGCTGATCGGCGATGACGAACACGGCTGGTCCGACAATGGCACCTTCAACTTCGAAGGCGGTTGCTATGCCAAGACCATCAACCTCAACCCCGAGGCGGAGCCGGAGATCTACGCGACGACCTCCAAATTCGGCACGGTGATCGAGAATATGGTCTTCGATCCCGACACCTTCGAGCTCGACTTCGACGACGACTCGCTCACCGCGAACATGCGCGCCGCCTATCCGCTGCACTACATCTCGAACGCCAGCGAGAAGGCCGTTGGTGGCCATCCGAAGAACATCATCATGCTGACCTGCGACGCCTTCGGCGTGCTGCCCCCGATCGCGCGGCTTAGCCCGGCGCAGGCGATGTACCACTTCCTGTCGGGCTTCACCTCCAAAGTGGCGGGCACCGAGCGCGGCGTGACCGAGCCTGAGCCCACCTTCTCTACCTGTTTCGGCGCCCCCTTCATGCCGCGCCGGCCCGAGGTCTACGGCAACCTCTTGCGCGAAAAGATCGCCCAGCATGGCGCAACCTGCTGGCTGGTGAACACCGGTTGGACCGGCGGCGCCTATGGCACCGGCTCGCGGATGCCGATCAAGGCGACCCGCGCCCTGCTCAGCGCCGCGCTCGAAGGCCGTCTGGCGGATGCGGAGTTCCGCAAAGATCCGAACTTCGGCTTCGATGTCCCTGTCGAGGTGAACGGCGTCGCCGACATCCTGCTCGACCCGCGCCGCACATGGGACGACCCCGAGGCCTATGACCGTCAGGCGGCAAAACTGGTCAAGATGTTCTCGGACAACTTCGAGCAGTACCTGCCCCATATCGACGACGACGTGAAAGCCGCGGCGATCAGCTAAGCCTGTCGCCAAGGGCGAAACAGAAAGGGCCGTCCCTGTTGGGGCGGCCCTTTTCGCATCTCACACCCCGTGGCCTTAGCCCGCGAAAGTCACCTTCGCATCCAAAGGCATCTCGCGCAGGAAACTGTCATCGACGCCGACGATATTCACCGAACTCGACCGGTCGACCGCCGCGATCAGGGCAAAACTCTTGTCTGGATAACGCCCGGCCATCAGCAACCGTTTATAGGCCAAGGGCACCGGCGCGCCCCCCTCCTCTCGCGGGATCTCGGTGACAACCTCGTCCAAGCGAACGCCACAGGTCGCCTCGACCTCCCGAAAGGGGTAGTTCAGCATATTCTCGAACTCAGGCCCGCCCGGGAAGAGTTTGATGGGCCGCCCGATGCTGCTGCGCGCATTGGACCAGCCCCACCATTGCGTGTAAAAGGATTTCTCCCCCACCTCGGTACAGATCCACCCATTGGGCGAGTCGCGGTACACCAGCACATAGGGACGCATGGCGCGGAAGGCCTCACTCTCCAACTCGCCGCGGCTCAGGCTCCAGGCCTGTAGCACGGCCTGAAGCATGGCAGAGCCGCCATCCCAAATCAACGACAGGGGCTGCTGTTGTTGGTGAAAGCACCAGCCGCTCGGCTCTTCATAGGAAAGGCGCAGCATACCATCGGCATGGCGCGTCTTGCCATCCAGCCACAGCTTGCCCCGGTCGAGGATATCGCGCGCTTCGGGCAGGGCTTCGGTGCCTGCTTTGGTCAGGGAATAGCGGCGGTTCTCAATCGTGAACAGCGGCGCGCCCATCGCCTCTTCCAGCTGCTGGATATGCCGCCGGACCGTCTGCCGGGTGCTGGCCAATTCGGCCACCGCATGGCTCAGGTTCAAAGTATGCGCCAGAGTCACGAAAGAGCGCATCATCTCAAACAAAAGGGCCGGGGCGGGGTCCTTTTGCAGGGTCTGGGGCACGGGGGCGACCGGCTCAATATCGGACATATGCTGGTTCATAGGCAAGGTATGGTACATGAATCACCCGGTAACGCAACATAATCCATACATCCACGGTGAATTGGTTAACGCAAAGAGGCCAGATCTAGGCAATTGATCCTCAATACATTGCGGGTAGTGAATATATGGTACTCAACCAGAGGTATTGAACCATGTCCCACCCCGTAGACGTTCACGTCGGTCGTCGGCTCAAGCAGGCTCGCACCCTGCGCCGGCAATCTCAGACCGATGTGGCACGCGAACTCAAACTGTCGTTTCAGCAGATTCAGAAGTATGAAATCGGCTCCAACCGGATCGCCGCCAGCCGCTTGCATGAGCTGGCCCGGATACTCAACGTGACCCCCGGCTATTTCTTCGAAGGGCTGGATGACGACAACCCCGAGACCAACAACGACCCCTCGCTCGACATCGTGAATGCCATTGGCTCCATCAAGGATGAAGCGGTAAAGGCCCGTATTCTAACGTTTATCGAGGATGTTGCCGGCGTCACCGTCGCGCGCAAAGGCTGATAACAGCCCGTCGTTCACGCGAAACTCCACCCGGGCCATAGGGCTCACACCACCTGCCCAAGGGCCACGAAAGCCCGCGGCAAACCGATGCGCACCCGCTTTAAGGGCCGGTCCAAATCACCGGCGTCTCCCACCTTCACGCGACCAGCGTTTCCGCCTTTTTCAGATCGACAGAGACCAACTGGCTCACCCCCTGCTCCGCCATGGTGACGCCAAAGAGCCGGTCCATCCGCGCCATCGTCACCGCATGGTGCGTGATGATCAAAAAGCGCGTGTCGGTCTGACGGCACATCTCATCCAGCAGATCGCAGAACCTGGTCACATTTGCGTCATCAAGCGGCGCGTCGACCTCATCCAGCACACAGATCGGCGCCGGATTGGCGAGGAAGACGGCAAAGATCAGCGCCATCGCGGTCAATGTCTGCTCTCCGCCCGACAGCAGGCTGAGGGTGCTCAGCTTCTTGCCCGGCGGCTGGCACATGATCTCAAGCCCGGCTTCCAAGGGATCGTCGCTTTCGACCATCACAAGGTTCGCCTCACCGCCGCCGAAGAGATGGGTGAACAGCATCGAGAAGTTCGCGTTCACCTGATCAAAGGCCGTCAGCAGCCGCTCCCGCCCCTCGCGGTTGAGGCCCGCGATGCCACTGCGCAGGGTCTTGATCGCCTCTTCCAGATCGGCCTTCTCGGTCAGCAGCGCTTCATGCTCTTCGCGTATCTCTTTCGCATCGTCCTCGGCGCGCAGGTTCACCGCGCCAAGGGAATCCCGCTGCCGCTTGTACCGGTTTACGTCTTCTTCAAGCCTTTCCACAGGCGAGATCTGATCCGGCTCGACATCGAGCGCCTCGCGCAGCGCCTCGGGCGTGCACTGCCGTTCGTCCTGAATCCGCTCTGACGCATGGGTCACCGTTTCGCGGGCGGCATCGCTGCGGGCCTCGGCCCGGGCACGGGCCTCCCGCGCGTCCGAGGCTTGCCGCTCTGCATCGCGCTCGGCATCCGTCGCGGCTTTCAAGGCGGCCTCGGCGGCGGCCAGCGTTTCCGTGGCATGGGCGCGGCGCG
This sequence comes from Sulfitobacter sp. 1A12157, assembly GCF_043557345.1. NCBI lineage: Bacteria > Pseudomonadati > Pseudomonadota > Alphaproteobacteria > Rhodobacterales > Roseobacteraceae > Sulfitobacter > Sulfitobacter sp. 1A12157. The sequence goes on from NZ_JBIFFV010000001.1 coordinate 23,616, forward strand.
CCTCGGCGGAGGTGATCGCGCCCGACAGGTCTTCCCGCTTCGCCGCGATGTCCGCCGGAACGGCGCTCGCCTCGGCCAATTCGGCTTCGGATGCGCCCTTGCGCTCGACCAATTCAGCGCTGCGCTTGCCCGCCGTTTCCAACCGATTGCGCCAGCCGCTGACCTCTTTGGCAACCTCTTGCAGCCGCCTTCTGCGCGTTTCCCCCTCGCGGCGCAACTCGTCATGGGCCGAGCGGCGCGACATCATGGTGATCCGTGACGCCTCGACCGTCATGCGGACATCCTCGACCGTCGCACGGGCGGCGGAGAGATCATCCAACCCCGCCAGCGTGCGCTCGGCGTCCATCACCTCGGCCCGCGCGGTAATCGCGGCGTCCTCATGACGCTTCACGGCTAGGCCGAGGGATTCCAACCGGCTTTGGGCCAGATTGCGATCTGCCTCTGCACGGCTTAGCGCGCGGCCTGCTTCGGCGACCTGCCTGTCGGCATCGCGCCGCGCCTCGCGGGCGCGCTTGTCGGCCTCGGCCTGTTCGGTCAATTGCTGCTGGAGGGTCTCATGCGCCGTCCGCGCAGCTTCGGCACGGGCGCTCGCCTGCTCCAGCGTCTGTTTCAGGACTTCCAACCGGTTCAACTGCTGCAAGCGCAGCGCGGCCGCCGAGGGCGCATCTTCGGCCATGGCGCGGAAACCGTCCCACCGCCAGAGATCGCCTTCCTTCGACACCAAGCGCTGCCCCGGCTGCAACTGCGCCTGAAGCTCTGCACCCGCTTCGGCATCGACGAGCCCGACTTGAGCCATCCGGCGCTCTAGCACCTGCGGCACGGTGACATGCTGTGTAAGCGGGGTCACCCCGGCGGGCAGTGGCTGCGGCGCCGGGTAGCTTGGCAAATGCGTCCAGCCCGAGGGGCGACCGGCCTCGACCTCAGGTGCACGCAGGTCGTCGGCCAAGGCCGCGCCGAGCGCTTTCTCAAAGCCCTGTTCCACCTGCAACCGGTCGAGGATCTGCCCGCCGTCGGCGCTATCACGCTCCACCAATTTTGCCAGCGCGCCGACCTCGGCCTGCAGGGCCTTGGCCTCGCCCTCCGCCTCAGAGCGCTCCGCGCGGGCCTCGGCCTCGCGCGATTGCGTGTCGGCACGGGTCTCTTCCGCGGCCAGAAGGGCGGTATCCGCCGCTGTCGAGGCGGTGACGGCAGCCGCTTCGGCCTTCTCAGCCGCCGCGAAATCCCGCCCGGCCTTGTCGAGGGTCGCTTGGCTTTGCGCCACCGCATCGCGCGCCTTGCGGGCCTCGGCTTCCGACTTCTCCAAGGTTTTGCGGCTGTCCTGAAGCAACCGTTCCGCCGAACTGTGGCGCGCCGCCAAACGGGCCACGTCTTCGGTTTGCTGCGAAAGATCCGCCTCGCGGGTTTGCAAGACTTCGGCGGCTTCCCGCGCGGCCTGTTCCGCCGCCTTAACCGCGCTGTCGTGACCCTTATCCGCCTTGGCGAGGTCTTCCGCTTCCTCTTCGAGGCGCGCGATCGTTTCTTCGGCGTCGCGGTTCAGCCCGCCTTCGCGGTCGATATCGCGGGTCAGCTGGGCAATGCGGCCTGTCAGGGTTTCGATCAGCGACGCCGCCCGCGCCTCTTCTTCGGTCAGCGTGTCGCGCTGCGTGGTGAGGCGTTGCAGGACCGCAGTCGCAATCGTCTCTTCCTCGCGCAAAGGGGGCAAGGCGGCTTCGGCCTCTTCCCGCCCCTCGGCCACACGGCGCACCTGCGCTTCGGCCTCTGCCGTGGCGGCGACGCGGACCCGCAGTTCACCCTCGGCCTTCGCACGCGCCTCATCGGCTTCGCGCCAGCGGCGATACAGCAACAAGCCCTCGGCATGGCGCAATGCTTCGCCAATCTCACGATACCGGGCCGCCTGCCGGGCTTGCCGGGCCAGCGTGGCCAATTGCGCGGCCAGTTGTTCGACCACATCATCCACGCGGGCGAGGTTTTGCTCGGCCCCGTTGAGTTTCAACTCGGCCTCATGGCGGCGCTGATACAGGCCCGAGATGCCAGCGGCCTCTTCCAGAATGCGGCGGCGGCTTTTTGGCTTGGCGTTGATCAACTCGGCAATCTGTCCCTGCCGGACCAAGGCGGGGCTATGCGCCCCGGTCGAGGCATCGGCGAAAAGCATCTGCACGTCGCGGGCGCGTACATCCTTGCCGTTTACCTTATAGGCGCTGCCCACGTCGCGGGTGATCCGGCGGACGATTTCAAGCGCGTCTTGTTCGTTGAACCCTGCGGGCGCAAGCCGGTCGCTGTTGTCGAGGTGCAGCGCCACTTCGGCGAAGTTGCGTGCGGGCCGGGAGGCGGCCCCGGCGAAGATCACATCTTCCATGCCGCCGCCGCGCATGGCGGTCGGGCGGTTCTCCCCCATGACCCATCGCAGCGCTTCGAGCAGGTTGGATTTGCCACAGCCATTCGGCCCGACGACCCCGGTCAACCCGTCGGAAATGACGAGGTCGGTCGGATCCACAAAGCTTTTGAAGCCGGTTAATCTGAGTTTGGAAAAGCGCAAGTTAGCCCTGCCGTGATTGATTCTCGCCTGAGCGGCGAACTTGCCGTTTGGCATGGGTCTGAGTCAATCAAAAGCCCCAAGGGAGAGGGGGCGGTCGGCGGTTATCCACAAGATATTGTCCTGCTTGGCGGCTGTGCCCTCCCCTGCACTCGTTTGGCGCGGGTCGATAGCGCACCTCGCCTATTCCCCGCCCCTCGTCTCGCGCCGCAAGCGGGGCCGCAAGAGAAAGCCCAGCCTAATCACAGTCCAACACCCCAAGCGCCAGCGCCTGATCGCCCAGAACCTCCTTCACCTCACAGCCGCTAACCAGTGCCATCGCGCGCCCGGCCCGCCCGCGGATGGGGCCAAAGCGCGGGGCGTATTGGGTGTTCACGCGCACCGCCTCCGCCCGCTCGCCCCTTACGCGGACATCGAACACCGACCCCTCCACCGTGATCCGTTGCGCCGGCAGCCCCCGGAACTCCCGACTGGGCGCCGTGCAGGCCGCAAGGCTGAACCAGACTGCAATGTTAACGAGCAAGCGCATGGCGCAACCCTGCCCTTACAGAGTTAACAAAAGCCTAACGCAAAAGAAAAAGCCCCGGCGAGGCCGGGGCTTTCAAAATTCTTTCAAACGCTCGTTCAGTGCAGCTTGGCTTCGACTTGGGCGATGCCCTCGTCGATCAGCTTATTGCCCTGAGCGGCGGTCATCTGCTTGGCGATCACGTCGCGCGCGGCGGCCACGGCGATAGTCACCGCTTGGTCGCGAACTTCCTTCACAGCGGCGGCCTCGGCCGAGCTGATCTGGTCTTTCGCGGCGGCCATGCGGCGCTCAAGCGACTTGGCCATATCCGCCCGCGCCTGTTCGGCGGCAAGACGGGCGTCTTCCTTGGCGGAAGATACGATCCGGTCCGCTTGGTCCTGCACCTCTTTCTGCTTGCGCTCGTAAGAGGCCAGCAGGGTTTGCGCTTCTTCACGCAGGGCGCGGGCTTCTTCCAGCTCGGTCTTGATGCCGTCGGCGCGTTTGTCGAGCATGCCGATCAAAAGCGTTGGCACCTTGAAGTAAATCAGGATCCCAAGGAACAGCAGAAAGGCCAGCAACACGATGAAATCGGTGTTGCGCAGCGAAAAGAAAGGCCCCGTGGCGGCAAGCGCCGGCGAAGCGGCGAGACCGGCGAGCAGGGTCGAAAGTGTCAGGCGCATGGATTTGGTCATGGCTTATCCTTTCATCCGCGCGTCGACGGCAGCGCTGACGGTTGCGGTATCGGCCGTGCCACCCAGAGCGGCGACGAGGGCCTCGGCGGTGTCCTTGGCAACGGCTTGCACGTTGTCCATGGCGCCCGCGCGAATTTCGGCGATGGCTTTTTCCGATTCTGCCACTTGCGCGGCAATCTCGGCATCGGCCTTGGCCATTTCGGCATCCAGATCAGCCTGCATGTCCGCTTTTGCCTGAGCCACGATCTGCTGTGCCTCGGCACGGGCGTCGATCAGGGCCTTGTCATAGGCGGCTTCGGCTTCCTGCGCCTTGACCTTGAGGTCTTCGGCAGCCGCGATGTCATTGGTGATGGTCCCTTGGCGCTCGGCCATAACCGCACCGATACGAGGCAGAGCCACGCGCGACAAGATCAGGTAGGTGGCGATCAGCGCCAGGATCAGCCAGAAAATCTGGTTGCCCCAGTGATCGAAGTTCAGCTGCGGCATGCCCGGCGTTTCGGCAGCATGGGTCGCAATGCCGGTCGCGTCGGCCAGCCCGTCGCTGGTTGTTACAGTTGCCATCGTGGCTTCTCCTTGGAAACTTTGCCGTTACAGCCGGGCAGACACGGCGCTGCGCGCCTGCCCGCTCGTAAGGATTACAGTTCCGAGAGCTTAGACAGCGAACATCAGCAGCAGAGCGACGAGGAACGAGAAGATCCCCAGAGCTTCTGCGAAGGCGATGCCGATGAACAGCGTTGCTGTCTGGCTTGCGGCTGCAGAGGGGTTGCGCAGTGCGCCGGACAGGAAGTTGGCGGCAACGTTGCCGACACCCAGGGCTGCGATGCCTGTGCCGAGACCTGCGATGCCTGCGCCGATATGTGCGAGTTGACCTTCCATTGGGGTATCTCCTTACGATTGGAAGTTAAAACTTTGACGGGAAACCCCGCCGTTGTTGGGGTTGTTAGTGTGCCGGGTGCAGCGCGTCCTTGAGGTACACGCATGTCAGGATGGTGAAGACATAGGCCTGAATGAAGGCCACCAGCACTTCGAGACCGTACATCGCGGTGATCGCGACGACCGAAACCGGCGAGATGACGGCGATGGCGGCGAAACCGGCGAAAACCTTGATCACCGCGTGGCCCGCCATGACGTTGCCCGCCAGACGAATGGAGTGGCTGACCGGGCGCACGAAGTAGCTGATCAGCTCGATGATCGCCAGCACCGGGCGCAGGGCCAGAGGCGCCGAGGACACCCAGAAAAGGCTCAGGAATGCCGCGCCGTTCTTGACGAAGCCCACGACAGTCACGGTGATGAACACCGCCAGCGCCAGCACCACGGTCACCGAGAAATGCGCGGTGGGGGTGAAGGCTGTCGGGATCAGGCCGAGGAAGTTGGCCATGACGATGAACATGAACAGCGTCATGATATAGGGAAAGAACTTCAGCCCCTCTTTGCCGCAGATGTCTTCGACCATCTTGTGGATGAAGCCATAGGCCAGTTCGGCCACCGACTGCATGCGACCCGGAACGACCGAGCGGCGCGCGCTGCCCAGAACGAGCATCGCGAAAGTGGCCAGAACCGCCAGCGCCATCCAGAAGGTCGCGTTGGTGATGGTGTACCAAGCAACGGAAGCATCGTCGCCAAAGAGCGGCGATACGATGAACTGGTCCATCGGGTGGAATTCCAGACCGCCTGTTTCAGCGCCGTTCGTCTCTGTTGCCATCTCAGGCTCCCTCGTCCTTGCCCGAATGGGGCGTATCCTGTTCGGCCGGTTCGGCCTGTTGTTTACCCCGGATTTCCTCAGCGGTGCGGAGCATCGTTTTCACCCCCGCCGCAAGGCCCAGCATTACAAAGAGCACCATGAAGATGGGCAGCGTGCCAAAGAGCACATCAAGCCCGTATCCGATGCCAAAACCGATCCCAAGACCGGCCACAAGTTCGATCACCATCCGCCATGCCATATTGGCCTGCGAATAATGTTCATCCGCCCGGGGCTTGGGTGCGCCGCGTTCTTTCGCAGCCGCCAGTCTGGCCTCAAGCTGCTCCATTTGCTGCCGTTGGTCCGGGCTGGTCACACCAAAATCCCCTTAGGAATATCTGCTGCGGTGCTACTGTCAGGGCGGGTTAGAGTCAACAACCTTGGCCGCCGCAGTTTTTTTGAACAGTTACAATGACTTAAGGAACTCATAGCCTGCCGACTCTTGAAACAGGCCCGGCAATTCCCAAGGAAATCGCGCAGAATGGTTATTCAACTTAGCGGTTAAGTTAGCTGCAATGCCCGCTTTCGCCTACGCGCGCTCCGCGCTATTCAAGCCTATGACCCAAGACCTAGATCAGGTGTTTGCCGCCCTCGCCGACCCCACGCGCCGCGCCATCCTCGCTATGCTGCTGGAGGATGATATGGCCGTGACCGATGTCGCATACCCCTTCGAGATGTCGCTCGCCGCGATCTCGAAACATTTGGGCGTGCTGACAGCGGCGGGGCTGATCAGTCAGGAAAAGCGGGGGCGGGTGAAATGGTGCAAACTGGAACCGGATGCGCTGCGGGATGCGTCGGTCTGGATGCAGGGGTTCGGGCAATTTGAGCCGGTGAACCTAGATGCCTTCGAGCGTTTTTTGGAAATAGAGCTGCCTGAAGGTGGCGAAGGCGAGAGGCGCTCAGGGTCGGAATAAAGAGAGTGATCCCCCCTTGCCGCGAGGTAAATAAGACAAGGGGAGGATCAATCGACGGTCAGATGACGCCGAATGCGAAACGCAAAATAGCCAAAACCACGACGATCAACCCGATCAGGTAAATAATACTACGCATGGTGGTGTCCTTCACTGTTAATTCACGCCCCAACGCAGGGCCTCGCGCTAAGGTTCCACCGATTCCGCAACTTTCTGAATTTTTATGATTTTTCTTCGCCATCCGCGCGCAGCAGCAGCGAAAGCGCGAGGATCGTCATCAGCACCCCGCCCCAGACCAGCGCCCCCGGCAGGGCATTGCCAAAGCCCAACTCCCACAGGATTACCCAGCTGGGCGTGAGATAGGTATAGGCCATGACCTTGGCCGAGGGCAGCCGCAGCGCCGCGAATTGCAGCAGAACCACCGTGGCCGCCGTCGCGAAGACCGCGACATATAGAATAGTGATCCAGACCAAGGGGCGCAGCCCGCTCCAATCGGTCGCGCGGAGGTCTTGCCAGCCGTAAAGCCCCAAGAGGACCGTGCCCGCCAGCAAGGTGCCAAAGGTGAACATCACCGCACTTTCGCCGCGGTTCAGCCGCCGTACCATCGGGGTGTAAAGCGCATGGCTGATGCAGCCGACGAAATAGATCGCCTCCCCCCGCCCGATGTCGAAGGCCAGAAGCGCCGAAAGGTCGCCGCGAAAGATCACCCAAAGCGCCCCGGCCCCGCCGATGGCCAGCGCGAGCGCCATGCGCGGCGTCATGACCTGCCGCATCAACAGCCACGCGAACCCCGCCGCCATCACCGGCACAAGGGTAAAGACCGCCGCCGCAGCCACCGGGGGCGCGGTTTTCAACCCTTCGAACATCAAAACGAAGTAGAGCGTGAACAGCCCCGCCAGCACGAAATAGCGCCAAGGTGCTGCAAAGCCCGCCCGGCTGATATCGCCTCGCCCCCAGGCCAAAACCCCAACCAGGACCGTCGCTAAGGCGAAACGCAGGGCGTTCAGCGCTGTCGGCGTGATCTCATTCGCCACCTGCGCCCCGAGCGAGAATGACCCGGCCACCAAGGCCGAGAAGCAAAGCATCGCCAGATGCCCCTGCGCCGCGGCGCTTATTCGGGGCATGTGACCGCATCCTCGGCGTGTTCCTTGAGGAACCGCAGCACCGCCTGCACCTTGCTGGTGCGGTGCAGATCGACATGGGTGACCAGCCAAAGCGCACTGCCCCATTCGGGGCGCGGCGCGTGAATCTCGACCAATTGCGGATCGTTGCGTCCCATTGCGGCGGGCAGGCCGCCGATCCCGGCCCCGGCCCGCAGCGCCGCCTCCATCGCCGTGCCGCTGGTGCTGCGCCATGTCACGCTTTCCTCCGGCACCGTGGTCCAGAGCCACTTGTGATAGGGCGCGCGGCTGTCGCGGTTGTCGGCGGCGATGAAACGGTGCTTGTGGTAATCCTCCGGCCCCTGCGGGATGCCGTACTGCGCCACATAGTCCCGGCTGGCATAGGCCCCCACCGCCAACTGCGCATAGGGCTGCACCACATTGTCGGGCTGATCCGGCACGGCCCCGGCGCGGATGGCGACATGCGCCTCGCCATATTCGAGCCGGAACAGGCGCTCTCCGATTAGATAGCGCACCACCAGTTCCGGGTTCTGGCGCTGGAACTCGGTCAGCAAAGGCGCAAGCTGCGGGGCGAGGAAATCGAGCGAGGTGATCACCAACTCCCCTGAAACATCGCTGCCGCGCCCCTTGATCCGCCCGGCCAATTGGCTGAACTGATCGTCGGTCGCCCGCGCCACCCGCAGCAGGTCTTCCCCCGCTTCGGTCGCCGTGTAGCCGCGTGCATGACGCTGAAACAGCTTCACCCCAAGCCGCCCCTCCAGCGCGTCGATATGACGGATTACTGTGGCATGATGCACGCCCAGCACCTCTGCCGCGCCGCTCACGGTGCCAAGCTGGGCGACCTGATAGGCGGTTCTGATTTCGTCCCAATTGTCCATTGTTCACCTCGCCTTTCCGACTTGTGCATTTACGAACATGGTCACGCTCATTCTGGCAGTTGCGTTCGCGAGCACAATGGCCAATTCCATGCCATCAGATTTACCCTTGGAACAAGGATCAACACCATGGCCACATTGCGCATCGAAACCTCGGTGAACCGCGAAAACTCCGTCACCCGCCAATTGACGGATCGGATCATCGCGACCCTGGGCGACAGCGACGTCGTCACCCGTGACATCGCCAGCGAACCCCTGCCGCTGATCGATTCGACATGGGCCAGCGCCCGGGTGAAACCCGCCGAAGAGCGTTCAGAGTTGGATCAAGAAGCCCTCGCTCTCTCCGACGCGCTGGTCGCCGAAGTGCAGGCCGCCGATACGATCGTCATCGGCGCGCCCATCTATAACTTCACCATTCCCGCCTCGCTGAAAGCGTGGATTGACCTGATCGCCCGCGTCGGCGTGACCTTCCGCTACACCGAAGACGGCCCCAAAGGGCTGCTGGAAGACAAACGCGTGATCGTCGCCTTCGCCTCGGGCGGGACGGGCATCGATTCTGCCGCCGATTTCGCCAGCGGCTACCTGCGCTTCGTGCTGGGCTTTCTGGGCATTACCGATGTGACCTTTGTCGCGGCGGACCAACTGGCCATGGACGCCGAAGGCACCATCGCCCGCGCCCATGCACAGATCGACGCGCTGCGCGACGCGGCCTAAGCGCCCCGCCCTCCCCTCCAAATCAGCCGCGTCCCCACACCGGGGCGCGGCTTTTGCGTGGCAGCCCTTCGCCACCCAGCCCACCCGGCTTGACTCGCAGCCCCGCAGCGCGTAAACGCCAACCGATCTCCGGAAGCATTGCCTTCCGGTCCCGGCCTGTCGTCGGGATCGCCCCCAGTCAGCGCGTTGCGCCCACTGGGGCGTTTGTGCATTTTCGCGCGCGTCCTTAAATAGGGGCAAGTGCAACCGACCCGAAAGGCCCTGTGCCCATGTTTGAGAATCTAAGCGAACGGCTCTCTGGTGTCTTTGACCGCCTGACCAAACAAGGCGCGCTCAGCGACGAGGACGTCAAGACCGCCCTGCGCGAAGTGCGCGTCGCCCTGTTGGAAGCGGACGTTTCGCTGCCCGTGGCGCGTGAATTCGTCAAGACGGTGCAGGAAAAGGCGACGGGCCAAGCGGTGACCAAATCGGTGACGCCGGGCCAGCAGGTCGTCAAGATTGTCCATGATGCGCTGATCGACGTGCTGAAAGGCGAAGGCGAACCCGGCTCGCTGAAGATCGACAGCCCGCCCGCGCCGATCCTGATGGTCGGCCTCCAGGGCGGCGGTAAGACCACCACCACCGCGAAACTCGCCAAGCGCATGAAAGACCGCGATGGCAAGCGCGTGTTGATGGCCTCGCTCGACGTGAACCGCCCCGCCGCGATGGAGCAACTGGCGATCCTCGGCACCCAGATCGGCGTCGACACGCTGCCGATCGTCAAGGGTGAAAGCCCCGTTCAGATCGCCAAACGCGCCAAGACGCAGGCGGGCTTGGGCGGCTATGACGTCTATATGCTCGACACCGCGGGCCGCCTGTCCATCGACGAAGAGTTGATGAGCCAAGTCGAAGCCGTGCGCGACGTGGCCAATCCACGTGAAATATTGCTGGTCGTCGACGGTCTGACCGGCCAAGACGCCGTGCACACTGCCGAGAACTTTGACGCGCGCATCGGCATCACCGGCGTGGTGCTGACCCGGATGGACGGCGACGGCCGCGGCGGTGCTGCGCTCTCGATGCGGGCCGTGACCGGCAAGCCGATCAAGTTCGTCGGTCTGGGCGAAAAGATGGACGCGCTCGAAACCTTCGAGCCTGAGCGCATCGCGGGCCGCATCCTCGGCATGGGCGATATCGTTGCCCTCGTCGAGAAGGCCCAAGAAACCATCGAGGCCGAACAGGCCGAAAAGATGATGAAGCGCATGGCCAAGGGTCAGTTCAATATGAACGACCTGAAGATGCAGCTTGAGCAGATGATCAAGATGGGCGGCATGCAGGGCATGATGGGCATGATGCCCGGCATGGGGAAGATGGCGAAACAGGTCGAAGACGCCGGTTTCGACGACAAGATCCTCAAGCAGCAGATCGCCCTGATCCAGTCCATGACCAAAAAAGAGCGCGCCAACCCTGCCCTGCTGCAGGCCAGCCGCAAGAAGCGTATCGCCAAGGGTGCCGGCATGGAGGTCTCCGACCTCAACAAGCTGATGAAGATGCACCGCCAGATGTCCGACATGATGAAGAAGATGGGCAAGATGGGCAAAGGCGGCATGCTCAAGCAGGCCATGAAGGGCATGATGGGCAAGGGCGGCATGCCCGGCGGCATGGACCCCAGCCAGATGGACCCCAAGGCGCTGGAAGCGGCGGCCAAGCAGATGGGCGGCAAGCTGCCCGGCGGTTTGGGCGGCATGGGGGGCGGCCTCGGCGGCGGCATGGGCCTGCCCGGCGGCCTCAGCGGTTTCGGAAAGAAGAAATGACCGATACCGTCACAGATACCGCAGCCCGCGCCGCCGAGCTGTTGAAAGAGCACCGCGCCTCGATCGACCGGCTCGACGCGATCCTCGTCTATACGCTGGGCGAGCGGTTCAAACACACGCAGGCCGTGGGGAAACTCAAGGCCACGCACGACCTTCCCCCCTCCGATCCGGCCCGCGAAGCGGCCCAGATCGAGCGGCTCGAAGATTTGGCGGAAGCGGCGGACCTCGACCCCGTCTTCGCCAAGAAGTTCTTGAACTTCATCATCGCCGAAGTCATTCGGCACCACAAAACCCACCAAGAAGAATAGGACGGCCTCCCGTCCCCCCAACCAACCTAAAGGATTAAACACCATGGCAATGAAAATTCGTCTCGCCCGCGGCGGCTCCAAAAAGCGCCCCTTCTACCGTATCGTGGCTGCCGACAGCCGCATGCCGCGCGATGGCCGCTTCATCGAGAAGCTGGGCACCTACAACCCGCTGCTGCCGAAAGACAGCGAAGACCGCGTGAAAATGGACGTGGAAAAGGTGCAGGAATGGATCGCCAAAGGCGCCCAGCCGACCGAGCGCGTTGTTCGCATGCTGGAAGCCGCTGGCGTCCGCGAAAAGACCGAGCGTAACAACCCCAAAAAGGGCACACCGGGCAAGAAAGCCCAAGAGCGCGTGCAAGAGAAGGCCGACAAGGCCGCTGCCGCTGCCGAGGCCGCCAACGCCCCTGCCGAAGAAGCTTCCGCAGAATAAGCTTCGAGCGCCCGGCATGGATACGTTCTCTGATGACTTCCGTGCCGGGCTGCACGACCTGATGCGATGGCGGCGCGACGTGCGCCGCTTTCGCACAGACCCGCTGGACGAGGCGCTGGTGCAAAGCTGCCTCGACAGTTTCAACCTCGCCCCCTCCGTGGGCCTGTCGGAACCCTGGCGGATCATCCGCGTCGCCTCCGACACCGCGCGGCAAGCTGCGCTTGAGAATTTCCAATCCGCCAATGCCCGCGCCCTCGCCGGATACGAGGGTGAGAAGGCCGCGCTCTATGCCGGGCTCAAACTCTCGGGGATGAGCGACGCGCCCGAGCAATTGGCGATCTACTGTGATGAGAGCACCCAGAAGGGCAGCGGCCTCGGCGCGGGCACCATGCCCGAGATGCGGCGCTATTCGGTGGTGGGGGCGATCACGCACCTATGGCTCACCGCCCGCGCCCATGGCCTTGGGCTGGGCTGGGTTTCGGTGCTCGACCCCGCGCGGCTGAACCGTGACCTCGTGGTGCCAGAGGACTGGTCGCTGGTGGCCTATCTTTGCATGGGCTGGCCCGAGGAAAACAGCCTGACGCCGGAACTGGAAACCAAAGGTTGGGAGACCCGCGCCCCCCGCCTCAAGGTCGAGACCCGCTGATGAGAAAACTGCTGTTCCTTCTGTCCGTGCTCGTGCTCGGCTTTGTCCTTGGCATTCGCTATGATCGGCAGTTAATGCAGGATGAATGCAAAGCCGGGGCCGGTGAATGGACCGGGACGATCTGCGTGAATTCGGAGTTGTTGCAATGAGTGACCAAGACCTGATCTGCGTCGGTGCCATCGCGGGCGCCTATGGCGTGCGCGGCGAAGTGCGGGTGAAAAGCTACTGCGCCGTGCCCGAAGACATCGAAAACTACCGCCCGCTAAGCACCGAGGACGGCAGCCGCCAGTTCACCCTCGCCCTGCTGCACCCGGTCAAAAACGGCTTTGCCGCGCGCATCGCCGAAATCACCACCAAGGAAGAGGCCGACGATCTGCGCGGTGTCTCGCTCTTTGCCGCGCGGGATCAATTGCCGGGCCTGCCGGATGACGAATTCTACCACGCCGATCTCATCGGGCTTGAGGTCTATGACACCGGTGGCGTTCTGCTGGGGCGCGTGAAGACGGTGCAGAACCACGGGGCGGACGATCTGTTGGAACTGCACCTTGCAGGCAGTTCGGCCACCACCTTCCTGCCCTTCACCAAAGCCGCCGTGCCCACGGTCGACCTCGCCTCGGGCCGGATCATCGCCGACCCGCCTTTGGGCGTGCTGCCCGAGGGCAAGGATGGCTGAGACCGGAGCCGGATGATGCCCCGCCGGATCATCCTGCATCCCGGCTTTCACAAGACCGGGACCAGTTCCGTTCAAGCCACCCTGCGCGCCAACCGCGCCCTGCTGAAACCCCATGTCGCCCTGCGCCTGCGCTGGCAGATGAAAGACCTGCTGCATGCCGCGCGCGGCTATTCCACATGGCGCGACCCGCTCACCTTGCTCAAGGCCGAGTACCGCTTCGACGCCCTTCTCGATGCCCTGCCCCGGATGCCGCGCCGGACGCTGGTCCTCTCGGCTGAGGAACTGGCGGGTCACATGCCCGGACGGGGCGAACTGGCCGATTACAGCGCCGCGCCCGACCTGCTGGAGACCTTTACCCGCAGCCTGCGCCGCCGTTTCCCCCGGGCCGAGATCGTGGTCTACCTCTCGACCCGCGATCCGGCGGATTGGATCGCTTCGGCCTATTGGGAGCATGTCAAAGCCTCCTCCATGACGCTGGACCTTGCCGAGTTCACATCCCGCTACGCCCCAGCGGCAGATTTGGATGCGGTGGCCGAAACGATGGCCCGCCGCCTGCCCTGCCCGGTGCATCACGCGCGGCTGGAGGCCTGCCGCGATCTGCCGCTTGGCCCCGCGACGCCACTTTTGGACCTCTGCGCATTGCCGCCTGAGGTCATGGCGCAGATAACCGTGCCCCCGCCCGAGAACCGGCGCTTGCCTGTAGACCTTTTGCAGGCTCTGCTTGACGCCAACCGCCAACACGCCGATGACCCCGAGGCGCGCCGCCGCGCCAAGACCGCCCTATTGCAACAGGCAGGAACCGCATGAAACCCACCCGCTCTCACGGACGTCAAAGCGCCCGGCCCAGCCTCACACCCCGCGCCCTGATGCAGGACACGCCCGATTACGCCGATGTCTGGCAGGCCCGGATCGTCACGCTGTTTCCCGATCTCTTCCCCGGTGTGCTGGGGGCGAGCCTGACCGGAAAAGCGCTGCACGAAGGGCGTTGGCAGTTGCACACCCATGACCTGCGCGATTTCGGCATCGGCAAGCACCGCAATGTCGATGACACCCCCGCAGGCGGCGGGGCGGGCATGGTCATGCGCGCCGATGTGGTCGGCCCGGCGCTGGCGCGCGCGCAAAGCCATGCCCACGGGCGCTGGCCGATCCTCTACATGTCGCCGCGCGGGCGGCGGTTCGATCAGGCCATGGCGCGCGATCTGGCAAGCTGCGCGGGGGTGACGATGCTCTGCGGGCGGTTCGAGGGCGTCGACGAGCGGGTGATCGAGCATTTCGGGATAACCGAGGTCAGTCTGGGCGATTTCGTCATGACGGGGGGCGAGTTGGCCGCCCAAGCGATGATCGACGCCACCGTGCGCCTGCTGCCCGGCGTGCTGGGCAATGCTGAGAGCATCGAAGAAGAAAGCCACGCCTCGGGCCTGCTGGAACATCCGCAATATACCCGCCCGGCCGAATGGCAAGGGCGCGAAATTCCGCCCGTGTTGATGTCGGGCAACCATGGCGAGATCGCGAAATGGCGGCAGGCGCAGGCCGAAGAGCTGACCCGCAAGCGCCGCCCCGACATGTGGGCCGCGTTCGAGAGCAAGGACTAAGCCCGCGCCCGGGTACGGAACCCGCCCCTGCGCGGCGCGTTGATCCTCCATATCGGAGGGAGAATCCAAATGCTTGAACTTATTCTTATTCTGTTGATCGTCGCCGCCGTTGCAGCGCTCTTGGGCTTTGGCCGCGTATCGGGCGCCGCGATGACCGGGGCGAAAGTGCTGATCGGCATCGTATTGGTGCTGTTCCTGCTCGTTGTCTTGGGCGTGATCGCGCTGGCCTGACGCGCCAGCGCACAGTGGTTTGAAACACTGAGGATCAAGGCGGCCACAGCCCCCCTTGATCCTACCGCTTTTGCCCCCTATACCCCGCGCATCCGGAATCGCTTTGGCGGCTCCGGTGATTTGCGTTTTACGCAGAAAACTAAGCAATGACGACGATACCTCCGGCGGGGGGCCATGATCGGAAACGATCCCGGCGCTGCCCGATAGAACCCGAAGCTCTGGGTCGCGACATAATTTCGTGGAATACCGCGAACATCATAGGAGAATGGTCAGATGAACCTGATCGCAGAGATCGAGGCGGAACAAGTCGCCGAACTGGGGAAAGAGATCCCTGACTTCCGTGCCGGTGATACCGTTCGTGTTGGCTTCAAAGTCACCGAAGGCACCCGCACCCGTGTGCAGAACTACGAAGGCGTCTGCATTTCGCGCAAGAATGGCCACGGCATCGCCGGGTCCTTCACCGTGCGCAAAATTTCCTTTGGCGAAGGCGTAGAGCGTGTGTTCCCGCTGCATTCGACCAACATCGACAGCATCACCGTCGTGCGCCGCGGCCGCGTCCGTCGTGCCAAGCTGTACTACCTGCGCAGCCGTCGCGGCAAATCCGCACGGATCGCCGAAAACGTCCACTACAAGCCGCTTTCCGGCGCGAACGCATAAAGGACTGGTCGATGAAAACCGATACACATCCCGAATACCACATCATCAACGTCAAGATGACCGACGGCACCGTTGTGGAAATGAAATCGACATGGGGCAAGGAAGGCGACCAGCTGTCGCTCGACATCGACCCCTCCGTGCACCCTGCCTGGACCGGCGGCACGGGCCGCATCATGGACACCGGCGGTCGCGTGTCGAAGTTCAAGAACAAATACGCAGGTCTGGGCTTCTAAGCCCTACCGACATTGCGAAACAAAGGCGCGGCCCCTTATGGGTCGCGCCTTTTGCGTTTGGGGGATGGGGCAGTGAATGGGGCCGAGACCGGGTGTGTGCGGCAAGCGCTGTGGAGGTATTTTTAAAAGGATGAAGTTAAGGGGGGAGGCGTGCCGCTGGAGGCCGGGGCGCATGGGGAGGCCGGGCTAGAGGCGGCGCTCTTGTAGGGCGGCTTGGGCGCCGTAGCCGTGCAGGTGGGACAGCACCGCGCCATAGGCGATCAGCAGATAGGCGAGCAGTTCCGTGCCTTCTTGGACGGTGGTTTTGATTTGCGGGTCATAGGCTGTGCCCATGACGGCCTCCCACAGGGCGCCGGTGCCGAAAATCCGTGAGAAGAAGAGCAGCAGCACCACGCCGATATAGACGAAAGTGGCGGAGCGGGTTTGCAGATGGTGCAGCATGGGCAGCAGCGTGGTGCCGCGGTTGCGCCATGCGATCAAGCTGCCCACCGCCAGTGTCACGAGGGCGGGGTAGATCCAGAACCCATGTTGGATACGGTCGAGTGCGGCGTCATATTCGCGCAGGAACATGCAAGCGAAGAGCGTGGCCGCCAGCGTCAGATACCCCCGCATGCCCACATGTTGATAAGCGCCCAACATGAAAATTGCAGCCGCGATGGCCAGCAGGGTGTTGTGCATATGTTCGGTCAGCGAGTCTTCGGTAACGCCATCGCCCAGAACGGCCGTATCGAGGTAGACCGTCACCGGCACCAGCGCCACCAGCAGGCAAACCAGCGCGAACTCCGCGATCACCATGGCCAGAGACGGCAGCACGCCACGGGCTGTTGTCGGCTTTGATCTGGTGGGGTGGTGATCTGGCATGAGGAAGGCCTTGCTTAAGCGGTTCTTTGGGGCGCATTGGCGCGCGGTAAGGCGCGGTGTTACAACCTGTCTTGGGCAGTGAAAATAGTGCAAATATCCGTGATGTCCAAAAGCGGCAGGGCTGCCACGGTCGGGCCGAACAAGCGGCCTCGCCACTTTCCAAAGGCGTGAACCCTACATATAGTGCGGCTCAACAATATCCTGCCTTGAAGGGCAGGCGCGAAGGGACAGCAGTATGGCGCATATTATCGTCGTCGGTAACGAAAAAGGCGGCGCGGGCAAATCGACCGTTTCCATGCATGTGGCGACGGCCTTGGCGCGGCTTGGCCATAAGGTCAGCGGGCTGGACCTCGACCTGCGGCAGCGGACCTTTGGGCGCTATATCGAAAACCGCCGGGCCTTCATGCGCGAGTCCGGCCTGACGCTGGCCAGTCCGACGCTGTGCGAATTGCCGGATGTGGAGGCCAGCAGCCTGCGCCCCGGCGAGAATATGTATGACCATCGCTTGAGCGCCGCCGTGGCCGCGCTGGAGCCGGACAATGATTTCATTCTGATCGACTGCCCCGGCTCGCACACGCGGCTCAGTCAGGTGGCCCATTCGCTGGCGGACACTTTGATCACGCCACTGAACGATAGTTTCATCGACTTTGATCTTTTGGCCCATATCGACGCCAATGGCGAAAAGATCACCGGCCCCTCCGTCTATTCCGAAATGGTTTGGAACGCGCGGCAGCTTAGGGCGCAGGCCGGGCTGTCAGCCATCGACTGGATCGTGGTACGCAACCGTTTGGGGGCGCAGCGCATGGTCAATAAGGAAAAGATGGAGCGCGCGATCAACAACCTCAGCAAGCGGATCGGCTTTCGCACCGCGCCGGGGTTCAATGAGCGGGTGATCTTTCGGGAGCTTTTCCCGCGCGGTCTGACCTTGCTGGACCTCAAGGATATCGGGGTAAAACAGCTCAATATCTCGAATATCGCCGCGCGGCAGGAGCTGCGTGAGTTGATCAAAGCGCTGGAGTTGCCGGGCGTCAGCCCCGACTTTTGATCCTAGTGGCGCGGCAGCGGCGGAACGACCCGGCGGCGGCGCGACAGGGCGACGAGGTTCGATAGGAATAGCGCGCCCACGACGATCGCCCCGCCGATCAGCGCATAGATGCCCGGGTCTTCGCCCAGCACCGCCCAGACCAGCAGCGGCGCCAGCACGGATTCCAACAGGACGAGGAGGCCTACTTCGGCGCTTGAGATATAGCGCGGGCCGAGCGCGATGAGCCCGGCGCTGGCGGCCATGAATGCCGCGTAGAGCAGCATCTGCGGCAGTTCTGCGGTGGGCATCTGCAGCGGCTGAGCCACGGGCAGCAACACCGCACCGGCCAGCAGATAGGCCAATGCCACCGCCGGCACCATCGACACCGCGCGCGCGTGGCGCGCCGCTGTCAGCGCCCCGGCGAAGATGGCCGAGATCGAAAGAGCCAGCAGATCGCCCGCGCGCGAGGCATTCTCGGTCTCGCCCGAGCCGAAGGCGATCACGGCCAATCCGGCAAGCACCGCCGCGATGGTAAAGAACATGCGTCGGCTGATCGGCTCGCCCAGAAAGACCCGGCTATAGATCGCGGCAAAGACCGGCAGCGAGGCAAGGATAAAGACCACATTCGCGACGGAGGTCAGGCGCACGGCCAGCACGAAGCCGACCCCGGCGCAGGCCACGCCGCCGATGTAGATGGCGCTCGCCCATCCGGCGCGGCGGAGGGCGCGGAAGGGGGCGGTGCCCTGGGCCAGCAGCAGGCCCGTGCCGATGGTTATGCCCACGAGGGTCACCTTCCAAAAGGCGAGCGTCAGCATCGGCGCGTCGATGACGCGCACGAAAAGCGCTTCGGGAACGATGCACATCACCCCGAGAAAGGTGAGCAGGAGGCCTTTGGTCTGATCTGTCATGCGCCATCGGTGGCGGTTTCCACGGGCTAAGTAAAGCCCCCCTGCCCCACATCCGACAGCTTGAGCAGCGCCCGCCGCAGCACCGCCGCCTCGGCAGGGTCGAGCGCATCCATCAGCGCGGCATTGTAGCGCTGTGCCACGGCGCGCAGATCGTCATAGGCCGCTTGGCCCTGCCGGGTCAGCGACAGATGCTCCACCCGCCGATCCTCTGGGTCGCGGCTGCGGGTCACGAAGCGCCGCTCGGTCAGGCGGTGCACGGCGCGGCTGATCTTGGTCTTATGCATCCGCGCGCGCTGGCCGATCTCGCTTGCCGTGAGTTGCCCATAGAGGCCGAGGTGGAACAAGACCCGCCATTCGGTGCGCAGCATGCCGTAGCGGCTTTTGTAGATCTGCTGAAACTCAAGCGATGACGCCTCTGCCGCTTGGTTCAGCAGGTAGGGCAGAAAATACTGAAGCTGAAACTCACCGTCCGCCATGCTGCGCCGCTTGTTAGTTACAAATCCAACTATTACGCTTGTAACAGATTCTGCAAGGGGGCACAGATGACCAGCCAGTCAAAGCCATCGACGATGACAACCGCGGCCACCACATCGGGCACGCATCCGGGCTATATGCCGGGTTTCGGCAATGATTTCGAAACCGAAGCCCTGCCCGGTGCCCTGCCGCAGGGCATGAACTCCCCGCAGAAATGCAACTACGGGCTCTATGGCGAGCAGCTTTCCGGCACGGCCTTTACCGCGCCCTCTCATCAGAACGAGCGGACGTGGTGTTACCGCATCCGGCCTTCGGTCAAACATTCCTCGCGCTTCACGCGGATCGACCTGCTCTATTGGAAGTCCGCGCCGCATGTGCCCGAGGATGTCACCAGCCTTGGCCAATACCGCTGGGATCCGGTGCCGCATAGCGACACGCCGCTCACGTGGCTCACCGGCATGCGCACGATGACCACGGCGGGGGATGTGAACACCCAAGTTGGCATGGCGAGCCATATCTATCTGGTGACCGAGAGCATGGTGGACAGCTATTTCTACTCTGCCGACAGCGAACTGCTGATCGTCCCGCAGGAGGGCAGCTTGCGCTTTTGCACCGAGTTGGGCGTCATGGACATCGCCCCGCAGGAGATCGCCATCATTCCGCGCGGGCTGGTCTACCGGGTCGAGGTGCTCGACGGCCCCGCGCGCGGCTTTGTCTGCGAGAACTACGGCCAGAAGTTCCACCTGCCCGCGCGTGGCCCGATCGGCGCAAACTGCATGGCGAACCGGCGCGATTTCAAGACCCCGGTGGCGGCTTTCGAGGACCGCGAGGTGCCCTCGACCGTCACCATCAAGTGGTGCGGCCAGTTCCACGAGACCCGGATCGGGCATTCGCCGCTCGACGTGGTGGCATGGCACGGCAACTACGCGCCGGTGAAATACGACCTCAACACCTATTGCCCCGTGGGCGCGGTGCTCTTTGACCACCCGGACCCGTCGATCTTTACCGTGCTGACCGCGCCCTCGGGCGTGGAGGGCACCGCCAATATCGACTTCGTGCTGTTCCGCGACCGCTGGATGGTGGCCGAGGATACCTTCCGCCCACCATGGTATCACAAGAACATCATGTCCGAGCTGATGGGCAATATCCACGGCCAGTATGACGCCAAGCCCAAGGGCTTCGTCCCCGGGGGCATGAGCCTGCACAACATGATGCTGCCGCATGGGCCGGACCGGAACGCTTTCGAGGGCGCGTCGAATGCCGAGTTGGCGCCCCATAAGCTCGACAACACGATGTCCTTCATGTTCGAGACACGCTTCCCGCAGCATCTCACCGAATTTGCCGCCCGCGAGGCACCGTTGCAGGACGATTACATCGATTGCTGGGAAAGCCTTGAGAAAAAGTTCGACGGCACCCCGGGCAAGAAGTGACCGCCCTCGAAAGGACCGCAATGACCCTGATGACCTCTTGGGTGGAAAGCGCCAATTCGGCCACCACCGATTTCCCGCTGAACAACCTGCCCTACGGCGTCTTTTCGACCAATCAGCTTGAGGCGCGCTGCGGCGTGGCCATCGGGGATATGATCCTCAACATGGCGGCGCTGGAGGAAGAGGGGCTCATCGCCCTCGCCGAAGAGCCGGTGTTCGATGTGCCCTATTGGAACGATGTGATGGACCTTGGCCCCACGGCTTGGGCCTCTTTGCGGTCCCGGCTGTTCGAATTGCTCAGCGCCGATGCGCCGGATCAAGCCGCCGTTGCCCCTCATCTGGTGCCGATGGAGGCCGCGCAGTTGCACATGCCGATGATGGTTTCCGAATATACGGATTTCTACGCGGGCAAGCATCACGCCACGAATGTCGGCACCATGTTTCGCGGGGCCGAGAACGCGCTGCCCCCGAATTGGCTGCACATCCCCATCGGCTATAATGGCCGCGCCTCCACCGTCGTCGTCTCGGGGACCGAGATCACGCGGCCCAATGGCCAGTTGAAAGCCCCCGAAGCCGAAGCGCCGCATTTCGGCCCCTGTCAAAAACTCGATATCGAGTTGGAGATGGGCGCGATCGTCGGCACCTCGACCGAGATGGGCCAGCCGATCCGCATCATTGAGGCGGATGAGATGATCTTTGGCTATGTCTTGCTGAACGACTGGTCGGCGCGGGACATTCAGGCGTGGGAATACCAACCGCTCGGCCCCTTTCAGGCGAAAGCCTTCGCCACCTCGATCTCCCCGTGGATCGTGACCCGTGACGCGTTGGAGCCCTTTCGCACCCCGACGCGCGCGCGGGAAAAAGACCTGCTGCCCTACCTGCGCGAGAGCAAACCCGGCCTTTATGACATCGAGCTTTCCGTGATGCTCCAGCCCGAGGGCGGCGAGGCCGAGGAAATCGCCCGCACCAACTACCGCGAGATGTATTACTCCGCCGCGCAGCAGTTGACGCATCATGCCTCTTCGGGCTGCGCGATGAACGCGGGCGATCTTTTGGGTTCCGGCACGATCTCCGGCCCCGAAAAATCGCAACGCGGGTCCCTCTTGGAACTGTCATGGGGCGGCAAGGAGCCGATCACCCTCGCAGACGGCAGCACCCGCAGCTTTGTCGAAGACGGCGACACGCTGACCCTCACCGGCCACGCACAGGGCGATGGCTATCGCGTGGGCTTTGGCAATTGCACCGGCAAGGTCCGCCCGGCACTCGACTTTTCCTGAACAGACCGCGCAACCGCGCCGGCGAAGCAAGACAGAAGGACAACATATGGCCAAGCAATTCGCATCCCAAGGCGACATGACCGAGAAAGAAATCTCCTTTACGCAGGTGGGTGAGGGTCTCTACGCCTTCACCGCCGAGGGCGATCCGAACTCCGGCGTGATCATTGGCGACGACAGCGTGATGATCATCGAAGCACAGGCGACACCGCGTCTGGCAAACAAGGTCATCGACTGCGTCCGCTCGGTCACCGACAAGCCGATCAGCCATCTGGTGCTGACCCATTACCACGCTGTGCGCGTGCTCGGGGCGTCTGCCTTCGGCGCCTCGCAGGTCATCATGTCCGAGAAGGCCCGCGCCATGGTCGCCGAACGCGGACAGGAGGATTGGGACAGTGAATTCGAGCGTTTTCCACGTCTTTTCGAAGGTCATGAGAGCATCCCCGGGCTGACCTGGCCCACCACCACCTTCAATGGGCGGATGAGCGTTTATCTCGGCAAGCGCCGGGTCGATATCATGCAGTTGGGTCGCGCCCATACGGCGGGTGACGCGGTGGTCTATGTGCCCGACCAAAACGTCATGTTCACCGGCGATATCGTCGAATACCACTCCGCCTGCTACTGCGGCGACGGGCATTTCCACGACTGGCCCGAGACGCTGGAACGCATCCGCGCCTTCGACCTCGACGCCATCGCGCCGGGCCGGGGCGACGCGCTGGTAGGGCGCGAGATGGTCAATGCCGCAATTGACAGCACCGCAGACTTCGTGCGCTCCACCTACCGCCCGGCGGCCCGCGTCGCCCTGCGCGGCGGCACCTTGAAAGAGGCATGGGACGCCGTGCGCGCCGAATGCGACCCCAAGTTCGGCGATTATGCCATCTACGAGCACTGCCTGCCCTTCAACGTCGCCCGCGCCTATGACGAGGCGCTGGACATCGACACGCCGCGCATCTGGACGGCGGCGCGCGACAAAGAGATGTGGGAGGCGCTGTCGGACTGATGTCCCTGCCCGCGCTTCTTCCTGCCCTGATCGTGCTGGCGCTGGCGCTTTGGTTCTATCTGGTCTTCGCGCTGGTGATGGAGCATCGCCGCCACGCGGCACGCCGCAGCGGGCAGCCCTACGCGGGCCTGCGCGACACGGCGCAGGTTTGGTCAAAGATGCTGCGCGCGCCCAAATACCGCGGTGCGCGCCGCCGGGTGGCGCTGGTGACGCTGGCCTTGCTGGCCCTGCTGCTCTTGCGCGCCTTTCTCTGAGGATACCGCCATGGCCTATGCCTACACCCCCTTCCCCTACAGCCCCCCGCCCGGCCTGACCGCGCCCGAGCCGCGGCACCCGGTTGTGATCGTAGGCGCTGGCCCTATCGGGCTGTCGATGGCAGTGGACTTGGCCCTGCGCGGGATCAAATCGGTCGTGCTGGATGACAACAATGTCGTCTCCCTCGGCTCGCGCGCGATCTGCTGGGCGAAACGGACGCTGGAGATTTTTGACAGGCTCGGCATCGGGGAGCGGATGTTGGAAAAGGGCGTGACATGGAAAGTGGGCCGCCAGTTTCACGGGGAACAGGAAGTCTATAACTTCGACCTGCTGCCCGAGCCCGGGCATAAATATCCGGCTTTCGTAAACCTTCAGCAATATTACGTCGAAGAGTATCTCATCGAACGCGCGCAAGAATTCCCCGACCTGATCGACCTGCGCTTTCTCAACAAGGTCACCGATCACAAGGGCCACGCGGATCATGTCGAGCTGACGGTCGAGACGCCGGATGGCCCCTACCAGCTGGAAACCGACTGGTACATCGCCTGCGACGGGGCAGGCTCGGCCACGCGCAGACGGATGAACCTGCCCTTCGAGGGGCAGACCTTTGACGAACATTTCCTCATTGCCGATGTGGAGATGGAGACCTCTCCCTTCGGCGACCATGACACGCCCGAGCGGTGGTTCTGGTTCGCCCCGCCCTTTCACAACGGACAATCCGCGCTGCTGCACAAACAGCCCGACAACATCTACCGCATCGACCTGCAACTGGGGCCAGAGACCGACCCAAAAGCCGAAGCGACCGAAGAGAAGGTCGTCCCCCGCCTGAAACAGATGCTGGGCGATGCGCCGTTCCGGCTGGATTGGATGAGCGTCTATAAGTTCCGCTGCGCGCGGCTGGAGAGGTTCGTGCATGATCGCGTTGTCTTTGTCGGTGACAGCGCCCATGTGGTCAGCCCCTTTGGCGCACGGGGCGGCAATGGTGGGGTGCAGGATGTCGACAACCTCGGCTGGAAACTGGCCGCTGTTGTGCAGGGCGATGCGCCGCCAAGCCTGATTGAGAGCTATGACATCGAACGCGGCCATGGCGCGGATGAGAACATGCGCAACTCCGCCCGCGCGACCAATTTTATGACCCCCAAATCCCCTATCGAGACCCTGTTTCGCAACGAGGTGCTGACCCTCGCAGCAAAGCATCCTTTCGCGCGCAAACTGATTAACTCAGGCCGGTTGTCGCAGCCCTGCACGCTGGCCCAAAGCCCGCTGCAAACTGCAGGCGACGCCCCCCTGCACCCCGGCAGCGCCCTGATTGACGCGCCGTTGGTCGGGCCTGCGGGGGATTGCTGGCTGTTGGATGCGGTTCAGGGCCGGTTCACCCTGCTCGCCGTGGGCGAGATCACCGCCCCCGACCTTCCCGGCCTTGCCCGGATTGGCATAGATCAATCCCATGACGCCTACCCCTGTTTTCAGGGCAAGGACGGCCACGCGCAAAGGCGCTATGGCAGCGGATTCCTCTATCTGCTGCGCCCCGATGGCCATGTTTGCGCCGTCTTCGACCGGCCCGACAGCGCCGCGATTGCCCGCGCCTTTGACCGTGCGAAAGGAGCCCCCGCATGATCCTCGAAGACAACCTCGGCGCCGAGGGCGACAGCGTCTATGCCACCCTCATGGCCGCCCACGAAGGGCTGAGCGCGGCGGAAAGCCACGCTCTCAACGCCCGGTTGGTTCTGATGCTGGCCAATGAACTCGGCGATCCCGCCCGGCTTGCGGCGCTTTTCAAAGCCGCGCGCGAACTGGCCTAACCCGCCAGCCTCAAAGCACTTTTCCCCCATACCCGCGCTTGCCGGGCCGCTTTCCTGCGCTAGCTTGCTGCTCAACTTCCCGCGACAGGCTTGACGCAACGCGCCTGATCGGCAGACTAAACACCCCGCGCCCACCTCAAGAGGCGACAAAAGCAGGTCAACTGCATCACCTGCCCCACCGTGAAAGGTGGGGATCCGCGATGGCCCGGCCAACGCACCAACGGAGAGGAAAATCATGGAATTTTTGACACGCACCGGAAAACCGCTGCCGCAATCCGTGCTGAGATCGGCCGAGAACGCCAAGAAAGACCCCGTCAGCAGACGCGAGTTTCTGGCGATTGCGAGCGCCTTCGGGGCCACGTCCGCCACCGCTTATGGGATGCTTGGCATGGCCGCGCCCGCCCGTGCGGCGGCCCATGCCAACCTTAAGGAAGGCGGCACCGTGCGGATGCAGATGGAGGTGCGTGCCCTGAAAGACCCGCGCACCTATGACTGGTCGCAAATCGCCAACTTCAGCCGCGGCTGGCTGGAATACCTCGCCATCTGGGAGAATGACGGCACCTTCACCCCCGGCCTGCTGGAAAGCTGGGAGATCAACGACGACGCCACCGAATACACGCTGAACGTCCGCAAGGGCGTGACATGGAACGACGGCACCGCCTTCACCGCGCAGGACGTGGCGCGCAACATCGAGGGCTGGTGCGACAAGTCGCTCGAAGGCAACTCCATGGCGGGCCGTTTCGCCACGCTGGTGGATGAGGAAAGCGGCAAGGCCATCGAAGGCGCGATCGAGGTGGTGGACGACCACACCGTGAAGCTCACGCTGCCCAAATCCGACATCACGCTGATCCCCGGCATGGCCGACTATCCCGCCGCGATCACGCCCGAGGGGTTCGACCCCGACACGATGCTGGAAAACCCCAAGGGCACCGGCCCCTACCTACCGGAATCGCTCGAAGTGGGTGTGAAAAGCGTGCTGGTCAAGAACCCCGATCACATATGGTGGGGCACGGAGGTCTTTGGTGGGCCGTACATTGATCGCTTGGAATATATCGACTACGGCACCGACCCTTCCGCATGGATCGCCGCGGCCGAGGCCGAAGAGGTCGATGCTTTCTACTCCATGGAGGGCGAATATATCGACGTGATGAGCACGCTTGACGGCTGGGTCGAGAATGAGATCGCCACGGCGGCGACCATCGTGATCCGCCCCAACCAATTGGCCGAAATCGACGGCATGAAACCCTACGAGGACAAGCGCGTGCGCAATGCGCTGCAACTGGCCGTCGACAATGCCGTGCTGCTGGAACTGGGCTACGCCGGGCGCGGGATCGTGGCCGAGAACCACCACGTCGGCCCGATGCATCCCGAATATGCCGAGATCGAACCGCCCAAGACCGACCCCGAAGCCGCCCGCGCGCTGATGGAAGAAGCCGGTATGGCGGATTACGAACACGAGCTTTTCTCGATCGACGATGCCTGGCGCAAGGACACGACCGATGCAGTGGCCGCGCAGCTGCGCGATGCGGGCATCAAGGTCAAACGCACCATCCTGCCCGGCTCGACCTTTTGGAACGACTGGGTGAAATACCCCTTC
The DNA here is from genome assembly GCF_043557345.1 of Sulfitobacter sp. 1A12157. Lineage (NCBI taxonomy): Bacteria > Pseudomonadati > Pseudomonadota > Alphaproteobacteria > Rhodobacterales > Roseobacteraceae > Sulfitobacter > Sulfitobacter sp. 1A12157. The sequence goes on from NZ_JBIFFV010000001.1 coordinate 49,887, forward strand.
TCCTCGACCAACTGGAACGCGCGGCCTCTGGGCGTGCAGATCTGGGCGCTGGCCTACCGCTCGGGCGAGGCGTGGAACGAGTTTGGCTATGCCAACCCCGAGTTCGACGCCCTGCTGTCAGAGGCGTTGGCCACGGCGGATGTCGAAGCCCGTCGCGAGATCATGGCGAAGGGTGAGAAGATGCTGCAGGACGATGGTGTTACGATCCAGCCCTACTGGCGCTCGCTCTACAACCACACCCGCGAGGGGCTGGTGGGTGCCGCGCATCACATCGGTTTCGAATACCACCCGGCGCGGATGGCTTGGGCGGAAGAGTGATCTGCCGCTAAGTCGAGACGCGAAAGGGCCGCAGCGATGCGGCCCTTTTTCTCTGCGCGGCGGCGCAGTTACCCGCCAATCAACTCTTTCGCCATCATCATATGCACGCCCTTCTCGCGGTTCACCGTCTGGGTGATCCGCAGATCACCCGCCAGCGAACAGAGCACATAGGCATCCTCTCGGCTGATCCCCGCGCGTTCGGAGACAAGCGCGATCATGTCCCGCAGGGCCATCTCCGCGCAGCGGTCGAGGTCGGGGGCCATGCCCATGGTGATCACATGGCTCGGCGTCTCGGCCTGCGGATAGCTAAGTGTGCGGTCCTTCAAAACGGTCAAACGGAAGCGCCCCTGTAGCGCCGTCTCAATCGCCGTGACGCAGACCTCTCCATCGCCCTGCGCGCCATGCCCGTCCCCGCAGGAAAACAGCGCCCCTTCATTGAAGACCGGCAGGTAGAGCGTGCTGCCCGCCACCAGCTCCTTGTTGTCCAGATTGCCGCCATGTTTGCGCGGCTCGATGGTAGCGATCCGGCCCCATTCAGGCGGCGGGGCCACGGCCATCACGCCAAAGAACGGGGCCAAGGGCAGTTCCAGCCCCCAAGGCAGCCGGGCGACGCCCCGCTCTGCGTCGAGCGGGATGTTGCTGTGATAGGTCTCGGGGAAATCCTGCGGCAGCGTGCCCGCCAAGGGGCGGATGAAGTTATACCCCCAGTCCTGCCGCAGCGCGACATCGAGGATTTCGACCTTCAGCACATCGCCGGGCATCGCGCCTTCGACGGCGACCGGCCCGGTCAGGATATGGCCCGGCATCGGCGGCGGGCCTGCCTTGTGGATGTCGTAGAGTTCGGGCGGCACATGGAAGCCTTCGGGCGGCAGGCAATTGGGCGCGCCTGAGACGGTGTTGATAATCACCTCCTCGCCGCTTTGGATGGTCAGCGCAGGCGGGCGGCTGGCCTCGAAATAGCCCCAATGGCAGGTCTCGGGCGAAGACTGCAGCGTGGCGGTCATGACTGCGCCCCCCGGTTGGCCAAGATGCCTTCGATCAGTTCCTGCACCCGCAGCGCTTCCTCTGGCGTCGCCAGTCGGCTGGCCTTGCCCGCCATCAGCAGCGCCATGTCATCAAGCTGCGCCTTGAGGCTGGTGGCGCGGGTGTCGGCGGGGGCGTCGCTGGTCGGCGCGAAATCCTCCCCGGTCGAGACGGTGTCGATAGAGAATTCCGAGATGCGGCGGCTGGCTTTCGCGCCTTTCACCGTCACCTCCTGCCGGTCCGGCTGCGCGCCACCGACAGAGCCGAGGATCGAAACCGGCAAGCCCTCTGCATTGACCAAGCGCGCTGCCACATGGGTCTCGCAGAGCTTGTCGTCGGGGTATTCCGCATGGGCCCATTGCAAGGTCAGCGGCCCCAACACCCGCTCGCTTAGGAAGAGGAAATGCGAGATCACCTCGCGCGTCATGCCCCCCTCAGCGGCAAAGCGCAGCCAATCGGCATCGACCTGCCACGCGCGGGGCCAAGCCGGATAGGTCACGATGATGTCGATGCCGCAAAGATCACCGAGCGCGCCCTCACGGATCGACCGTGTGAGATCGGTCAGCGCCGCCCCCGCCGCTTGTGTGAAATTCACCGCCGCCGGAACGCCCGCGGCCTGCAACGCGGCCACCAAGGCGCGGCTCTCGGCGATGTCCACGCCTAGCGGCTTTTCGAGGAAAATCGCCTTGTCCGCCGCTGCGGCCTCAAGCGCATAGGCTTTGCGCGGCACGGGTGGGCAGGCGAGGTAAACGAGATCGACATCGGCCATCGACTCGGACGCCGTGGCAGAGACCACCGCCTCCGGCGCGACCTCTTGCGCGGCGGCGCAGGCCGCGGGGTCGGGATCCCACATGGTGGTGACCGTGAAGCCGGGGTGCAGCACCATGTTCTCGGCCATGCGCCGCCCCATGATCCCCAATCCGATTACCGCAGTCCTGATCGTCATCTTCGTCTCCCTCAATGTGCTGCGCGATAAGACGCTGCAATCGGGAGAACTTCAACTGCGCGCGGCGCAATTGCCTCAGGCGAGGTCGGCGCGGACCAAAGGTTTGATCACGCGGGCCAGTTCTTCGGGCGCGGATTGGCTTTTGAAAACATCCGCGATGGTGAAAACACAGGTGAAAGACCCTTCGAAACACAGCACCCCATTCTGCCGCGCCTTCATGCCGAAGGTGATGGATTTATTGCCAAGCCGTGTCGGATAGGTCTCGCACATCAGCTTGTGCCGCGGCGTGACCGGGCTGCGAAAATCCATCGACAGGTTGACGAAAGGCGTGCCGATATTGCGGTCGATCTGAAGTTGAAACCAACCGTCACCGTCGAAATGCGCCTCCCACCACGCGTTGATCGCATCCAGCGCGAAATAGGGCAGCCGCGCGGTATAGGCGATCTGCGCCGGGTCACAATCGCCCCAAGTGACATTGATCTCGTGAACGAAGTTTTCCGTGGTCATAACGCTGCTTTCATCTGCTCAAACCCGCCTGGGGCATGGGCAATCTTCTATCCCTTCCTGCCCGACGCGCAACCCAAGCGCGGAGCGCGCACAGCAAGGCGGACGCGGCATGTTCAACTGAAACAAGAAGAGGGGGGAGGATGGTGGCGTTACCTGGATTTGAACCAGGGACCTAACGATTATGAGTCGTTCGCTCTAACCAACTGAGCTATAACGCCGTGGCGCGTCGGATAAGGCAGCTTGGCATTGGGGTCAAGGGCGAAAACCGGATGATTTCACTTTTGCCCCAGAAAACTGCCGCCTGCCCTCAATGCGCGGGGGCCGAGACCACATCAAGCAGCGTGCGCCCGCCGTCGATGGTCATGATCTCACCCGTCATGAAGCCCGAACTTTCAGCGGCGAGGAATTGCACCGCCTCGCAAAGCTCATTCGGCCCGGCGATCCGACCAAGCGGCGTATGCGCGCGGATGTCGTCGCGCCAATCGCGGTTTTCGGCCACTGCAGCGCGGAGGGACGCGCTCATCACCGAGCCAAAGGAGATCGCATTCACCCGTATCCGGTGCTCTGCCAGCACCAGCGCCAGAGAGCGGGTCATCTGCTGCACCGCCGCCGAGGCGATGGCATAGCCCATCATATCCGGCTGGTGACGCTGTGCCGCGATGGAGCTGAGATTGATGATCGACCCCACCTGCCCCTCGGTCTGGCCTTCGGCCTGTTTGATCATCCGCCGCGCCACCTGCTGTGACAGTTGCAGCGCCGTCATCAGGTTCTGCTGCAACAACGTCTCGACCGAGCCATCCTCCACATCGAGCGGATCGGTCGGCATCACCTGCCGCGAGGCATTCACAAGGATATCGACCTGATCATAGGCGTCGATCGTGGCCGAGACGAGGTTGGCGATGGTCAACCGCTGGCGCAGATCACCGGCGAAAACGCGGATATTGCCGTCGTCCGGCGTGTCGCCCAGCTCTTCCATGAGCTTTTTCTCGTTGGAATCGGCGCACATGACATTGGCGCCCCGGTCGGCCAGATGCCGCGCGATGGCAAGGCCGATCCCGTCCGCCGCGCCGGTGATGATGGCTGTTTTACCAGAGATCGAGAATGACATCGGGATACCCCCTTAAGGCTCAGCGGCGCCGGGTCAGCGGGCGTGTGGCGTGGAACAGTTTGAACCGCGCATCGCCTCCAAGCTCGGCCACCTGAGCAAAGCGTTTTTTCAGTTCCGCCTCATAGGGCAGATGCCGGTTGGCCACCATCCACAGATCGCCCTGCCCCGAGAGGATCCGCGCGGCAGCGGCCACAAAGGCCTGACCGATCTGCGGCTCGGCAGCGCGGCCTGTGTGGAAGGGCGGGTTCATCACCACGGTATCCATCCGGTGCGGCGGCTGCCACTGGGTGGCATCCTCCCAATGGAACACGGCGCGATCGTCGGTGACGTTATGGCGCGCGCATTCCAGCGCCATATGCCCGGCCTCGACCAGATGCACCGTCTTCACCTTGGGCCGCGTCAGAACATGCGCCGAAAGGAAACCCCAGCCTGCCCCCAGATCGGCCACTTCGGCCCCGAGGTTGTCGGGCAGTACATCCACCAAGAGCGCCGAAGCCAGATCGACCCCATCGGCAGAGAACACCCCCGGCGCGGTCCAAAAGCCGCCGTCGGTCTGGGCAGGACCGGCCTCCCAATCAGCGAAAAAATCGCTCGCGCCGGCTTCGATCCAGTAAAGCTTGCCATGCGCCTTGGAGATCGGCCCCTGCACCGTCACCCGCGCCCGCATCTCGCGCAGAATGGAATCCGCGCCATCGGTCTTTTGCCCGTCGACCACCACCGGCCCGTCGCTCACGGCACAGGCCTGAGCGACCAAAGCGCGGGCCTCATGTTTGGCCCGCGGCAGACAGACGATGGCCGCGGCATAGCGCCCCTCGACCGAATGCGCCGCCTCATAGCCCCGCGCGGTCCATGCATCATAAGCAGGCTTGAAATCGTGAATGATCTTGCACCGCTCCGGCGGCAGACCGGCCAGATCCGCATCCACGGGGGGCTGAAACACAGCGATCGCCCCAGTTTCAGGCAGGTCCAGCCCACCGCCGTTCAGGGCCAGTTCCAGTCGCGGATCAATCACGTGTTATTCTTCTTTTTCCATGGTGCATTGCAGCGGATGCTGGTGACGCCGGGCGAAATCCATCACCTGCGCCACTTTCGTCTCCGCGATCTCGTGGCTGAAAACGCCAACCACGGCCAGCCCCTTCTTGTGAACCGTCAACATGATCTCGAACGCCTGCGCGTGGTTCAGACCAAAGAAACGTTCCAAGACATGCACCACGAATTCCATCGGGGTGAAGTCGTCGTTCAGCAGCATCACCTTGTAGAGCGGCGGGCGTTTTGTCTTGGGACGGGTCTTGGTCAACAGCTCGCTGTCGCCGTCATCCTTGGGGCCGTCCGCCATCATCCACGCGCCCGATGCGGACCGGCCTGCGGGCTGGATCGTCCAATCTGATTTCACGTCGTCACGGTGCATTGCTGCTCCTGCGGCTGGGGGTAGAGCTTGTTCGTCGTGCAGCCGTCTATATAACCCCTGAACCAATTTAGGAAAGAGGCAGCACATATGGGCGGGGCACTCACAACCATCGGTTTCGATGCGGATGACACATTGTGGCATAATGAGCGCTACTTTGCACTCTCTCATGACCGTTTTGCAGCCCTTCTGGCCGAACATAGTGAACGCGATCACCTCATGGCACGATTGCTGGAGGCTGAGCGGCGCAATCTGCCGCATTACGGCTATGGGATCAAAGGCTTCACCCTGTCGATGATCGAAACCGCGATCGAGGTGACCGAGGGCAAAGTCCCCGCCGAGGTGATCAGCGATCTGCTCGCCGCCGGGCGCGAGATGCTGGACCACCCCATCGAACTGCTGCCCCATGTCGAGGACGTGCTGGAAAACCTGCGCGGCGACTACCGGCTCATCGTGGTGACCAAAGGCGACCTGCTGGATCAAGAGCGCAAACTGGCGCAATCGGGCCTGCGCGACAGGTTCGATGCGGTCGAAATCGTCTCTCACAAGACCGAAGCCGCCTATCGCCACATTTTTAAGCAGCACGGGCAGGGCGCCGAACGGGGGCTGATGGTCGGCAACTCGATGGCCTCGGATGTGCGCCCGATGATCGCCGCAGGCGGCTGGGGCGTCTATGTGCCGCATGACCTCACATGGGCGATGGAACATGCCGAAGCGCCAACCAATTCGCCCCGTTTCGCCGAGATCAGCGATCTCTCGAGCCTCCCGGAAACGGTGCAAAGGATCGTGTCGGGGTGACTCGCCCCCGCAACTGAGTCGCCCTAACGCACCGCCCCAAAATGCCGCACTTCGAGCCACTTATTGCCCTATTCTTGCCTTATTCGCGCTTATAGTGGGTAGCTCTGCACAAGCCTCTACATATTGCAGGAGAGATCCGCCCCTTTTTCCATGTTCACTGGATTCGACGGCTTCCGCGATGCGGTATCCTATGCTAGCCTTGAACCAATCAATAAATGGTCAGCCAGAAATCGGCGGCCTGAGGCAGTAAAAGGCAGGCAAATATGAAGGCTCGGCGCATTCAGCCGGCCCGTTACGGGCTATTTCTATTCGCGGCACTCTGGGTTCTGGTTGTCCTACCCCTCAGCGCGATCGCTGCCCCCTACGCCGCCTATGTCATCGACGCCCGCACCGGCAAAGAAATCCACGCCGAGAATGCCGATACCCGCCTGCATCCGGCTTCCCTGACCAAGATGATGACCCTCTACATCGCCTTCCAAGCGGTCGAACAGGGGGAAATCTCTCTCGATACCCAAGTGACGATCTCGAAAAATGCGGCATCCGAGCCGCCCAGCAAATTGGGCATGCGCCCGGGCCAAAAGATCGCTCTGCGCTACCTCATCCGCGCCGCCGCCGTGAAATCCGCCAATGATGCCGCCACCGCGATCGGTGAGGCCATCGGCGGTTCTGAGGCCGCCTTCGCCCGCCGGATGAACCGCACCGCCAAACAGCTTGGCATGACGCGCACGACTTTCAAGAACATGCACGGTCTGACCGAGAGCGGCCACCTCTCCACCGCGCGTGACATGACCCGCATGGGCCGTCACCTGCTCTATGATTACCCGCAATACTACAACCTCTTTTCGCGCATCACCGCCGATGCGGGCGTGCGCAAGGTCTCCCATACGAATCGCCGGTTTCTGGGGTCCTACAAAGGGGCGGACGGCATCAAGACAGGCTACACCCGCGCCGCCGGTTTCAACCTCACCGCCTCGGCCGAACGGGGCAACGAGCGCATCATCGTGACCGTCTTCGGCGGCAAATCCACCGCCTCACGCAACGCCAAAGTGGCCGAACTTATGGACCTCGGCTTCCGCCGCGCGCCCTCCTCCGCGCCGCTGCGCAAACCGGTCCCGCCGGTCTATGCCGATGTCGAAGACACACCCGCCCCCGGCGCCGCAGGCAAAACGATTCGCCTCGTGGGCGCTGTCACCACCTCCAAACGCCCGCAACTGCGCCCCCGCAGCGACGTCGTGGTCGTGGCCACCGCCGCCGCCCCCGAGGCAACCAGCGTGGTATCCAACAGCGATATCACCGCAGCGCTGCGCGAAGCGGTTGAAACGGCCCCAACCCCGCCCGCCGCCACGCCCACACCAGAGGCTAAGGAGGCAGAGGTCGTTCTCGCCACCGCCAAAGCCTCCCCCCGCCCCGAACCGCGCCCCAAGGACGTGACACTGGCCGTCCAGCAAGCGGTAGAACAGGAAATCGTAACCCGCGTCTCCACCTCCGGTGGGCGCCACTGGGGCGTGAACGTGGGCCGCTTCCCCAGCCGCTACGCCGCCGAGAAAGTCCTGCTGAAAACCGCATTGGCCGAAATGTCGACCCTCGATGGCACGCTGCGCAAAGTGGTTCAGCGCCCACAAGGCTTTGACGCGAACTTCCTCGGCATGTCCCGCGAAAGCGCCGACCTCGCCTGCCGCCGTCTGGCCGCGCGCAACGTCAGCTGCTTCATGATCGGCCCCAGCGAGGGCTAAAGCGCTACCGGGCAGCCAAAGCGCCGCCAAACCAACTTCATTCTTTCAAAAATACCGCGGGGGAATCGCGCCCCCGGCGCGATGGGGGCAGCGCCCCCCCCTTCCCTCTCCGCAAACGCGACGCCCGCTTATCCTGCCGCCTGCAACAGGTTCCGCGTGTATTCCGTCTGCGGATCGTCATAAAGCGCATCGACGTCGCCGTATTCCACCACGTCGCCGCGCTTCATCACCATCACCTTATGCGACATCGCGCGCACCACCTTCAGGTCGTGGCTGATGAAAAGGTAGGCCAGCCCGTATTTCGCCTGCAAATCCCGCAGCAGATCGACGATCTGCACCTGCACGGTCATATCCAGCGCCGAGGTCGGCTCGTCCAGCACCAAGAGCTTCGGCCGCAGCACCATGGCGCGGGCGATGGCGATGCGCTGGCGCTGGCCACCTGAGAATTCATGTGGGTAACGGTCCATCGTCGCGGGGTCGAGCCCCACTTCGGTCATCACCTCGGCGACCAGCTCGCGCTTGTCGCGGCCCTTGTCGATCTTGTGGATCGCGAGCCCTTCGCTGATGATCTGAAAACAGGTCATCCGCGGGCTGAGCGAGCCGAAGGGGTCCTGAAAGACGATCTGCATGTCGGCGCGCAACCGGCGCAGTTTCTTGGTCGACCATTTGCGCAGGTCCTCGCCGCGGAAGGTCACCTTCCCTTCCGAGCCGATGAGCCGCATGATCGCCAGCGCCGCCGTGGTCTTGCCCGAGCCGCTTTCGCCGACGATGCCCAGCGTCTCGCCCGCGCGGACCGAGAGGCTGGTGTCGTTCACGGCCTTCACATGGCCCACAGTGCGGCGCAACAGACCCTTCTGGATCGGGAACCAGACCTTGAGGTTGTCGGTGCGCAGCACCTCGGGCGCATCCTCGGCCACGGGCGCAGGCGCGCCGGTGGGTTCGGCAGCCAAGAGCTTCTGGGTGTAGGGGTGCTGCGGGTTGTCGAAGATCTCGCCCGTTGGGCCTTCCTCGACCACCAGCCCCTTCTGCATCACGAAGACGCGGTCGGCGATGCGGCGCACGATGCCGAGGTCATGGGTGATGAACAAAAGCCCCATGCCCATCTCGTCTTTCAGATCCTTCAACAAGTCGAGGATCTGCGCCTGAATTGTCACGTCGAGCGCGGTCGTCGGCTCATCCGCGATCAGGATGTCGGGCTTGTTGGCCAGCGCCATGGCGATCATCACGCGCTGCCGCTGCCCGCCTGACAACTGGTGCGGATAGGCACCCATGCGGCTTTCCGCGTCGTTGATACCGACCTGCTCAAGCAGGCTCAGCACCCGCGCCCGCGCCTCGGCCCCTTGCAGCCCCTGATGCAGCGCCAGCGATTCCGCGAGCTGCTTCTCGATCGTGTGCAGCGGGTTGAGCGAGGTCATCGGCTCCTGAAAGATAAAGGAGATGTCGTTGCCGCGCACATCGCGCAACAGCTTGTCGTCGGCGCCGATCATCTGCTGGCCGTTATAGGTGACCGAGCCGCTGACCTCCGCACTCTCGCCCAGCAGCGACACGATCGACAGCGCCGAAACCGACTTGCCCGAGCCGCTTTCGCCCACCAGCGCCACCGTCTCGCCACGGTTGACGGCAAAGCTCACGCCGCGCACCGCCGGGATCAACTGCCCGTCCTGCCGGAAGGAAACTTTCAGGTCTTTGACGTCCAACAATGCAGTCACGAGAAGGTCTTTCTGGGGTCGAAGGCGTCGCGAATGCCCTCAAAGATGAAGACCAGGAGCGACAGCATGATGGCAAAGGTGAAGAAGGCCGAGAAGGCGAGCCAGGGCGCCTGCAGGTTCTGCTTGGCCTGCAGCGTCAGCTCGCCCAACGACGGCGCCGAAGAGGGCAGACCGAAGCCGAGGAAATCGAGCGTCGCCAGCGTGGAGATCGTGCCGGTGATGATGAAGGGCAGCATCGTCAGCGTCGCCACCATCGCGTTGGGCAGCATGTGGCGCAGCATGATCGTGCCGTTGCCAACGCCAAGCGCCCGGGCTGCGCGGACGTATTCAAGGTTGCGCGCACGCAGGAACTCGGCCCGCACCACGCCCACGAGCGCGGTCCATGAGAACAGCACCAGCAGGATCACCAGCAGCCAGAAACTCCGCCCCAGAATGGCGAACATGATGATGATGACGTAAAGCGACGGGGTCGAGGACCAGATCTCGATGATGCGCTGGAAGATCAGGTCGAGCCAGCCGCCGAAGAAGCCCTGCACCGCGCCGGCGAGGATGCCGATCAGCGAGGCCGCCCCGGTCACGATCAGGGTGAAGACCACCGACAGCCGGAAGCCGTGGATCACGCGGACCATGACGTCACGCTTGGTGCCATCGGTCCCGAGCCAGTTCTGCCCGTTGGGCGGGAGCGGTGCCGCGCCCGGACGGTCGACGGCGGTGTCGTAGGAATAGGGAATGACAGGCCAGATCGACCAGCCTTTCTCGATCGCCTCGCCCTCGACCTCGCCATCCTCGGCGTCGAGAATATAGCCCTCGGGATCGTCGAAACAGGCATCCAGCCCACCGGTGGCGATGAGGCATTGCACCTCCGGATCGCGGTAGGCGGCCTCGGTCTGGAAATCGCCGCCAAAGGCGGTCTCGGGGTAGAAGTTGAAGATCGGCGTATAGTACTCGCCGCGGTAGCTGACGAGGATCGGCTTGTCGTTGGCAACGAACTCGGCCAGCAGCGAAATGCCAAGGAGGATCGCGAAGATCCACAGCGACCAATAGGCGCGGCGGTTCGCAGTGAAATTGCGCCAGCGGCGCTGGTTCAGCGGCGACAGCGCCATCAGCCTTCCCTCTTCTCGAAGTCGATGCGCGGGTCGACAAGCACATACATCAGGTCAGACAGGATGCCGACGACAAGGCCGATGAGGCCGAAGATGAAGAGCGTGCCGAAGACGATCGGATAATCCCGCGCCACCGCGGCCTCGAAGCCCAAGCGCCCCAGCCCGTCGAGGCTGAAGATCGTTTCGATGATGATCGACCCGCCAAAGAAAACCGAGATGAAGACCGCCGGGAAACTGGCGATCACGATCAGCATCGCGTTGCGGAAGACATGGCCGTAGAGAACCTTGCTCTCCGAAAGGCCCTTGGCGCGGGCGGTGATGACATACTGCTTCTTGATCTCGTCGAGAAAGCTGTTTTTCGTCAGAAGCGTCAAAGTGGCGAAAGCCGAGATCGTGGAGGCCAGCACCGGCAGGGTGATATGCCAGAAATAATCGGCCACCTTGCCCAAGGGGCTGAGACTGTCGAAATTATCCGACGTCAGACCGCGCAGCGGGAAGATCTGCCAATAAGAGCCACCGGCGAAAAGCACCAGCAGCAGGATCGCGAAGAGAAACCCGGGGATCGCATAGGCCGCGATGATCGCGCCCGAGGTCCAGGTGTCGAACCGGCTGCCGTCGCGCACCGCCTTGCGGATGCCCAGTGGGATCGACACCAGATGCGCGATCAGCGTCGACCACAGCCCCAGCGTGATCGACACCGGCAGCTTTTCCTTGATCAGGTCAATCACGCTGATGGCGCGGAAGTAGCTCTCCCCGAAATCGAGCCGCATGTAATTCCACAGCATGTGAAAGAACCGCTCCACGGGCGGTTTGTCGAAGCCGAATTCCTTCTCCAACTCCTCGATCAACTCCGGCGGCAGACCGCGCGCGCCGACATAGGTGCTGTCGGAGCCGCGCGCCATGGTGTCGACCCCGGCATCGTTGTTGCCCCCGGCAAAGCCGCCGAAAACATCCCCGCCGCCCTGAATCCGGGCGATGGCCTGTTCCACCGGGCCGCCGGGCACGAATTGCACCAGTGCGAAGTTGACCAGCATGATGCCGAACAGCGTCGGGATCACCAGCAAAAGCCGTCTGAGAATATAGGCACCCATGTGGTGGCCTTACCGCAAGGCGCCCGAGGCGCGCAACTGCTGCGCGGCCTCTTCGTCGTACCACCAGAAATCGAGGTAGCCCAAGGCATAGGGCGGGATGTTTTCGGGGTGCTCATACTGGTCGTAATAGGCGACCCAGTAGCTGTCGTTGTACCAAGTCGGGATCATGAAGAACTCGTGCCGCAGCGCCCGGTCGAGCGCCATGAGGGCGGCGGATTCCTCCTCCGAGGTCTCGGCGTCGAGCGAGGCGTCGATGATCGCGTCCACCAGCGGGCTCGCGAGCCCGGCGGGGTTGAAGAGCGAGAACGCGGCGGCCTCTGAGCCATAGCGCTGCGCCAGACCGGTGCCGGTGCCGAGGAAGGCGGCATAGGCGTCGTAGATCATGTCATAGTCGCGGTCGCGCTCGCGGGCAGTGTATTGCGAGCTGTCCACCTTCTCGAGCCGGGCGTCGATGCCGATGGAAGTGAGATTGTTCACGAAGTTCTCGATCACCGCCGAGATCGTCGGCGACCCGGCGGAGTTCATCAGGAAGTTCAGCCGCAGGGGCTCGCCCGCCTCGTTCACGCGCATGCCGTTCTGCACGGCCCAGCCCGCTTCTTCGAGCAGCTTGGAGGCCCGGCGCGCGTTGCGGCGGTCCAGCAGCCGCGAAGGGTCGGAGGTATGCGGCACCACGGCGGGTTCGGTCAGCAACTCCTCCGGCACCAGATCGCCGAGGCTTTCCAGAAGCGCCAGTTCCGCCCCCTCGGGCGCGCCCTGCGCCATCAGCGGGGTGTCCTGCGTGAAAGAGGCACGGTGGTTGAACAGCCCATATTGCAGCGACTCGTTGGTCCACTCGAAGTTGAACATCAAAGCCACGGCCTCGCGCACGCGGCGGTCCTGCAGCGTCTCGCGGCCAAGGTTAAAGATGATGCCCGAGGGTGTGGGCGGAGAGCCGTCCGGCAGTTCGGCCTTGACGATGTCGCCATCGGTCACCTTGGAGAAATCATAGCCCGTCGCCCATTTCTTGGAATCCCCCTCGGCGCGGAAGGTGTATTCACCGGCCTTGAAGGCCTCGAAGGCAGAGGTGTCGTCGCTGAAGATCTCCAGCCGGATGTGGTCGAAGTTCATGCGGCCGCGGTTGATCGGCAGGTCGCGGCCCCAGTAGTCGGGGTTGCGTTTCAACACAATGCGCTTGGTCAGATCGACGCTCTCGACCATATAGGCGCCCGATCCGGGTGGCGGGTCCATCCAGCTATCTTTCAGGGTGTTGCCGGTCTCCTCGAACCAGTGTTTCGGCCAAGCGGGCACGCCGCCCACCGTCTCGATCAGGCTGCGGCGCGAGATGCCATCGGCGAAGTGGAATTTGACCGTGTGATCGTCCAGCGCCTCGACCTTGGGGATGCGCTTGCGCACCGCATCGGCGTAGGACTTCAGCCCCTCGTCCAGCAGCAGGTTGTGCGAGAATACGATGTCATGCGCGGTCACCGGCGTGCCGTCCGAAAACTTGGCCTCGGGCCGCATGTTGAAGATCACCCAGGACTTGTCCTCGGGGTATTCGAGGCTCTCGCACAGCAGGCAATAGCTCTCGCCATAGACGTCCGAGGGCAGCGCCTCGCCCGAGGGGGCTTCGCCCAGCAGGCTCTCGAAACCGAAGATCGAGAAGAGATGCGCGCGGCCCTTGCCGGAATAGGGGTTCATCGAATCCAACGTGCCGACGAAGGGGATCGAGATTTCCCCGCCCTTGGGGGCATCGGGGTTCACATAGTCGAAATGCTCATAATCCGCCGGATAGGTCAGATCGCCGTAGAAGGAATAGCCGTGGCTTTTGATGATCTTCTGCTCCTGTGCCACGGCGGCACCGGGCAGCAGGGCCGCCACCATCAGCGTCAGCGTCGCGCGCCAGAGCGGCAGGTCATCAAAGACCGAAGGACGGGTCGCGGCGCGGGTCTGGGCACGGGGCATAGGTCACTCCTTGGCGTGGCGTAGTCCGGATAGGCGTCATCTAGGCTAACGCTGTGCGACGCCAAGATACAAGTTGCGAATATGTAAGGTTGCCCCGCACGGGCGGTCCACCGCAAAGCCTGTCCCCGTGGATTGGCGGTTTCCCCCGCTCCCACTCGCGACAATGTGTAGCCCGCTGCCCCCGTATCTTCGCGGCCCGGCCCGTTTCTCGCCCTAAAGTTAACAGATTCTTCATGCAGGTTAACGATGCGTAAACTGGAGCTATACATGAGAACCTACCCGATTCCCTTTAATGAAGAAGCCCGTCTGCGCGCCGTTTTCGATGTGCCCGGCCTTACAGTCGAGAACGAAGCACTGTTCGACACCATTTGCGAGGCCACCCGCCGCCTGCTTGACTGTCCGATCGCGCATATCAGCGTCGTGGAAGCAGATACCCAATGGTACAAATCCGTGGTCGGCTACCCGCTGGAGCCGATGCCAAAAGATACCGGGTTTTGCAGCCATACGATCATGTCGGACGCGCCGCTGGTGGTGCCGGACCTCAGCAAAGACCCCCGGTTCGCGCGTCATCCCATGGTCGCCAAGGGCGGCCCCGAGGCGCGTTATTACTGCGGTGTGCCGCTGATCCTGTCGTCGGGCCACCGCTTTGGCAGCCTTTGCGCGCTGGACCTGCAACCGCATGAGGCGCCCTCTGATAAGCAGATCGCCCTTTTGGAAGATATGGGCCGCATGGTGGTCGCGGCCCTTGAACGCCGCCAGCCGGATGCGGCCGAGCAAGAGGCCGACAACAGCGCCGAAGCCACCTTCCTGACGCTGGTGGGCCATGAACTCCGCACCCCGCTGACGGTTCTCTTCGGCAGTCTGCGCATGTTGGAGGCCAAGGCCGAACAGGGGGTCAATCCGCTACTGATCCGCTCGGCCCGCCGGTCCGTCGACCATCTGAGCGCCTTGATCGAAACGATCATTTCCTACAGCAATGTCAGCACCGGGGAGCTGCGCCTGAACGAGCGGAAATGCAATCTGAGCGACCTTTTGCAATCGGTCTCGGCCTTGCATTTTGCGACTTTGGACGCGACGGCCAAGACCATCACGCTGCGCGATAGTTTCCCGCTTGAAGAGATGCACATCGACGGCGACCAGATCGAATTGGCAGTCACGGCACTTGTGTTGAACTCCGTCCTGCATGGCGGCAGCGAGATCGCCTTGGAGACGTTCAAGGACGCCGAGGGCAATATCGAGATTTCGATTGTCGACAACGGCTCTTTCGACGATCACGTCGATCTGGCCGAGCTTTATAAACCCTTCGTCGTCGGCGGCATGATGGAGCACCGTAGCACCAAGGGCGGGCTCGGCCTTGGCCTGCCGCTAACCCGCAAGCTGATCGAAATGCATGGTGGGGATTTCGAGGTGCATGTGGAAGCGGGCCAAAGCCGCGCCGTGATCCGCCTGCCCGCTTGGCGTTGCGATATCGGCGGAATTGCTGCTGCAAACGTCACCGCCCCGGTGATCGCCGCGCAGTAAAGTCGGAACGGGGCGCGCGCGATGTCGCGCCCCGCGTCAGATCACTGGCCGTCGACCCTTCTGATCAAGGCGTTGATCTCATACGCCAGCACCCCGGGATGATCCTCGGGCGTGAAATGCTTGCCCCCTTCGATCCGGCGCAGCGGCGCATTCCGGTCTTTCGCCAACCGCTCCCCATATTCGATCTTTTGGAAATCATCCGCAGCACCCCCAGACGATCCGCGCGGGGATATTGAGGGGGGGCAGCTTGCCTGCGATGGCCTTGGTATCTTCCATGTCCAGCGCCTGCGCCAGCCCGGACAAAGGCTTCGGCCTCCCCCGTGCTGCGCGTAATGCGGGGCGTATGCGTCGAAAGCCGCCTTGGCTGCGGCGCCGGACCAATGCGATCAGCTATGATTCGTGGCCCGTTCCGCTGGTCAGCGCGGTGGCCAAGACCGGCGGCGTGGCGAAACATGCGCCGATGGCTCATTCCACCCATTGCTGAAGATGATCTTCTCGAAAGGCCGACCGTGGTTTTGTGGCTTTGCATGGCGCGTCGCCTTTCGGTGTGGACGTTTCATGGCCCAACCTCTGCATGGATAAGACGTTCCGCCCCGCCCAAACGCAAAAGCCGCCCCGGGGGGCGGCTTTCTCTCACGCGATGGCGCGGGGTATCAGTTGGAGACGCTTTGCAAGTAAGCGATCACGTCGGCACGGTCTTCGACCTTACGCAGACCGGCGAAGCCCATGGTGGTGCCGGGCGCGTAGCCTTTGGGGCTTGCAAGGAAGGCGCTCAGCTCTTCCGGGGTCCAAGAGCCTTCGAGCGAGGTCAGCGCGCCGGAATAGCCGAAACCGTCAACCGAGGCGATATCGCGGTCGACCACACCGTCAAGGTGCGGACCAACGGCGTTGGACCCGTCGACCTTGTGGCAGGCGGCGCATTTGCGGAACACTTTCGACCCGCTGTCGGCATCGGCTTCGGCCATCACGGCGGCAAAATCGATCTCTTCGCCGCCTTCGTCACCACCGGCGTCGGCCACTTCGATGACATAGGACGCTTCCCCATGTGCATCGGCGTGGTAAATCTCTTCACCCGCCCATTTGCCCAGCAGAAGTACCAACCAGGCGCCGAATACGCCGGCTGCGATTTTGGTCAGGGTCATTGTATCGAACATGCGTCAGGGTCCATCACTTGGTATTGGCACCATGGGCGGGCCATGGTTCTTGGCATCGTTGCCCGCGTATCTATTGCTTTCCCTTGGCGCAGGCAAGGTGTAGTTACCGCGACCAATTGCCCTTCTCCGCGCCTTTTGCAGCAGGATACGATCCATGACCGCCCAGACCACGCCGCGCATCGCCTTCCAAGGGGCCCTTGGCGCCTATAGTCACGAGGCCTGTCTTCAGGCCTGCCCCGACATGGAACCGGTGCCCTGCCAATCGTTCGAAGGCGTGATCCGGGCCGTAAACGAAGGCCGCGCCGAACTGGCCATGCTGCCGGTCGAGAACACGACCTATGGCCGGGTGGCCGACATCCACCGCCTGCTGCCGGAAAGCGGCCTGCACATCATCGGCGAAGCCTTCGTCCGGGTGCGCATTGCCCTGATGGCCCGCCCCGGCGTGGCACTGGAAGACATCAAACATGTCCGCGCGCATCTGGTGCTTTTGCCACAGGCGCGCAGCTTTTTGCAGCAACATGGCATCACCTCTGAACCCGCCGCCGATTCTGCCGGGGCCGCCGCCGAACTGGCCGCAACCGAGGGCAGCACCGATGGCGTTTTGGCAGGCGAGGTCGCGGCAGAGATCAACGGCCTCACCGTGCTGGCCCGCGATATCGAGGATATGGACCATAACACCACCCGCTTCTTGCTGATGGCGCCCAAGATCGACCTCTCGCGCCGGGCCGAGCGGATGCTGACCACCTTTGTCTTCGAGGTGCGCAACATTCCCGCCGCGCTTTACAAGGCGATGGGGGGCTTTGCGACCAATGGCGTCAACATGACCAAGCTGGAAAGCTATATGGTCGGCGGCTCCTTCACCGCGACGCAGTTCTACGCCGATATCGAAGGCCACCCCGAAGACCCGGCGGTCAAACGCGCGCTGGATGAACTGGGGTATTTCACCAACAAGCTGGAAATTCTCGGCGCCTACCCTGCCCATCCCGGCCGGGGCGCGCCGACCGGGATGTGAGGCGGGGCGCGCAGGCTCAGACCTTGACGCCGCTGGCGTAGCGCTTTTCCATCCCGCGGGCATATTCCGCCACGCGGTCCTTGTACTTCTGGGTCAGGGTGGTCTTGGCCAGTTTGAGCGATTGCACCCAAAAACGCGCCGACAGGGTCAGCGGCTTGACCTCAAGAGCGACCAAAACCCGCGTGCTGTTACGCGACAGGGGCATCAATTCAAAGGACATCTGCCCCGCCAACCCCTGCGACATGCTGTCGATCACCATCTCGTTGGGCCGGTCGAAGGTCACCATCTCAAGCGTCAACTCGCGCCGCTTGCCGCGCAGGGGGAAGACCGCCTTCCATGTCATCCCGACGCCGGGCTGATGCAGCCTATCGGCGCGCTGCACCTCCGCCCCGCGCCGCATCGCTGCCCGCTCAAAGCTTTCAAAATCGCACAACATGTCAAAGACCGCCTCGATCGGCGCTTCGACGTCTTCTTTGGTGGAGAATTTCATCCGGTCCGTTCCAATTCTTCTGCTCGCATTTGCCACCCCCGCCGCTTCGTCCGGGCCTGTCAGCGCGGTGTGTCAGGTGAGTGTATCCGCAAGCCAGTTTTCCAGCAAGAAATGCGCGATGGCCCCGCGGCGGGCGGGCAGAAGGCGCGGATGGCTTCCGGCAAAGACCTCCATCATCTCTTCGCGGGTGACCCAAAGCGCGTCTTCGATCTCAACCGGGTCGATGGTCAACTCCCGGCTCAGCGCCTCGCCGGCGCAACCCAACATCAGCGAGGCCGGAAAGGGCCATGGCTGGCTGGAGAGATAGCGCACCGCGCCGACCTGCACGCCGGCCTCCTCGAAGACCTCCCGCCGCACGGCGGCCTCTACCGTCTCTCCCGGTTCGACAAAACCCGCCAACAGGGAATACATCCCCTCGGGCCAACCGGGGGAGCGCCCCATGAGGACCGAATTGCCGTGGGTGATCAGCATGATGACCACCGGATCGGTACGCGGGAAATGCGCGCCGCTGCAGTCAGGACAGACCCGTTGCCAGCCGCCCTGTGCCAGATCGGTGGCGCTGCCGCAGCGCGCGCAATGGCGGTGGCTGTCGTGCCAGCCGAGGATCGCCTTGCCGCTGGCGGCCAGTTCGGCATCGCGCGGATCAAGCCATGTCATCACCCTGCGCAATTCGGCAAAGGCCATGTCATCGCCCAGAAGCGGATGGCGCTGTTCGCTGGGGTCAAGGAACGCGCCCAGTTGCGATTGATCCAGATCGGCGGGTTCCCAGCCGGAGATATCCACGGCAAAGCGCGGCGCCCCATCCTCGCGCCCCAGCAAGATCGCTGTGCCTTCGGCCTCTTGCAAGACGGGGTGATCCATCGCCAAGCGCACCAAAGCGGCGGGGCGTTCGGGCGCGATCAGCGGCTTGCCGCGCCAAAAGACCACCGCCCGGGCCGCCGGGTCGGCGCGCAGCTGCGCCAAGGCTTCCGGATTGCCGCGTATCTCTCCCGCCCGATCAAGGGCCGAGCCTCCAAAGGTTACCGTCTCCGCGTGACGCATGGCGCTCTCCCGATACAGGCCCGATACAGGCTTTATGCGTTTTGCCCAGCCTTGCCATGGCACATGCGAGATTGGCAATCCCAAGCCCCTTGCCAGAACGGTTGAAATCTGGTCATATCAAAACATCTTAAAGTTGCAAAATTTAACGAGTACTTACCTTTTCGGTGAACAGGCGCAGCACATATGCCTCGACCGGTGTCGTTCCCTCTGAGGGTGGCATCCCGGCCGAGGCACGTCTGCGCATTTTGGCCACCACGGACCTGCATATGCAGATCGTGGGGCATGACTATGTGGGCGACCGTTCGGTGGGCCATCACGGGCTGGCCGGAATCGCCACCTTGATCCGCACCGCCCGGGCAGAGGCGGCGGAACAGGGGGCTGCCTGTATCCTGCTCGACAATGGCGATCTGTTGCAGGGCAATGCCTTGGGCGATCAACTGGCGCAGATGGCGGTCACCCATACGCATCCGCTCGTCGCCTGTGTGAACCATCTGCATTATGACGGTCTGGGTTTGGGCAATCACGACCTCGACCATGGGCTGCCCTATCTGCGCGCCGTGGCCGGGGCACTCGACATGCCGCTGATCTCGACCAATCTGCATCTGACCGACCCCGGCCCGCTGCGTCGTTGGGCCATTGTCTCTTGCCTGCTGCCTGCCACGGCCGGGCATCCCGCGTCTGAGCTGCGGGTTGGCCTGCTTTCCGTCCTGCCGGGCCGAACCGCGATCTGGAACCGCGAGGTTTTGGAGAATGAGGCCGAGATCACCGGCCCCCTCGAAAGCCTGCGCAGCGCCGTGCTGGCCTTGCAAGCGGAGGGGGCCGATCTGACCGTGCTGTTGGCCCATATGGGCATCGCCCAGAAAGGAGAGATCACCGCCGAGGAGGACATCTGCGCCCTTGCCCAGATCGACGGAATCGACGCGGTGATCACCGGCCACACCCACCTGCGCTTTCCCGGAGAGGACCACGGCCCGCGCGAGGGGGTCGATACGCAGGCGGGCACGCTGTCCGACCGTCCGGCGGCGATGCCGGGCTTTGGCGGGTCCGATTTGGCCGTGCTGGATCTGGCCCTTGTACGGGATGCGCAGGGAGGGTGGACGGTGTCGGGCCATCAAAGCCACCTGCGCGACAACAACACAGGAACGCTGGCCGATCCCACGGTGCTGAGCGCGGCCCGGGTCAGCCACATTGGCGTGCGCAGGCATCTGGAGGAGGTGGTCGGCCATACCGATACCGCGCTGCACAACTACTTCGCCCTTGCCATGCCCACCCCCATCGACGCGCTGAGCGCCCGCGCGCAGGCCGAGGTGATCCGCCGAGGCGTCGCGGGCACCGCGGACAGCGCACTCCCGATCCTCGCCGCCACGGCGGCACATACGGCAGGCGGGCGCGGCGGGCCGGGGCATTTTCTGCATATCCCGCCGGGCGCCGTGCAACGCCGACATATCGCCGGGCTGCTTCCCTATCAAAACGCGGTCTGGGCGCTGCGCCTCACCGGTGTCGACCTGCGGCGGCGTTTGGAAAAGGCGGCAGAGGTGTTTGCCCCGCTCGGCAGCACCCCGGGCCCGCTTCTCGACCCCTGCCGCCCGCCATTTCACTGCGACACAATCTTCGGCATCACCTATGCGATTGACCCCTGCCGCCCGCGCGGCAGACGGATCACCGCTCTGTCATGGCAGGGCGCGCCGGTGCGGCCAGACCAGAAGTTCCTACTTGCGACCAACCAGTTCCGCGCGGCGGGCGGCGGCGGGTTTGACCGCGCGGCGAAGGATGACATCGCCCTGCGCAGCCCGCTTCCGCTGGCCGACGCGCTGATCGCCGCTCTCGCGGCGCCGCAGGAGCGCCCGTGGTCTGACGCACCGCCATGGCGCTTTGATGCGGCGGGGGCGCAGGCGGTTCTGTATACCTCGCCCGAGGCCCTGCCCTTCCTGCACGACATCGCGCATCTGTCGCCCGCCCCCCGCGGCATGACCGCATCGGGCTTTGCCCAAATCGCGATCCGCTTGTGAGGCTTGCACTTCGATCCATGCCCTCCTATATGGGCCTTGAGAGGTTGGTGCGGGCAAGCGCCTCGCCAACCCGGTCAGATCCGGAAGGAAGCAGCCGTAACGAGCCCCGCTTGGGTCGTTATCAGCCTCTCACCACCCTTGCATTGCTCGGCAATGCAACGCCCCGGCAGTCGCTGCGCAGAAGCGGTGAGAGGGGCAGCTTCTTCTAAATCAGATGCATTTGAGATCTAAGGCGCCCCGCCCGGCGGCACGCCGAGCATAGCTCGTAAGGCGAGGCGCCACCCTAACCACAGACACGCCTCCATCCTTCATGCTACACGCATTTTCGATAGTGGCTTGGAGCCTTGCCCTCATGATGCGCCCGCCCGTGGGCACCACGGGCATCGCCCCCCCAGGGAGGGCGCTGCCCTCACCGCCTTATAGCCGATCCGCCTCAAACGTATCGCAAGCCGCAATCTGGCCACTCTCAAATCCCCGCTCAAACCACCCCGCGCGCTGCTCTGACGTACCATGGGTGAAAGTATGCGGTTGCGGCACCTGTCCGGCCTGCCGCTGCAGATGATCGTCTCCGATCATCCGCGCCGCATTGAGGGCTTCCTGAAGGTCGCCCTTTTCCATCAGCCCTTCGACATTCGACGCCCAAATGCCCGAAAAACAATCGGCCATCAGTTCAAGCCGCACCGTCAGGGCATTCGCCTCAACCTCGGAAGACTGCTGCCGCATCCGGGCCACCTGCGGCAGAACGCCGATCTCGTTTTGCACATGATGCGCAACCTCATGGGCGATCACATAGGCCGCAGCGAAATCGCCTCCGGCGCCAAGGCGCTGGTCCAAAGTGCGGAAAAACGCGGTGTCGAGATAGGCCATATTGTCCGCCGGGCAGTAGAACGGCCCCGTCGCGCCCGAAGCCCCGCCGCAGGCGCTTTGGGTCACATTCTCAAAGACCACAAGCTGGGGCGGTGTATAGGTCTCGCCAAGTTGCTCTTGAAAAATTCGGCTCCAAACCTGTTCGGTCGTGGTGAGCACGCGGGCAGCGAAATCGACTTGCGGGTCTTCGCTATCGCTCAGCGGGCGGGACTGCTGGACCTGTCCGCCGCCTTGGCCGGTCAACAGCGGCGTCACGTCGATCCCGGTGAAATAACCGATGGCCAAAACCGCCAGCACACCGACCAGACCTAGCCCCCCCGCCTTGCCAGCCCCACCGCTGCGGCGGATGACATTCTTGCTCCGCCCAATTCCACCCAACCGCATGAACCGTCCCTCGTTATGTGAAAGCCTATTGCCACATGAACGCGCAGGGCGCAGTTTGGTTCAATGAGTGATAAGACTGACTTGGCCGAAAGCCGGACCGACTGGGCAGAGGATCGCACGATCCTTGCCAATGAACGCACCTTTGCGGGCTGGATGCGTACCGGCATGGCGGCTGTTGCCGTGGCGATCGGCCTGCGCGCCGTTTTCGGTCAGTTCGAGCCGACATGGGTGGCGAAAGCCGTGGCCTCGGTCTTCATCTTTGCCGCGCTCTACGTCTATTGGGCCGCGCAGGCCTCGGCGGCGAAAACCCAAAGGCGGCTGAGCGACCATCACGCCCATGCCCAACCCAACAGCCGGATGAAAGTCTTGGCAATCCTGCTCGCCTTCGCCTCTGCCGGGGTCGGGGCGATCCTCTGGATGCTCTGAGCCTTCCGCAAGCACGGTAGACGCCACGGCGCGGAGCGCATAGTTTACGGCCTTGACCGAATCCGATCTGGGGCACCATGACAGATACATCCGCCTACCGCGTTCTGGCCCGCAAATACCGGCCCGAAACCTTTGCCGATCTCGTCGGCCAAGACGCCATGGTGCGCACGCTGAAAAACGCTTTTGCCGCCGACCGGATCGCGCAGGCCTTTGTGATGACTGGCATCCGCGGCACCGGCAAGACGACGACGGCGCGGATTATCGCCAAGGGGATGAACTGCATCGGGCCGGACGGCAACGGCGGGCCAACAACCGATCCCTGCGGCGTTTGCGAACATTGCACCGCCATCATGGAAGGCCGCCACGTCGATGTCATGGAGATGGACGCGGCATCAAACACCGGCGTCGCCAACATCCGCGAGATCATCGATAGCGTGCATTATCGCGCCGCCTCGGCCCGGTACAAAGTCTACATTATCGACGAAGTGCACATGCTCTCGACCGGCGCCTTCAACGCGCTGCTGAAGACGCTGGAAGAGCCGCCGGAACACGTCAAATTCATCTTCGCCACCACCGAGATCCGCAAGGTGCCGGTGACGGTGCTTTCGCGCTGCCAGCGGTTCGACCTGCGCCGGATCGAGCCCGAGGTGATGATCGCGCTTTTGCGCAAGATCGCCACCGCCGAGAATGCCGAGATCACCGATGACGCGCTGGCGCTCATCACCCGCGCTGCCGAAGGCTCGGCCCGTGACGCCACCTCGCTCTTGGATCAGGCAATCAGCCACGGCGCGGGCGAGACCGGGGCCGAACAGGTGCGCGCCATGCTGGGGCTGGCCGACCGTGGCCGGGTGCTGGACCTTTTTGACATGGTGCTGCGCGGTGATGCGGGGGCGGCGCTGACCGAACTTTCGGCGCAATATGCCGATGGGGCCGACCCGATGGCCGTGCTGCGCGATCTGGCCGAGATCACCCATTGGGTTTCGGTCGTCAAGATCACGCCCGATGCCGCCGAAGACCCCACCATCGCCCCCGAGGAACGCGCCCGCGGCCAGCAGATGGCCGAGACCCTGCCGATGCGCGTGTTGACGCGGCTCTGGCAGATGCTGCTCAAGGCGTTGGACGAGGTCGCAGCCGCGCCCAACGCGATGATGGCCGCCGAAATGGCCGTGATCCGTCTGACCCATGTGGCCGATCTGCCCTCGCCCGAGGAACTGGTGCGCAAGCTGCAAAACAGCAGCCCGCCGCCCGCGCCGAACGGCGGCGGGGGCGGCGGTGGCAATGGCGCCGCACAGGGCAGCACCGGCGCGCAGGCTGTGCAACAGGCGCAGCAGCGCATGGCCTCCAACCCCGGCCCGCAGGGGCAGACCACGGCGCTGGCGCAAGACCTCAACGCCGCGCTGGCCCGTTTCCCGACATTCGAACATGTGGTCGAGTTGATCCGCGTGAACCGCGACGTGAAACTGCTGGTCGAAGTGGAAACCTGCCTGCAGCTTGCCGCCTATCAGCCGGGCCGGATCGAGTTTGTCCCCACCGACGACGCGCCGCGCGATCTGGCGCAGCGGCTGGGGCAGAAACTCCAACTCTGGACCGGCAACCGCTGGGCCGTCTCACTGGTCAACGAGGGCGGGGCCGAGACCATCGCGCAGGTCCGCGATGCGCGTGAACTGGCGCTGAAGAAACAGGCGCAGGACCACCCAATGATGCAGGCGGTGCTGGCGCAGTTTCCCAAGGCCCGGATCACCGCGATCCGCACTCCCGAAGACATTGCCGCCGCCGCCACGGCAGAGGCGCTGCCCGAGGTCGAAGACGAATGGGATCCGTTCGAGGACGGTTGATCCCCCGGCCCCCGCGCCACATATAAACGACAACGCAACAAGGAGACCCAGATGCTCAAGGGATTAGGCGGCCTCGGTGATATGGCCGGGATGATGAAAAAAGCGCAGGAAATGCAGGGCAAGATGGCCGAGCTGCAAGAGGAGATGCACAACATCACCGTCGAAGGTGAATCCGGTGCGGGCCTCGTCAAAGCGACCTGTAGCGCCAAGGGTGAGTTGAAGGGGCTCGATATCGACCCGTCGATCTTCAACAAGGACGAAAAGGAAGTGGTCGAAGACCTGATCCTCGCCGCCATCAAAGACGCGCAGAGCAAAGCCTCGGAACGCGCCCAGGCCGAGATGAGCAAGCTGACCGAAGGCATGGGCCTTCCCGCGGGCATGAAACTGCCCTTCTGATCCCGGTGGGGCGGGCCGGTCCCGCCCCTCTTTCAACGCCCATAGGTGCCATCCTTGAGCTCTACCCGCGATATTGACGCCCTGATCGAGCTGATGGCGAAACTGCCCGGCCTTGGCCCCCGCTCGGCCCGGCGCGCGGTACTGCACCTGATCCGCAAACGTGCGCTTTTGCTGACGCCCCTGTCCGACCTGATGCAGACCGTCGCCGCCACGGCACGCGAATGTCTGAACTGCGGCAACGTCGGCACCGCCGACATCTGCGACATCTGCACCTCCGAAAAACGCGCGAACGGAGAGCTTTGCGTGGTCGAAGACGTGGCCGATCTCTGGGCGATGGAGCGCTCGGGCGTGTTCAAGGGGCGCTATCATGTGCTGGGCGGCACGCTCTCGGCGCTCGATGCCATCGGCCCGCAGGAATTGCGCATCCCGCGTCTCGTGGACCGGATCGATACCGAAGGGGTGACGGAGGTGATCCTCGCGCTCAACGCCACGATCGACGGGCAGACCACGGCACATTACATCGCGGATCAATTGGAGGGCCGCGTGCGGCTGACGTCGCTCGCCCAAGGTGTACCGATCGGCGGGGAGTTGGACTACCTCGACGACGGGACGATCACCGCCGCGATGCAGGCGCGCAAGTCGCTTTAGCCCCTCCCAGAATCAAAGCGGGCCGCCCGCTCCTCCCAAAGCAGACGGCCCTTTTCCGGGGCGACGCAGATCGCGCTGTCAGAGCACGATCACATCAAGCGGCGGAAATCCATTGAACCCAACCGAACTGTAAGAGCTTGTGTAGGCTCCGCAAGCACGAATCATCACTTTATCGCCATCGCGCAGGGCCAAAGGCAGGTGGATCGGGCGTTTTTCATAGAGAATATCCGCCGAATCGCAGGAGGGGCCGGCCAAAACGCAGGGTCCGGTCTCTTCCCCGTCATGCGGTGTGACGATCTGATAGCGAATCGCTTCGCCCTCAGTTTCCGCCAGACCCGAAAAGCGGCCGATATCCAGATAGACCCAGCGGTGCAGATCGTCCGCGGATTTACGGCTGACCAGCATGACTTCGGCAGCGATATGCCCCGCCTCGGCCACCAGACCACGGCCTGGCTCCGCCATCACCTGCGCGACATCGCCAAAGCGGGCTTTGACGGCGCGCATCACGGCGGCCGCATAGGCGCGGGGCGCTTCGATGTTTTCGCCATAGAAAGCCGGAAAACCGCCGCCGAGGTTCAGCAGTTGCAGGTCATGGCCATCCGCACGGGCGGCGTGCCACAGCGGGGCCACCTGATCCAGCACCGGGTTCCAGAACTCCGCCTTGCGGGTTTGCGAGCCGACGTGAAAGGACAGGCCAAAGGGCACGAGGCCCACGGCAACCGCATGGTTCAGCAGCGCAGGCAGCGCCGAACCGGCACAGCCGAATTTGCGGCTGAGCGGCCAATCGGCCATGGAGTTTTCGACGATCAAGCGCAGGTAAACCCGCGCGCCCGGCGCATGGGCGGCGATCTTGTCCAATTCGGCTTCGCTATCCGCCGCAAACAGGGTCACCCCCGCCGAATGGGCAAAAGCGATGTCCGAGGCACGTTTGATGGTATTGCCGAAAGAGATGTTCTCGGGCTTGGCCCCTTGGCTCAGGCACAGTTCGATCTCGGCCCGCGAGGCTGCATCAAAGCCAGAGCCTTTGTTGACCAGCAGACGAATGATTTCCGGCGCCGGGTTCGCCTTCACCGCGTAATGGATATGCGCCTCGCCCAGACCTTTGTGCAGCGCGTCATATTGCGCGGCCACGCGGTCACGGCTGATCACAAGCGTCGGCTTGTCAAAGCTGTTGGCGGCGATATAGGCCGCAGCTGGGTCGGCGTGAAAGGACGGTGCGGCGCGCAGGGCGCCGGGGACTGTAGCATTCATGGTCATCTCCAAAGAGCAGGTGGGGCTGGTTCCCCGCGTGTCGTTTCAAGAGACGTTACCGTCGCTACATAAACGCGGGTCAGTCAGAGTAGGAACTGACCGGCCAGAGGCGCGTGCGTTGGCGTCTGTAACGCGCCACATACGCCGTTTTTGGATTCGTACAAGGGGTAAAATTGCCCCTAGGGCAAATTGTTAGTTTTCCTCATCCTCCCAATCGCTGCCGATCGGTTCACGGTCTCTTTTCTGTTCTTCTTTGATCATATTCACGGCCTCTTGCTCTTCATCCGGGTTGGTTTCTTCGGGGTCGCTTTCGGCGGCTTCGGTCTCGGCCATGGCAAGGACGAACCACATCGGGAAGTGGTCCGATCCGATCTTGTCCAAACGGTCCATCTCTAGCAAACGGAACTGCGGATCGTGGAAAAGGTGATCCAAAGGCCAGCGCATCCAAGGCATCGTCGCGCTGAAAGTGTTGTACATGCCCCGCCCCACCCGCGGGTCCAAGAGCCCCGAGAACCGCTGAAAGCGCCGCGTCGTGGTCGACCAAGCGACATCGTTCAAATCGCCCGAGACCACGGCGGGCAACGGATCTTTCTCGGCCTCGATACCGACCAAGGCGATCTCACTGTCGCGCCCTTTGGTGTCATGTTCGATCACAGGCGGCTCGGGATGGACGACGTAGAGGCGGAAATCCTCCCCCACCGGCAGATGCACACGGGCGCGGATGGAGGGCACTTCTTTGGTAACCAACTCCCGCACTTCAACCTCCGACAGCGGCAGTTTCGACCTGAGGCAGAGCCCATAGCCATTGTCGAGCGGCACGTCGACGCGGTGCCCGTAGTTCTTGCCCAAACCCTCATCCAGCGCGTCGATCCAGGCCTGATCCACCTCGATTGCCATGAAGATATCCGGCACCCGCGCCTCGACCAATGCGATCAGTTTGCCGTAATCGCGGTTGGACTTTTTGACATTGGCGGCCAGCAGGCTGAACTGCCGGTCCGTCGCGCGACGCAACGCGGGCGAGGCCGCCAAAGACTGTTTGCGCCACAGCGGGGTGAACTTGGTGATGTAAAGCGCCTGAAGCGCTGCGACACCCAGCATCAGCGCAATCCCGGCGATGCCCGAAGGTGTTGTCACCCCCTGTGACAGGGCGAAACCGATTGCCAGCACCAGCGCCAGACCGAGGAACTGTTCCCGAGGAAAGGCCAGCCCGCGGATCGCCCCGAAGGGCAGCTTGCTCAGCGGCAGCAGGCTGCCCAGTATCAGCAAGCCCGCCAGCCCCCAGATCACCCAGTCCAATGCCGTTTCCAATTCCATCCCCCGGCGCGATGCACCCTTTCTTGCAAAGTAAAACAGGGCGTCGGAAATCCCGACGCCCTGTCAATTCAACACATCTTTACGGCGAAAGTTCCTTTCACCACACCGGCCTGAGAGGGGCCTGAGAGGGCTTAGCCCTTGGCTTTGTCTTCGTCCTCATCGTCTTCGTCACTGCTGTCGGGCAACGAGAAGAAGCTGTCGGCATCGGAGTAATCGCCCTTGGTGTGGCTCTCTTCTTCCTCGTCATCCGCGCTGTTGCCCGACAGGGTGAAGGTCTCCAGCCCTTCGATGGCCGTGGGGATCTTCGGCTCGCTCTCCATGCCAAGGCTCTGCTCGGTCGAGACCAGCTTGCGACGCTCGTCGTCGTTCATCACCTCGCCCGCAGCGGCCTTCTTCGCGGCGGCCTTTTGCACGGCGGCGTCAAGCTCGGACTGTTTGCACAGGCCAAGGGCAACCGGGTCAATCGGCTGGATGTTGGCGATGTTCCAATGTGTGCGCTCGCGAATCGCTTGGATCGTCGGCTTGGTGGTGCCCACCAGTTTGCTGACCTGACCATCGGAAAGTTCGGGGTGGAACTTGACCAGCCACAGGATCGACGCCGGACGGTCCTGACGTTTGCTGAGCGGGGTATAGCGCGGGCCGCGGCGTTTCTCTTCGCCCTCGGCGGCAGCGTTGAACTTGAGCTTCAGCTTATGCAGTGGGTTGTCCTGCGCCGCGTCGATCTCTTCCTGCGTCAGCTGGTTGTTGGCAACCGGATCAAACCCCTTCACGCCCTGCGCCACGTCGCCATCGGCAATGCCCTGCACTTCGAGTTCATGCATGCCGACGAAATCGGCGATCTGCTTGAAGCTGATGGTGGTATTGTCCACGAGCCAAACGGCGGTGGCTTTGGCCATAATCGGTTTTGCCATGTCACTCTCCTAAAAACGCAATTTTCCCGTCGCCTGAAAGGCTGTCCTGCTGGGCAGAACGGTCTCCATTGTCGGGGAAGTTGGCGGCTGTATACTGGCTCAAACGTCATAAGGGAAGACCCAATGCGGCCACTGCGCGCCTGTCTGCTGATCCTCGGGCTGATCGCCCCCGCTGTCACGCTGGCTGAAGGGGAGCGTTCGGGCAAATTCGACTACTACGTCATGTCCCTGTCATGGTCGCCCAATTGGTGCGAATTGACCGGCGACGCGCGGCAATCTCCGCAATGCGATGCCGCGAAAGACCACGGTTGGACCCTACATGGCCTCTGGCCCCAGTTCGCGCGGGGATACCCATCCTATTGCCAAAGCGGCCGCCGCCCGCCCAGCCGCGCCCAGACCGGGGCGATGGCCGATATCATGGGCACCGGCGGCTTGGCATGGCACCAGTGGAAGAAGCACGGCTCTTGCAGCGGTTTGGCCCCAGCGGATTATTTCGCCCTCTCGCGGGAGGCCTACGCCCGCATCAAGCGCCCCGAGGTCTTTCGCAAGCTCGACCGTACCGTGTCCCTCCCCGCGGCGGTGGTGGAGGAAGCCTTCCTCAAAGCGAACCCGGACCTGACCGCGCAGGGGATCACCATCACCTGCAAGCAAGGGCACATCCAAGAGGCGCGCATCTGCCTGTCCCGCGACCTTGAGTTCATCCCCTGCGGACCGGACGTTCGGCGGGACTGCACGCTTGATAACGCGCTGTTCACCCCTCTGCGCTAGACCCAACCGGGCCAATGTTCTGGCGAAAACGGGAGAGGCGTAATTTCCTCCCCCGCATTCAATGCCTTTCGGCTCTCTCTCCAACACGGGTGGTCAGCGTCCCGGCCACCCGTGCCTACAGTAAACGAAATACTGGTTAACAATTCGTTACTGTCTCAAGTTTTACTGATCTTCTTCACCTTGCAGTTCACCGCCCACCTTCAGGACGATCTTGCCGATATGGCCGCTTGCCTCCATCCGGCGATGCGCGTCATTCGCCTCGGACAGGTCATAGGTGCTGTCCATCACCGGCGCGACGCGGCCCTGTTCCAACAGGGGCCAGACGTTCTGCAAAAGCTCCTGAGCAATCCGCGCCTTGGCCAGATCGCTCTGCGGGCGCAGGGTCGATCCGGTCATGGTCAGGCGGCGGGTCATCAGCGTAACGAAGTTCACCTCTTGCTTGGCCCCTTGCAGGAAGGCGATCTGCACCAGCCTGCCGTCCTCGGCCAAGGCTTTGAGGTTGCGGTTGATATAGCTGCCGCCCACCATGTCGAGGATCACATCCGCGCCGCCCTCGGTCTGCATGACATCGACGAAATCCGTGTCCCGGTAGTTGATCGCCACCTCGGCCCCCAGCTTCATACAGGCCGCGCATTTGCTATCGGTGCCCGCGGTCACGAAGACCCGCGCGCCCAAGATGCGCGCCAGTTGGATCGCCGTGGTGCCGATGCCGGAAGAGCCGCCGTGAATCAGCACTTTCTCTCCGGCCTTCAGCCCACCGCGCATGAAAAGGTTCGACCAGACGGTGAAGAAGGTCTCAGGCAGGCAAGCGGCTTCTTTCAGCCCCATGCCTTCGGGAATGGGCAGGCAATGCGCTGCGGGGGTGGCCACATATTCGGCATAGCCGCCGCCGGGCAGCAGGGCGCAAACCAGATCGCCCGGGGCCAGCGTCGTCACCCCCGGCCCGACTTCGACCACCTCGCCCGAGGCTTCCAACCCCGGCAGATCGCTGGCGGTGGCGGGCGGCGCGTAGCGGCCCGCGCGCTGCAGCGCATCGGGGCGGTTCACCCCGGCATAGGCGACCTTGATGATGACCTGACCGTGTTTCGGCTGGGGCCGCGGGCGGGTGGTGCCTTGCAGAACGTCCGGACCGCCGGGTTCGGTGATTTCGATTGCACGCATGGTCTCTGTCATGTCTGAAGTATCCTCGGGTCTGGTTTCGCCGCAGCCTAACGGGCGGCCCCGGGGCGTGCACCCGGAATCTGAGAC
Source organism: Sulfitobacter sp. 1A12157 (assembly GCF_043557345.1). NCBI lineage: Bacteria > Pseudomonadati > Pseudomonadota > Alphaproteobacteria > Rhodobacterales > Roseobacteraceae > Sulfitobacter > Sulfitobacter sp. 1A12157. Next base: position 80,844 of record NZ_JBIFFV010000001.1, read on the forward strand.
CCGACAAAAGAGGGAGAGGCGGATGCGCGCGCAAGGCAGGTTCAATTGGCATGAGGCCGCACGGCTGTATGCGGGGGAGCGGGAACTGCGCCGCGCGCCCACGCGTCAGCACGACAGCTTCCGCGCCTTGCCAGCAACGCCCGCCTTCGATGCGCTGGCGGCCCTAACCACAGCGATCATCCAGCAAGCCCCCTTCTGCCTCAGCGACCGCCCCCTGCCCGATGACATCGCCTGCCCGCCCGCTGCCTTTCTCACCCTCACGGGCGGCGCGTCGGGGCGGCCCAAGGCGGTCCGCCGCAGCCAAGCCTCGTGGATCGCCAGTTTTGAGGTCAATGCCGACCGGTTCGCCCTTACCCCCCGCGACAGCGTGGCCGTGTTGGGGCAGCTCAGCCATTCCCTATCGCTCTATGCGGTGTTGGAAGCGCTGCATCTTGGCCTCGACGCGCATGTACTGGCCGACCACGCCCCCCGGCGGCAGGCGGCTCACATTGCCGAGGCCGGGGCGACGATCCTCTATGCCACGCCCACGCAACTCCGCTTGCTTGCCCGCGCTGCCGCTGCTCCGCTGCCCTCGCTGCGCTTGGTTCTTTGCGGCGGCGGCGCGCTTGATACGGCAACACGGGTGGCGGTGGCGCGGCTCTGCCCCCATGCGGCAGTGCATGTCTTCTACGGCGCGGCAGAGACGAGTTTTATCACGCTGGCCGATGCCGATACGCCCGAGGGCGCGGTGGGCCGCCCCTATCCCGGCGTCGAGCTGCGGCTTTTGAATGCAGAGGGTGAACCCGCTACTGATGTTGGCGAGATCTGGGTGCGCAGCCCCTACCTCTTCGATGGCTACGCCCTCGGCCACAGCGAAGAGACCCGCTGTCAGGAGGGCTTCGTGACCGTGGGTGAGATGGGCGCGCTGGATGCAAGGGGCAACCTCTGGATCAAGGGGCGGCGGCAGCGCATGGTGCAGATCGCCGACCAGTTGGTTTTCCCCGAAACGGTAGAGGCCGTGATCAGCGCCCAAACCGGCCTGCCCTGCGCGGTTCTGCCCCGAGACGATGCGCTGCGGGGGCAGCAGCTGGTCGCGGTGGTCGAGGCCGCGGCAGGAGACCCGCCCGCCGAAAAAATCATCGCCCTCTGCCGCGCGACGCTCGGGCCGCTCGCCTCCCCCCGGCGGGTCTATTTCCGCCCCGACCTTCCCCTGCTGCCCTCGGGCAAGCCCGACCTGCGCGCGCTTTCGGACTGGGTGGAGGGGCAAAGGTGACCCGCGCCTATATCGTCTCGGCCTGCCGCAGCCCGGTCGTCCCGCGCGGCGGGGCGCTGGCGCATCTTTCCCTACCCGCGCTTGCCGCGCCGGTCCTTACTGCTGCCCTCAGCCGCGCGGGGCTGGGCTCTGCGCAGGTCGACGAGGTGATCTGTAGCACCGCCCTCGGCCCCGGCGGCAACCCCGCCCGCAGCATCGCCTTGGCTGCGGGGCTGCCCGAACATGTCGCCGGCCTGAGCATCGACCGGCAATGCGCGGGGGGACTGGACGCGCTGGCGCTGGCGCGGCAGATGGTCCTTTCTGGCGCCGCCGAAATCGTCGTGGCGGGCGGGGCCGAAAGCTATTCCCGCCAGCCAATCCGCTACCGCACCTTCGCCGATGGCCGCCCGGCTGAGGCCTATAGCCAAGCGCCCTTCACCCCATGGCCCGAACGCGACCCCGACATGGCGGAGGCTGCCGCGGCGCTAGGTTGGTCCCAAGGCATTTCCCGCGCCGCACAGGATGACTGGGCCGTGGAAAGCCACGCGAAGGCCCGCGCGCACCCCCCAACCGAAGCGGAACTGGTGCGGCTCGCGGGCGTCTTAACCGATGCCTTCACCCGCCGCCTCACCCCCGCGCTTTGCAGCCGCGCCAAGGTGCTTTCCGGCGACATCACCGCCGCCAATGCCGCCGTCGCCGCCGATGCAGCGGCCTTTTGCGTCGTCGTGTCAGAGCGGGTGGCGGCGCCCCTCGCCCTGCCGAAAGTCGAACTCATCGCGGCGGCGACGAAGGGCAGCCGCCTCGAAGAGCCGGGGCTGGCCCCTTTGGTGGCCATCGGGGACGTCTTTCGCCGCACCGGATTGCAAGCCAGCGATCTGAACCGCGCCGAGATCATGGAGGCCTATGCCGTGCAGGCCATCGCCTGCGTCACCGGCGCAGGGATCGCGCCGCGGATCGTCAACAGGGGCGGCGGCGCCTTGGCGCGCGGGCATCCAATTGGCGCCTCGGGCGCGATCAATGCGGTGCGGCTGTGGCATGAGTTGGTGGCGCGGGGATCGGGCACCGGCTTGGCGGCGATTGCCGCCGCCGGGGGGATCGGCTCTGCCGCGCTGATGCGGCTGTAGCGGCCCGCCCCCATGGGGAGCGGGCCAATCGTTTAGCTGCGCGACAGCACGCTTGCGGGGCGCGCCTTGGCCAGACCGGAGGTGATGAACCCCGCCAGCACGGCTTTGATCAGGTCACCGGGGATGAAGGCTTGGACCAGCAGGGTTGCCTCGACCAGCGTTTTGTTCAGCGTCATCATCATGCCAAAGATGCCGAAGGCATAGACCACGAGGATGCCGCCCAAGACCGCCGACACCCCAGCCGCGAGGCCCACCGGCGCGCTGCGCCACTGGTCCATGATAAAGCCGGTCACGAAAGCCCCGATCGGGAAGCCGATGAGGAAACCCACGGTCGGCGAGGCAAAGACGCCCAGACCGCCACGGCCCCCGGCCAGAAGCGGCAGACCCAGCGCCACCAGCGCCACGAACAGCAGTGCCGCAAGGCCACCGCGCCATGCGCCCAGCACCGTGCCACAAAGCATGACACCCAGCGACTGCGCCGTGATCGGCACGCCGAAGCCAAGCGTGAATTTCGGAATCAGGCCCAGCGCCGCGATCAACGCGGCAAAGAGGGCGATCATGGTCAGATTGCGTTCCATTGGGAGTATCCTTGGGTTGAATTTTCCATTGCCTAGGCCACCCCCCTGCCCCGGTCAAGCATTACAGCCCGCCCCGCGCGCGCAGCGCCTCGGCCACATGTTCGGCGTCATCAATGGCCAGAACCGTAAAGGGCATCACCACGCGCCAGCCCGCCCGCCTGCGCGACCGCGCCCGCCATGCCAGCGACAGCATCTGCCCCTTGGCCGCCAGCACCGGGGTGAAACGCACCACCAGCGCCACGGCCAACTCAAGGCTGCGCGTGCGCAGCCCGAAACGGCGCAGCGGGGCGGCGAGCCAATGCACAACCCCCATCATATCGCTGAGCTTCGTGGTCATGGTGACAAGGTTCGCCAACCCCACGGCGGTGACCATCCGCAGCGCGATCACGAGCCCCGCCTCCGCATCGTCGGTCAAGACATGCCACAGCAGGATCAGCCCGACGAAAGGCCAGAGCATCCACAGACGCCCCACCCCGGCCCGCAGGAAGGCCCGCCCCGGCAAGGCATAGAGCAGCAGCATCCCCGCACAGAAGAGGATTTGCCAAACCGGCTCCTCCACCCCGAAAAGCAGCAGGGTGGCCGCGCAGAGCGCCCCCAGCTTGGCCCCGGCGGGCCAGCCATGGGCGCGGGTCTCAACCGGCGAGGTCAGAGAGATCATCGCTCGCCCCCAATTCCTTCATCCGCGTTTCAAAGGCGCGCAGCACCGGGCGGGCGCTGCCTTGCTGGACGACCTCGCCGCGCTCCAGCCAAAGGGCGTGATCGTATGCCGCCACCGCCGCCGGATCGTGGGTGATATGGACCAGGGTCAGGTCCAGCCCCGCCAAAACCCGTTCAAGGTGCAACCGCGTGGGGATGTCGAGCCCGGCAAAGGGTTCGTCCAACACAACCACCCGCGGCTGCATCGCCAAAACCGCCATCAGGCAAACCAACTGCCGCTGCCCTTGGGAGAGTTGGTGGATCGACGCCTGCGCCCAATGGCGCTTGTCGAATTGACCAAGGATCGCCGCCACCCCCCGCGCGGCCTCGGCCTTGGATTGGCCCATTTGCCGCAGACCAAAGGCGAGTTCCTCTTCCACGGTGGGAAAGATGATCTGATGGTCCGGGTTCTGAAACAGGATACCCACCGCCCCGATCGCGCGGCGGCGGTCCCGGGCCACATCGACCCCGGCAATCCGCACTTGCCCCTCATCGGCGGCCACGAGCCCCGACAGAACCCGCGCAAAAGAAGTCTTGCCCGAGCCGTTGCGGCCCAGGATTCCAATCCGCGCGGCATCGGACCTCAAGCTCACATCCCGCAGCACCGGCGTGCCGCCGGGGGTGTAGCTGATGCTGTCGATATCAATGAGCGGAAGGGTCGGGTTGGTCATCGGGCGCCTGTGGTAATACCGGATGCCCCGCCCTACCACCTGCCGCCCGGGCGGGGAAGCCCGCAGCGCGCCTCAGCTCGGCGGCGTCCAACGGCCCGGCAGATCGGGATCCCGTTGCCCGCGCGGCGCCTTGATATGGCTCAACAGCCAGTTCGGCCCGGCCATCAGACGGCTCAGCGTCGGGCTTTCACGCACATGGGATTTGAGCTTTTCGATCTGCATCACATCGTCGATGCGCCGGTCGAGGAAAGACCATGTTGCCTGATGCCCCTCGCTGGCATCGCCCAGCCAGTAGAGCAGCGTGGCCGAATAGACCCCCGATAGCGTGGCCCGCTTGCTGTACCAATTCACATCTTCCGAAGTATCGCCAAGGGCGGTCCAAATCTTATCGCTGGTCTCCCAAATCAGCCCGGCCCCTTCGGGCGCGTGATGCGGCAGGGCAAAGAGCGTGCTGCCCCGCCGGATCGCTTCACGATCCCCGGCTTCGAGCCGCAGGCGCACCGCCTTGGCGATACGGTCCCTAAACCGCAACTCCGACAGAGCGGCCTGCGCCAAACCTTCGACCATCTTGGCGTCACCGCGCCGGTGATAGGCCACGGCGAGATCGACCGCCCCGCGCGGGCAGACCGCACGGGCCAGCGCCGGGTCCAGACCGCTGTCTTTGATCGCGGCATTGAAGGTCGCGGGCGACCAGCCGTCAAACGGCACGTGCATCAATGCGGCATCAAGCAATTGGTCCTTTGGGTCGGCCTTGGGCAGTGTCATGGCGGGCTCCTATCGCGGCGTGATGGGGTGGACAAACGTGATATAGGCTGTTATAGGTCCATTTCCTGCAATTCCTTGCAACTTTATCCTAGAAAGGTGGTGACAACCACATGCAGGTTAGTGTTCGCGACAACAACGTCGATCAGGCCCTTCGGGCTCTGAAGAAAAAGCTCCAGCGCGAAGGCGTTTTCCGTGAAATGAAGCTCAAGCAACATTTCGAGAAACCGTCCGAGAAAAAAGCGCGCGAGAAAGCTGAAGCGATCCGCCGTGCCCGTAAGCTGGCACGCAAAAAAGCGCAACGCGAAGGTATGATGTAAATCATCCCCGCGACACGCGACAGATATAGAACCCCCGGTGCCCTTGGCAGCGGGGGTTTTGTTTTGTGGGGGAGCGCAGCGGAGCCGGGCAGCGCCAGACCGCGGGATGGCGCTCGAAGGCCCTCCAACTAGGCAGTTTATGGCGACTACCCATGTGAAGGGCTTCGGGCCAGCACTCCGATTGCAAAAGCGCCAGCCCGTTCGGGCGGTCTGACGCTGCCCGGCGGCCTTCGGCCTTGATTCCGGGCTTTCCAACTACACCGGCAGCGCCGTGGTCTTGCAGACCGTCCTGAGGGCAAAACTCGACTGCATCTGCGCCACGCCGGGCAGCCGCGCCAAATGCTGACGGTGAATCCGGGCGAAATCTTCCGTGTTCTCGGCCACGATCTTCAACAGGTAATCCGCCGTTCCCGCCATCAGGTGACATTCCAAGACATCGGGAATGCGCGAGACCGACTTCTCGAAAGCCTCCAACACCTCTTCGGCCTGCGCCTGTAAAGTGATCTCAACAAAGACCGTCGTCGGCATATCCAGCTTGCGCGGGTCCAAGAGGGCCACATAATCGCGGATATACCCTTCCTTTTCCAACCGCTGCACACGGCGATGACAGGCCGAGGGCGACAGATGCACCACCTCCGACAATTCGGCATTGGACATCCGCCCATTGCGCTGCAAAGCCCGCAGAACACGCCGATCAATCTCATCCAAGGCCATATGCGCAATACTTTCGCGTAAAGGGGTAGTTGAGCGCGATTATATTCGAAGGATGCGCCCCTTGGCGACCCCAATTTCGCAGCGATATGCAAGGCAGATGTGATAAGCCTGTCCCACTACGGAGGAGGAGTGACCCCCATGAAAATCGGATGCCCGACAGAAATCAAACCGCAGGAATTCCGCGTCGGCCTGACGCCCAATGCCGCACAAGAAGCCATTGCCCACGGGCATGAGGTTATCGTGCAGGCGGGGGCCGGGGTCGGCGCGGGCTTTGAGGATGCGGATTACACCGCCGCCGGGGCGCGCATCATCGACACGGCCGAGGAAATTTTTGCCACGGCGGACATGATCGTCAAGGTGAAGGAGCCCCAAGCGGGCGAACGCAAGATGCTACGCGAAGGGCAATTGCTCTTTACCTATCTGCATCTCGCGCCCGACCCGGATCAAACCCATGATCTGCTGGCATCGGGCTGCACGGCGATTGCCTATGAGACGGTGACCGACCGCAATGGCGGCCTGCCCCTGCTGGCTCCGATGTCCGAGGTCGCAGGCCGTTTGGCCCCCCAGGTCGGCGCATGGACGCTGCAAAAGGCCAATGGCGGGCGCGGCGTGCTGATGGGCGGCGTGCCCGGTGTTGGCCCGGCTAAGGTTATGGTCATCGGCGGCGGCGTCGTCGGCACCCATGCGGCCCGCATCGCCGCGGGCATGGGCGCGGATGTGACCGTGCTCGACCGCTCCCTGCCCCGGATGCGCTATCTCGATGACATCTATGGCGGCACCTTCAAAACCGCCTATGCCAGCGCGGGCAACACCATCGAACTGGCGCGTCAGGCCGATATGATCATCGGCGCGGTGCTGATCCCCGGGGCGGCGGCCCCCAAGCTGATCAGCCGCGCGCAACTGTCCGAACTCAAACCCGGCGCGGCGCTGGTCGACGTGGCAATCGACCAAGGCGGCTGTTTCGAGACTTCCAAGGCAACAACGCACCAAGACCCGGTTTATGAGGTCGACGGAATCATGCACTACTGCGTTGCCAATATGCCCGGCGCCGTGGCGCGCACCTCGACGATCGCGCTTGGCAACGCCACCATGCCCTTCATGCTGGCACTGGCCGACAAGGGTTGGAAACAAGCCTGCGCGGATGACCCGCACCTCAAAGCTGGGCTAAACGTCCACGCGGGCAAGCTGACCTATGCCGCCGTGGGCGATGCGCTTGGGATCGACAGCATCACCGCGGATCAAGCCATCGCGAGCTGAACGACAGCGGCTAAACAAAAGGCCCGCCAGAGTGGCGGGCCTTACCATTTCGAAAACCGCGCTCAGCGCGTTTTCAATGCGTCGCGAATTTCCAGCAATACATCGAGTTGCGACGGGCCGGTCTTGACCTCTGGTGCCACCTCATCCGGCTTTTCCGCTGCCGCCTTCACCCGGTTCACCATCTTCACCAAGATGAAGACCACGAAGGAGATGATGAAAAAGTTGATCACGGCCATCAGGAACGAGCCATAGGCAAAGACCGAAGCCCCCGCTTCCCGTGCCTGCTCAAGCGAAGCATTGGCGGGCACATCGCCCGACAGCACCGCGTAGTTGTTGGTGAAATCCACCCCACCGGTGAAAAGCCCGACAATCGGGTTGATCATATCGGCGACCAACGACGACACGATCGCCGTGAAGGCCGCGCCGACGATGATGCCGACGGCCATGTCCATGACATTGCCCTTGGCGATGAAATCTTTGAATTCTTGAATCACAGTTCTGTCCCTATTTTGCTGCGCGCCGATGGCCCCGCTGTCTCACATGATAGTGCGGACTGCCGCGTAGAGCGGTCAATAAAGTTTTCCGATAAATCGCCCGTTTTACGGCTCTCGGGCCGCTTGATCCCGAAAACAGACCCGCAAAAGCGCGCCTTCGCTGGTAAACTCGGTGGTCAGACGCCCGTTCAACTGTTCGGCGGCCGTGGCCATCAGCATCCGCCCAAGCCCCGTGCTATCGGCCCCCGGAACGGCACCGTCATGGCCGCAGCCATTGTCGCGACATTCCAAAAGCCAGCCCAAAGACCCCTCCTGCCGCCGGAGAGAGATTTTTGATCTCCCCTGCCCGGTCCCCGGCAAAGGCGTGTTTGATTGAATTGGCCACGAATTCGCTCACGATCATGCCAAGAGCCGATGCCTGCGCGGCCTGCAACTCACCCGGCGCGGCCTCGCAAAAGATGGCGACGTGATCCGGCGCGCCGGCAGAGAGGAGCTTGTTCAGCTGTTCGAGGTAGGACTTGGTTTGCACCTTGCTTCGGCCACCCTGCCCCATCAATTCACTATGCAGCGATGCCACCGCGCCGAAACGGCGCTCGACAAGGGCAAGCACATCCCTGGCGTCGGGGTCTTGCACCTTGCGTGTCGCCATGCGCAGCAGGGAGGCGATGGTCTGGAACGAGTTCTTTACCCGGTGGTCCATCTCAGCGCGCAAAGCGGCTTCGATGCGGATCTTCTTGCGCAGTTCCAACTGCATCATCACATGACGCGACAGGGTTTGCAGCGCTTGGCGCTGGAAATCGGTCAAGGTCCGCGGCTTGGTATCCAGCACGCAGAGCGTGCCAATCGGCTGGCCATTCGGCGCGACAAGGTTTGCGCCGGCGTAGAATTTCACCCGAGGATCGCCAACATGCAGCGGATTGTCCGAGGTGCGCGGATCCGCCCCCATATCCGCAATCTCGGTATAGCCCTCGTCGAGAATGGCATGAGAGCAGACCGATTGATCAAGGGTCGTCTCATGCGGTTCGAACCCGACGCGCGCCTTGAACCATTGGCGATTTTCATCCACCAGACTGATCAGAGAGACGGGCGTTTCGCAGATTTTGGACGCAAGCTCGACGATGTCGTCGAAATCAGCTTCGGCTTCGGTATCGAGAATATCGTAGGAATAGAGCGTCTCAAGACGCTCGTCCTGCTCTGCGGGCGTGTCGGCTAAAATGGACCTTCTCCTTCCAAAGTTAACCCGCCGCGCAGCTATGGCACGACAGCGGGGGTCGGATATGGCCTGCCTTTCGGGGGGCAGATCTGGGCTGCTGAACCTCCAGCTTCGTGAAGGTTTAGCCCGCAAAGCAGCGGCGTCCACCTCGCTGCCGAATCGTTTTGCGTATAAACCCTTGATAAATGTTAAATTTTGATGCGGCTAGCCCTGCATCCGCATCAGCCCGGCAGCGTGCCGGTCAACACATAGCGCAAAATCTCGACCACCTGCGCAGGCTCGGACGCCACCGCGAGCGCGGCGGCGTCGACCTCTTTCAGCGCATGGGCGTGGTCGGGGCCGTGCAGGATGATCAGCGATTTGCCAAGCGCGGCGGCATAGCCCGCGTCGAAGGCCGCGTTCCATTGCTTGTATTGATCGCCGAAACGCACGACGACGACATCCGCCTCGGCAATCGCCTTGCGGGTGCGGATCGCGTTGATCTGCGCGCCCTTGCGGTCGTGCCAGAACTTGTCGTCCTCCGGCCCGAGGATCGCCACGCCGCAGTCATCAGAGGCGGCGTGGTCGGTGACGGGTGCGGTAAAGGTCACGTCGAGACCCTTGGCCCCTTCAGTGATCTGTTCGCGCCAATCGGTGTGGATCTCACCGGAGAGGTAGACTTTCATCGCTTCGGTCCTTCCTTGATTCAGCCGCGCAGCACGCCGCCGGTGGCCTTGGTCACCTTCTCGACCACCTTAGCACCCACGGCCTCGATGTCTGCATCCTTCAGCGTCTTGTCGCTGGGCTGCAGGCGCACGGTGAGGGCGAGGGATTTCTTGCCCTCGCCGAGGCTGCCGCCGATGAACTCGTCGAAGACGCGGACGTCTTCGATCAGATTCTTGTCGGCGCCCTTGGCGGCATTGACCAGCGTCAGCGCCTCGACATCGGCGTCGATCACAAAGGCGAAGTCACGCTCGACCGCCTGCAGGTCGCTGATCTGCAGCGCCGGGCGCGTGGCGCCGGTGTTGCGCGGCAGCGGCACTTCGGCGGGGTAGAGGGTGAAGGCCATCGCCGGACCTTTCACGTCCATCGCCGCCAGAACGCGCGGATGCACCTCGCCGAAGACGCCGAGCACCTTTTTCGGGCCGAGGCAGATCTTGCCGTGACGGCCCGGGTGCCACCACTCATCAGCGCCACGCAGGATCTGCACCTTGGCGGGCGCACCAATGGCGGCCAGTACCGCCTCGGCATCGGCCTTGACGTCGAAGACATCCACGGCGCGCGCCGCGCCATGCACGTCGCGCGGCCCGGTGCGACCGACCAGAAGGCCAGAGACCATGACCTGCTCCTCGCCCGGCTCACCGCCAGAGAAGGCGGGGCCGACCTCGAACAGCGCCATGTCGGCAAAGCCGCGCGCCTGATTGCGGGCGGCGGCCTGCAACAGGCCCGGCAGCAGGTCGGGGCGCATGTGGCTCATGTCGGCGGAGATCGGGTTCTCCAGCCGCGTCGCATCGGTGCCACCGCCAAACAGCGCTGCCGAGGCTTGGTCAATGAAGCTGTAGCTCACGCATTCGTTGTAGCCGAGCGCCGCGGCCGTACGCCGTGCGGTCTCCACGCGGCGTTGCATGGGCGAAAGCACCGGGCGCGGCACGCCCGTGGTCAGGCGCGGCAGGGGCTTGCCTTCAAGCTGCGTCAGCGAAGCGATGCGCGCGACCTCTTCGACCAGATCGGCCTCGCCCTGCACGTCCGGCCGCCAGCTTGGCACCTGCGCCATGTCGCCGTCGAGTACGAAGCCAAGCGCGGTCAGCGTCTCGCGCTGCGCGCTTTCGGGGATCGTCATGCCGACAAGCGATTGCACCCGCGCGGCGTCGAGCTTGTAGGCGCGCGATGTGTCCGGCACCTGCCCCGCGACCACGACCTCGGAAGCCTCGCCGCCCGCGTGATCGAGGATCATCCGCGTGGCATGCTCAAGCCCCTCGGGCGTGAAGGCCGGGTCGACGCCGCGCTCGAACCGGTAGCGCGCGTCCGAATTGATCTTCAGCGCGCGGCCCGCATAGGCGATCTGCACCGGATCCCAATAGGCGCTCTCGACAAAGACGTTCACCGTCTCCTCGGTCACGCCGGTGGCCTCGCCGCCCATGATGCCTGCGATGCTTTCCACGCCGCTGTCGTCGGAGATGACCATCTGGCCCTCCTGCAGGGTGTAGGTCTTCTCATCCAGCGCGGCGATCTGCTCGCCGCCCTTGGCGCGGTGCACGCGCAGGTTGCCCTTGACCTTATCGGCGTCGAAGACATGCAGCGGGCGGTTGCGGTCGAAGGTGAAGAAGTTGGTCACATCGACAAGGAACGAGATCGGCCGCAACCCGATGGCGCGCAGGCAATCCTGCAGCCACTGCGGGCTGGGGCCGTTTTTCACGCCGCGGATCAATCGGCCGTAGAACACCGGGCAGCCGTCGAGCGTATCCTCGTCGATGCTGACGGAGATCGGCGAGGCAAAGCTGCCCGCCGCCGCATCGCAGTCGCGCGGCTTCAGCTTGCCCAGACCCCGCGCCGCGAGGTCGCGCGCGATGCCGCGCACGCCGAGCGCATCGGGGCGGTTGGGGGTGATGGCGATCTCGATCACCGGGTCGACTTTCGCCGGGTCATTCTCGGCCAGCCAGTCGATGAAACGATCACCGGGCTTGCCCGAGGGCAGTTCGATGATGCCGTCATGCTCCTCGCTCAGTTCCATCTCGCGCTCGGAGGCCATCATGCCAAAGCTCTCCACGCCGCGGATCTTGCCGACGCCGATGGTGGTGTCGATCCCCGGCACATAGACGCCGGGCTTGGCCACGACGACGGTGATGCCCGCGCGGGCATTGGGCGCGCCACAGATGATCTGCATGACACCCTCGTCGGTCTCCACCTGACAGACGTTCAGCCGGTCGGCATCGGGGTGTTTCTCGGCCGATTGCACATAGCCGAGGGTGAAGTCGGCCAGTTTCGCCGCCGGGTTCTCGACGCCTTCGACCTCGAGGCCGAGGTCGGTCAGGGCATAAGTGATCTCATCAATCGACGCCGTGGTGTCGAGATGGTCCTTGAGCCAGGAAAGGGTAAATTTCATGAGTTCATTCCAACGATCATTTTTGCGGATCCATTTCAGCTTGATCTAGCGCGGATCCGTTTGGGGAGAGCATCCATTCTCATCTGACTTAAGACGCTATCGAAAAGCTGTTGAGCCTCATCGTCAAAGTAGTGAGCGATATTTCCATCTAAATCAGCTTCGTCTTCTTTTTGTCTCAGATGTTCGATCAGCAGCCGATGATCTTGGCGAATAGCGTCGGTTGCCACGATACTCAGTTTAGCGCCGAGTTTATTCAAACTATCCCGCCGAGCAAAATGGTGCTCTGAGTTGATATTAATCTGCTTGAACATGTGGGACGCAAGTTCCTCAGCGTACTGTAGATAGAGCGCTCGACGCTCAGAAAGGATAGCATGCTGGCGCCCTCTTTCTGCCTGCAATGCATAGGTCACCACCCCGACAAGTGCCGTCAAGAGGACTGTAGCAAAGCTTAACATTACCTACTCAACCCACCATGCAAATTCGGCTGATCCAAGCTTGCAAACCCATAATGCCGCAGCCACCGCAAATCTGAATCAAAGAACGCCCGCAAATCCGGAATGCCGTATTTCAGCATCGCGATCCGGTCGATCCCCATGCCAAAGGCAAAGCCCTGCCATTTGTCGGGGTCGATCCCGCCCGCGGCCAGCACCTTGGGGTGCACCATGCCGGAGCCGAGCACTTCCAACCAGCCGTCGCCCTCGCCGATGCGCAGCTGCCCGTCGACCCAGGAACACTGGATGTCGACTTCAGCCGACGGCTCGGTGAAGGGGAAGTGCGAGGCGCGGAAGCGGGTCTTGATACCGTCGATTTCGAAGAAGGCCGAGAAAAACTCCTCCAGCGTCCACTTGAGGTTCGCCATGGAGATGTCCTTGTCGATCGCCAGCCCCTCGACCTGATGGAACATCGGCGTGTGGGTCTGGTCGTAGTCGGCGCGATACACACCGCCGGGGCAGATGATGCGCAAGGGCGCGCCCTCGGCCTCCATGGTGCGGATCTGTACCGGTGAGGTATGGGTGCGCAGCACGTGGGGGGCGCGTTCGTCACCCTCGGCCCGGTGCATATAGAAGGTGTCCATCTCGGCCCGCGCGGGGTGGTGGCCGGGGATGTTCAGCGCGTCGAAGTTGTACCAATCGGTGTCGATGCGCGGGCCTTCGGCGACCGAGAAGCCCATCTCGGCGAAGATCGCGGTCAGCTCCTCGGTCACTTGGCTCACCGGGTGGATGCTGCCTTGACGCTGGTGCCGTGTGGGCAGGGTCACGTCGAGCCATTCGCTGCGCAGACGCTCGTCGAGGGCGGCATCGGCAAGGGCCGCCTTCTTGGCCGAGAGCGCCGAGTTGATCTCATCCTTCAGCGCGTTCAGCGCAGGCCCGGCGGTCTGACGCTCCTCAGGGGTCATCTTGCCCAGTTCGCGCATCTTCAGCGCAACTTCGCCCTTTTTGCCCACGGCGGCCAGCCGGATGTCTTCCAGCGCGGATTCGTCGCCAGCATCGGCGATTTGGCTCAGGTACTTTTGCTTCAGATCGTCCATGACAGGCCCTTGGAATAATACCCCGTCCTGCTAGCCCTCTCGCCCCTCGAATGCAAGCCGTAGGGCATGGCGTCGCAGGGGCGGAACCACCACCTCGGGAAAGCGTTAGGCCGCATCCCCTCGGCGCGCCCTGCTTCAGCGGCGTGCCCAACCTCCCCCGAAAGGAGAGACCTATGAAAATCCTGATGGTTCTGACATCGCATGATGAATTGGGCGACACCGGCAACAAGACCGGCTTCTGGCTCGAAGAATTCGCCGCCCCCTATTACGTTTTCAAAGACGCGGGCGCGGATGTGACCCTTGCCTCGCCCAAGGGCGGGCAGCCGCCGCTCGATCCCAACAGCAACAGCGAAGACGCGCAGACCGACGCCACCCGCCGGTTCAAAGACGATGACGCCGCGCAGCAGGCGCTGGCCTCGACCAAAGTGCTCGGCGATGTTGACGCGGATGGTTTCGACGCGATCTTCTACCCCGGCGGCCACGGTCCGCTGTGGGATCTGGCCAATGACGCCGACAGCAAACGCCTGATCGAAACCTTCTGGGCCACCGACCGCCCCGTGGGGGCCGTCTGCCACGCGCCTGCCGTGTTCAAGGACACTCAAGCCAACGGCAAGCCGCTGGTCTCGGGCAAGCGCGTCACCGGCTTCACCAATACCGAGGAAGAAGGCGTTGGCCTGACCGACGTGGTGCCCTTCTTGGTCGAAGACATGCTGAAAGAGAACGGCGGCAACTACAGCAAAGGCGACGATTGGGCGTCCTATGTGCTGGTCGACGGCAAGCTGGTCACCGGCCAGAACCCCGCCTCTTCCGAGGAAGCGGCGAAAGAGATGTTGGCGCTTTTGAAGTGACGGCAGGAGGGGGCGCAAAGCGTGCCCCCTCTCCCCCCCTCGGGCGGAACCGCCGCTGGCCGTGCCGTGTTTTGCCCATGAAAGGAGCCTCCGACATGGCAGATTATGACCGCAGCACCGGCGCCCCATGGAGCGCCGAAGACCTAGAACAGCTTCGCATCCTTGCGGCAGAGGGCACGGCGACCAGCGTGATCGCGGTGCAACTGAACCGCAGCGAAGAGGCGATTGCCCATCGCGCGGCACAGGACGGGATTGCCCTGACCGCCGCCAGCCACAATCCTTATGACCCCAACACCCTAGACCGATAGCAAGGCGCGCCCGTTTTTCTTGTGCTTCGCGACCAACCGCTTTTGCACGGGCCCTGCGGGGATCTGATGCGCCGGGGTGCCGAAACCCTCGCCATCAACCAAAGCGGGGAAGAGCGTCGCAAACTCCTCGCGCTGCGCCTGACCGAGGGTTTTCACTGTCTCGGCATTCAGCAAAAAGCTTTCACTCGGCGCGCCTTCGGCATAGACGATCTGGTGCTTTGCAAAGATGAGGTGGAAATATTCCACCTGCGAGACGCCCTCATCCACATGCACCCCCGGAAGTTCGGTCAGCCGGATCGCAGCGACGAGCACGGCCATCGCCCCGCAGATCCGCTTTACGATGCCCGAACGGGCGACCATGCGATGCTGCCTTGAGACCATAAGATCGCGTTTGGGCAGCCCCGCGCCCAAGGATCCGGCGCTGATCCGAATGGGGTAGAGCTTGGGGTTCTTCGCCAATTCCCCCGCCCCAACCCTGCGGCGCAGCGCGGCGACGAGTTCCTGATAGCCATGGCCTTGGGTCAGCACGCGCACGCCGGGGGCCAAAGCCTCAACCGGAAGATCGCCCGCCTCGGTGGTAATCAGCGTGCCGCGCGCGAAACAGGCCACACCGGTCGAGACCAGATCGCCCTCTTCGCGCATCGTGTCGATGTCGGATTTCCACGCCAAATTGCCCAGTAACCCGCCCTCGGGCAATGCAGAGAAATCGACGGTCATGGTGGTGAAAAGATCCCCCGCAGGCGGGCTGCCCGCGAGGTTGACGATGCCCGAGTAGGTCACCTCAAGATCACCGGCCAAATCCCGCGAACCGGAGTCCACGCGGAAGGGAAACCCCTCCAGCGAAGTGGGCGTCGAGCCGCCATTGGGGTCATCGTCCGCCGTGGTGGTGGTGTCGAAGACGGAACTGGCGGGCTGGAGGTCGATCTCCATCGTGGCGAGCGGCTTGGTCGTCTCAAGATGGTGCCAGTCATAGCCAAAGGACATCTGCGTATGCTCGCCCACCGCAGCACCATTCGTATAGGGATCCGTTGCGTGCCACGTGAGCGTCTCGACCGAGCCGTCGGCATAGGTCAGCGTGATCCGCGCGCCCTCCAGATCGACGCCGCGCGAACTGGTATCGTCGCGGATGCCGTAGACCGTCTCATGGGGGTCTTCGTCCAACCTATTGATTACAATTCCCGGCATAAACGTCCCCACCTTTTATAAATAACTTGCCGACGAACAGCGCAAATTGCTGCGGCACAGGTGCAGATAGGCTGCACAGTGACCTGTCGCTGGGGCAGATTGTCCACGGGGGTGAGGAGCAGGCAAGGCCGTGGCAAGGGATTCTCGGGGCAAGATTATGGCAAGGCCCGTGCGCCCGGCCCGAAACGCGCCCGATGCCAACACAGGTCCCCTCAAACGCAAAAAGCCCCGCCATCCGGCAGGGCTTTCGCAGATTCAAAGCGATCTCGGCTTAGGCCGCCAGCGCGTCCTGCGCTTGCTTGACGATCGCACCGAAGGCTTCGGGCTCGTGCACGGCCAGATCGGCCAGAACCTTGCGGTCCACTTCGATGCCGGCCAGCGTCAGACCGTTGATGAAGCGGCTGTATGTCAGCGCCTCGTCGTGGCTGCGCACGGCGGCGTTGATCCGCTGGATCCACAGGGCGCGGAAGTTGCGCTTGCGATTCTTGCGGTCACGCGTTGCATATTGGTTGGCCTTGTCGACCGCCTGTGTGGCGACCTTGAAAACGTTCTTGCGCCGACCATAGTAGCCCTTTGCGGCTTTGATGATCTTCTTGTGACGCGCGTGGGTGACTGTACCACCTTTAACTCGGGACATCTCGGCTCTCCTTAATCAGCGGGCGTAGGGCATGAAGCCCTTGACGATCTTTGCATCGGCTTCCGACAGGGTTGTCGTGCCGCGTGCGTTACGGATGAACTTGTTGGTCCGCTTGATCATGCCGTGCTGCTTGCCGGCTTGGCTGGCGATGACCTTGCCGGTCGCCGAGACCTTGAAGCGCTTCTTGGCGCTCGATTTCGTCTTCATCTTGGGCATTTCCGTCTCCGTCTTTTGAGTTCGGTATAAACACGACTCGGCATGCCACTTGAGGCCGGTCGTGCAGGCTAAGATGCGCCGTATAGGCGCGGTCGGTCAGGGATGCAAGAGGTTTCGCACAGCCCTCAGGGCAGGAAGTCTGCCGCCACCGAGACGAAAACCTCCGGCAGGCTGGAGAAGGAATAGCGCCCCGGATTTTCGCGCAGCGCAAAAATGATCAGCCCGCCCGCGATCAAGATCGTGATGGCCGAGGCGCGCGGCGACCGACGGTCGGTCACCGCAGACAGGATCGAGGGGATCGACAGCACCGCCAGAACGATGCCCACCACCATTGCCAAGTCCGCGTCCACGCAACATCCCCCTATCCGGGGAAAGGCTACTCTGGATCGGCGGCGTAAATCAAACGTTCGTCACAGGGCGCGACGCGCAGAATATTGGTGCTGCCCGGCACGTTAAAGGGCACCCCGGCGGTGACCACGATATGATCCTCCGGCCCGGCATAGCCCTCTGACAAGGCGGCCCGCGCGGCGCTCAGCACGGCCAGTTTAAACCGGTCATGCCCATCGGTGATGATGCAATTCGTGCCCCAGCTGAGCGCCAGACGCCGCGCGGTGTTGACCAGCGGCGACAGGGCGATGATCGGCACGCGGGGCCGCTCGCGTGCGGTCAGCAGCGCGGTGGTGCCCGATTGGGTAAAGCAGCAGATCGCCTTGATGTCCGTCGTCTCGGCAATCTCACGCGCGGCGGCGACGATGCCATCGGCCACGGTGGTACGATCCGCCGTGCGCGAGGATTCGATGATCTGCGTATAGGTCGGATCGGCTTCGACCTCTTGGGCCACGTTATCCATCGTCGCCACGGCCTGCAGCGGGTAATCCCCGGCGGCGGATTCGGCGCTCAGCATCACGGCGTCGGCCCCTTCGTAAATCGCGGTCGCCACGTCCGAGACTTCGGCGCGGGTCGGCATCGGGCTTTCGATCATCGATTCGAGCATCTGAGTCGCCACGATCACCGGCTTGGCCGCCGCCCGGCATTTACGCACCAGACGCTTCTGGATCGGCGGCACGTTCTGCACCGGCAGTTCCACGCCCAGATCGCCCCGCGCCACCATGATGCCATCGCTGACATCCAAGATCGCCTCGAACCGCTCCACCGCCGCGGGCTTCTCGATCTTTGACAGCACCGCCGCCCGGCCTCTGACCAGATCGCGCGCCTCGGTCACATCCTCGGGCCGCTGGACAAAGCTAAGGGCGAGCCAATCGACCCCCAACTCGCAGACGAACTCCAGATCGGCGCGGTCTTTCTCGGAAAGCGCTGCCAGCGGCAGCAGCACGTCGGGCACGTTCACGCCCTTGCGGTTCGAGATGACACCGCCCGTGACCACTTCGCAATCGGCGAAATCCGGGCCACAGTCGCGCACCTTGAGACGGATTTTGCCGTCATTGACCAACAGGCTCGCCCCCGGCTCAAGGGCCGCGAAAATCTCCGGATGGGGCAGGCAGACGCGGGTCACATCGCCCGGCGTCTCATCAAGATCGAGCCGGAAAGACGCGCCCTCTTCCAAGGTCGGCCCGTCGCCCTCGAACACGCCAACGCGCAGTTTCGGCCCCTGAAGGTCCGCCAGAATGCCGATCGCGCCGCCGGTCTCTTTCTCGATATCGCGGATGATCCGGTGCTTTTCGCGAATCTCTTCGTGACTTCCGTGGCTCATGTTCAGGCGGAAAACATCCGCCCCGGCGTTGTGCAATGCCGCGATCACCTCCCGGGTTTCGGAGGCGGGCCCGAGCGTGGCCACGATCTTTACATTGCGCAAACGTCTCATATCTGTTCCTTCGTGTCCTATGTCCCCAGAGCGGATGTTAACGATAACATCGCCTGTCCGGTGGCCTAGCGCCCCCATGAGTGCCTGTCAAAGGTTTCATCAGAATGACGGTCCCTCACGGTCCCGTCCAGTGATATGAGAAGGAAGCTGTCATGCCCAGCCAACAAGAGATCGAACTGCAAGCCGCCGCCTTTCGCCGGTTGCAGAAACACCTGATGCAAGACCGCACGGATGTGCAGAACATCGACATGATGAACCTCGCCGGTTTTTGCCGCAACTGCCTGTCGCGCTGGTATCAGGAGGCCGCCAATGAACGCGGGATCGAGATGGGCAAGGACGAGGCGCGCGAGTTGTTCTACGGGATGACGATGGACGAATGGAAAGCCAACTATCAGACCGATGCGAACGACAGCCAGAAAGAGGCGTTCAAGACGGCCTTTGAAGAGAATGTCGGAAAGGGTTGAGCAACCCGCTTCAGTGGCCTCACAAAGCGGGCGTGCCCCCCCTGTGCGCCCGCCTTTGCCTCGGCCAAGCGCGCTCAAAGGCGTCGCCTAGAACTGATAAAGCACAAGCCAATCCGCCTTGAGCGCGGGGCGCGCGGCGCCTTCGATCTCTACCGTTGCGGCAAAGCGGGTCATCAGGTCACCCCGCCCCCGCCGTCGCGCCTCGGCCAGCGTGAACCGCCCCCGGATGCGCTTGCCGGAATGCACGGGCGCCACGAAGCGCACGCTGTCGAACCCGTAGTTTATCGACGCCTTCGTGCCCGCCACCACCGGCAGCGCGCCGTAAGCCATGCCCGACATCATCGACAGGGTGAGCATCCCATGGGCCACGGTGCCGCCGAAATCCGTCTTGGCCGCGCGGAGCGGGTCGACATGGATGAACTGGTGGTCCTCGGTCACATCGGCGAAAGCGTCGATCCGCGCCTGATCCATCACGAACCACGGCGAGACGCCCAATTCACGGCCCACGGCGGCCTCCATCTCTGCCCGGTCAATCTCTCTGCGCATCGCGGCCTCCTGTTTCGCGCCAGTCTAGCCGCGCGGGCGTTCGCTGCGAAAGCCCTTGCGCCCGGCGGGACATCTTTCATGCTGGGGCCAAACAGAGCGGAGCCGCCATGAACACCCCGATCCTCGCCCTCATTACCGTCGCCATCGCCGGGGCCGCCGTGGCCCTGCAAACCCCGATCAATGCCGCCCTGGGGCGCAACATCGGCAGCGGCGTCGCCGCGGCGGCGGTGTCCTTTGGCGTCGGCTTTGCGATCCTGCTCGGGGTCTTACTGCTGCGGGGCGAGTTGAGCGCCCTGCCCCGCGCGGCCTCGGCCTCTCCCGTTTTGCTCTTGGGTGGGGTGCTGGGGGCGTTCTACGTCTGGTCGGTGCTTTGGGCGATCCCGACGCTGGGGGCTCTGACGGTGATCTCGGCGTTGATCCTTGGCCAATTGAGCGCAGCACTGGTAATTGATGCCACGGGGCTCTTGGGCCTGTCGGTGCAGGCCATCACCCCCACCCGCATCGCCGCCGCCGCGCTGGTGGCGGCGGGGCTGGTCTTATCGCGGTTCTAAAGCTCAGATCGCGGTTTTGCGCATCTCTTCGAGATAGATTTCACGCAAACGGGGCGCCAATTTGCCCGGCGTGCCGCTGCCGATCTTGGCCCCGTCGATCTCGATCACCGGCGTCACGAAAGCGCTGGCCGAGGTGACGAACGCCTCATCCGCCTGCTGCGCCTCTTCGATGGTGAAGTTCCGCTCTTCCACCTGCATCTGCGCCTCGCGGGCCAGTTCCAGCACCGCTCTGCGGGTGATGCCGTGCAGGATGTCGTTCGAGGTTTCGCGCGTCACGATCTTGCCGTCCTTGACGATATAGGCGTTGTTCGACGTGCCTTCGGTGACGAAACCGTCTTCGACCATCCAAGCGTCTTCGACACCGGCTTTCTTGGCCATCATCTTGCCCATCGACGGGTAGAGCAACTGTACCGTTTTGATATCGCGGCGGCCCCAACGAATGTCTTCGATGCTGATCACGCGGATGCCGTCACGGGCGGCGGGATTGTCGGCCAGCCCCGGCTTGGATTGGGTGAACAGCACCAGCGAGGGCGCGGTGGTCTCGGGGTCAGGGAAGGCGAAATCGCGGTCGCCATCCGACCCGCGCGTCACCTGAAGATAGATCAACCCGTCATTGATATCGTTGAGACGCACCAACTCGCGATGAATTTCCAGCAGTTCATCGGTCGTCGCAGGTGCGCGCATGTCGAGCTCGTTCATCGAGCGGGTCAGACGCTCGGCATGGCCGTCAAAGGCGATGAGCTTGCCGTCCAGCACACTCGTTACCTCATAGACCCCATCGGCCATCAGGAATCCCCGGTCGAAGATCGAGATCTTGGCCTGATCCTCGGGCAGGTATTCGCCGTTCACATAGACAGTTCGCATGGTCACCCCCAAAGCGCTGCGGCGGGGGGATGCACGCCCGCGCCGTCGAATTTCAAAGCATTGTCGCGGTCTTCGGCCAGAAGCAGCGGGCCGTCAAGGTCCACCACCTTCGCGCCTTGCGCGACCAGCGTCGCGGGGGCCATCGCCAGCGACGAGCCAACCATGCAGCCCACCATGACCTCAAACCCCGCGGCCCGCGCTGCATCGCGCAGTGCCAGTGCCTCGGTCAGACCGCCGGTCTTGTCGAGCTTTATGTTCACCACATCGTATTTGCCCTTGAGGCCCGGCAGGCTGGCGCGGTCATGGCAGCTTTCATCTGCGCAGACGGGCACGGGGCGGTCCATGCCCAAAAGCGCGTCGTCTTCGCCCGCGGGCAGAGGCTGTTCGACCAGCGCCACGCCCAGACGAACCAGATGCGGGGCGAGGTCGGCATAGACCTCAGCCGACCAGCCTTCATTGGCGTCGATGATGATGGTGGAATCGGGCGCGCCCGCGCGCACCGCTTCGAGCCGCGGCATGTCGTCGGGGGTGCCGAGCTTGATCTTCAGCAGGGGCCGATAGCTGTGTTTCGCCGCCTGCGCGCGCATTGCCTCGGGTTCGTCCAGCGAGAGGGTATAGGCCGTGATCTCTGGCCCCGGCGCGGTCAGTCCGGCCAGTTCCCACACCCGTTTGCCTGCGCGCTTGGCCTCTAGATCCCATAGCGCACAGTCGACCGCGTTGCGTGCGGCCCCGGCAGGCAGCAGATCATAGAGCGCTTGGCGGGTGATATCGCCCGGCAGGCCGTTGATCTCAGCCGTGACCGATTCGAGGGTCTCGCCATAGCGCGCGTAGGGCACGCATTCGCCCCAGCCGGTCACGCCGCCTTCGGTCACGCGGACGGTCAGCACCTTGGCCTCGGTCCGCGAACCGCGGCTGATGGTAAAGACCTGCGCCAGTTTGAACGTATCTGCGGAAACGTCGATCTGCATGGTCACAGCGCCGCCAGCGCATCGGCCAGTCGCGCTGCCCCTTGGCGGAAGGGATCGACCGCGGGCAGGCCAAGACGCTCCTCAACCTCGGCCAGATAGGCGTCCGCCTCGGCCTCGGACATATGGTAGGTGTTGACCGAGATACCGACGACCTTGCAGTCCGGGTTCGGCACCTGCGCCAGCGTCAGCGCCATGTCGCGCACCGCTTCGAGACTGGGCAGGCTGTATTCCGGCAACCCGCGCATATGGGTCCGGGTCGGCTCATGGCAGAGGATCAGCGCATCGGGCTGGCCGCCGTGGATCAGCGCCATGGTCACGCCTGAGTAGGAGACGTGGAACAGGCTGCCCTGCCCTTCGATGATGTCCCAATGGTCATCGTCATTGGCGGGGGTGAGATATTCCACCGACCCGGCCATGAAATCGGCGATCACGGCGTCCAGCGGCACGCCTTCGCCGGTGATCAGGATGCCGGTCTGACCCGTGGCGCGGAAGGTGCTTTTCATGCCCTTCCCGCGCATCGCCTCGTCCAGCGCGAGGGCGGTGTACATTTTCCCGACCGAGCAATCGGTGCCCACGGCCAGAACCCGCTTGCCGCTCCGTTTCTTGCCATCG
The DNA here is from genome assembly GCF_043557345.1 of Sulfitobacter sp. 1A12157. Classification (NCBI taxonomy): domain Bacteria; kingdom Pseudomonadati; phylum Pseudomonadota; class Alphaproteobacteria; order Rhodobacterales; family Roseobacteraceae; genus Sulfitobacter; species Sulfitobacter sp. 1A12157. The sequence goes on from NZ_JBIFFV010000001.1 coordinate 103,535, forward strand.
GCGATGGGATATTCGACGCTGGGCACGCGCACGTCATGCAATGTGGTGCCGTTGGCCTCGGCAGCGGCGACCAGATCGGCTTCGTTGCGCAGCAGGTTGTGCAGGCCCGAGGCGATGTCGAAGCCCATGTTCAGCGCCTCGATCAGCACCTCTTTCCAAGCCGCACTGATTTTACCGCCACGGTTGGCGACACCGATGACCAATGTCTCGGCCCCCGCCTCACGCGCTTCGGCCAGCGTCATGTCTTGCAGACCGAGATCGGCCTTGCAGCCCTCCATGCGGAACTGACCGACCGCATTGTCGGGCCGCCAGTCCTTGATGCCTTGGGCGACCTTGGCGGACAGAGAGTCAGGCGCGTCGCCCAGAAAGAGCAGATAGGGGGTTTTGATCATGGCAAGCCTCCGGCATTGAATTTGTCCGCATATTGCGCGCGAGAATACGCAAGTGCGTGGCGTTGTCGACGCATCTGCATGCAAATGCGCTGTATTTCCCGCAAATTACCCTTGGCTGCGCAAAATTCGTGCGCGGCATTCGCCGAGGGGCGAACCTTTCGTAATGCTGCAACTGCGAAAACCTCCTTGCGATTGGTGGCGCAATTTCATACCAGAATGGAGACACGTGATGAAACAATATTACCCATAGGTGCCCCATGAGCTTCCGCATTCAGCCTGCCGCCCCTGCCCGCCCGAACCGTTGCCAATTGTTCGGCCCCGGCTCCCGTCCGGCGATCTTTGAAAAGATGGCGGCGTCGGATGCCGATGTGATCAACCTCGACCTCGAAGACAGCGTGGCACCTTCGGACAAAGACAGCGCGCGCGCCAATATCATCAAGGCGATTTCCGAGATCGACTGGGGCAACAAGACGCTTTCGGTGCGGATCAACGGGCTTGATACGCCCTATTGGTATCGTGACGTGGTGGAACTGCTGGAGCAGGCCGGGCCGCGGCTTGATCAGATCATGATCCCCAAAGTGGGTTGCGCGGCGGATGTCTATGCCGTCGATGCGCTGGTGACGGCGGTGGAAACTGCCAAGGGCCGCGAGAAGAAGATCAGTTTCGAGGTCATTATCGAATCCGCCGCTGGCATCGCCCATGTGGAAGAGATCGCCGCCTCTTCTCCGCGTTTGCAGGCGATGTCGCTGGGGGCCGCGGATTTCGCCGCCTCCATGGGCATGCAGACCACCGGCATCGGCGGCACGCAAGAGAACTACTATATGCAGCGCGGCGAGCAGAAACATTGGTCGGACCCTTGGCACTGGGCACAGGCCGCCATCGTCGCCGCCTGCCGCACCCATGGCGTGCTGCCGGTCGACGGGCCCTTTGGCGATTTCTCGGACGACGAGGGGTTCCGCGCACAGGCGCGCCGCTCGGCCACGCTGGGGATGGTGGGCAAATGGGCGATCCACCCCAAACAGGTCGCGCTGAGCAACGAGGTGTTCACCCCGTCGGAAGAGGCCGTGGCCGAGGCGCGCGAGATCCTCGCGGCGATGGAGGAAGCCAAGGCCAAGGGCGAAGGGGCCACCGTCTATAAGGGGCGGTTGGTGGATATCGCCAGCATCAAACAGGCGGAGGTGATCGTGCGGCAATCTCAGATGATCGCCGGGGGCTGAGCGCTTTTGGCAAGCCGCCGGGGGGGCCCTGCCCCCGGACCCCCGAGGGTATTTGAAAAAGGATGAAAAGGAAGGGGCGTGGGCTTGCCTGCCTTGTAAACCCGCGTTGCAAACCGGCGCGCGGCGCTCCATATACACAGGCAACAAGCCGGAGCATTCAATGACCCAATATCTGGATTTCGAAAAACCCCTGGCCGAGATCGAAGGCAAGGCGGAAGAGCTGCGGGCGCTGGCCCGGTCCAACGAAGAGATGGACATCACCGATGAGGCCCGCGCGCTGGACAAGAAAGCCGCCGGGATGCTCGAAGACCTTTATGGCTCTTTGACGCCTTGGCGGAAATGTCAGGTAGCGCGGCATCCGGAACGGCCCCATTGCAAGGATTATATCGAGGCGCTTTTCACCGAGTTCACGCCTTTGGCGGGGGATCGGAACTTTGCCGATGATCTGGCGGTCATGGGCGGGTTGGCACGGTTCAACGATATGCCTGTCGTGGTGATTGGCCATGAGAAGGGCAATGACACCAAAAGCCGGATCGAGCGCAATTTCGGCATGGCGCGGCCTGAGGGGTATCGCAAGGCGGTGCGGTTGATGGATCTGGCGGATAAGTTCAATCTGCCGGTTGTGACCATCGTCGACACGCCCGGCGCCTATCCCGGCAAGGGCGCCGAAGAGCGTGGCCAGTCCGAGGCGATTGCCCGTTCGACCGAGAAATGCCTGCAGATTGGCGTGCCTTTGGTCAGCGTGATCGTGGGCGAAGGCGGCTCTGGCGGGGCGGTGGCATTCGCCACGGCGAACCGTGTCGCGATGTTGGAACATTCGGTCTATTCCGTGATCACGCCCGAAGGCTGTGCGTCGATCCTGTGGAAGGACAGCGAGAAGATGCGCGAGGCTGCCGAGCAGATGCGTCTGACGGCGGATGAGCTGAAAACGCTTGGCGTGATCGACCAGATCATCCCCGAGCCGATGGGTGGGGCGCATCGCCATGCCGAGGAATCGATCAAGGCCGTGGGCAAGTCGATCGAAGCGATGCTCAAGGAACTTGATGGCAAGGACGGCAAGACGCTGGTTCAGGAACGCCGGACCAAGTTCCTCGAGATGGGGCGCAAGGGGCTGGCGGCCTAAGCCAGCCGCCGCCGAAAACGCGGATCAGGCGTGAGTTGATCGAAACCGGCGGCGCGGTAGAAGCCCTGCGCGCGCCGGTTTTTTGTATCCGTGCCCACGGTCACATAGCTGCATCCTTGGCTCTGGGCATGGTCCAGCGCCGCCTCGACCAGCGCGCGGCCAATGCCGCGGCCGCGGGCCGTGTCGCAGACGAAGAGGTGGTGCAGGTCCATCCCCCTTGCGCCGAATTGCAACTGCATCTGCGGGCAGAGCGCGGCATAGCCATGCAGGCCGGTGGCGCCTTCGGCCACCAGAAGGGTCACCCACGGGTTGGGGCCAAAGCAGTCACGTTCCAGCGCGGCGCGGGTCACGGTGGCAGTGTCGCCGTGGTAGGCGGCCAGCGCGTGGGCCAGATCAAGCACCATCGGCAGGTCGGATTTCACGGCGGGTCGAATGGGGGGCATGTCGTCTCTTTCTGTGAAGCCACAGGGAGACAGGATAAGCCGCGCTGTGGCGGCTTGTGGATATGGGAATGGGTGCCGCGCCGCTCAGGAGCGGGGGTAATAGACAGATGTGAAGCTGGTCTTTTCCATATGCCTTTGATGCGCCGCTGCGGCACGGCTGTCAAGCCATGGGCAGGATCAGCTGGCCAGCATGCGCAGCCCTTGGGTCACATCCGAACGCACTGCCAGCCGCAGCCCCGGCTCATCGCCCGCGCGCAGGGCGGCGATAATCAGGCGGTGGAAATGCGGCGGCTCGGTCCGGCGCAGGCGGCCATAGAGCGCGCGCATGGTGGGGCCGAGTTGCAGCCAGACCGTTTCCGCCATGGCGAGCATGGCCGGCGCTTGGGCGCGCAGGTAGAGCGTGCGGTGAAATTCGAGATTGGTGCGGATGTAGCTGACGGCATCGCGGTGGGCCACGGCCTCGGCGATATTGGTGTTGATCGTCTGCATCCGCTCGATCAGCGCCATATGGGCGCGCGGCAGGGCGCGAGAGGCAAGCTCGACCTCCAAGAGTGCGCGGAGGGCGGCCAGTTCCTCGATCCGCTCGTTGCTAAGTTCGGGGGTGGAGATGCGTCCGGAGGTCGACATGGTCAGCGCCCCCTCTGCCGCCAGCCGCCGCACCGCTTCGCGGGCCGGGGTCATCGAGACTTCATATTCCTTGCCGATGCCGCGCAGGGTCAGCGCGTGGCCGGGCGGCAGATCGCCATGCATGATCCGCGCGCGCAGGCGGCGGTAGACACGATCATGGGCCAGCGGCGTGGCCTCGACAGGGCGCGGGGTCAGGTTCATGATGCGGTTGTGATCACAAAGGAGCCACCCGTCAAGCGCGGCATTTTGCAGCCAAGATGCGATCACCCGTTGTCCCGGGCTCTGCGGCGATTTATCGGAGGTCAAACTGCCATAAGGAGACGCGCCCGTGACCAAACGAAACTTCATCCGTCATGTGGTCTTTTTCTCGGCCAAAGACCCCAAGGACATTCCGACGATCGTGGCGGGGCTTTGGAAACTGGCCGACATTCCGCATTCGACGACTTTCGAGATCTGCGAGAACACCCGTGTCGATGCGCTGTCGGGGGATGTGGATGTGGTTGTCTATGCCGAATTCCCGGATGCCAAGGCACTGGCCGCCTATAAGGCGCATCCGATCTACCAAGAATCCATCGATATCGTGCGGCCCCTGCGCGATATGCGCGTGCCTGCGGACTTTTAAGGCCCGCCATGACTGCCGCTCGCGTTCTTTTCGACACTGGCCCGCTGGGGCACGGCACGGCCTTCACCGCGCCGCGGCGGATCATCAGTGCCGAGACCCCGGCTGAGGTGCCTGCCGCCTTTGCGGCACTTGAAGCGGCGCAGGAAAGCGGCGCGTGGTTGGCGGGCTATGCGAGTTACGAGTTGGGCTATCTTGGATCGCACAAGCTGCACGAGTTAATGCCTGCGGCGCGCGGGCTGCCCCTGCTGCGCTTCGGCGTTTTTGATGCGCCCGAGGCTTATGGCTTTGCCGAAGAGGCGGGTGATGCCAGCCTGTCGGACCTCACGCCGGATTGGGATTTTGCGCAGTATCAGGCCGCTTTTACTGAGGTGCAGGACTTCATCAGCGCCGGGGACATCTATCAGGCCAATCTCACCTTCGGGATGGAGGGGCGCTATACCGGGACGCCCGCCGCACTTTATGCCCGACTGCGCCAGCGGCAAAGCGTGGCACATGGCGCTTTCGTCGATCTTGGCGGGCCTGTGCTGCTGTCACGCTCGCCGGAGCTGTTCTTTGCGCTCACTGCCGAGGGGCAGCTCACCGCCCGTCCGATGAAGGGCACGGCGCGGCGTGGGCGGGATGCTGCGGAGGACGCGAAGCTGCGCGGCGACCTTGCGGTTTCGGAAAAGAACATGGCCGAGAACCTGATGATCGTGGACCTTTTGCGCAACGACATCAGCCGGATCGCCGAGGTGGGCAGTGTCAAGGTGCCGAAACTGTTCGAGATCGAGACCTATGAGACCCTGCATCAGATGACCTCGCGCATCACGGCGCAGGTCTTGCCCGGCAAGCGGCTGACCGACCTCTTTCACGCTCTGTTTCCCTGCGGCTCGATCACCGGAGCCCCCAAGATACGCGCGATGCAGATCCTGCGCGCTTTGGAACCGGCCCCGCGCGATGCCTATTGCGGGGCAGTGGGCTGGATCGCCCCCACGGGTGCGATGCAGTTCAACGTGGCGATCCGCACGGCGACCTGTTACCCGGAGGGGCGGCTGCGGCTGAACGTGGGCGGCGGCGTGGTGCATGACAGCACGGCCGAGGATGAATATGCCGAAGCGCTGCTGAAGGCGCGTTTCGCCACGCTGGCTTAGAAACGATAGCGGTGCAGCCCGCCGCCGTGGTCGCGCAGCCATTGGCGCGGCGCCTGATAATCGCCGTAGATCCGCGTGACCTCGGCCCAGAAGGCGGGGGAATGGTTCATCTGCGCCAGATGCGCGACCTCATGGGCGGCGACATAGTCCAGCACCTCGGGCGGGGTCATGATCAGCCGCCAAGAGAACATCAGCGCCCCGTCGCTTGAACAAGACCCCCAGCGAGAGCGCGTATCGCGCAGGGTGATGCGGGCATAGGACTTGCCCAGCAGCGCGGCATAGTCGTCACAAGCCCCGGCGAGGCGGTCGCGCGCCACTTCGCGCAGATGCGCCGCCAGACGTTTGCCCAAGCTTTCCTCGGGGCCGGGCACGAGGATCTCTTCGGGGCCGATCCGCACGCCCCTCCCCTGCCCGCCGCGCACGCGCAGCAGCTTGCCGCCCACCGGAAGCTCTGCGCCGGGGGCCACGATCACATCCTCGCCCCGCGCGGCGAGGTGTTGGCGAATCCAGTCCTGTTTGCTTTCGGCAAAGGCCAGCGCCTCACGCTCCGCCAGCCGTTTCGGCATCGTCAGAGTTACCCGCCCGTCCAATTGCGAGATGCGCAGCGAGATGCGCCGCGCGCGCGCCGAACGGCGCAGGATCAGCGGAATCGGCGGGTTGCCGGGCAGCACAGGGTCTTTCATTACCGGAGCAACGTCCCTAGATAGAGGCCAAAGCCTTTGACAGTGCCCCCCTCATATGGCACTTGGCCGGAATCATCTACACGCAACAGCAATATTATAAAGGGGTGTTTCATGCCCAACGAAGAATGGGGAACCAAGCGCCTGTGCCCCACTACGGGCAAGCGCTTCTATGACCTCAACAAGAATCCGATCATCAGCCCCTACACGGGCGAAGAGGTCGAGGTCGACAACGCCAAGTCGCGCATGATCGCGGCGGACGCCGAGGATGCGGTCACAGCCAAAGCCAAGAAGGGCGACAAGGTTGATGAGGAATCCTTGGTCGATGACGATGACGCGGTCGACGTGGATCTGGACGACGACATCCTCGACGATGACGACGATGATGACGATACAGTACCGCTCGACGACCTCGCCGATGTGGCGTCGGACGACGAAGATTAATTAATCGGCGGCGGGGTCAATTTTCCGCTTGATCCCGCCTCCGCCAGCGCCTAGACAGCGCCACAGAACGACCCGGATCACACGATCACGATCCACGATGGGGCCTTAGCTCAGCTGGGAGAGCGCCTGCATGGCATGCAGGAGGTCAGCGGTTCGATCCCGCTAGGCTCCACCATCATCCACTGCTTCGAATCTTGATATGCTTCGCCCGATAGATGGGCTGACTGACGCGCATCCGCTGCGCGGCTACTCTGAGTCAGCGGTTCGATCCCGCTAGGCTCCACCAAGCCTTTTGCAAAGCAAAAGGCGTCGCGCGGCAGTCGCTTCGCAGAAGCGATGAGAGCGCAAATTCACCCTACTCAAAATCGGACACTGCTAGCGCCTAGCTGCATACGATGCTTTGCGATCGTTTCCTGAGGGTCATCTCCTGCCCGCAGGCAGGCGATGGCCCGGCGCCTGCGACTTGTTTCCGGCCCGGGGGGCAACTTCAACCGATTAAAAAATCGCCCGCCGGATCAGGTTCAACCCCGCCACCATCAAGACCACCAAAGTCATCTTGCGAAACAGCACCGGATCGACCCGATCCATCACCTTGCTGCCGAGCCAAACGCCCAGCATCACCGGCAGAATCAACAGCGCCGAGAAGGGCCAGGTCTGCGCGTTCAGAACGCCCGAGCCGATATGCGCGACGAGCAGCGCCACCGCGCCCAGCCCGTAGATCACTCCTTGGATCCGCATCTGGTCATGTTTCGCGGTCCCGAGCGCGGTGAGATAGGCCACCGTGGGCGGCCCCCAGATGCCGGAAATCCCCCCGACGGCCCCGGCAAATCCGCCAACCAGCGCCTCGACCTTCGTCGACCGCTGCGCCAGATGGAACTGATGTTTCGACAGTTGCAGCAGCGCAAAGAGCACCACCGGCACGCCGATCATCAGCAGCATCACCGTCGCTGGCACCAGCCGCACCATCTGGGCCGACAGCACCAGCATCACGCCACCGCAGAGCAGAAACACCCAGAACAGTTTGATCGACCGCAACGCGGCCTGCGGCCCCTGCCGCAGCGCTTGGAAGGCATTGGCCAGCACCGTAGGCAGAATCAGCCCGGCCAAGGCCAGATCGGGCGCCATGAAGGTCGTGAGACCGGAAATCAGCACCAATGGCAGGGCAAAGCCTACCACGCCTTTGACGAAGCCGCCGCAAAGACCGATTGCAAGTGCAGCATAAAATTCGAATGGGGTGAGAAAGGGGAAAATACTGTTCATACCGTTACATAGCACCCTCCTCCGGGGCCGCACGCGAAAAACGACTGCGCAAGATTAGAACAAAACGCCGCAGCAAAACGTATCTTTGTTGTGCTGCGACTGCGAAAGGGCTATGCCTATCCCAAGCAAGAAAGGACAGCCCATGGCACATGACGGTCAGGACATGACGATGCATCGCGTAATTCTCGACGATCTGATCGGGCAGACCGGCGCGGCCTTGCCGCCGCTCGACCAGTTGCTCGAAACCGCCACCGCCGCCGTCCGTGCGCAGGTGAGCGACAGCGGTCGCGTCTCGGCCAAACTGATTGAGGCCAATCAGACCGCCGCCCACGGGCTTGCTTGGCTCGCCACCTATGTCCAAGCCCTTCGGCAGATGCAGCTTTGGGCCGAACGGCTGCAAGCCGAGGGGCGTTTTGGTGAGGTGGAGCAACTGCTGCACCAGATCGCCTTTGGCGAATACCTCTGCCAAATCTGCGGCGGCATCCAGATGAACCAAGGGGAGATGCTGCGCCTGCAAGATCTGGGGCTGAATGCCGAGGATGAGGCGGCACTCGACAGCCCTGCGATCAGCAGCCTGACCCGCGCGGGCAACACCCAAGCCGCGCGCAGCCGTCTGGTCGAACTGATGCAGGAACGCAGCGCCGATGTGACCTTTGGCGTCAGCGGTCTGGATGAAGAGCTTGAGATGATCCGCGACCAGTTCCGCCGCTACGCGGTCGAAAAGGTCGAGCCGCACGCCCATGATTGGCACCTCAAGGATGAGTTGATCCCGATGGAGGTGATCGAGGAACTGGCCGAGATGGGCGTCTTCGGCCTGACCATCCCCGAAGAATACGGCGGTCTGGGCCTGACCAAAGCCTCGATGTGCGTAGTCAGCGAAGAACTGTCGCGCGGCTATATCGGAGTCGGCTCGCTCGGCACCCGCTCGGAAATTGCCGCCGAACTTATCCTCTGCGGCGGCACCGAGGCGCAGAAAGAGAAATGGCTGCCCCGCATCGCCAGCGCCGAAACCCTGCCCACGGCGGTCTTTACCGAGCCGAACACCGGCTCCGACCTCGGCAGCCTGCGCACCCGCGCGGTTAAGGACGGGGATGATTACAAGGTGACCGGCAACAAGACATGGATCACCCATGCCGCACGGACCCATGTGATGACCCTGCTGGCGCGGACGGACCCGGAGACGACAGACCACCGTGGGTTGTCGATGTTCCTCGCCGAGAAAACGCCCGGCGATGATGCCAATCCCTTCCCCACGCCCGGCATGACCGGCGGTGAGATCGAGGTACTGGGCTACCGCGGGATGAAGGAATACGAGCTTGGCTTCGACGGTTTTGAGGTGAAGGGCGAGAACCTCCTCGGCGGCGAAGAGGGGCGCGGCTTTAAACAGCTGATGGAGACCTTCGAGAGCGCCCGCATCCAGACCGCCGCCCGCGCCATCGGCGTGGCACAATCGGCGCTGGATATCTCGATGCAATACGCCCAAGACCGCAAGCAATTCGGCAAATCGCTGATCAACTTCCCCCGCGTCTCGGGCAAACTGGCGATGATGGCGGTGGAGCTGATGGTGGCGCGGCAGTTGACCTATTACAGCGCGTTTGAGAAGGACGCCGGGCGCCGCTGCGACGTAGAGGCGGGCATGGCCAAACTGCTCGGCGCGCGGGTCGCATGGGCGGCAGCCGACAATGGCTTGCAGATCCACGGCGGCAACGGTTTTGCTCTGGAGTACAAGATCAGCCGAGTGCTTTGCGACGCGCGAATCCTCAACATTTTTGAGGGTGCCGCCGAGATTCAGGCGCAGGTTATCGCCCGCCGCCTTCTGGGCTGATCTGCCGGGGTTGCAAGCGCCGCGGATGTCAGGGACATAGGCGGCGCTTCACTCCAAAGGACAGCCCATGCGCAGCTTTCTGATCCTCGCCGCCCTCAGCGCCCTGCCGCAATGCCAAGGCGATGAAACCGTCCGCGCCTATGGCGCGGGCGACAAGACTTGGCATCTGGTGGAGTTGGACGGCGAGCCCTTCGACGCCCGCGCGACCCTGACCTTCCCAGAGACCGGCAAGATCGCCGGGCAGGCCCCCTGCAACGCCTATAGCGCCGCGATGACGGTGCCCTACCCGTGGTTCGACACAGGCCATATCGCCGTCACCCGCCGCGCTTGCCCCGACCTTGCGGGCGAGACGGCGTTCTTGGATGCGCTGACAGAGGTGACCATTTCAGACGTGCTGGGCGACACGATGATCCTATCGGACGACAGCGGCGAACGTCTGGTTTTCAAAGCCGCCGACTAAAGGCATCGACAAAGCGTGCGCGGGCTTCCGGCAGGGGTTTGCCGCCCAAGTCCCGCGCCAGATGCACGGTCAGGAAATGCCCCGTCGTCCGCAGCCCCTGCGCCACCTCAGCATCATTGCCCGCGCCGCCGCGCAGCACAGGCGGCAAAGGCAAAAGCCGGTCCGCCCACTCCCCCGCCCCCTTGGCCGAGACTGCGCGCCCGGTCTTGGGGGAGACATAGATCAGCCCCTCGGTCGCCCCTGTCACCGCACAGGCATCGAGGTCGAGCGCATAGCCCATTTCCTCCAGCAACCGCAGTTCCCACTTGAGGTAGGCCAGCGGCCAGACATCGCCCTGCCCCAACATATCCAGCAGCGCCTCGGTCCGCTGGTAAAGCGCCGGATGAGGCTCGCGTTCGGGCAGGCAAAAGGCCAAGAGCGCGGTGACCGCATTCAGCCCCGCCAGCGCCAGACGGTCCTGCATCGCCACGGCGGCACGGCTGCGCAAAGGCTCGACGGTGAAGGCGCCGATGTGGTCCTCCAGCCGCGCGCGCCACGCCACGTCAAGCTGCGCACCAGGTTGTAGGCTGGGGGCGATCTTGCGGCTGGTGCCGCCACGGACGACGCCCGCGTGGCGTCCCTGAGCGGGGGTGAAAACCTCGATGATGGCAGAGGTCTCGCCATGTCGCCGCGCGCTCAGCAGGATGCCCTGATCGCGCCATTCCATCAGGCGAACCCCGGCTCGTCCAGAAGGTGCCGGCCCTGACGGTCCTCGACCTCGATCACCCAGAGGTCCGGGTCGAAGCTGCGTTGGCGGGTGACCGTGGCATCGACCTCACCCTCGTCACCCGCGGCCAATTCGACCCAACGGCGCGCGCCGCTCATCAAATCGAAAGACCGCTGGAACAGCACCGCGCGGCCATTGAGGGTGGAGAGTTTCACCAGCACCGCGCCGCCGGTGTCATCGCCATGCGCGACAACGAAGGCGGGGATGTCCTGCAACCTGAGCCGCGCGAGATAGGCATCGACCCAGAAGCGCGCAGTCAGGCGGGCCATGGCAGACCTTTGGCGTCAGTCATTGCCATCTTTGAAATCCAGGCCCATCTCGGAATAGCGCTCGGCCTCTTCCAGCCAGTTGGCGCGGACCTTCACTTGCAAAAACAGATGCACCTTGCGGCCAAGGAACTCTTCAAGCTCCTCGCGCGCGGCCTTGCCCACGGCCTTGATGGTCTCGCCGCGGTTGCCCAGCACGATGCCCTTGTGGCCGTCGCGCACGACATAGACCAACTGGTCGATCCGGGCGGAGCCGTCCTTGCGCTCTTCCCAGTTCTCGGTTTCGACCGTGAGCTGGTAGGGCAGTTCCTGATGCAGGCGCAGGGTCAGCTTCTCGCGCGTGATCTCGGCGGCGATGTTGCGCATCGGCAGGTCGGCGATCTGGTCTTCGGGATAGAGCCACGGGCCTTCCGGCACCTCGCCCGCCAGCCATTCGCGCAGCGTGTCGGTGCCATGACCGCGCTCGGCGGAGATCATGAAGGTCTCGGCAAACTCAAACCGCTGGTTCATCTTCTCGGCCAGCCCCAACAGCACCGGCGCCTCGACCCGGTCGATCTTGTTGATCGCCAGCGCCACCCGGCGGCCCTTGGCGATGTTGCCAAGCTCTTCGAGGATGCGTTCCACGCCTTCGGTCACGCCGCGGTGCGCCTCGATCAGCAGCACGATCACATCGGCATCCGCCGCGCCACCCCAGGCGGCGGCGACCATGGCGCGGTCCAGACGGCGGCGGGGCTGGAAGAGGCCCGGCGTGTCGACGAAGACCAATTGCGCATTGCCCTCCATCGCCACGCCGCGAATGCGGGCGCGGGTGGTCTGCACCTTATGCGTCACGATCGAGACCTTGGCCCCGACCATGCGGTTCAGCAGGGTGGATTTGCCCGCGTTGGGCTCTCCGATCAGGGCGACGAATCCGGCACGGGTGGTCATGTGTTGCTCTCCAATTGCCGCAGCAGCGTGCTGGCGGCGGCCTGTTCGGCGGCGCGTTTCGAGGGCGCGGTGGCGGCCGCCTCGGCCCCGTTGTCCAGCCGCGCGGTAATGGTAAAGACAGGCGCGTGATCCGGCCCGCTGCGGCCGGTCTGCACGTAGCGCGGCGGGTTCAGCCCGCGCGCCTGCGCCCATTCCTGCAAAGCGGTCTTGGCGTCGCGCGCATCTTCCTTAACGGTCTTCAGCCGGTCGCCCCAAAGCCGCAACACCAGTTCCTTGGCCGCCTCGAAGCCCCCGTCGAGGTAGACCGCCGCGATCACCGCCTCGATGGCGTCGCCCAGAAGCGCCTGCTTGCGCCGCCCGCCCGAGATCATCTCAGACCGACCGAGCTTGAGCACCTTGCCCAGATCAATCTCACGCGCCACATCGGCGCAGGTTTCCTTGCGCACCAATGCGTTGAAACGCGGGGCCAACTGCCCCTCGGTGGCACCGGGATCAAGCGCCAGCAGCGCTTCGGCCATGACGAGCCCCAGCACCCGGTCGCCCAGAAACTCCAACCGCTGGTTGTCGTCGCGGTTGGCCGAGGACATGGAGGCATGGGTCACCGCGCGCACCAGCAGCTCCGGCTTGGCAAAATGGTGGCCAATCCGTGTCTCGAAGGCTTTGAGGTCTCCGCTCAGTTTCATCTGACTGCTTCGAAGAAGCGATCGCCGCGCCATGTCCAGAAGAACAGCATCGAACGCCCGGCAGAGCTGAACATGATGCGATCCGCGCGGCCAATGAGGTTTTCAAAGGGCACGAAACCCACACCCCCGGCGCGCTGCGCCAAGCGGCTGTCGGCAGAGTTGTCGCGGTTGTCGCCCATGAAGAAGTAATGCCCCTCGGGCACGGTGTAGACGCCCGTGTTGTCCGACTGCTGATTGGTGATGTTCAGGGTCGGGTAGGACACGCCATTGGGCAGGGTTTCAATCTGGCGGCTTTTCACGCAGGCCGCCCCCTGGCCCACGGGGCCGTTCTCACAGCGCGGGCGCAGTTGTTGCGGGCCTTGCGGGGCCATGACCTCTTCGAAAGTGCCCGCATCTTCGACCTTAACCGGGGTGCCGTTCAGGCTGATGACACCGTTTTTGATCTGCACTTTGTCCCCCGGCAGGCCAATCAGGCGCTTGATATAGTCGCGGCCCGAGACAGGGTGACGGAAGACCACCACATCGCCGCGCTCTGGCTCAGAGCCGAAAAGACGCTCGTTATCGCCATCAAAGACACCGCAGACATCCTTGGCGTCAATCTCGATCCCGACACCGGGCAGCATCAGGCTGGGGCATGAGGCATAGGAATAGCCGTAGGCCATCTTGTTCACGAAGAGGAAATCACCGATCAGCAGCGTCTCTTTCATGGAGCCGGAGGGGATCCAGAAGGGCTGGAAGAACAGGGTCCGAAAGACACCGGCGATCAGCAGCGCCCAGAAGATTGTCTTGATGGTTTCGACAAAGGCGTTGCCGGTTTTTTCCTTAGCAGCCATGCGGCGCTCCTGACATATCGATTTGGGGTTACATGCGGGGCCGTGCGGGCCAAGTCAAGTGACGCGGGGCCGGATCGGCCTGCACCGCGTGCATATGACGCGAAACGGCGGCGCAGGCCACCCTAACGGACCGGATCGGCAAGAGGGCGCGCTTCGATCACCACGAAAGCCTGCGCCCAAGGGTGATCGTCGGTCAGGGTGACATGGATGATCGCCTCATGCCCCGGCGGGGTCATCGCGGCGAGACGGTCGGCGGCCCAACCGGTCACCTCCATCACGGGTTGGCCGGTGCGCAGATTGCTGACCGCCATGTCGCGCCATGCAATGCCCATGCGCAGCCCGGTGCCAAGCGCCTTTGAGCAGGCCTCTTTCGCGGCCCAGCGTTTGGCATAGGTGCCCGCCACATCGCGCCGCCGCTCGGCCTTGCGTTGCTCGACCTCGGTGAACACCCGATTGCGAAACCGGTCGCCGAAACGATCGAGCGTGGCTTGGATACGCTCGATATTTGCCAGATCAGTACCGATGCCGAGGATCATTGAGTGCCATTCTTGCCGCGAGACGGGGCCGATGGCCCTTTGCCCACAGTAGATCACGCGGCGTAAGCGAGGAAAAGCGGCAATCCAACGCGAAAACGCCGCCCCGCTGAGGCGGGACGGCGTTCAAACGCGCGGCAAAGCGCGGCGCTTAGGCTGCGGCGTGGCGGGCCTTCTGGGCTTTCGCCTCGTCGATGGCGCGCTGAACGGCGGCGCGCTGTTCGGTCAGGAACTCATAGCCGGGGCGGCCAGCCGTGGCTTTGATCGCGTCGTCGTAGTTTTCGACCAGAGCGGATTCGCCATTGACGATCTCGTCATAGACCGCCTCGTCATCCCCGGTCACCGCGTCGCGCAGTTTCAGCCATCCACGGTGGGCTGCTGCGGCGGCGGAGCCTTCTTCCGAGACATCGACGCCATCGGCGCCAAGCTGGCGGTGCAATTCTGTATGGAACTTCTCGCGTTCCGCGATGCGCTGGTCGAAGAAGCCGACGAAAGCCGCCTCATCCGAAACCTGCTTGCGGGATTCACGATAGCCGTCGCGGCTGTCGATCAGGCGGGTGTGCAGTTTCTTCAGTGTGTCGATATGGTCGCTCATTGGTGCCTCCTTAGGTTTGTTAACCAGTCTGGCGGCCCAACGCAGTCAAAGCCGCTTTAGGTCCAGAGGGAGGCACCCTTTGAGAGATTTTCCGCCACCGGCGGGGGCCGCGCTCAGCCCTCGCGGGCCTCATCCATCAGGCGGCGCATCTCGGAAATCGCGGGTTCCAACCCGAGAAAGATCGCCTCTCCGATCAGGAAATGCCCGATGTTAAGTTCACGCACCTCGGGGAAAGCGGCGATCGGAGTGACGGTGTCATAGGTCAGCCCGTGGCCCGCGTGCACCTCAAGCCCGAGAGAGGCGGCGAAACGCGACATTTCGCGCAGCTTGTTAAGCTCGACATCCGCCTCATCCCAACGGCCCTCGGCGAAGGCATCGCAATAGGCGCCGGTGTGCAATTCGATCACCTCTGCGCCGATGCGGTTGGCGGCTTCGATCTGTGCACGCTCGGCTGCGATGAAGATCGACACCCGGCTGCCCGCCTCGCGCAGGGGCGCGATGAAATGGGCCAGCTTGTTCTCCTCCCGCGCGACTTCCAGCCCGCCCTCGGTGGTCCGCTCTTCGCGCTTTTCGGGCACGATGCAGACAGCGTGGGGCTTGTGGCGCAGGGCGATCTTTTGCATCTCCTCCGTCGCGGCCATCTCGAAGTTGAGCGGGACCGACAACACCTCCATCAAACCTTCGATATCGGCGTCGGAGATATGCCGCCGGTCTTCGCGCAGATGCGCGGTGATGCCATCGGCCCCGGCCTTTTCCGCGATCTTGGCCGCGCGCAGCGGGTCGGGATAGGCGCCGCCCCGCGCGTTGCGCACAGTTGCCACATGGTCAATATTCACGCCCAATCTCAGCTTTGGTTGATCCGCCATCTCGATTCCCCTTGCATCTCTTGCCCCGACCATAGGTCGGAACTTTCGCCAACCCCATAGGGGGAAGCGGTTTTTCCCGAAAATTGATGGCGCGACAGGATCAGTCGGCGTGGCGCTTGGCGTCGGCCTTTTGCGCGGCCTTATGTTTGAGCGCCTCGAACTTGGCTTTGATCATGCCGCGCCGCCGCTTTTGATAGGCGCGCAGCACCGGGACCGAGATGTAATAGGCGATGGAGGCGCAGATTATTCCCGGCAGGATGCCCCCGATCAGATAGGGATAAAAGACCTGATGGAAAAACACCGTCAGCCCGGTCCAATCCATCTGGGTATCGGTAAAGATCGCGACGAAATTCTCTTGCAGATCGCGCCCGGCGTCGAGAAACTTCCCCCCGAACGAGCGGTGCGCCGTCGGTGCCACGGGCGCGCCGAGGATCCAATGCCCGGTTTGCAGGGCCGCGATGCCAATGGGCACATAGGTCAGCGGGTTGCCAAAAAAGGTGGCCATCAGCGCGGCAAGAATATTGCCGCGCATCACCCGCGCGATCAGCGCGGCCACGATGAAGTGCAGGCCGTAGAAGGGCGTGAAGGTGGTAAAGACCCCGGCCCAGATGCCGCGCGCAATGCGCTCGGGGCTGTCGGGCAGCCGCCGCATCCGGTGTTTGACATAGTGAAACGCACGCGTCCAACCGCCGCGCGGCCACAGAAACTCGGCCAGCGCGCGCAGGGTCGGTTTCGGATCGCGGCGTTTGAAAATCAAGTCTCAGGTCCAGTATCGGCGTTTCGTCTGCGCAGGGTCAGGCGGTCTTTCCCATGCTCATATTGCGGTGCCTGCTGACATCGGCGACCTCACTCTCGGCTTCGAGCGTGGACATCAGCGAATGCAGGTGACTTACGTCTCTGAGATCCACATAGACCACCAGCCGGTAAAAGTCAGGCTTGCGCTCCACAAACTCAAGATCCGAAATATTGGCCGAGGCTTCGCCGATCAAGGTGCAGACCCGCCCAAGTACGCCCGCGCCATTGCCGATGGTGATGTCCAAGGCGCAGGTATAGACCGCCGGGTGGCTGCCATCGTGCCAACGCAGATCGAGCCAGCGTTCGGGCTGGTCTTCGTATTCCGACAGGCGGTCGCAGTCGATCGAATGAACGGTCACGCCCTTGCCGCGGAAGGTGATGCCGACGATCCGCTCACCGGGCAGCGGGGTGCAGCAGGGGGCGCGGTCAAAGCTCTGCCCCGGCTCAAGCCCGACGACCGCGCGGCGCACGTCGATCTGTTCGCCCTTTTGCGGGGCAAGGTCGGGATAGACGCATTCCACCACTTCGCGGCCCGTGAGTTCGGAACTGCCAAGCCGCGCAAGCACCTCGTCGGGGCCATTGAGCCGCATGTTCTTGGCCACGGTATGCAGCACCTTATCGGTGGCCTTTTTGCCAACCTGCGCAAAGGCCGAGCGCGCCAATTCGCGGCCCAGTTTGATAAAGCGTTCGCGGTCAACCTCGCGCAGGGACCGCCGGATCGCGGACTTGGCCTTGCCCGTGGTGGCAATGTCGAGCCATGTCACCTGCGGCGTCTGACCCTGCGCGGTGGTGATCTCAATCGACTGGCCGTTCTTGATCCGGGTCCAAAGCGGCACGCGCATCCCGTCGACCTTGGCCCCCACACAGGCATTGCCGATCCGGGTGTGGATCGCATAGGCGAAATCAATCGGCGTGGCGCCGCGCGGCAGTTTCACCACGTCACCTTTGGGCGTGAAGCAAAAGACCTGATCGGCGTACATCTCAAGCTTTACCGCTTCGAGGAAATCTTCGTGATCGGTCTCGGCGTCGAACTGCTCGGTCAGCTGGCTGATCCACTTGGCGGGATCGACGGCAAAGGGGTTTCGGCTGCGCACACCGTCGCGGTAGGACCAATGCGCGGCGACGCCGGTCTCGGCCACATCATGCATCTGGCGGGTACGGATCTGCACCTCGACCCGCTTGCCGTCGCGGCCTGAAACGGTGGTGTGAATGCTGCGATAGCCGTTGGTCTTGGGCTGGCTGATGTAATCCTTAAACCGCCCCGGCACCGCCCGCCAGCGGCGGTGAATCGCCCCGAGGGTGCGGTAGCAGTCTTCCTCAGAGGCGGTGATGACCCGAAAGCCGTAGATGTCGGACAGGCGCGAGAAGCTTTGCTCCTTCTCCTCCATCTTGCGCCAGATCGAATAGGGTTTCTTGGCCCGGCCAAAAACCTCGGCTTCGATATCGGCCTTCTCCAACTCCACCCGCATGTCGCCGGTGATGCGCTGGATCACATCGCCGGTGTCGCGTTGCAGGGTGATGAAACGGCGAATGATGGAGGCGCGCGCCTCGGGGTTGAGCACCCGAAAGGCGAGGTCTTCGAGTTCTTCGCGCATCCACTGCATGCCCATACGGCCCGCCAACGGCGCGTAGATGTCCATCGTCTCCCGCGCCTTTTTGATCTGCTTGTCCGGGCGCATGGATTTGATCGTGCGCATGTTGTGCAAACGGTCGGCGAGTTTGACGAGGATGACGCGCAAGTCCTTGGACATCGCCATGAAAAGCTTGCGGAAATTCTCGGCCTGTTTGGTCTCGGTCGAGTTCAGCTGAAGGTTGGTCAGCTTGGTGACACCATCGACCAATTCCGCCACTTCGCCGCCAAAGAGGCTTTGCACCTCGGCATAAGACGCTTTGGTGTCTTCAATGGTGTCGTGCAGAAGAGCGGTGATGATCGTCGCATCGTCAAGCTGCTGCTCCGTGAGGATCGCGGCGACAGCGACGGGATGGGTGAAATAGGGCTCACCGGAATGACGAAACTGCCCCTCATGCATCCGCGCCCCATAGTCGAAAGCGGCGCGGATCAAGGGTTCGTTGGTACGCGGATTGTAGCCTTGAACGAGAGCGATCAGGTCGTCGGCAGTAATGTCGGCGCTGTTCATGCCATCTGCCTCATAGCCCCGGCCGGGGCGCGGGGGTTAGCCCTGCCCCTGTGCGGCCATCAACTGGCGCAGCAACATTTCTTCGGACATGCTGTCTTCTTCGGGCTTGTCCTCTTCGGCACCCATCAGAAGCGCCATGGCGTCTTCTTCGGGCTCATCGACTTCGATCTGGCTTTGGTTGCTTTCGATCAGCCGCTCGCGCAGGTCATCGGCCGACTGTGTTTCTTCGGCGATTTCGCGCAAGGAAACGACGGGGTTCTTGTCGTTGTCACGGTCAACGGTCAGCTGCGATCCGGCAGAGATCTCTCGGGCACGATGCGCGGCCAGCATGACGAGTTCGAAACGGTTCGGAACCTTATCCACACAATCTTCGACGGTGACGCGGGCCATGAAGCCTCCAATATCTCATTTGCTGCCAGAAGTGCGGTATTTAAGCCGCCTCGGGCAGATTTACAAGCCGTTATTGCAGCCGCCGCACCTCGGCACGATCCCGCTTAGGCAGGGCTTCGAGCAGGGCGCGCACCGGCTTTCCAAGCAGCGGATGCACCCAATCGGGGGCCACATCAGCCAGAGGCACCAAGACGAAAGCGCGATCCTGTAGCCGGGGATGTGGCAGGATCAATTGATCCGGTGTGCGGCCGATCTGCGCCTCCAAGGGCAAATCGCGCCACATCTTGTGGGTCTGGCGGTCAGGCAACACGATATCATCGCAGGCCAGCAGATCCAGATCCAAGGTCCGCTGCCCCCAGCGTTGCACCCGTTCGCGCCCCATCTGCGCCTCAATCCGGTGCAAGACGCCAAGCGCCTTTTGCGGTTCCCAGGGCGCTTCGAGCCATGCGGCGGCGTTCACATAGTCCGGCCCCGCCCCTGCGGGAAAGGCCGGTGTATGATAGAATGCACTAGTGGCGCGAATCACCGCGCCAGACGTTTGCAATAGCTTTAACGCCGATTTCAGCGTTTCCCGAGGGTTACCCACGGATGATGCAAGGTTCCCGCCAAGCGCAACCAGAAGACTATACTTTCGTATAGGCTCTCTACTGCTTAATTCCATATCCCCGGGGTCTTGCGACATCGTTAAAAAGCCTTAGTTATGCACCCTGATGTGGGGGCATCGCCAGAGGTCACGGATTTGTTAATCCGCGGCAATTACAGTTCAAACCGGGAATACGGCGAAGCCTGCCGAAAGGATAGTTTAATGTTCTACAAAGATGAGCGGTTGGCGCTTTTTATAGATGGCTCCAACCTCTACGCCGCGGCAAAGACGCTGGGCTTCGACATCGACTACAAGCTGCTGCGGCAGGAGTTCATGCGCCGCGGCAAGCTGCTGCGCGCCTTCTACTACACCGCGCTGTTGGAAAACGATGAATATTCGCCGATCCGCCCGCTTGTCGACTGGTTGAACTACAACGGCTTTTCCATGGTCACGAAACCGGCCAAGGAATACACCGACAGCATGGGCCGCCGCAAAGTCAAAGGCGACATGGACATCGAACTGGCCGTCGATGCGATGGAACTTGCCCCGCGCGTCGATCACATCGTGATCTTCTCTGGTGATGGTGATTTCCGCCCGTTGGTAGAAAGCCTGCAACGCCAAGGCGTGCGCGTCTCGGTCGTTTCCACGATCCGCAGCCAACCGCCGATGATCTCGGATGACCTGCGCCGCCAAGCAGACAACTTTATCGAGCTTGACGATCTGCGTGATGTGATCGGCCGCCCGCCGCGCGACCCCGCACCGCACGAATAAAAGACGCAACTCCGTTTCGCGCAGAACCATGCCGCCCCCGTGCGGCAGCGGCCTTACTGTGCGTAGCGTCAGGATGATGGGCATACAAATACCAGGCCAGCGACTGCGGCGTCACTGGCCTGTGAAATTTTTAAAATACCCCAGGGAAGATACAATACAGCACATGAACCCATGCGTTCCCCTTGATCCCATACTACCTGCTCCCGTAGAAGTAGACGATCCCCCGAAAAAGGGGGGAAAGTGAGGGAAGATGCTGTTCGATGCCGCAGTACGTTTGGAAAAGCTGCAAGATGTAAGCGCGCTTTGGGATGGGATCGTAAAGACTTTCCGAGAGGCCGGCTTTACCCACGCCGTCCACATCAGTGTCGGGGCGGATTTTAAAGATGCCCAGTTCCTGTCCACCATCCCCGATCTCTACGATGATCTCCCGCCCGAGGATGACCCATTCCTGCACCATTCGTGCAACAGCTATGATGTCCTGACGATCGGCCAAGCCTTCGTGCACCTCTACCCCGATGTCACCCCGTCCGAGCATTCGCTAATCGCCCGCGCAGGCCGCGAAGGGCTGCATGCCGCCTTTGCCGTGCCGATGCGGCTGAAGGGCTCCGAACGTTTTGGCGGTTTCATCGTTGGCAACGGGATGGAGGCCGAAGCCTTCGAACGCGCCTTTAGCGATATTGCCGAGGATCTGCGCCTCTTCTGCCTGCTGATGCACCGCCGGATCGAAGACCTGACCGGCACCGCGCCCCTGCCCCTGCCCGAGAACCCCTCTGCCTTCGGCAAACTCAGCCCGCGCGAAGCCGAAGTGGTGAACCTGCTGGCCCATGGCTACTCCCGCCAGCAGACCGCGCATCGCTGCAACCTCTCGATCCATACCGTGTCGGACTATGCGAAATCCGGCTACCGCAAGCTTGGCATCCGCAACCGGGCGCAGGCGGCAGCATTGGTCCACGCCACGGCGGGCGAGCCTGCGCCCAAGTCGGACTGACGGGCTGGACGAAGCGGGCCCAAGCCCTTACCTCTGCGCCAACCGTCCGGAGATTTCGCCATGACCAAACCGCCTCTTACCCTCTACCTCGCCGCGCCGCGCGGATTCTGTGCGGGCGTGGACCGGGCGATCAAGATCGTCGAAATGGCGATCGAGAAGTGGGGTGCGCCGGTCTATGTACGCCATGAAATCGTGCACAACAAATTCGTCGTCGACGGGCTGCGCGACAAGGGCGCGGTCTTTGTCGAGGAACTCTCCGAATGCCCCGACGACCGCCCGGTGATCTTTTCCGCCCATGGGGTGCCGAAATCCGTGCCCTCGGCGGCGCAGGCGCGCAACATGATCTATGTCGATGCCACCTGCCCGCTGGTCTCCAAGGTGCATATCGAGGCGCAGCGGCACGCGGATGCGGGCCTTCAGATCATCATGATCGGCCATGCGGGCCACCCTGAGACGATCGGCACCATGGGCCAGTTGCCCGAAGGCGATGTGCTGCTCGTGGAAACGCCTGAGGATGTGGCCAGCGTCACCGTGCGCGATGAGGAGCGTTTGGCCTATGTCACCCAGACCACGCTCAGCGTCGATGACACCGCCGATATCGTGGCCGCCCTACAGGCGCGTTTCCCCGCCATCATCGGCCCGCATAAAGAAGACATCTGCTACGCCACG
The DNA here is from genome assembly GCF_043557345.1 of Sulfitobacter sp. 1A12157. Taxonomy (NCBI): domain Bacteria; kingdom Pseudomonadati; phylum Pseudomonadota; class Alphaproteobacteria; order Rhodobacterales; family Roseobacteraceae; genus Sulfitobacter; species Sulfitobacter sp. 1A12157. Next base: position 125,561 of record NZ_JBIFFV010000001.1, read on the forward strand.
ACCAACCGTCAGGAAGCGGTCAAGGCCATGGCGCCCAAATGCGACGCGATGCTGGTGGTGGGCGCGCCGAATTCCTCGAACTCCAAACGGCTGGTCGAAGTCGGCGCCCGCGCGGGCTGCGCCTATGCGCAACTGGTGCAGCGGGCCGAAGACATCGACTGGCGCGCGCTGGAGGGCATCGGCAGCATCGGCATCACGGCGGGCGCATCGGCCCCCGAAGTGCTGATCAACGAGGTGATCGACGCCTTCAAAGCGCGCTACGACGTGACCACCGATCTGGTCGAAACCGCGCAGGAAAACGTGGAATTCAAGGTGCCGCGCGTTCTGCGCCAACCCGCCTGATTGACCGCCGCGCGCCAGCCGCCTAAACCGCGCTGGAAACTGCCGGAGATACCCATGCCTGACCTCTACGCCTATACTGACGGTGCCTGTTCGGGCAATCCCGGCCCCGGCGGCTGGGGCGTGCTGATGCGCGCGAAGGAGGGCGACAAGATCGTCAAGGAACGCGAGTTGAAGGGCGGCGAGGCGCAGACCACCAACAACCGCATGGAGTTGATGGCCGCGATCTCGGCGCTGGAATCGCTCAGCCGACCGACCGAGATCACGCTGGTGACCGATAGCAACTACGTCAAGAACGGCATCACCGGCTGGATCTTCGGCTGGAAAAAGAACGGTTGGAAGAACGCGGCCAAAAAGCCGGTCAAGAATGCCGAGCTTTGGCAACGGCTGGACGCCGCGAACGCGCGGCACAATGTGACGTGGAAATGGGTCAAGGGCCACGCCGGCCACCCCGAGAACGAGCGCGCCGATGAACTGGCCCGCGCGGGCATGGCGCCGTTCAAACCCGGTGGCAAGAAGTGACCCTGCTGGCCCTGCTGGACTATGCCGCCGTGCTGGTCTTTGCCATCACCGGTGCGCTTGTCGCCAGCCGGGCGCAGCTTGATATCGTGGGTTTTGCCTTTATCGCCTGCCTAACCGCCGTGGGCGGCGGCACGATCCGCGACCTCTTGCTCGACCGCAACCCGATCTTCTGGATCGAGACGCCCAGTATGCTCGGCGTGGCCATCGTGGCGGCGCTGGTGGTGTTTTTCACCGCCCACTTGCTCGAAAGCCGCTTTCGCACTCTGATCTGGCTCGACAGTCTGGCGCTGGCTGTCGCTGTCGCGGCGGGTGTCGGTGTGGCGATGGCGCAAGAGCAATCCGCGCCGATCATCATTGTCATGGGCATGATCACCGGCTGTATGGGCGGTCTGATGCGCGATGTGGTGGTGGGGCAGCTGCCGCTGGTGCTGACCCAAGGCGAGCTTTACGCCACCGCGGCGCTCTCTGGTGCCGCCGTCGCCGTGCTGCTGGCGCCCTATTTCGATGGCACGCTCTACCCGCTGCTGGCCTGCGCTGCGACGACTTGGGTGCTGCGTGCCGGGTCACTCTATTTTGGCTGGCATCTGCCGGTCTACAAAAGCACCCCGCCCAAAAGCTGAACGCTCGGCCTTAGCTCAGACGCACACCTGTCGCGATCTGCGCCCCGCGTTGGAACACATCCGCCTCCTGCACGCCTTTGCCCGCGCGCTGTAGCCGCGTCAGCCGCACCGCCCCGTCGCCGCAGGCGATGCGCAACGCCTCCGACAGCACCTCGCCCGGCGCGCCGGTGCCCTCGTCCAGCACCGAGCCGAGGACTTTCACCCGCTGGCCGTCAAGCTCGAACCACGCGCCGGGAAAGGGCGAGAGCCCGCGGATCAGACGATCCACCTCGACCGCCGGGCGGGTCCAGTCGATGCGCGCTTCGGCCTTGTCGATCTTGGCCGCATAGGTGACGCCCTCTTCGGGCTGAGGCTGCGGCGTCAGATCGGTCAGGTGCGACAGCGCCTTGTTGATCGCCACCGCGCCCATGGCGCTTAGCCGGTCATGCAATTGCGCCGTGGTCTCAGCCTTGCCGATCTCGGTCTCTTCGCACAGCAGCACCGGTCCGGTATCAAGCCCCGCTTCCATCTGCATGATGCACACGCCGGTCTTTTCGTCGCCCGCCATGATCGCACGGTGAATGGGCGCCGCCCCGCGCCAGCGCGGCAGCAGGCTGGCGTGGATGTTGAGGCAGCCATGTTTCGGCGCGTCGAGAATGGGCTGCGGCAGGATCAGACCGTAGGCCACGACCACCGCCGCATCGGCCTCAAGCGCGGCGAACTCCTCCTGCGGCTCGGGGTGTTTGAGCGATACCGGATGGCGCACCCGCAGACCAAGCGCCTCGGCGCGCTGCTGCACCGGGCTGGGACGGGGCTTCTTGCCGCGCCCGGCGGGGCGGGGTGGCTGGCAATAGACCGCGCAGATCTCATGCCCGGCCTGCACCAGCGCATCGAGGATCGGCACCGAGAAATCGGGCGTGCCCATGAAGATCAGTCGCATCTGTTCACTCCTGCCGGACAGCACCTTGGAGAGCGCCGTCAGCCGTTCTGTTTGCGGGCCTTGCGCAACAGCATGTCGCGCTTGGTTTTGCTGAGGTTGTCAAAATACATCTTGCCCGCCAGATGGTCGATCTGGTGCTGCACGCTCACCGCTTCCAGCCCGACGAAATCACGCTCCACCTCGGCCCCCGTCTCATCGAGAAAGCGCACCTTCACCCCGCGCGGGCGGCGGATCACGGCGCTGAAACCGGGCAGATTGGGGCTGGCCTCCTCGTAAGGATGCAACACGGCAGAGGCATCTACGATCACCGGGTTCGCCAGCCGGATGCGTTTGTTGCGCGCTTCCGAGGCATCGACGACGGCGACCTGCAACATCACCCCAATCTGCGGCGCGGCAAGGCCGACGCCGGGCATGGCGTCCATCGTCTCGATCATATCATCCCAGAGGGTGCGGATTTCATCCGTCACCGTCTCAATCGGGGCGGCGGGGCTGCGCAGGCGTTTGTCGGGCCATGGAACATAGCGGCGTAGGGTCATTGGGCGTTGAACTCCGCAATCTTGGCCGCGCGGGTCTCCGCATCGAGGTGGTCGAAGGTCACCACGCCATCGAGGTGATCCATCTCATGCTGCGCGATCAGCGCAGAGGCGCCTTCCATGCTCTGCACATAGCGGCCACCGTTGAGGCCGGTCCAGACCATCTGCACCTGCGCGGGGCGCGAAATATCGGTGCTGATGCCGGGGATGCTAAGACAACCTTCGGTATTGGTCACCCGTTCTTCGCCGATCTCTTGAAACATCGGATTGATGCAGACCAACGGGTCGGACTTGCCCTCTTTCCACCCCGCATCCATCACGAAGATACGCAGCATCGCGCCCACCTGCGGCCCGGCAAGGCCACGGCCCGGGGCGGCATACATCGTCTCAAGCATATCTGCGGCGAGGCGTTCGATCTCTGGCGTGATCTCTTCGACCGGGGCGCAGATTTCGGCCAGACGCGGATCGGGCCAGCGGAGAACCTCCAGCACGCTCATCCGCGCGCCAGCTCGCGCTTCAGCTTGACCATCTTGCGGGTGATCATCTGACGCTTCAGCGGCTTGAGGTAGTCGATGAAAAGCTTGCCGTCGAGGTGGTCGATCTCATGCTGAACGCAGGTCGCCCAAAGCCCGTCGAACGCCTCCTGCTGCTCTTTCCCATCGCGGTCGAGCCAGCGCACCTCAACCTCCGCCGGGCGGGTCACCTCGGCATATTGATCAGGGATGCTGAGACACCCTTCTTCATAGGTGTTGAGCCCGTCCGAAGAAGCCACGATTTCGGGGTTGAACATCAGCAAGGGCCGGGGCGCTTCGCCCTCTTCCTTGACGCAATCCAGCACGATGACCCGGCTCGACACGCCGATCTGCGGCGCGGCAAGGCCGATGCCCGGCGCATCATACATGGTGGTCAACATATCATCGCCCAGCACACGCAACTCGTCGCTCAGATCGGCGACGGGGGCTGCGGCTTTCTTGAGCCGTGGATCGGGGTGCAAAAGGATCGGGCGTTTCATCCCGCTCATTTAGGCCATGCCCGTGCATCGCGCAACCGGGGGCTTGCAGCGCCTGCGGCAGCCGTTAGCTTGGCCGCAATATCAGGAGAGACCAGCATGAGCTTTGACGACATCATCGACCGGCGCGGCACCCATTGTGCGAAATGGGACAAGATGGAAGCGATCTATGGCGTGCCTGCGGATACCGGCATCGCCATGTGGGTGGCCGACATGGATTTTCGCCCCCCGCAGGTGGTGCAGGACGCGCTTCAGGCCCAGATCAACCACGGGGTGCACGGGTATTTCGGCGACGACAGCAAATACCTTGCCGCGATCCAATGGTGGATGGAAAACCGCCACGGCTGGAAGGTCGACGCCGAGGCGATCTTTACCACGCATGGCTTGGTGAACGGCACCGCCATATGCGTCGATGCCTTCACCCAGCCCGGCGATGGGGTGGTGCTGTTCACCCCGGTCTATCACGCCTTCGCCCGCGTGATTAACGCCGCCGAGCGCCGGGTGGTGGAATGCCCGCTGACCAATGCCTCGGGCCGTTACGAGATGGATTTCGACGCCTATGACGCCTTGATGACCGGGGATGAGAAGATGGTGATCCTCTGTTCGCCGCATAACCCCGGCGGGCGGGTCTGGAGCCGTGAGGAACTGCAAGGCGTGGCCGACTTCGCCAAGCGGCACGATCTGGTGCTGGTCTCGGATGAGATCCACCATGATCTGGTGATGCCGGGGCACAAGCATATCCCCATGGCCCAGATCGACGGGATCGAGGACCGTCTGGTGATGATGACCGCCACGACCAAGACCTTCAACATCGCGGGCGGCCACACCGGAAACGTCATCATCCACGACCCCAAGCTGCGCGCGCGCTTTGCGCGGCGCATGGCGGCCTTGGGCGTGTCGGCCAACTCATATGGGCTGATCATGGCAACCGCCGCCTATTCGCCCGAGGGGGCCGCTTGGGTCGACAAGCTGACCGCCTATCTCGATGGCAACCGAAAGCTGTTCGACGAGGCGGTGAACGCGATCCCGGGGCTGCGCTCGATGCCGCTGGAATCGACCTATCTGGCTTGGGTGGACTTTTCGGGCACCGGCATGGCGCCCGCAGAGTTTCAGGACCGTGTCGAGAAAAGCGCCGCCATCGCCGCCAACCACGGCGCCACCTTTGGCACGGGGGGCGAAAGCTTCATGCGCTTCAACCTCGCCACCCCGCGCGCGCGGGTCGAGGAAGCCTGCGAGCGGCTGGCCAAAGCTTTCAGCGATTTGCAGTAACGAAACGGCGCGGCGGGGCGGCCCCGCCGTGCCGCCCTTTCAGGCGCGGCTGTCTTCGATCAGACCCAGCGGCGCATCGGCGGGGCGCTCGAAGTCAAGCGGCGGACGGTCCGCCACGGCGGTGGCGCGTTTGAACTCATAGCGCATCTCGCCCGCTTCTTCCTCGCTCGCCACGATGAGACATTGGAACAGATGCAGGCTGCCGTCATAGAGATCGACCAGCCCGCGCAGCTTCGGCGCATCCTGTGCATCGACGGAGAAACCGGTCTTCCACATGCGCAGCACGCGGTAGACATCACCGCCCACCTCAAGCCGCAGGCGCGCCCCTTTGCGCAGGCTTGCCATCCGCGCGGCATCCAGCCCCGCCTGTATTTCTTTCGACAGAAATTCTTCCATGCGCAATCCCCCCACTGATGCCTCTAAGCTGGCGGATAGCGTAGAAAATTCAAGTTAAGAATTGATGACGTATGGGCAGTCTGCATCAGCGCAGAGCGGCTGCGCGCCTATGAAGATGGGCGGCCCTCGCGCCCTGCCCTAGATATACCCTCAAACGCGGAAAGGAGAACAAGATGGGCCTATTGGTTGACGGCAAATGGCAAGACAAATGGTATGACACCAAATCCTCGGGCGGAAAATTCGAGCGCAGCGAGGCCAAGTTTCGCAACTGGGTCACCGCCGATGGCAGCGCCGGACCAAGCGGCGAAGGCGGGTTCAAGGCAGAATCGGGCCGCTACCATCTCTACGTCAGCTATGCCTGCCCATGGGCGCATCGCGCGCTGATCTTCCGCCGGTTGAAGGGGCTTGAGGATCACATCGGCGTCTCTGTCGTACATCCCGATATGCTGGGCGAGGGCTGGACCTTTGACACGGATTTCCCCGGTGCCACGGGCGACACGCTCTTCGGCCTGCCCTATGCGCGCGACATCTACACCCGCGCCGATCCCAATTTCACGGGCCGCGTCACCGTGCCGATCCTCTGGGACAAACAGCGCGAGACCATCGTCAGCAATGAAAGCGCCGAGATCATCCGCATGTTCAACAGCGCCTTCAACGCGATCACCGGCAACAGCGATGACTATTACCCCGCCCCCCTGCACGACCGCATCGAAGAGGTGAACGCCCGCGTCTATGACACGCTGAACAACGGCGTCTACAAAGCTGGCTTCGCCACCACGCAAGAGGCCTATGACGCTGCCGTGCACCCGCTCTTCGACACGCTGGATTGGATCGAACACATCCTGTCGCAGAACCGCTACCTTGCGGGCGCGCAGATGACCGAAGCCGACTGGCGGCTCTTCACCACGCTGGTACGCTTCGACAAGGTCTATCATCTGCACTTTAAATGTAACCGCCACCGGATCGTCGATTACCCGAACATCTGGGCCTATACGCGCGAGCTCTATCAGGTGCCGGGCGTGGCCGAGACGGTGAACTTCGACCATATCGTGCGGCACTATCACTACAGCCATGACACGATTAACCCGCACCGCATCATCCCGATCAATCCGGTGCTGGACTTCAACGCGCCGCACGGGCGCGGCTAACCTCCCCTCCCCCTGCCCCCGTGGAAGGCGCTTGATCGCGCAGCGCTTTTGCGCTTTCACCGCAGCGACGACGGCAGGGGGATGATCATGCAAAAGCCAGACCAGCGCGACCACGGCGGCGGTGTCGATGCGGCAGCGGCGCGTTTCGGCGGAGCGCGGTCGGATTGGATCGATCTTTCCACCGGGATCAACCCCGCGCCCTACCCGATACCTGCCCTGTCTGCGGGCGCATGGACCGCCCTCCCCGATGCCGCGGCGCAAGACGCGCTGCTGACCGCCGCCCGCGGCTTTTGGCAGGTGCCCGAAGAGGCCGCGATCCTTGCCGTGCCGGGGGCCTCCTCGGCCATCGCGCGGATCCCGGCGCTGGCCCCGAAGGGCCGCGTGCGCATCCCCGGGCCGACCTATAACGAACATGCCGCCAGCTTCGCCGAGAATGGCTGGCAAGTGGTCGAGGCGGGCGAGGCCGAAGCCGCCGTTCACGTCCATCCCAACAACCCCGACGGGCGGTTGTGGTCCTTGGCACAGACGACAGCCCCGCTCAGCATCATTGATGAGAGCTTTTGCGACATCACGCCCGATGCCACCCTGATGGCGCAGGCCACGGTGCCCGGCGGGCTGATCCTCAAAAGCTTTGGCAAGTTCTGGGGTCTGGCCGGGCTGCGGCTGGGGTTCGTGATCGGCGATCCGGCCTTGGTGGCGCGGCTTGAACAGATGCTGGGGCCGTGGCCGGTCAGCGGCCCCGCGCTGCATATCGGCGCGGCGGCGCTGCGCGATGAAACATGGGCCGAGGCCACGCGGGCGCGGCTGGGGGCCGAGGCCACGCGCCTCGACGGGCTGATGACCACAGCAGGCGCGCAGATCGTCGGCGGCACCCCGCTTTTCCGGCTCTATGAGGTCGATGAAGCGCAGGCTTGGCAAACCCGCCTCGCCCAGCACCAGATCTGGAGCCGCGTCTTCCCCTACAATCCGCGCTGGCTGCGCCTTGGCCTGCCGCCCTCGATAGGTTGGGCGCGGCTGGAGCGGGCGCTGGCATGAGCACAGCGGCGATCCTCGCGCTGGCCATGCTGCTGGATGCAGCACTTGGTGAGCCGGACTGGCTCTGGCGTCGCCTGCCGCATCCGGCGGTGCTGATGGGGCGGCTGATCGGCTGGGGAGATCGTCGGCTGAACCACGGCCAAACCCGCCGCGCCAAGGGCGTGGCGCTGCTGCTGGCGCTGATGATCGGGGCCGCGCTGCTTGGCTGGGCGCTCAGCCTTGCTGGCCCCCTCGTCGAGATCATCCTCACCGCCATCCTGCTGGCGCAACGTTCCCTCGTCGAGCACCTGCGCGCCGTGGCCGACGGGCTGCGCCAATCCTTGCCCGCAGGGCGCCGCGCCGTGGCGATGATCGTCAGCCGCGACACCGCCGCGATGCCGCCAGAGGGCGTCGCCCGCTCGGCCATCGAAAGTGGCGCGGAGAACCTCAGCGATGGGATCATCGCCCCTGCCTTTTGGTTCCTGCTGGGCGGTCTGCCGGGGCTGCTGGTCTACAAAATCGTGAATACCGCCGACAGTATGATCGGCTATCGCACCCCGCGCTATGCCGATTTCGGCTGGGCCGCGGCGCGGATGGACGACCTTCTGAACCTCGCCCCCGCACGGCTCACCGCGCTGCTGATCGCCCTGCCCGGCGGGGTTTTGCACCGCTGGCGCGACATCAAAGCCGATGCGGCGCTGCACCGCTCGCCCAATGCCGGTTGGCCGGAAGCCGCCATGGCGCGGGCCATAGGTGTGGCCCTCGCCGGTCCGCGCAGCTATGATGGGCGGGTGCAGCAGTTTCCTTGGGTGCATGGCGCGGGGGCGCGCGTCATCGGACCTTTGGAGATCGATGCGGCCATCACCCGCCTCTGGCAGGCATGGTTGGTGATGTGGGCAATCGCCCTAGTTCTGGCCTGTCTGTGACAAAGAGGTATCCATGCGCCCCACGTTTCTCGCCGCTGCCCTTGCGGCCCTCACCCTTCCCGCCAGCGCCTATGCGCAAGCCAAATGCGGCGGGGATTTCTCCAGTTTCATTGCCGATGCCAAGGCCCAGGCCGTGGCGAACGGTGCGGACCCCGCCAAGGCCGAGCGGTTCTTTGCCGGCCTGCGCCAAGACCCCGCCGTGCTGCGGGCCGATCAGGCCCAAGGGGTGTTTCAAAAACCCTTCATCGAATTCTCGCGCCGCCTGATCTCGGAAAACCGGATCAACCGGGGCCGCGCCATGGCCGAGAAATACGACACCGTCTTCGACCGGGTAGAAGCCGAGTATGGCATCAGCCGGGGTGTGCTCTTGGCCTTCTGGGCGTTCGAGACGGATTACGGCGCAATCCAAGGCGACTTCAACACCGCCAACGCGTTGGCGACCCTTTCCCATGACTGCCGCCGCCCCGAACTGTTCCGCCCGCAGCTTTTCGCGGCGCTGGAGCTTTTCGAGCGCGGTGCGTTCGACCCCGCCACCACCACCGGCGCTTGGGCCGGTGAGATCGGGATGGTGCAGATGCTGCCCCGCGACATCCTAGAGAACGGGGTCGATGGCGATGGCGACGGCGCGGTCTCGCTCAAGACCTCCGCCCCCGATGCGCTCTTGTCCGGTGCCAAGATGTTGCAAAGCCTCGGCTGGCGCGCGGGCGAGCCTTGGTTGGCCGAAGTCACCCTGCCGCAGGATTTCGACTGGTCGCAAACCGGGCTGGAGACCACGAAACCCGTCAGCGAATGGCAGGCGATGGGTGTCTCTCCCCGCAACGGGCCGTTGGCCGAGGGGCTGACCGCCTCCGTCCTGCTGCCGCAGGGGCGTGGCGGGCCTGCTTTCGTCGCCTATCCGAACTTCCGCGTTTATTTCGAGTGGAACCAGAGCTTCACCTACGTGATGACCGCCGCCTATTTCGCTACAAGGCTGGAAGGCGCGCAGGTCTATGACGCGGGCCACCCGGCCCCCGGTCTCGACGGCGAGGCGATGAAAACGCTGCAACGCAAGCTGCAGTCCATGGGCTATGACGTGGGCGATGTGGATGGCATCCTCGGCTCCGGCACCCGCGGTGCGGTGCGGGCCGAACAGGAACGTCTCGGCATGCCCGTCGATGGCTGGCCCACGCCTGAGTTGCTGAACAAACTGTAAGGAGAAGACCCCGATGGCCCTCAAGAAAACCGCCGCGCAAATGGTCGCCGAAGCCCGCGCCCGGATCGAAGAGATCGACAGCCCCGAGGCCATCGCCATGCTCGACGACGAAAACGTGCAATTCGTCGACCTGCGTGACCCCCGCGAACGCGAACGCACCGGGTTCATCCCCGGTGCCTTCCACTGCCCGCGCGGCATGTTGGAGTTCTGGGTCGACCCCGACAGCCCCTATTTCAAAGAGGTCTTTGCCCAAGACAAGAAATTCATCTTTCACTGCGCCTCTGGCTGGCGCTCGGCCATCTCGGTCGCGACGCTGCAAGACATGGGGTTTGACGCGGCCCATCTGAAGGACGGTTTCGGCGGCTGGGAAAAAGCGGGCGGCCCGATCGAGAGATCTTGATGGACAGGCTTTGATCTGGCCTCCCCCACGTAAAGCTGCCACAAGTTTTGCAACGTCAAAGGAGAGACAGAATGACCGAGATCAAACGCCACCACACCAACACCCGTATGAGCCAGATCGTCGAGCATGGCGATGTGATCTACCTTGCCGGTCAGGTCGGTACGGCGGGGGCGGATGTGGCCCAACAGACCCAAGATTGCCTTGATAAGGTCGACGCCCTGCTGGCCGAAGTCGGCAGCGACAAGACCCGCATCCTGCAATCGACCATCTGGCTGGCCGACATGGCCGATTTCGAAGCCATGAACGCCGTCTGGGACGCATGGGTGCCCGAGGGCCAAGCCCCCGCCCGCGCCTGCGGCGAGTCCAAACTCGCCACGCCGGAATATCTGGTCGAAGTGCTGGTGATCGCCGCCAAGGCCTGAGCCATTCCCCCGCGCCCTGTCACGGGGCGCGGGGCTTTGCCGGACCCCCAGATGACCCCCTGCACCCTCACCGCCCTGTCGGACCTCGCCACGCTCAACGTCGATACGATCATCGACGTGCGCGCGCCAAAGGAGTTTGCCGAGGATCATCTGCCCGGGGCCATCAACCTGCCCGTGCTGTCGGATGCCGAGCGCGCCGAAGTGGGCACGATCTACAAGCAGGTCAGCCCCTTTGACGCGCGCAAGATCGGCGGGGCGCTGGTGGCGCAGAACACCGCGCGGCATTTGCAAACGGCGCTGGCGGATAAAGACGGCGGCTGGCAGCCGCTGGTCTATTGCTGGCGCGGCGGGCAACGGTCGGGGGCATTCTCGACGATCCTCGATCAGGTCGGTTGGCGCGTGCAGCTTCTGCGCGGCGGCTACCGCAGCTATCGGCGGCTGGTGGTCGCGGCACTCTACGACACGCCCCTGCCGCATCGGCTGATGCTCATCGAAGGCGGCACCGGCACGGCCAAGACACGGCTGTTGCATCATCTGGCGCAGGTGGGCGCGCAGGTGCTTGACCTCGAAGGGCTGGCGCAGCACCGCGGCTCGCTTTTCGGTGCGGTGGACGGCGGGCAGCCGCATCAAAAGATGTTCGAATCCCAGCTCGCCCAAGCGCTATTGCCGCTCGACCCCGCGCAGGTGACATGGGTCGAAGCCGAGAGCAGCAAGATCGGTGACATCACCCTGCCGCCCGCGCTGTGGGCCGCGATGCGCGACGCGGCGCGGGTTGAGATCGCCGCCTCCTTGGCCGCGCGGGCGGATTTTCTGTGCCGGACCTATGATGACCTGACCACCGACCCCGCCATGCTGGAAAACCGCATCGACAAGCTGCGGCCCTATCATAGCGGTGAGACGATCACCCAGTGGCAGACCCAAGCCCGCGCGGGCGATTGGGCCAGCCTCGCCGAAGGGCTGATCGGCCAGCATTACGACCCGCGCTATGCCAAGGCCGCCAGCCGCAACCCTGCCCCGCGCGCCCGGCTGACGCTCGACCGGCTTGATGACAGCACATTGGCCGAGACCGCCGCCACGCTGCACAGCCGTTTCACCGCAGGCGGATAGAGGGCAGGCCCGTCTCAAGCCGCCCGATGATATGGCCCGCCAAGCCTTCGGCCATGAACCGCGCCTGCGCCGCTTTCGCGGCATCCTCGGGCAAGGCCGCCAGCAGCCCCCCGGCGGTTTGCGGATCGTGGAAAAGCGGGTTCACCGGGTCTGCCGCCGCAATCGGGGCATCTGCCTGATTGACCGCCAGCAAGGAAGAGGCCACCCCCTGTTCCGACAGCGCCTGCGCGCCGGGGTAGATCGGCACCGCCTCCGCCCAAAGCTCTGCCGCCAATCCCGAGGCACGGCAGATCGCTTGCACATGTCCGGCAAGGCCAAAGCCCGTCACATCCGTCATCGCATGGGCCTTGCCCAAAATCTCCGCCGCCCGCGCCTGCGGTCTGGCCATGACGCCAAGCGCTTCGGCCACCACCCGCCCCGGCGCGGTCCCTGCCATATGACCTGCAAGGATCACCCCCGACCCGATGGGCCGGGTCAGCATCAGCACATCGCCCGGCTGCGCGCCGCCGAGGCCGATGGGCCTCGCGCCCCGCGTGCCGGTGACCGTAAAGCCGATGGTCAGTTCCGCGCCCATGGTCGTATGGCCACCCACGATCTGCGCGCCTGCACCCGTCATCACCTCCTGCGCGGCCACCGCGATCTCGCGCAGGGTCCGGGCCTGCAATTCGGGCGACATGCGCGGCAGGATGATCGAACTCAACGCTGCCTGCGGCGTGGCGCCCATCGCCCAGACATCGCCCAGGGCGTGCACCGCCGCGATCCGCGTCATGAGGGCCGGGTCTTCGACAAAGCCGCGCAGGTGATCCGTGCTCATCACCTGAAAGCCGCCGCCGGGGCGGCGCAGCACCGCCGCATCGTCGCCCGCGCCGGTGAGCACATCGCCCGAGACGGGCGGCTGCACTTCGGCCAAGAGATCGCCCAGCACCGCGCCGCCCACCTTGGCCCCGCATCCACCACAAAGCGGCTTGCCCGCCAGCGCCTCCTGCACGCCCGAGGCCACCGGGCCCGTCAGTGCATCAGCCTTCATCGCGGGCAGGTCATCGAGCCCGTCCATGAACTTCCGGTCGATCCGGTCCTTCCACCGCCACAGCAGCGCACCGCCGAGGGCCAGCCCGTTCCGCTCCGCCACGGCGGCTTTCTTGCCGAGTGAGATCAGCTTGAGATAATGCCGCTGCGGTTTGAACGCCCGCCGTGCCCCGCCGCTGAGCGCCGCGCGCAGGTTGTCGTGCAGCACCGGCGCCGCCCGCACGGCAAAGACACCGGCCTTGGGGCGCGGGCTGGCCTCCATATGCGCGCAATCGCCGACGGCGAAGAGCCTGTCATCCTCTACCACCCCCAGATCGGCCCCGACGCGGATGAACCCCGCGTGCAGCGGCAGATCGGTCTGGGAAAGCCAGCCCTGCGGCACCGCCCCCGCCGCCCCCACACAAAGCGCCGCAGGGATCGGCGCGCCATCCGCCAAGAGCACCTGCCGGTCGGTGATCTGCGTGACCTTAGCCTCAAGCGCCACGGTTACCCCAAGCGCCGCCATCTGCCGCCGCACCATCGTCTCGGTCCGTCGGGCCATGCCGGAAAGCTGCGGCCCATGCTCCACCACCGTCACCGCTGGCTGCCCCCCCGCCTCGCGCAGGGCAAAGGCCATCGCCATGGCAAGCTCGCAGCCCGCCACACCGCCGCCGATCACCGCCACCTCGGGCGGCTGCTCCCCTGCCCTGACCGCCGCCAGAAACGCACGCCAACGCGCGGCATAGAGATCGAGCGGCTTGGCCCCGACCGCGTGTTCGGCAAATCCCGGCAGGTCCATCTTGGCCGTGATGCCTACGTCGATCGACGCCACATCATAGGCTACGGCCCCCCGCCCTTCGACCGTGATCTCCCGCGCCGCGCGGTCGATCCCCGTCGCTTCCCCAAGGATCAACCGCGCCCCGGCGTGGCGACAAAGGCGCATGAGGTCGATCTCCAAGGCATCGCGGTCGTAATGCCCGGCGATATGACCGGGCAGCATGCCGGTATAGGGCGCGGTGGGACCGGGGTTGATGACGGTCAGCCGCGCGCCGGGCAGCGGGTCCATCCCCCATTTGCGCAGCACCAGCGCATGGGCGTGTCCGCCCCCCACCAGCACCAAATCTCGCGTCAGGGGCAGATCGCTGTGCACCAGATTGCCTCACTCTCTCTTTCCGCTTTGGCTTATAGCTACCCCAAGCCGCCCGCCCGCGCCATCGGCCTTACCGAGATGTGAGCGGGCCGGATCAGAGCTAAAATGGCACTTCCCCGCCCATTCGGGCCCGGAAAGCCGCCAAACCGGTAAAAAGGGTGACAATTCGCCACAAAACCCCCATGTACATTCCATTCCCGACCCTCTACCGACGGTCGGATTCCTTGCCGTGGCTGGTAGCACCCCACGTGCCCGCCCCCCGCACAACGTTCAAGACAGGACAGCCTTCGTGATCCAGACTATTGCCGATGCCCTTGCCCAACAGGGTTATGAAACACTTACCGCCGTACAGGAGGCCGTCACAGACCCCGCGCTGAACGATCAAGACCTTCTGGTTTCGGCCCAAACCGGGTCGGGCAAGACGGTGGGCTTTGGCCTTGCCATCGCGCCGACGCTTCTGGGCGAGGACACGCATTTCGGCCAAGCGGGCGCACCGCTGGCGCTGATCATCGCGCCCACGCGCGAATTGGCCATGCAGGTCAGCCGCGAGCTCACATGGCTGTACGGCAAGGCGGGCGCGGTGGTCACCACCTGTGTCGGCGGCATGGACAGCCGCACCGAACGCCGCGCGCTGGAGCGGGGCGCGCATGTGGTCGTCGCCACGCCGGGGCGTCTGTGTGACCACATCAAGCGCAACAACATCGACCTCGATTCCCTGCGCGCCGTGGTGCTGGACGAGGCCGACGAGATGCTCGACCTCGGCTTTCGCGAAGACCTTGAGTTCATCCTGTCGGAATCCCCCGAGGAGCGCCGGACGCTCTTGTTTTCGGCCACGGTGCCGGCGGCCATCGCCAAGCTGGCGCAATCCTACCAGCGCGACGCGCAGCGGATCACCACCGTGGGCGAGACCAAGCAGCACAGCGACATCGAATACCGCGCGCTGAACGTGCATCCGCGCGGCACCGAGAACGCAATCATCAACGTGCTTCGCTTCTACGAGGCCAAGAACGCCATCGTCTTTTGCAACACCCGTGCCGCCGTGGCGCGGCTGACCACGCGCTTCACCAACCGCGGCTTCTCGGTCGTGGCGCTCTCGGGTGAGCTGACGCAATCCGAGCGCACCAATGCGCTGCAGGCGCTGCGCGACGGGCGCGCCCGTGTCTGTATCGCGACGGATGTGGCGGCCCGCGGCATCGACCTGCCGAACCTCGAACTGGTGATCCACGCCGACCTGCCCAGCAACTCCGACACGCTGCTGCACCGTTCGGGCCGCACCGGACGCGCGGGGCGCAAGGGGGTCTCGGCGCTGATCGTACCGCCCAAGATGCGCAGCAAGGCGAACCGGCTTCTGGGCTGGGCCAAGCTGAAAGTGGAATGGGCCGCCCCGCCCTCCGCCGCCGAAGTGAACGCCGCCGATGAGGCGCGCCTGCTGGCCGATTCCGCATGGGTTGAGCCTGCGCCCGAGGATGCGGCGGAATTCGTCACCTCGCTGGTCGAGAAATTCAGCGCCGAGCAATTGGCCACCGCCTTCGTCAACCTCTACCGCAAGCGGCAATCCGCCCCGGAAGAGCTGAGCGACCCCGGCGCGCCGGGCGAGGACAAGCCGCGCCGCGATTTCGGCCCTTCGGTCTGGTTCTCGATCTCCACCGGGCGCAAGGATGGGGCCGAGCCGCGCATGTTGTTGCCGATGCTCTGCCGCCGGGGCGACCTGACCAAGGACGACATCGGCGCGATCCGCGTGCAGGACAGCCACAGTTTCGTGGAGGTGGCCGAAGCCTCGGTGCCCGGCTTGCTCGACGCGCTCGGCGGCGACATGAAGCTGGAAGACGGCGTGGTGCTGACCAAGCTGGACAAAGCGCCCGATCTGCCGCGCGGCCCCAAGCCCGGCAGCAAACGCGGCCCGAAACCCGGCGGTTTCAAAGGCGACCGCGGCCCCCGCAAACCGCGCGGCGATTATGACCCGGATGCCGCCCCCGCCCCGCGCAAACCCCGCGCGAAATCCAGCGATGGCCCCGGTGCCGCGTCTTTCGACAAGCCGAAATACGACAAGCCCAAATTCGACAAACCCCGCGCGCCAAAAGGCGAACGCCCACCAAAGTCGCACAAGACCGAGCGTAGCCCGATGAAACCCGGCGCGACGCCCAAGCCCAAATCGGGCGGTGACACGAGCGGCAAGCCCAAGGCAAAGGCCGTTTGGAAAAAGGAAAAGCCCGCGGGCGCTGCGCCGCGCAAGGGCAAAGGCAAACCGACCACCTCGGCCACCACGCCGGGCGGCGAAAAGACCTACAAACGGGCCTCCGACCCGTCCAAACGTTTCACCCCGCCGAATAAGATCGGCAAACAGGGCGGCAAGGGCGGCCCGAAATCGAAATAAGATCAAACGCCGGGGCCTCACCCCGGCGTTTTTGCATCCCGCGCCATTTCCTGAAAGAAATCGCCCCCTCTGGCCTCACCGAAGGGGGCAAACTGGCACTACTGGATCCTATCCATTCGCGGTGTTCTTGGAACAGTATCTCCCGCCTTTGCGCGGGCTTCATTCGTGGGCTCGACCCACCCGTAGAGAAAGGTTTGCCCCATGGACGGCAATTTCAACGAGAACGACATCTCCCGCGTTGTCGAAGCCGACCGCGCGCATATCTGGCACCACCTGAGCCAGCACAAACCCTATGAAACCACCGACCCGCGCATCATCGTCGAAGGCCGCGGCATCCGGGTCTGGGACCAAAAGGGCAAGGAACACCTCGACGCCGTCTCGGGCGGGGTCTGGACGGTGAACGTGGGCTACGGCCGCGAGAGCATCGCCAACGCCGTGCGCGACCAGTTGATCAAGCTGAACTATTTCGCGGGCTCCGCGGGTTCGATCCCCGGCTCCCATTTCGCCGAGAAGCTGCTCGACAAGATGCCGGGGCTGGACCGCGTCTACTATTGCAACTCCGGCTCCGAGGCGAATGAGAAAGCCTTCAAAATGGTCCGCCAGATCGCGCATAAGCGCTACGGCGGCAAGAAGCACAAGATCCTCTACCGCGACCGCGACTACCATGGCACCACCATCGGCTGCCTCTCCGCCGGCGGTCAGGACGAGCGCAACGCGCAATACGGCCCCTTTGCGCCGGGCTTCGTGCGGGTGCCGCACTGCCTTGAGTATCGCGCCTTCGAGCAGGACGGCGCCCCGCTGGAGAACTACGGCATCTGGGCCGCCGATCAGATCGAAAAGGTGATCCTCGCCGAAGGACCGGAAACCGTCGGCGCGCTCTGTCTTGAGCCGGTCACGGCAGGCGGCGGCGTCATCACCCCGCCCGAAGGCTATTGGGAGCGCGTGCAGGAGATCTGCCGCAAATACGACATCCTGCTGCATATCGACGAGGTCGTCTGCGGCGTGGGCCGCACCGGCACGTGGTTCGGCTACCAGCAATACGGCGTGCAGCCCGACATGGTGACCATGGCCAAGGGTGTGGCCTCGGGCTATGCCGCCATCGCTTGTCTGGTCACGACCGACGCCGTCTTCGACATGTTTAAGGACGATGCCAGCGATCCGCTGAACTACTTCCGCGACATCTCGACCTTTGGCGGCTGCACCGCGGGGCCGACCGCGGGGATCGAGAACATGCGCATTATTGAGGACGAGGGCCTGCTCGAGAACACCACCAAGATGGGCCACTACATGCTGGAGCAGCTTCACGCGCTGGCCGACAAGCATAAAGTGATCGGCGACGTGCGCGGCAAGGGGCTGTTTCTGGGGGCCGAACTGGTGACCGACCGCGACAGCCGCGCCCCGGTCGAGGAAAAGCGCATTCAGGCCGTCGTCGGGGACTGTATGGCCCAAGGGGTGATCATCGGCGCCACCAACCGATCCCTGCCCGGCAAGAACAACACCCTGTGTTTCTCGCCCGCGCTGATCGCCACCCGCGATGATATTGATGAGATCATCGCCGCTGTGGATGGTGCATTGGACCGGGTTTTCACTTCGGCATAAAACCGCGCTTTCAGGCGTGTGACAGGCGGCATCGGTTGACCCGGTGCCGCCTTCGTCTATCTAAATCCCTGTCTTGCCCGAACATGACAACAGATGGAAAATTTCCGCGCATATCCGCGTTGAAAATTTTTCTTAACATCCATCGCTTTCGCGGGAACCTCTTCCAATCCCCCCGCGTTGGCAAATGAGTAACTTGGGAGAAAGACATGAAGAAATTCCTTATCGCCGTTCCGCTGGTCGCCACGCTTGCCGCTTGTAACGGCACCACGCCCAGCCAAGGTGCCCTGACAGGTGCAGCCCTCGGCGCAGCCACAGGTGCTGCTGTTTCAGGCGGTGACGACAAGGTTCAAGGCGCAATCATCGGCGGTCTCGCAGGTGCGGCGGCTGGCAACTACATCGGCCAGACACAATCCGGCAAATGCGTTTATCAGAACGCCAATGGCCAGCGCTACGTCGCGGCTTGCCCGTAATCGGCTGACATCGCGCGTTTTCGCGTTATCAGGGCTTCGACCATCGGTCGGAGCCCTTTTTCGTTTCCGCCTCTCCCCCATCTTGGCATCGGCATGATTTGATCCTAACAGGGGTCAAGCGCCCAAGGGCGTGGGGAGGAACCATGACCACATTAACCGATATCGCGATCCTGCTGATCGCGGCCTTTGGCGCGGGGGTGTTGAACACCATCGCCGGGGGCGGCACCTTTCTGACCTTTCCCGCGCTGGTCTTTACCGGCATGCCCCCCGTGGCCGCCAATGCGACCAGCGCCGTAGCGGTGTTTCCGGGCTACCTTGCGGGCGCTCTTGGCTTTCGCCGCGAGCTTGGCTGCATCGACCGCCGCGCCCTGCTGCGGTTGTGCCTTATCACGCTGGCGGGCGGCGTGGTCGGCTCGGGCTTGCTTCTGATCTCTTCCAACGCGGCCTTTTCCGTCGTCGTACCTTTCCTGCTGCTTGCGGCGACGCTGGCGTTTCTACTGGGCGACCGCATCCGCGCCTTCGCCGCCGCCCATGCCCGCTCTGTGACGCCTCAGGGCGCGCTCGGCCTTTTCGTGGTTAGTGTCTATGGCGGCTATTTCAACGGGGGTTTGGGCATCGTTCTGCTGGCCCTCTTCGCGCTTTGGGGGATGACCGATCTACACGGGATGAACGGGCTCAAGACCGGGCTGAGCTTCGTGCTCTCCTCGATTTCCGTGGCGGTCTTTGCTCTGGCCGGTCTGGTCGCATGGCCGCAGGCGCTGCTGATGATGCTGGCGGCCACGGCGGGCGGCTATGCTGGCGCGCCCTTGGCGCGGGCCTTGCCGAAACAGACCGTCCGCTGGCTGATCGCCGCCATCGGGTTCGGCATGAGCGCGGTGTTCTTTTGGCGCCTCGTGGCGGGCTAGCCCACCACCCGCGCCGCGCCGCTTTCGGGATCGAAAAGCACCAAGGGGTGATCCGCCCGTTCGATCCGGCCCAGCCCCATGTCATTGCGCAACAGCGCGACCGGCCCCGAGGTGGCCCGCGCGAGCGCCCCCTCCAGCGGCTCCCCCACCGCATGGGTCAGCACATGCACCGCGCGGCCCATTTCAAGATCCGCCCCCGCCAGCGTGCCATCGGCCAAGGTCAACCGCCCCTCGGCACGGTAAACCTCCCGCTCGTTGAGGGTGAAGCCCGTGATATCCGACCCCGCCGTCGCCATGGCATCGCTGACAAGGAAAATGCCCGAAGGTTTGGCCGCCAGCGCGGTGCGCATGGTCGCGGGATGCACGTGGATACCATCGGCGATCAGCCCCGCATGGCCCCCCTTCCGCGACAGCGCCGCCCCGACCAGCCCCGGCGCGCGATTGCCCATCTGGCTCATCGCGTTGAACAAATGGGTCACGCAGGCCGCGCCCGCGTCGAAGGCCGCCATGCAAGTCTCGTAATCCGCATCGCTATGACCAAGCGAGACTATGACCCCCGCCTCGGCCATCGCGGCGATCTGCGCGGTGCTGGTGTTCTCCGGCGCGACCGTGACCATAAGGTTCGGCAGACGCGCGGCGGCGCGTAGGATCAGGGCGAGGTCCGCTTCACGCATCGGGCGGATCAGCGCCCCGTCATGCGCGCCCTTGCGCGAAAGCGCCAGATGCGGGCCTTCCAGATGTAGCCCAATGATGCCCGGCACCCCTTCTGCGATGGCATCGACAGCGGCCTCGATGGCCGCTTCGGTCTTCTCGGGCGTGTCGGTAATCAATGTGGGCAGCAGCGCCGCGACACCAGTGCTGCGATGCGCGTCGGCCATCCGCCGCAGGGTCGCCACATCGGGGCTGTCATTGAACATCACCCCGCCGCCGCCGTTGACCTGAAGATCGACGAAGCCGGGGCAAAGCACGCCGCCCGCACACCGCTGCGTTGCAACACCCTGCGGCACCTCTTCGGCGGTGAGGATGCGGCGGCTGCCGTCCTGCATCTGCGCCAGCACCTTGCCGGGGTGCAACCGCTTGCCGTCATGGATCTGCGCCCCGGTGAAAACCTTCGCGATCTCGCTCATCACAGAACCTCTTCCGCCGCGGCCTTGCAGGCCAGATGAAACGCCCCGTCCAGCGCCGTGCCCCGCGCCGCGATCCGGCCAGCCAAATGGTCTTCCGGCAGGAAAGGCGCGTAATGCGGGCCGACCCCGCCAAGCAGACAAAGCGGATCGCCGGGCGCAAAATCCAGCGCCTTCAACGCGCGGGTGTAATAGGCGGCACCCTCCCGCAACAACGCCTGCGCGTGATCGTCCCCGGCCTCAGCCGCCGCGATGACTTTGGGCGCGAATGCCGCATAATCCCCCGGCTGCGCCGTCAGGCTGAAGGCCACGAAAGCCTCAGGATCATCTCCGAAATCCGCCATCAAGGCGCGGGTCAGGTCGCTATGGGGCAACACCCCATCATGACATTGCAACGCCAGATCCAGTGCCCCGCGCCCCAGCCAAGCGCCCGATCCCTGATCCGCCAGATGAAACCCCCAGCTGCCGACATAGCGAAACGCCGCGCCATCCGTGGCGGCGACGATCGTGCCGGTGCCGATGGCCAAGACCCAGCCCCTGGCGCCTTCGCCAAGCGCGCCGACCACGCAGGCGGGGCGGTCATCCTCCGCGATGATCCGGGCATAGGGCAACGCCGCGCGCAGCCGCGCTGCGTCGCGGACGACGTTCATCCCGGCGAGGCCGAGAAAGGCGGTGGCCCCGGCAAGCGCCGCGGCAGGCAGCCCAGCCGAGACCGCCGCCGCTTCGACCGTGGCGCGGATATTCACAAGTGTCTGGTCCGGGTCATTGCCGATATTCGCCCGCCCGCCAGAGGCCCGGCCAAGGATACCGTCGCGCTGCGTGCCGATGGCCGCACGGCAACCGGTGCCACCGCCGTCCACGGCGATCAAAAGGGGGGCGGAAATGCTCATGCGATCGTTTTAGGCGAGGGGCCAAGCGAACGGAAGTGCGGGCGCGGCCCCGGGGGATAAATTGGGCCAGCCGTAATGCCAGATTGAACTCCCCCTAAGGCCAGCTTAACCTCGCCCCATGGCCCTGCCCGTCGAAACCTTTTTCCTGCGCCCCGATGCGCAAGGCACCCTGCAACAGCAGATCCAGCAGATGATCGCCCAAGGCATCCTCTCGGGCCGGTTCCAGCGGGGGGAGAAGCTGCCCTCGACCCGCAGACTCGCCGCGCATCTTGGTGTCAGTCGGATCACCGTGACCATCGCCTATACCGAGCTTTTGGCGAATGATTACCTCACCTCGCGCGGGCGGTCGGGGTATTTCGTCTCGGACAACGCGCCCGCTCCGCCCGCTTTCGCCCCCCGGGCCGAGGCGGATGATGCCATCGACTGGACCCGCGCCATCGGGCAGCGGTTCAGCGCCAATGGGCTGGCCGCCAAACCGCAGGATTGGGCCAGCTACCGCTACCCCTTCATCTATGGCCAAGCCGACCCGACGCTCTTTGACCATGCCAACTGGCGGCTTTGCGCCCTGCAAGCCCTTGGCCAGCGCGATTTCACCTCGATGACGACCGATTACTACGATCAGGACGACCCGCAACTGATCGAGTTCATTGCCCGCCATATCCTGCCCCGGCGTGGCGTCTCGGCCCGGCCCGAGCAGATCCTTATCACCCTTGGCGCGCAGAACGCGCTTTGGCTGACCGCGCAGGTGCTGCTGACCCAACGCCGCCGCGCCGTGCTTGAAGACCCGTGCTATCCGGCGCTGAGCGGTATTCTCAGCCAATCCCGCTGCCACATCACGCCCGTGCGGGTGGATCAAGACGGCCTCCCGCCCGAGGCGATCCCCCCCGATACGGATGTGATTTTCGCAACCCCAAGCCATCAATGCCCGACCAATGCGACCATGCCGATGGACCGCCGCCGCGCGCTGCTGTCCCGCGCCCGCGCGCTGGAGGCGCTGATCGTCGAGGATGACTATGAGTTCGAGATGTCCTTTCTCAAACCCGCCTCACCCGCGCTTAAATCGCTCGATGACGAGGGGCGGGTGATCTATGTCGGCAGCTTTTCCAAATCGCTCTTTCCGGGGCTGCGGCTGGGGTATCTGGTGGGGTCCGAACCCTTCATCCGGGAGGCCCGCGCGCTGCGCGCCTCGGTCCTGCGGCACCCGCCGGGGCATATCCAGCGCACCGCCGCCTATTTCCTGTCGCTCGGCCATTACGACGCCCAGATCCGCCGCATGGGGCTCGCGCTGCACGAACGCCGCCGGGTCATGGACGCGGCGCTAGAGACCCATGGTCTGCGCGTGTCGGGCCGGGGGGCCTATGGCGGATCGTCCTTCTGGATGCGCGCACCGGAGGGCGTGGACACGGCGGAACTGGCCGAGAACCTGCGCGCCCAGGATGTGTTGCTGGAGCCGGGCCATGCCTTTTTCGCCGGGGCCGAAAGGGCCACGAACTACTACCGGCTGGCCTATTCTTCGATCCCCGCCGCGCGGATCGAAGAGGGCGTCGGGCTGATCGCGCAAGAGATTGACCGCCTGCGCTGATCTGGCCTTAGGGCTGGCGCATTTCTGGCCCTAACCCCGGCCTGCACCTGCCCGTAATTTGCCGAGAGCTTTGCCCCATGCCCAAAGGATCGCGCGATGAAAATGACCACCGAAGAAGCCTTCGTCAAAACCCTTCAGATGCATGGGATCGACACGGCCTTTGGCATTATCGGTTCGGCCATGATGCCGATTTCCGACCTCTTCCCCGCCGCCGGGATCACCTTTTACGACGGCGCGCATGAGTGCAATTCGGGCATGATGGCCGATGGCTACACCCGCGCCTCGGGACGGATGTCGATGATGGTGGCGCAAAACGGGCCGGGCATCACCAATTTCGTGACGCCGGTGAAAACCGCCTATTGGAACCACACGCCGCTTTTGCTGGTCACCCCGCAGGCGGCGAACAAGACCATCGGCCAAGGCGGCTTTCAGGAGGTCGAGCAGATGGCGCTGTTCCGCGACATGGTCGCCTATCAGGAAGAGGTCCGCGACCCCAGCCGCATCGCGGAGACGCTGAACCGCGTGATCCTGCAGGCCAAGCGCCACTCCGCGCCCGCGCAGATCAACGTGCCCCGCGATTTCTGGACGCAGGTGATCGACATCGAGTTGCCCGCCATCGTCGAGTTCGAGCGCCCCTCGGGCGGGGAGACGGCGATTGCCGAGGCGGCGGAACTGCTCTCGAAGGCGAAATTCCCGGTGATCCTGAATGGCGCGGGTGTGGTAATCGGCGGCGCGATCGACGACGCCCGCAAACTGGCCGAGCGGCTCGATGCCCCGGTCTGCTGCGGCTATCAGCACAACGACGCCTTCCCCGGCTCGCACCCGCTCTCGGTCGGACCGTTGGGGTACAACGGGTCCAAGGCGGCGATGGAGTTGATCGCCAAGGCCGACGTGGTGCTGGCGCTTGGCACGCGGCTCAACCCCTTCTCGACCCTGCCGGGCTACGGCATCGACTATTGGCCGCGGGATGCCAAGATCATTCAAGTCGACATCAACCCCGACCGCATCGGCCTCACCAAGCCAGTGAGTGTCGGCATCGTCGGCGATGCGGGCAAGGTGGCCCGCAGCCTGCTCGACCGGCTGAGCGATAGCGCCGGTGACGCGGGCCGCGAGGAACGCCGCAACGTGATAGCCCAGACCAAATCGGCATGGGCGCAGGAACTGACCTCGATGGACCACGAAGACGACGACCCCGGCACCACATGGAACGAACGCGCGCGCCACCGCGAGCCGGAAAAGATGTCGCCGCGCATGGCATGGCGCGCGATCCAGAAGGCGCTGCCGACCGAGGCGATCATCAGTTCCGACATCGGCAACAATTGCGCCATCGGCAATGCCTACCCGACTTTTGAGGCGGGCCGCAAATACCTCGCCCCCGGCCTTTTCGGCCCCTGCGGCTACGGCTTCCCAGCGATCTGCGGCGCCAAGATCGCCTGCCCGGACACCCCCGTGGTGGGCTTTGCCGGCGACGGTGCCTTCGGCATTTCGATGAACGAGATGGTCAGCGTGAACCGCGACGACTGGCCCGCCGTGACCATGGTGATCTTCCGCAACTACCAATGGGGCGCGGAGAAACGGAACACGACGCTTTGGTTCGACGACAATTTCGTCGGCACCGAACTGGCGCAGGAGGTCTCTTACGCCGGAATCGCCAAGGCCTGCGGGGTCGAAGGCGTTCAGGTCTCGACCATGGAGGAACTGACCGAGGCGCTCGACCGCGCGATGAAGGCGCAGATGAATGACAGCAAAACCACCTTCATCGAGGTGCTGCTCAATCAGGAACTGGGCGAGCCCTTCCGCCGCGACGCGATGAAGAAACCCGTCTCCGTCGCCGGGATCAGCCGGGATGACATGCGCCCGCAACGGGTCTGAGCCATGGCGCTGGTGCTCGTCGTCAATGCAGGGTCGTCGTCGATCAAGGCGGCGGTCTTTGACGGCGGGCTGTTTGAAACCCTGCGGATCGAGGCGCAGGGCATCGGCCAGACCGGCGCGCTGCGTGTGGGAAAGGCTCCGCCAAAGCCGCTTGCGCTGCCCGATCATCGCACCGCCTTCACCGCCATTCTGGCGGGACTTCGTGACGCCGGGGTCGCCTCCGCTGACCTCAGCGCTGCCGCACATCGCGTGGTGCATGGCGGCCCGGACTTGGCCAAGACGACGGAGGTCACCCCCGCCGTGCGTGCCGCCATCGCCGCCGCCGTGCCACTGGCCCCGCTTCACAATCCGCATCACCTCAGCGCCATCGACGCGCTGACGGCGCTGATGCCCGAGCTGCCGCAATTCGCGGCCTTCGACACGGGTTTTCACCGCACCAACCCGGCAGTCGCGCGGCGCTACGCGCTGCCCGAAAGGCCCGCGACCGCCGATCTGCGCCGCTACGGCTTCCACGGCATCAGTTACGAAAGCCTCGTGCGGAATTTCACCGCCCAAACCGGCGCCCCCCTGCCCGACCGCCTGCTGGCGCTGCATCTGGGCAATGGCGCCTCGCTTTGCGCGATCCACGAAGGGCAATCGGTGGCCACGACCATGGGGTTCTCGCCCTTGGGCGGGCTGACGATGGGCACCCGCGCGGGCGAAATCGACGCGGGCGCGGTCCTGCATCTGGTGGGCGATCTCGGGCTCAAAGCCACGCAGAGATTGCTGCACCACGAAAGCGGGTTGCTCGGCCTGTCAGGCCAGACCGCCGACATGCGGCAATTGGCGGAGAGCGACTGCGAAAGTGCCCGCTTCGCCCGCGAACATTTCTGCTACTGGATCACCCGTCAGGCCGGGTCGATGATCGCCGCCATGGGCGGGCTCGACGGCATCGCCTTCACCGGCGGGATTGGCGAGAACGATTTCGAGGTGAGGGAAAAGGTTCTTGCAAACCTTCGCTGGGCGGGAAATATTCCCTTATGGGTCATCCCCGCCGCCGAAGAGAAACATATCGCGCGTCAAGCGCTTGCCCTGCTGAAAGCCCCCGCCCCCTCATGACGCATTCCCAGCCGCCGCTCGATCTGTCGCCCAAGGTCTCGGACGAGGTCCGCCGCACGACCTGCTACATGTGCGCCTGCCGCTGCGGCATCAACGTGCATATGAAGAAGGGCAAGGTCGCCTATATCGAGGGCAACCGCGACCACCCGGTGAACCGCGGCGTGCTCTGCGCCAAGGGCTCGGCGGGGATCATGCAGCACAATTCCCCCGCGCGCCTGCGCAACCCGATGAAACGCGTGGGCCCCCGCGGCTCGGGTGAGTTCGAGGACATCAGCTGGGGGGAGGCGCTGCAGATCGCCACCGACTGGCTGGAGCCGCTGCGCCATGAGGCGCCGGAGAAACTCGCCTTCTTCACCGGGCGCGACCAGTCGCAGAGCTTCACTTCGCTTTGGGCGCAGGCCTTCGGCACGCCGAACTACGCGGCACACGGCGGCTTCTGCTCGGTCAACATGGCCACGGCGGGGATCTACACCATGGGCGGCGCCTTCTGGGAGTTCGGCCAGCCCGATTGGGACCATACCAAGCTTTTCATGCTGTTCGGGGTGGCCGAGGATCACGACAGCAACCCGATCAAGATGGGGCTGGGCAAGCTGAAGGCGCGCGGCGCGCGGGTGATCGGGGTGAACCCCATCCGCACCGGCTACAACGCCATCGCTGACGATTGGGTCGGCATCACGCCGGGCACCGATGGGCTGTTCATCCTGTCGCTGATCCACTGCCTGATGAAGGCCGGGCGCATCGATCTCGACTACCTCGCGCGTTACACCGACGCGCCGGTGCTGCTGAACGGCGACCCGAAGTCGCCCGAGTTCGGCCTGCAACTGCGCGACGCGGAGGGCAAGGCGCTGGTGATCGACCGCAAGACCCGCAAGCTCACCCCCTTCGACCAGCCCGGCGTGCGCCCTGACCTGTCGGCCACCTATCGCGCGGGCGGGATCACGCATCGCCCGGTGTTCCACCAGATGGCCGAAGAATACCTCGGCGAGACCTACACCCCCGAGGCCGTGGCAGATCGTTGCGGCATCCCCGCCCCGCGCATCCGCGCCATCGCCGCCGAACTGGCGCGCGTGGCCTTCGACGAGGCCTTTGAGATCGACCAGCCCTGGACCGATTTCCGCGGCGAACGGCACGAGAAAATGACCGGGCGCCCGGTGTCCTTCCACGCCATGCGCGGCATCTCGGCCCATGCCAACGGCTTCCAGACCTGCCGCGCGCTGCATGTGCTGCAAATCCTCCTCGGCACCGTGGAGGTGCCGGGCGGTTTCCGCTTCAAACCGCCCTACCCCAAACCCGCCACGGCGCATCCCAAACCGCATTGCAAGGCCACGCCCGGCGGGCCGCTCGACGGGCCGCATCTGGGTTTCGTGCAAGGCCCCGACGATCTGGCGCTGTGCCCTGATGGCAGTCCCGCGCGGATCGACAAGGCGTTTACATGGGAGAACCCGATGTCGGCCCATGGGCTGATGCATATGGTGATCTCAAATGCGCACGCGGGCGACCCCTACAAGATCGACACGCTGTTTCTCTATATGGCCAACATGTCGTGGAACTCCTCCATGAACCCCGGCGGGGTGATGGAGATGCTGACCGATACGGATGAGAACGGCGACTACGTGATCCCGCGCATCATCTATTCCGACGCCTATTCGTCGGAAATGGTCGCCTATGCCGACCTGATCCTGCCTGACACGACCTATCTGGAGCGTCACGACTGCATCTCGCTGCTGGACCGCCCGATCAGCGAGGCCGATGCCGCCGCCGACGCGATCCGCTGGCCGGTGGTGGAACCCAACCGCGATGTGCGCGGCTTCCAATCGGTGCTCTGCGACCTTGGCGCGCGGCTGGACATGCCCGGTTTCGTGACCGAGGATGGCAGTCAGAAATACCGCGACTACGCGCATTACATCACCACCCACGAACGCCGCCCCGGTGTCGGACCGCTGGCCGGTTTCCGAGGGGAAGACGGCAGTCAAAGCGGCCGCGGCGCCCCGAACCCTGAGCAGATTGACCGCTACATCGAGAACGGCGGCTTCTCGACTCATCATATTCCCGCCGAGGCGCAGTACTACAAACCGTGGAACGCCGCCTATCAGGACTGGGCCGTGGGCATGGGGATTTATGACGCACCGCAGCCCTATCTCTTCTCGCTCTACGTGGAGCCGCTGCGCCGCTTCCAACTGGCCGCCGAGGGCTACGGCGACCGCCAGCCCCCGGAGCATCTGCGCGCGCGCATCAAGCAGTTCATGACGCCGCTGCCGCATTGGTACGAAAGCGACCCCGAGGGCACGCAGGGCTACGATGTTCACGCCCTCACCCAACGCCCCATGGCGATGTATCATTCATGGGGCAGCCAGAACGCTTGGCTGCGGCAGTTGCATGGGCGCAACCCGCTCTACCTGCCCACCGCGATCATGCGGGCAAAGGGTCTGAAGGACGGCGATTGGGCGCGCGTGACCTCGCCCCATGGCGGGATCACCGTGCCGGTGATGGAGATGGCCGCACTGAACCCCCATACCGTCTGGACATGGAACGCCATCGGCAAACGCAAAGGCGCATGGGCGCTGGACAAGGATGCCCCGGAGGCGACGAAGGGCTTCCTGCTCAACCACCTGATCCACGAGCTTCTGCCGCCCAAGGGCGATGGCCTGCGCTGGTCCAACTCCGACCCGATCACCGGACAGGCCGCGTGGTTCGACCTCAAGGTCCATATCGAAAAGACCGCGCCCCCCGCCGAGGCTCAACCGGAGATCCCGCCGCAACGCTCCCCTGTGCCGCCTGCGCCGCGCGACATCGCGTGGAAGGTGGGCAAATGACACCCCACGCCGCAAGAACGGCCCTTCAGGACCGCCAGAGATGACGACGCTACCGCAACAGACCAACCGCAAACTCGGCCTCGTGATCGACCTCGACACCTGCGTCGGCTGTCATGCCTGCGTGATCTCCTGCAAGGGCTGGAACACCGAGAATTACGGCGCACCCCTGTCGGACCAAGACGCCTATGGCAGCGATCCTTCGGGCACCTTCCTTAACCGCGTGCACAGCTACGAGGTCCAACCCGAGGCGGGCGCGGCGCAGCTGGTCCATTTCCCCAAATCCTGCCTGCATTGCGAGGACGCGCCCTGCGTCACCGTTTGCCCCACTGGCGCGAGCTACAAGCGCGCCGAGGACGGCATCGTGCTGGTCAATGAAAGCGATTGCATCGGTTGCGGCCTTTGCGCCTGGGCCTGCCCCTACGGCGCGCGCGAGATGGATCAGGCGGCGGGCGTGATGAAGAAATGCACCCTTTGCGTCGACCGTATCTACAACGAGAACCTGCCCGAAGAAGACCGCCAGCCCGCCTGCGTGCGCACCTGCCCCGCGGGCGCGCGGCATTTCGGCGACCTGGGCGATCCCGACAGCGCGGTCAGCCAGTTGGTGGCAGAGCGTGGCGGCGTGGACCTGATGCCCGAACAGGGCACGAAACCGGTCAACAAATACCTCCCGCCGCGGCCGCGCGACACGCTTGGCCCACCCGAGGGCGAGATCGACGTGCTGGCCCCCTTCCTCGCCCCGATCGACAGCGGCCCCAAGGGGTTCCTCGGCTGGCTCGACCGCACTTTGGAGAAGCTCTGATGCATCCGGCGCCTTCCGTTATCCTGTTCAGCAGCCTGTCGGGCATGGGTTTTGGCCTGCTGGCGTGGCTCGGGATCGGCCTGCCTGCGGTGACCGGCTGGGTCGCTTTCGTCTTCTTCGCGCTGGCCTATCTCTTGGCCGTGGGCGGGCTGATCGCTTCGACCTTTCACCTTGGCCATCCAGAGCGCGCGCTCAAGGCCTTCACCCAATGGCGCAGCTCTTGGCTCAGCCGGGAGGCTTGGGCCTCGGTCGCGGCCTTGTTGACCATGGCAGCCTATGGCACGGGGTTGGTGTTTTACGACACGCAGCTCTGGCCCTTGGGGGTGATCGGTGCGGCGCTGTCGCTACTGACGGTGCTGACCACGGCAATGATCTATACCCAGATGAAAACCGTGCCGCGCTGGCATAGCGTCATGACGCCGCTGAATTTCCTATCGCTCAGCATCGCGGGCGGTGCCCTGCTGGCGGGGCAGGTGACGGCGGCGATGATCCTGCTGGCGCTCGCCGGGGCGGTGCAGATCGCCACATGGTGGCACGGGGATCGGGCGTTTGCCGCCTCCGCCAGCGATATTGCGAGCGCGACGCGGCTGGGAACGCGGGGCAGCGTCCGCGCCTTTGAGCCGCCCCATACCGGCACCAACTACCTGTTGCGGGAATTCGTCTATCAGATCGGGCGCAAACATGCGCTGAAACTGCGGGTGATCGCGATTGCGCTGATGGTGCTGCTGCCGCTGCTGCTGCTCTTGTCGCCCGTGTTTCACCACCTTGCCGCCGGTCTTGCGGTGCTCAGCCATGCGGCAGGGGTGCTGACCGCGCGCTGGCTGTTCTTTGCCCAGGCCGAACATGTGGTCGGCCTCTACTACGGCAAACGCTGAACGCAAAAGAGGGGGTGTCTCCACCCCCTCTTCGTATCGGCCAGCCCGTTTAGATTAGGCTTAATTCATCAGACCCGCATGGCGCAGGGCCGCATCGACCAGTTCCTTGGTCGGGTCGGTCAGCTCCGTGAGCGGCAGGCGCACCTCGTCCGAGCAAAGGTCGAGACGCGACATGGCGTATTTCACGCCCACGAGCCCCGGCTCGGTAAAGATCGCCTTGTGCAGCGGCATCAGACGGTCCTGCAATTCAAGCGCCTTGGCATAGTCGCCCGCAAGGCAGGCGGCCTGCATCTGCGCCACAAGGCGCGGCGCGACATTGGCGGTGACCGAGATGCAGCCGACGCCGCCTTGGGCGTTGAACCCATGCGCCGTGGCGTCTTCGCCGGAGAGTTGGCAGAAATCCGGGCCGCAGGCGAGGCGCTGATCGCAGACGCGCGCCAGATCGCCGGTGGCGTCCTTGACGCCGACGATGCGCGGCAACTGGGCCAGTTCGCCCATCGTTTCGGGCATCATATCCACCACCGAACGGCCGGGGATATTGTAGATGATGATCGGCAACTCGCAGCAGTCATGCACGGCGGTGAAATGCGCCACCAGCCCGCGCTGCGTCGGCTTGTTGTAATAGGGCGTCACCACCAACAGCGCATCCGCGCCGACTTTCTCGGCATGGCGGGCAAGACGGATGCTTTCGACCGTGTTGTTCGACCCGGCGCCCGCGATGACCGGAATGCGGCCCGCGACGGCTTTGACCACCTCTTCGACGACGGTCTCATGCTCGGCATGGCTCAGCGTTGGGGATTCGCCGGTGGTGCCGACGGGGACAAGCCCGCTCGACCCTTCGCCGATGTGCCATTCGATAAGTTTCTTGAGCGTATCCAGATCCAGCGCGCCGTTGCGAAACGGCGTGACGAGGGCAGGCAGAGAGCCTTTGAACATGTGCACGCTCCTTAAGTGCTGGCCGGCGGAAACCGGACTGGATGAGGGCTTTTGCGGGCGCTACGGTTTGATAAACGGTGCCCAAGCCATATGTTGCAAGGCTCTAGCCTCGGAGACGTAGGAAATGCAAGCGATGACGCGCCTGATGGCGATCCTCATGAGTGTTTTTGTCCTGACCGTGCCTGCGGAGGCGCAGCGGCCACGGCCTTTGGGCTGGGCGATGGATGCGATGCGCAGCGGCAATTGGGACGCCGCCGCGGCACTGGCCGCCCGTGATGGGCAGGTCGCCGCCGATGTGATCGAATGGCACCGGCTGCGCGCCGGGCGGGGCACCTATGCCGACGCGCGCGACTTCCTGAACCGCAGACCCGACTGGCCCGGTGAGGCATATCTGCGCAAACAGACCGAAGAAGCGGCCATCGAACAATCCGAAAGCGATATTCTGGAATTCTTCTCGGCCATGGCGCCACAGACCCCGCGCGGCGTGCTGGCCCATGCCGCGGCGCTGATCAACAGCGGCCAGCGCGGTGAGGCCGAGGCGAATCTCGTGTTGGCGTGGCGCACCATGCCGATGAACGCCACCAGTCAGGCGCTGTTTGTCGAAGCGCATGGCAGCCTATTGGCCCCGCATCACGCGGCTCGGCTGGAAGAGATGCTCTGGCAGCGCGAACATTCCGAAGCGCGGCAGATGTTCGATCTGGTCTCAAGCGCCGATAAGGCGCTGGCCGAAACCCGCATCGCCCTGCAAAAGCTGGAAAGCGACGTGAACGCCAAGATCGACGCGCTTCCTGCATCCAAATCCGATGCGCCGGGGTTGGCGCATGACCGCTTTGAATGGCGCATCCGCAAGGGGCTGCGCGAGGATGCCAAGGATTTGATGCTGGCGCGCTCGACCTCGGCTGCCGCTCTGGGCCAGCCCCCCAAATGGGCCAACCGCCGCCGCGCCTTGGCGCGGGATGAAATGCGCAATGGCGATGCGCAGACGGCCTACCGGCTCGCGTCGCAGCATTTCCTGACCGATGGCTCGGACTATGCCGATCTCGAATGGCTCTCCGGCTATATCGCGCTGCGGTTCTTGGGCGACCCCACCACCGCTCTGGGCCATTTCCAGAGCCACGACACTGCCGTGGACTCCCCCATCAGCCAAGGCCGCGCAGGCTATTGGCAGGGCCGCGCGTTGGAGGCGATGGGCGATGCCGAAGGCGCGGCTCAAGCCTATGCCATGGGAGCCAAATACCAAACCTCCTTCTACGGGTTGCTGGCCGCCGAACGGGGCGGCATTCCCTTTGACGAAAAGCTCGCAGG
Source organism: Sulfitobacter sp. 1A12157 (assembly GCF_043557345.1). Taxonomy (NCBI): domain Bacteria; kingdom Pseudomonadati; phylum Pseudomonadota; class Alphaproteobacteria; order Rhodobacterales; family Roseobacteraceae; genus Sulfitobacter; species Sulfitobacter sp. 1A12157. The sequence continues at coordinate 158,174 of NZ_JBIFFV010000001.1, forward strand.
CGCGGCACCTGATCAAGACTGGCGCAGCTCCCCGCTGGCCCGTGCGCCGCTGTTCGAGGCTGGATTGCTGCTTCAAGCCTCGGGCGAGCTTTCCACCGCCGAACGGTTCTGGACCCATTTGGCCGAGCAACTCGTCCCCGAAGACATCGCTCTGCTGGGGCAAGCCGCCATCGACGTGGGTCAGCCTCATATCGCGGTGATGATCGGCAAACGCGCGGCGCAGCGCGGGCTGGAGGTGCCCGCCCCCTATTATGCGCTGCACAGTCTGGTGGAGAAAGACCTGCCAATGGCGACCGAGATGACCCTCGCCATCGCGCGGCGTGAAAGCGAATTCGACCCCAATGTGCAAAGCGGCGTCGGCGCGCGGGGTTTGATGCAGATCATGCCGGCCACGGCGCGGGACGTGGCGCGCGATCTGGGCATCTCAGGCCAGCACACGACGGACCGGCTGACCGCCGACCCCGATTACAACGCGCGGCTCGGCGCGACCTATCTGTCGCAGATGGCCGGACTTTTGGACGGCAATGTCTCCATGATGTCGGCGGCCTATAACGCTGGCCCCAGCCGCCCGCGCCGCTGGATGTCGACCTATGGCGACCCGCGCAAAGGCGAGATCGACATCGTCGATTGGATCGAAATGATCCCTTTTCGCGAGACGCAGAACTACGTCATGCGGGTGACCGAAAGCCTGCCGGTCTATCGCGCCCGTCTGGGCAAAGACCCGCTGCCGATCCCCTTTAGCGAAGAGTTAACCGGGTCGACGTTGAAGGCGTTCGCGCCATAGGGTGAACAGCCCCGCCGCCACGATCATGCCCGCGCCCAGCACCACGCTGGGGCGCAGCACCTCGTTGAAGACCGACAGTCCGATGATCACGGTAAAGATCAGCTGCGTATAGGCAAAGGGCTGCACCGCGCTGGCCTCGGCCACCTCGTAGCAGCGGATCAGCAGCCAATGGCCCGTGACCCCGGTGATGCAAAGCGTGCCCATCAACAGCCAGTTGCCCGGCGTCATCGGCTCCCAAAACCAGATGCCCACCGCCGTCATGACCGCCGCGCCGGTGACGCCGGTCCAAAAGAAACTCGTCGCCGTCGTGTCGCGCCGCGCGACATAGCGGGTCAGCAGGCCATAGACCGCGAACATCGCCGCCCCAGCCAGCGGGATCGCGGCGGCCGGTTCCACCACCCGAAGCCCGGGTTGCAGGATCACCAGCACCCCGACAAAGCCCACACCAATCGCCGCCCACCGCCGCCAGCCGACTTTCTCGCCCAAGATCGGACCAGAAAGCGCCGCCACCAGAAGCGGGTAGCAGGTAAAGACCGCATGGCTCTCGACCAGCCCCAGAATGGTGAAGCCCAGCACCATGGTGCAAATCTGCGCCGAAAGCAGCACGCCGCGCAGGATTTGCACCGCAGGCTGTGTCGTGGCGGCGGCGCGGCGGATGCCGCCCGCCTTGCGCAGCGCCAGTGCGATGACGAAGGCCGCGAAAAACCAATAGCGGATCATCACCACCATCAGCACGTTGTAATTCTCGGCCAAATGGCGCGAGAGCCCGTCTTGAACGGCAAAGACCATCGTCGTGGCGATCATCAGCATGATGCCGAGCGGGATGTTGTTGGACTGGCTCATGCGGGCATCCGCGCGCGGGTCATATGGCGCTTGCGGCCATAGCCGGGGATGCGGGCAACCTCGAAACCGCCCGCGGCGAGCGCCCGGCGCACGAAGCCTGCGGCGGTATAGGTCGCCGCACTGCCGTCCGGTGCGGTATGGCGTGCCACCTCGGCCATCAGTTCATCGCCCCACAGTTCCGGGTTCTTGGCCGGTGAAAACCCATCAAGGAACCAAGCATCGGCCAGACCCTGCCACGCAGGCAGGGTCTGGCGTGCGTCTCCGATGATGATCTCGGCCCGCAGGCCGGGCAGTTCCAACACGCCACCCGTGCCATCCCACGCCGCCGTCAGCGCATCGCGCCGCCCGTCGAGCGCGGGAAAAGCCGCATGGGCCTGCGCCATATCCTCAGGCCGCATCGGGTAGGCTTCGAAACTTGTAAAATGCAGCGGCCCGTCATGGCCCGCCCGCCTCCACGCATCCCAAGCCAGCAGCAGGTTCAGCCCGGTGCCAAAGCCAAGCTCGGCAATGTGAAAGCCGGGGCGAAACCGCTCGGGCAGATCATTGCCCGCCAGAAAGACATAGGCCGTCTCAGCCGCGCCATCCTCCAAGCTGAAGTAGGGGTCATCGAACTGGGTCGAGACGGGCACTTGGCCCGCGCGCCACGTGATTTGGGCATTCTGGTCTGGCACGGCACGTCCTGCTAGAGGGGGAAGAAGTCGCGCAGACACTGCGCAAGCTGGCGAGGAATGGCAATGGTGGATGTAACCGTAAGAGGGGCCGGAATTTTTGGCCTATCTGTGGCTTGGGCCTGCGTCCGGCGCGGGGCGGCAGTGCGTGTGGTCGATCCGTCAGGACCGGCGGCGGGGGCGTCGGGCGGGATCGTGGGCGCGCTGGCGCCGCATGTGCCGGAAAATTGGAACGCCAAGAAAGCCTTTCAACTGGAAAGCCTGCTCAGCGCCGAAGCCTTCTGGGCCGAGGTCGAGGCCGTGGGCGGTCGCGCGCCCGGCTATATCCGCAGCGGGCGGTTGCAGCCGGTGGCAGATGACGCAGCCCTCGCGCTGGCGCGGCAGCGGCAGGACACGGCAGCCGAGCTTTGGCAAGGCCGCGCCCGGTGGGAGCTGATCCGCGCCGAGGGCAGCGACTGGGCCCCGCAGAGCCCCACGGGCTGGCTGATCCGCGACACGCTAAGCGCCCTCGTCCACCCGCACCAGGCCTGTGCGGCACTGGTCGCGGCGCTGGCGGCCAAAGGCGTTGAGATCGTGGCCGAGGCGCCCGAGAAGGGTCTGACCCTCTGGGCCACTGGGGTCGCGGGGCTGGAGGCGCTGAATGCGGGCCATCCGCGTTTGGTCGGCGCGGGCATCAAAGGGCAAGCCGCGCTCTTGCGGCTGGACCGGAGCGGCGCGGCGCAGCTTTTTGCCGATGGGGTCCATGTGATCCCGCATCTGGATGGCACGGTGGCTGTGGGCGGCACCACTGAGCGAGAATATGACAGCCCTGACGGCACCGATGCACAGCTCGACACGGTGATCGCCAAGGCCCGCGCGGCGGTGCCCACGTTGCAAGACGCGCCGATCGTCGAACGCTGGGCCGGGCTGCGCCCGCGCAGCCGCAGCCGCGCGCCAATGCTGGGGCCGTGGCCGGGCAAGCCGGGGCATTACATCGCCAACGGCGGCTTCAAAATCGGCTTCGGCATGGCCCCGAAAGTGGCAGGGGTGATGGCCGATCTTCTGCTCGAAGGGCGCGATGCCATCCCCGAGGGTTTCAGGGTCGAGGACAACCTTTAGGCCAACAAAAAACCCCGGCCAGTGGCCGGGGTTCTCTGTCACTCGCAACGTGCGGTTTAGCGCGCGTTGGGCAGGATCACGATCTCGACCCGGCGGTTTTGCGCTTTGCCGGCGGCGCTCAGGTTGCTTGCCACGGGCTGGCTTTCGCCACGGCCGAATGTCTGCAAACGCTGCTGCGGCACGCCGTTGGACAGAAGGATGTTGCCCACGGCCTGCGCGCGACGCTCGGAAAGCTGCTGGTTATAGGCCGCTTCGCCATCGCTGTCGGTGTGGCCGACGACTTGCAGGGTGGAGCTCTGATAGATGTTCACGTTCTGCGCCAACGCGGCCAGATCGTCGCGCAGGGCGGGCGATACGCTGGTGCTGTCGGTCGCAAAGAGGATATCTTGCGGCAGGGTTACGATCAGACGGTCGCCGGTGTTGGTGATCACCACACGGCTGTCCATCGCGGCGCGCAGCTCGGCCTCTTGTTTATCGAGCGAATAGCCGACGCCTGCACCGATGGTGCCGCCGATCAAAGCGCCCTTCAGCGCGCCTTTGCCGTCACCTTCGGAAATCGCACCGGCAAGGGCCCCGACGCCCGCACCGATCAAAGCGCCATTCTTGGTCCGCTGGTTGGGATCGCCATTGCCGGGTTGCATCGGCTGCGTACAGGCACCCAGTGTCATCGCGCCAGCCAGAGCGGCGGCCAAAGTCATCTTCGAAGAAATCATGTCTACTGCCTTCATCTTTGCGGCCCCGTTCGGGCGGGGCATCTTGACGTGAACGCAATATAGGCACGCAAAGTTCCCACGAACATTACATATAACCGTTATTCGGCAGAAACCCGCCCAGAGGGAGCCGTTTGCGCCTCTGCCCGCGCCGCCTCGAAGGCGAGCATGGCGCGTTTCACCGGCAAGCCCCAGTGGTAGCCGCCCAAGCCCCCGCTTTTGCGCAGCGCCCGGTGACAGGGGATCAGCCAACTCACCGGATTGCGCCCAACTGCCGTGCCCACGGCACGCACGGCGCGGGGGCTGCCGATGCTCTGTGCGATTTCGGAATAGGTGGTCACCTGCCCCGAGGGAATGCTCAGCAACGCCTCCCAGACCTTGATCTGAAACGGCGCACCGATGAGGTAGAGCGGCGCCTTCGTCTCGGGGTCTTTCCGCCGCCCAAAGGCCGCGTCGACCCATGCCTGCAACCGCGCGGGGGCCTCCACGAAATCGGCGAGCGGCCAGCGGCCACAAAGATCCGCCATCGCCGCATCCTCCCCCACTTCCGACGACAGCGCGAGCCCGCAGATGCCCTTGTCGGTGCCCATCACCAGTGTCGGACCGAAGGGGCTGTCGAACCGGCCCCAATAGATCGTCAGCCCCGCCCCCTTGCGGGCAAACTCACCGGGGCTCATCGCCTCCCAGCGCAGGAAGAGGTCATGTAACCGCCCGCCACCCGAGAGCCCCAGTTCATGCGCCGCCGCCAGCGTGGTGAAACGGTCGCGCAGCATGACCTTGGCCTGATCCAGCATCAGATACTGCTGGTAACGCTTGGGCGAGACCCCCACCCAGCGCGAGAACAGCCGTTGGAAATGGGCGGCGGACATGCCCATTTCGCCCGCGATCCAATCGAGTTGCTTGGGGTCTTCGGCCTCGTCGATCAGGGCGATGGCGCGGCGCATCACCTGATAGTGGTATCCCTGATCTTCGGGCGCGGGAGAGAGTTTTGCGATCTGTGTCATGCCGCAAGATTAGCCGCGCCCCTGCCCCCGCGCGACCCGTTTCTTGCGCCATCGCAGCCCAAGCCCCGCCGCCGCTTGCCCTGCCGCGCCATTCATCGCATACCCTGAGCCATGGCCCGCCAACTTGATTATCATACCATCCGCGAGATCTTTGCACGTTTGCAACAGGCCGAGCCTGAGCCCGAGGGCGAGTTGGAACATGTGAATGTCTATACGCTTGTCGTCGCCGTGGCGCTGAGCGCGCAATCGACCGACGCGGGCGTCAATAAGGCGACGCGCGAGCTGTTCAAGATTGCCGACACGCCGCAAAAGATGCTCGATCTGGGGCTTGAGGGGCTGATTGACCATATCAAGACCATCGGCCTCTACCGTCAGAAGGCCAAGAACGTCATCAAGCTGAGCCAAATCCTTGTGGATGACTATGGCGGCGAGGTGCCGAACTCCCGCGCCGCGCTGCAATCGCTTCCGGGCGTGGGGCGCAAAACGGCGAATGTGGTGCTCAATATGTGGTGGGGCCAGCCCGCGCAGGCGGTGGACACGCATATCTTCCGCGTCGGCAACCGCACCGGGATCGCACCGGGCAAGACGGTCGACGCGGTCGAGCGCGCTATCGAAGACAACATCCCCGCAGACTTCCAGCGCCATGCCCATCACTGGCTGATCCTGCATGGCCGCTATCATTGCAAAGCCCGCAAACCGCTGTGCCGCACCTGTATCATCCGTGACCTGTGCCAATACGAGGACAAGACAGAATGACCCAATACGAAGTGGTTGGCATCGGCAACGCCGTCGTCGACGTGATCTCCCATGCTGATGACAATTTCCTTGCCGAGAACGGCATCGAAAAAGGCATCATGCAGTTGATCGAACGTGACCGCGCCGAAGACCTCTATGCCGCGATGCAAGACCGGGTGCAGACGCCGGGCGGCTCGGTCGCCAATACGGTCGCGGGCGCGGGCGCGCTGGGCCTTAAGACCGCCTTTATCGGGCGGGTGCGCGATGATGAGTTGGGCCAGTTCTATGCCAAGGCGATGACCGATATCGGGATCGACTTCGTCAATGCCCCCGTGGCCGAGGGGGAGAACCCAACCTCGCGCTGCATGATCTTCGTCACCCCCGATGGGGAGCGGTCGCTGAACACCTACCTCGGCATCTCGACCGGGCTGACCTCGGCAGACTTGCCGCAGGCAGTGACGGAGAAGGCCAAGCTGATGTTCCTCGAAGGCTACCTCTTCGACCACGCGGCGGGCAAAACCGCCTTTCGCGAGGCTGCCCGGGCCGCGACGGCAGGCGGCGGCATGGCGGGTATCGCCATCTCGGACCCCTTCTGCGTGGAGCGTCACCGCGACGACTTCCTCGCGCTGATCGAAAACGATCTAGGCTATGTCATCGGCAAAGAAGCCGAGATTCGCGCCCTCTGGGAAACCGACGATACCGAAGCGGCACTGGCCAAAACCGCCGAGATTTGCCCGCTGGTGGTCTGCACCCGGTCAGGCGACGGGGTCACATTGGTCCGGGGCGCGGAACGGGTCGACGTGCCGGTCGAAAAGGTCGTGCCGGTGGATGCCACGGGCGCGGGCGATCAATTCGCGGCGGGCTTCCTCTATGGCCTCGCCACGGGCCGCGATCTTGAGACCTGTGGCCGCATGGGCAACATTTGCGCGGGCGAGGTGATCCGCCACATCGGCCCCCGCCCCCAGACTGACATCATGGCCCTGTTCAAGGCCGAAGGGCTGGTCTGACCATGATTGAGACCGGCTTTCACGATGTCCCCCCCGGCAAACTCGCCGTGGTGGTGACCCATCTTGAGATGGACGCCAAACCCAGCCTGCGGGAGGTGCCCCTGCCTGAGGGTGTCGCCTTTCGGAAGGTCACACCGACGCCCGGCTGGTTCCGCGACATTTTCCGGCGCGTCGGGATGGATTGGCTCTGGTACGGGCGGCTCAAGCTGGATGACGCAGCCCTTACCGCGCTGCTGCAAGACCCGGCGCGGGACTTCTATACGCTGACCCGCGATGGCAAGGATGAGGCGCTGCTCGAGTTGAACTTTGCCGAAGACGGCAGCTGCGAGCTGGCCTATTTCGGGCTAACCTCTGCGCTGATCGGCAGCGGCGCGGGGCGGTATCTGATGAACCAAGCGATCACGCTGGCATGGGAAAAACCAATCACCCGGTTGCACCTGCACACTTGCACCAACGACAGCCCGCAGGCGCTTGGCTTTTATGTGCGGTCAGGTTTCACCCCAGTGCGCCGTCAGGTCGAGATTGACGACGATCCGCGCCTAACGGGGTTGTTGCCGCGCGACGCGGCACCGCAAGTGCCGCTTATCGAGGCATAAGACTGCCGCCGGATCACCGAACCGGCGTGCACTCCGCCCCTTGGAAACAGGCGATCACCTTATCCACCACGGCAGGCTTCGGAGAGCCGAAGAGGTCGCCCCCGCAGGGGTTGCTTTCCAGCGCATAGGCCCCATCCGGCTTGCGTTCGAGGAAGGCCAAAACATCCCCCTCTTCGGCAGAGCCGCACCACGGGCCGAAACACTGAACGTTGAGCGTCAAAGGCTGGTCAAAGGGCACGTCAAAGCCCCCTTCCGACAGTGCCTTGCCACTGATCTGTGCCCGGATCGGCGTCTCTTCGGGTGGGTTGATCCCAATGGTGCCACCCTTTGGCAGGGCGCTGGCATCAAAGGTCAGACGCCCCTGCACCACGACATAGCTTTCCTCGGCCTTGGCCGCGCGCTGATAGGTCGCCTCGACCGAATGGGGCAGGCAACTGAGCGCAAGCGCGGGCAGCGGGGCCAATGTGGCGAGGGCGCAGGCGATGATCCGTGTCATAACTTCTCCTCAAACTCTTCAAGAACCGCCGCATAGACCGCGCGTTTGAACGGCACGATATTCGCAACCAGTTGATCTGCGGGCATCCAGCGCCATTCCGAGAATTCAGGTTCGGCCGTCTGGATATTGACCTGATCGTCCTGCCCCAGAAAACGCATGAGGAACCATTTCTGTTCCTGCCCCCGGTAGCGGCCCCTCCAGATGTTGGGCACCAGATCATGGGGCAGATCATAGGGCAGCCAGCTTGTCGTCTCGGCTTCGATCCGCACCAGATCGCGCGGGATGCCGGTTTCCTCCTCCAACTCGCGCAGGGCCGCATCGCGCGCGGCCTCGCCCTTGTCGACCCCGCCTTGGGGCATCTGCCACGCGTCCTGATCCCGGTCGCGCCGCTGGCCGACAAAGACCTCCCCCTCGGCATTCACCAGCATCACGCCGACGCAGGGGCGGTAGGGCAGTTTGGCAATCTCTTCGGGGGTCATGAAGGCTGGTCTCCTAAGTGGTGTTCATGACGGAGTTAGCACGACCACGGGGCGGCTCAAAGCGATCACATTGCGGCTTTGACGTTTCGGCAGCCGCATCCTTGACGCGGCGTTTCGCGTGACTTGCCCTGCCGTTTCCGGTGGTGTCACAGTGACCCAGCCCACCCAGAAAGGTAAAGCCATGTCCGACTATCCCCACCTGCTTGCCCCGCTCGATCTGGGTTTCACCACGCTGAAGAACCGGCTTTTGATGGGCTCGATGCACACCGGGTTGGAGGAGACCGGCGACTGGAACCGCGTGGCCGAGTTCTACGCAGCACGGGCGCGGGGCGATGTGGGGCTGATGGTCACGGGCGGCATCGGGCCGAACCGCGAGGGCGCCGTGGCGCATGGCGCAGCGATGATGGTCAGCCAGAAGGACGTGGACAACCACAGCATCATCACCCAGCGGGTGCATGAGGCGGGCGGCAAGATTGCCATGCAGATCCTGCACGCGGGCCGCTACGCCTTCACCCCCGAATGCGTGGCCCCGAGCGCGGTAAAATCCCCGATCTCCATGTTCGCGCCCAAGGAGCTGGACGAGGAAGGCATCGAGAAACAGATCAGCGACATCGCCGCCTGCGCCCTGCGCGCCCGCGAGGCGGGCTATGACGGGGTCGAGATCATGGGCTCAGAGGGCTATTTCCTGAACCAGTTCCTCGTCACCCATACCAACAAACGCGAGGACCGCTGGGGCGGATCTTACGAGAACCGCATGCGCCTGCCGCTCGAGGTGGTGCGCCGGGTGCGCGAAACGGTGGGCGAGGATTTCATCCTGATCTACCGCCTGTCGATGATCGACCTCGTGCCCAACGGCTCGACCTTCGAAGAGGTCGTGCAACTGGCCCAAGAGGTCGAAAAAGCAGGCGCCAATATCATCAACACCGGCATCGGCTGGCACGAGGCGCGCATCCCCACGATCGCCACCTCGGTCCCGCGAGCGGCCTTTGCTTGGGTCACGAAAAAGCTGATGGGCAAGGTGGGCATCCCGCTCATCACCTCGAACCGGATCAACACGCCGCAAGTGGCCGAAGAAGTGCTTGCGACGGGCTGCGCCGACATGGTGAGCCTCGCCCGCCCGATGCTGGCCGATGCCGATTTCCTCGCCAAGGCGAAGGCGGGCAAAGCCGACCAGATCGCCCCCTGCATCGCCTGCAACCAAGCCTGCCTCGACCACACCTTCGGTGGCAAGATCTCGACCTGCCTTGTCAACCCGCGCGCCTGTTACGAAACGGAGCTGCGGATCGAACCCGCCGCGAGCCCCAAATCCATCGCCGTTGTCGGCGCCGGGCCTGCCGGTCTCTCGGCAGCCATTACGGCGGCGGAGCGCGGCCACAAGGTCACCCTCATGGACCGCGCGAGCGAGATCGGCGGTCAGCTCAACCTCGCCAAACAGGTGGCGGGGAAAGAGGAGTTCTGGGGTCTGGTCGATTGGTACCGCACCATGCTCGACGTGCATGGCGTGACCGTGCAGCTTGAGACCGAAGCAACGGCCGAGGCGCTGTCGGGTTTCGACGAGGTCATCATCGCCACCGGCGTCATGCCGCGCGATCCGCAGATTCCCGGTCAGGACCGCGACAACGTGGTCAGCTACATCGACGTGCTGAACGGCTCGGCGAAGGTCGGCCAGCGGGTCGCGGTGATCGGCGCGGGCGGGATCGGCTTCGACGTCTCCGAACATCTGGTCCACGACGGCGAGAGCAGCACGCTGAACCTGCCCGAGTGGATGCGCGAATGGGGTGTCACGGACCCGGGCGAGCACCGCAGCGGCCTCGCCCCCGAAGGGCCGCAACCCCCGGCGCCCGCGCGGCAGATCACCATGCTGCAACGCAAGACCAGTAAGCCCGGCAAGGGTCTGGGCAAGACCACGGGCTGGATTCACCGCGCCTCGCTCACCATGCGCAACGTCAAGATGATCGCGGGTGTGAACTACGAACAGATCGACGACGCGGGCCTGCATATCTCCTTTGGCGAAGCGCGCGAGAACCCCACGCTGGTCGAGGCCGACACCATCGTGCTTTGCGCCGGGCAATTGTCCGAACGCAGCCTTGCCGATGCGCTGGAAGCGCGGGGGCAGACCTGCCACGTGATCGGCGGCGCGGATGTGGCGGCGGAACTCGACGCGAAACGCGCGATCAATCAGGGCACACGTCTGGCCGCGACCCTCTAACCTTCGCTCTGCGCGCGCCCTTGCACCCGGCCCGCGCAACCCGCAAAATCACCTGACCGCTTTGCCAGCCGATAGGTGACCATGCCCCTCTGCGTCTTTGACATATTCGATGACGGCACAACCACGGTGCCCGAAGATACCCAGCTTACCGGGCCTGCGCGCTACCGTTGGTGGCATTTCGACATGGCCGACCCGGCGCTGGAACCATGGCTTGCCGAACATCTGCCCGAGATCCCGGCGGGCGCATTACTCCAACCCGAAACCCGCCCGCGCTGCGACGAATATGACGACGGGCTGATCCTGAACCTGCGAGGCATCAACCTCAACGAGGGGCAACAGGCCGACCAGATGGTCTCGGTCCGGATGTGGGTGACGGATGCGGTGGTGATCACCGTGCGGATGCGCCGGGTCTTTGCCATAGATGAGCTGCGCGCGCTGGCCGCCGAAAGCAACGCGCCGTCCCGGCCTTCGGCCTTTGTCGAGGCGCTGGTCTCTCGGCTGACCGCGCGGGTGCAGATCGAAGTGGCGCGGCTGGCGGACCGGACGGCCTTTTACGAGGCCGATCTGGAGGACCATAGCACTCCGCCCCCCAAAGACCTGCCCGTCACCCGCCGCAGTGCGATCCGGCTGGAACGCTACCTCGCCCCGCAGCGCCATGCGCTTGAGCGGCTGGCCACGCTGGACCTGCCGCTGGTGCCGGACGTGGACGCGATGAAGCTGCGCGAACTGGCCAACCGCACCGCCATCGTGGTCGAGGAATTGGACGCCCTGCAAGAACGCATCGTCACCGTACAGGACGAACACGACAACCAAGTCGCGCAGCGACAGGCGCGGCATGGCTACGTATTGTCCATCGCTGCCGCCGTGTTCCTGCCGCTCGGGTTCTTAACGGGGCTCTTCGGCGTGAACGTGGGCGGGATGCCGGGGGTGGACGACCCGCGCGCCTTCGCGATCCTGTGCCTTGCCATGGTCGGCCTCGCCGCCATCATGCTGGCCGTGTTGAAATGGCTGCGCTGGCTGTGACGGGCGGGGAAACGGATTGTTCTGCCGTTTCCATGCCATGAACGATCCCCGCAAAGACCACGGGACTGTCTTGCCTCCGCCCCGATCCTGCCCGAATTGCCGCCCATACCTGACCGCAACAAGATCAATGCGAAGGGACAGGCAATGGACCGCCTTACGGAAATGGAAGCGTTTGCCACTGTGGTGGATCAAGGCGGCTTTACCGATGCTGCCAAGAAGATGGGGATCTCGAAATCCGCCGTCTCAAAGCATGTCTCCTCGCTTGAGGCGCGCTTGGGCGCGCGGCTGCTGAACCGCACCACCCGCCGCGTCTCGCCCACCGAGATTGGCCTCGCCTATTACGACCGCGCCCGCCGGGTGCTGAACGACGCAGGCGAAGCGGATGCGCTGGTCACCTCGATGCAATCCGCGCCTTCGGGACTGCTGCGCATTTCGGTGGCGACGGATTTCGGGGTCAATCACCTCTCGCCCGCGCTGTCGGACTTTTTGCAGGACTTCCCGGATATCACCGTGAACATGGTGCTGAACAACCGCTACGTCGAGTTGATCTCCGAAGGCTTCGACATGGCCGTGCGGATCGGGGAGCTGGAAGACAGCACCCTGCGCGCGCGCAAGCTGACCGAGACCACCAAACGTATGATCGCCAGCCCGAAGTATTTCGAGCAATACGGGCGGCCGGAAAAGATCGACGATCTGAACAATCACAAGCTGCTGCATTACTCGAACCAGTCGTCGGGCAACGTGTGGAAACTGACCGCCCCCTCGGGTGAAAAGCGGCAGGTGCGCACGGCGGGCTGGCTGTCGGTCAATGACGGGCAGAGCCTTTTGAACGCCGCGATTTCGGGGCTGGGGATCGCCTATCTGCCAAGCTTCCTCTACGCCGATGCGATGGAGAAAGGGTTGGTCGAGGACGCGATCCCCGATCTGCCGCTGGAAACGCAGGGCATTTACGCCGTCTATCCGCCGGGCCGGTTCACCCAGCCCAAGGTGCGGGCATTTATCGACTTTCTAGTGCATGAGTTCGCCGAGAAGGGGCCTGCAGCCTGGTAAGGGTAGCGCGTGCCACCCGGCCGGAACGAGTAGCAGGCGCCGGGCCATCACATGCCTGCCCCCCGGCCGATATTGCCACCCGGCCCGAAATCAAGCCGCAGGCGCCGGGCCATCGCCTGCCTGCCCGTCACGCCAGAGGCGTGCCAGAATATGCTGGGCGCACCTTTGGTGCGACCGGGTAGGCGTTTGGGTGAGGCCGGGTCTGCCTTCGCGAGCGCAGATCACGGTTGCACCATAAAGTGGCCCCCCGCACCGCCTGATCGCCAACCCGCGGGCAGGCGATGGCCCTCTCACAAGACCACCTTTCCTCTCCCCCACCAGCACGCTATCTCTCCCGCCATGAGCAACATGCGCGAAACCTATGCCCGGCTTGTCGCCGAGGGCAAACTACAGGCCGACCCGGCCCAAGAAACCGTCATGGCCGAGTTCGACCGCATCCGCGATGCGCTGGCCAACCCGCCGAAGAAAAGCTTTTTCCGCAAGGCCCCAGAGCCGCCCAAGGGCCTGTACCTATGGGGCGGTGTCGGGCGCGGCAAATCCATGCTGATGGACATGTTCGTGGCGCATCTGCCCGACGTGCCCGCGCGCCGCGTGCATTTCCACGCCTTCATGCAGGAAATCCACAACGCCATGCATGAAGTCCGCAAGACCGGCGTTGACGATGCCATCGCGCCCGTGGCCCGGGACGTGGCGGAAAGCGTGCGCCTGCTTGCTTTCGACGAAATGCAGATTACCGACATCACCGATGCGATGATCGTGGGCCGCCTGTTCGAAGCGCTCTTCGCCGCGGGCGTCGTGGTGGTCACCACCTCGAACCGCCTGCCCGATGACCTCTATAAAAACGGCATCAACCGCGAGGTTTTTGTGCCCTTCATCGACCTTATCAAAGAGCGGATGGTGGTGCATGAACTGGCCAGCCCGACCGACTACCGCCAGGACCGGCTGGCAGGGTCGCAGGTCTATTTCACCCCCGTCAACGCCGAAAGCCACGCCGCGATGGACGCGGTCTGGGACGATCTTGCAGGCGTCGAGGGCGAACCGCTGACCTTACACGTCAAGGGCCGCGAAGTGACCATTCCGCAGTATCACAACGGCATGGCCCGCGCGGGTTTTCACGCGCTCTGCGGCCAGCCCTTGGGCGCGGCGGACTACCTCGCGCTGGCGCAGGCCGTGCGGGTGCTGCTGCTGGACAACATCCCCACCCTTGGCCGGTCGAACTTTAACGAGGCCAAGCGTTTCGTCACCCTGATCGACGCCCTTTACGAGGCAAAGGTGCGGCTGATCTGTTCCGCCGCCGCCGCGCCGGAAATGCTCTACCTCGAAGGTGAAGGCACCTTTGAATTCGAGCGTACAGCCTCCCGCCTGCGAGAGATGCAGGGGGAAGACTGGGGACGCTGACCGCCCCCTCCTGCCCGATCAGGAATCACTGACCGGCTGCATATGCAGGTCATTGCCCTGCAGGAAAGGGTGGTAGGGCCGTTCGACCTCATAAAGCCACCACAGGCCGCCCGCGATAATGGCGAGACCTACGGCCATGAAGATAAATTGAAATTTCCGTGCATCGTCCTGATCGTGACGCGCGGACCGGCTGAAATTGCGCATGGGGACACCTCGGTCAAATTCGAAAGGGGAGACTTCCGTGGACCAAGATACACCACATCTGCACCTCGCAGCAGCGGCACACCCAAATATGGTTAATTAGACGTTTTCACGCAACACGCTACCGGCAAGGTAGAGCGAGCCACAGATCAGCACACGCGCATGGGGTTCGCGGGCGATGATCGCCTTAAGCGCCGCCGTGACGGTCTCGGCCTCTGCCGTCTCAAACCCCACATCGCGCGCCGCTTTCGCCGTCGCCTCGGCGGGCAGGGTCGCCGCCTCGCCGGGGATCGAAACGGCGGTAAGGCTAGCCGCCTCTGCCGCCAACGGGCGCAGGTATCCGGCGATGTCCTTGATGTTCAACATGCCGCATATCAGATGCGTGGGGCGCTTCGGCAGGGTGGCCAGTGTGGCCGCCAAAGCCGCCCCCGCCGCGGGGTTGTGGCCGCCGTCGAGCCACAATTCACCCTCGGGCGCCATACGGGCAAGCGGGCCGTCTGACAGCAGTTGCATCCGCGCGGGCCACTGCGCCTGCGTCACGGCAGCCTCACAGGCCTCTGCGTCGACGCCAAGCTGGCGCAGCGCGGCCAGGGCGGCTCCGGCGTTCATGATCTGGTGGTCACCGGGCAGATTGGGGCGCGGCAGATCAAGCAGGCCGCGCTCATCCTGATAGACCATGCGCCCGGCTTCGGGTGCGACATGCCACTGCTGACCATAGGCCAAGAGCGGTGCGCCAAGTTTCGCAGCGCGGTCTTCCATCACCTCAAGCGCGGGGTCTTCCTGCGGGCCGACCACACAGGGCACGCGGCGCTTGATAATGCCCGCCTTTTCGCCCGCGATTTCGGCCAGAGTTTCCCCAAGATACTGCTGGTGATCGACCGACACCGGGGTGATCACGGTCAGGGCGGGATCGACCACATTCGTCGCGTCGAGCCGCCCGCCAAGACCCACCTCAAGAAGCGTGTAATCGGCAGGCACCCGCGAAAAGGCAAGGATCGCGGCGCAGGTCGTGATCTCGAAATAGGTGATCTCTTTGCCGCCATTGGCCGCGTGACATTCGTCCAGCACGGCGGCGAGGTCGGGCTCCGAGATCAATGCCCCTGCGACCCGGATACGCTCATGAAACCGCGCGAGGTGCGGCGAGGTATAGGCGTGCACCGTCTTTCCCGCCGCCTCCAGACCTGCGCGGATCATCGCTTGGGTCGAGCCTTTGCCATTGGTGCCCGCGATATGGATCACCGGCGGCAGGTCATTCTGCGGATTGCCCAGAGCATCAAGCAGCCGCCACATCCGGTCAAGCGTCAGGTCGATGATCTTGGGGTGCAGCGCCATCATCCGTTCAAGGATGACATCGGATGAAGGCGTGCTCATTTCTTCTTGGGCGTCTCGGCGGGCAGGTCCGCTGCGGCCTGAACGGCGGCGGCGGCTTCGGCCACCTCAAGCTCTTCGGGGGCGGGCAGGTCGCCGCGCACGACAGGCGGCAGGCCCATCAGCATGCGGATGATGGTGATCAACTCATCGCGCATCTCGGTCCGTTTGGTCACCCGGTCGAGCATCCCGTGGTCGAGTAGATATTCCGCCCGCTGGAACCCCTCGGGCAGTTTCTCACGGATGGTCTGTTCGATCACGCGCGGCCCGGCAAAGCAGATCAGCGCATTCGGCTCGGCGATCTGCACGTCGCCCAGCATCGCATAGGACGCGGTGACGCCCCCGGTGGTGGGATGGGTCAGCACGACGATATAAGGAAGCCCCGCCTCTTTCAGCATCTGCACGGCGACCGTGGTGCGCGGCATCTGCATCAGGCTGAGGATGCCCTCCTGCATCCGCGCGCCACCGGCGGCAGAGAACAGCACCAGCGGGCGTTTCAGCTTCACCGCCTCTTCGGCGGCGGCAATGATCGCATTGCCGACATACATGCCCATCGACCCGCCCATGAAGGAGAAGTCCTGCGCGCAGGCGACGACCGGCGTGCGGCCGATATCGCCGGTGACGACCAGCATCGCCTCATGCTCGCCGGTCTGCTTCTGCGCGGCCTTCATCCTGTCGGGGTAGCGCTTCTGGTCTTTGAAGTGCAGCGGGTCGGGCGTGGGCGCCGGAACCTTTACCTCGGTAAAGATGCCACCGTCGAACAGCGCCTTGAAGCGGGCGCGGGGGCTGATGTGCATGTGGTGGCCGCAGTTGGTGCAGACGTTCAAATTGTCCGCCAACTCGCGGTGAAACAGCATGGTGCCGCATTCGTTACACTTGGTCCACAGATTGTCCGGCGTCTCGCGGCGCGAGAAGATCGAGTTGATTCGCGGGCGGACGTAGTTCGTGATCCAGTTCATTGGCAGGCCTCTGCTGTGGTTCCGTCCCAGATAATCCCCGCATGGGGAAATTGCAATCAGCGGCGTATCGCCAGCCGTGCCGCCAGCCATGAGACCAGCATCAAGGCGAAGTCCACCGGCAACCATGAGCGCAACGCCGCGGCGTCATCCATCGAAAAGGGCGTAAGATAGAGCGCCAGCCCCGAGAGATCATCCGGCAGAGAGACAATGAGAATGGCCGAGACATTGTTCCACAGATGCACCGCGATGGCCGGCCCAAGCGAGCCGGAGCGCGCGGTAAGGTCCGCCATCAGGATGCCGAAGACCCCGGCCCAAAGCGCCACCATCAGCGCATTCTCTCCCGCCTCGGCGGGCAGGTAATGGCCCGCCGCGAACAGCGCCGACGGCAGCACCATCCAGACCAGCGGCGAGTTGAACCGCGCCGCCAGTTGCTGCTGCACATAGCCGCGAAAGACGATCTCTTCGGCGCTGACCTGCACCAGCACGGCCAGCAGCGACAGCGGCAAAAGCAGCAACCAGCGGCTTAGGGGCAGGTTCGGCGCCAACTCGCCCCCCATGTCCCAGGGCGGCAGGACCGCCAGCGCGACGCCCAGCAGCAACATGGCCCCGGAGACCGCGCGAAAGCTGGGCCAGAGCCGCCCCGGGAGACCAAAAAGGCTCCCTGCGCTGCGCCGGTGCACGATCCGCAGGGTCACGGCAACGGCCATCGCCATGGTGCCAAAGCTGAACAACAGCAGATACATGGCCTGCGGCGTAGCGCCTTTCAGCAGGTTGCCATGCAGCGAGGGGGCCGCCGCCCCCGCCAGCGCATAGACCGTCTGAAAGTAAAGCTCGTTCAGCGCGACATAGGCCACCACCGCCACGAAAAGCCCCAGCAAAAAACGCCACAGTGCCGAGGCGCTCCGCGCAGGCGCGACAAAGGCTGCGTGAGCGCTGTAATCGGGCCGCCAGTTCATCAGCGACGCCGTTCAGATCGGGGGTGGTGCTTGCAGAGCATATGCTGGGCCTTCACGCTTGCCAGAAGGTCAGAACCTATGCCCTAACACGCTGCAATACAACAGTTCCCCCGCCTCATACGCGCCAAAGCCTTGCAGCATAGCCGCCGCCCCTCTATTCCATTCGAGACGTTTCAAGGAGCCCACCGATGTCCACCACGCCCCGCTTCGACAAATCCCGGCTGCCCAGCCGCCATGTGACCGAAGGCCCGGCCCGCGCGCCGCACCGGTCCTACTACTATGCCATGGGCATGACCGAGGAAGAGATTCACCAGCCGCTGGTGGGCGTCGCCACCTGCTGGAACGAAGCTGCCCCCTGCAACATCGCGCTGAACCGTCAGGCGCAGGCGGTGAAGGTCGGTGTACATTCCGAACAGGGCACCCCGCGCGAGTTCACCACCATCACCGTCACCGACGGCATCGCGATGGGGCACGAGGGCATGCGCTCTTCGCTGGCCTCGCGTGAGGCGATTGCCGACACGGTGGAACTGACCATGCGCGGCCATTGCTATGACGCCATCGTCGGGCTGGCGGGCTGCGACAAGTCGCTGCCGGGGATGATGATGGCGATGCTGCGGCTGAACGTGCCGTCGGTCTTCCTCTATGGCGGCTCGATCCTGCCGGGCAAGGCGCCCGCCGGTGCCGACGTGCCGGAAGATTTCGCCTCTCGCGATCTTACGGTGCAGGACATGTTCGAAGCCGTGGGCCGCTTCCAGAACGGCTCCATGTCGCAGGCAGCACTCGATGTGCTGGAACGCGTCGCCTGCCCCTCCGCCGGGGCCTGCGGTGGCCAGTTCACCGCCAACACCATGGCCTGCGTGTCCGAGGCGATCGGCCTCGCGCTGCCGAACTCCTCCGGCATGCCCGCGCCCTACGAGAGCCGCGACGCCTATGCCGAGGCTTCGGGTGCCGCGGTGATGAACCTGATCGAGAAGAACATCCGCGCCCGCGACATCTGCACCCGCGAAGCCTTTGAAAACGCGGCGCGCATCGTCGCCTGCACCGGTGGCTCGACCAACGCGGGCCTGCACCTGCCGGCGATGGCCCATGAGGCCGGGATCGACTTCTTCCTCGAAGACGTTTGCGAGATCTTCCGCGACACGCCTTACTTCGTCGACATGAAGCCGGGCGGCCAATACGTGGCCAAGGATCTTTACGACGCCGGCGGCGTGCCGGTGGTGATGAAGGAACTGCGCAAGGCGGGGCTTTTGCACACCGACTGTCTGACCGCCACCGGTCGCTCCATCGGCGAAGAACTGGACCGCATCGACCGCGAGGCCGACGGCAAGGTGATCCACTCGGTCGCCGCCCCGATCAGCAAGACCGGCGGCGTCGTGGGCCTGAAGGGCAACCTCGCCCCCGAAGGCGCCATCGTGAAGATCGCGGGCATGGCCGAGGAAGACATCGTCTTCACCGGCCCCGCGCTGGTCTTCGAGTGCGAGCAGGACGCCTTCGAGGCGGTGCAGAACCGCGCCTATTCCGAAGGCGATGTCTTCGTGATCCGCAACGAAGGCCCGGCAGGCGGCCCCGGCATGCGCGAGATGCTGGCGACCACCGCAGCCCTTTCGGGTCAGGGCATGGGCAAGAAGGTGGCGCTGATCACCGACGGGCGCTTCTCGGGCGCGACGCGTGGCTTCTGTGTCGGCCATGTCGGCCCCGAGGCGGCCCATGGCGGCCCCATCGCGCTGCTGAAGAACGGCGACATGATCACCCTCGACGCGGTCAAGGGCAGCATCACCGTGAGCCTCACGGACGAGGAACTGGCCGAGCGCCGCAAGGCGTGGACCGGGCCGCGCGCGACCAATTACGAAAGCGGCGCGCTGTGGAAATACGCGAAACTCGTCGGCCCCACCTACCTTGGCGCGGTAACACATCCCGGCGCCAAGGCGGAGACCCATGATTACATGGACCTCTAAAGGCCCGCTTGCGGCGCTTGCCATGCTCACCCTGTCCGCCTGCGAAGGCGGTCAGGGTTTTTCCTTTGGCGGCAGAGCCGCCACCCCCGAGAAACCGCTGCTGCAAACAGCTTTGGCCGGGGGCGCGGTGCAGGTGGTGCCGCCGCAGGGCTATTGCATCGACCCCAAAAGCCTCAAACGCCGCTTTGCGCTGATGGCGCGCTGCGATGCGCTTGGCCTGCCCGATGTGGTCAGCGCCGCGCCGCGCGGCATTCTCACCCTCGCGCTGATCGAAGCCGAGGCCGAGGCGCCCCTGCCCACACCGCAACAGGTGGCCGAGGCGGCGGGGCTCAGCCAGTTGCAAGAGGCCGGTAGCATCGAGGGGGCGTCGATCTTTGTGGCCCTAGGGCCGGTGCCCGCCGAGGGCATGTCCCCCCGCCATTGGCGCGGCATGGCGCGGATCGGCGGCCATGTCGCCAGCGTCACCCTCTACGGCGCGCCGCAAAGCCGGGCCATTTCCGAAGAGGGCCGCGCGCTGGTGGCAGAGCTGATCCAGCAAAGCCGCAACAAAAGCGCGGCCCCCGCAGACGCGGGCAGCTAACCCGCTCGCTGTTTCCATATCGGCAACACTGCCCGGGGCCGTAAACAATCACGGGGGCTATTCATTTGAACGAACTCCCCGCCTTGCATAGACTGCCGGCAAACGAGAGGCGCAGCTCCATGGTCAACTTCCGCCGCGGATATCTTGACGGCAAGCTCTTTGCCCGCGCGCTGCAACGCTGGGCGGTTGCGGCCCGCACAGCGGCCACGGCTGACCTCGCCACCCTACGCCGCCAACGCAGCCGCGCCCGACTGCTGCGCGCTGAACTGAACCGGCTGATCCACCGCGCCGAAGACCGCCTTGCCCTGCCCGCCATCGGGGCCAGCGGGTTCCCGAAACCACATAACGCCGATTGGGCATGGCGGCCCGAGTTGTGGCGTGGCCCGCTTGCCACGCCGGGGCTGTCCTCGGTCGCGACCAAATCCAAACTGGGCGAAGAGGTGACCCTGTTCCACGATTGCGCGCAGTCGGAACTGACCCTGCGCCAGTTGCGTAACCTGCGCGAGGCCGATCTGGCCCCCTTTGGCCTGCAACTCGACGTGTTCAAATTCGACGGGTCATTCCTGTCGCTGGTGGTCGATCTGCCGCTTGAGGCCATCACCGGATTGAAACGCCGTCACCTGATCCGCATGGATACGATCGTGCAATTCGAGCACCCGCTGGAGATCTTTGCCCGGCTCAACATCCGCCACGGGCCGAACACCGAACAGATCGTCCGCGAACTGCCCGTCGGTCAGGAACAGATCAGCGTCGAATTCGATCTGGCCTATAGCAAGCTCAACGAAAAGCGGATCGAGGCGGCATGGATCGACCTGATCTTTGAAGGGCCGGAGATGAACCAAATCGTTCTGCGCGACCTCACTTTTTCCCGCTCCCCCCGCGCCCAGTTCTAGGATCCCCGTGATGAGCCGATATGACCTGACCAAAACCGTGCTGCGCCAAGGCGTCTGGCAGGGCGTGCTGACCGCCGAAGAGGGCGCAGAGACGCCGCAGATCAGCGTGTCCCACGAGGGCAAGGAGGTGACGGATATCACGTTAGAGGCCGAAGGGTCCGAAGGGCGCTGGCATCTTTCCTTCCCCGTCCCGGCAGAGGCGATTGCCGATGGGGTGCAGACCCTCGTCATCACCGAAACGGCCAGCGGGGCGCATTTGGGTCATGTGACCCTGATCGCGGATGAAGCGCTCGGCGATGATATACGGGCCGAGGTGAACCTGCTGCGCGCCGAACTCGATATGCTGAAACGCGCCTTTCGGCGGCATTGCCGCGAGACGGAATAAGCGAAACGCCGCCCCGCAGGCACCGCGCCCAACAAAAAGCCCCGCTGTCTCCAGCGGGGCTTTGTACATTTATGTGAAAGACATCACTCGTTCGGACCCAGAGCCGACAGACCTTTGAGGATGTCGATGGCATAGGCCAGTTGGTAATCCTCTTCGCGCAGCTCTGCCGCCTTGCGGGCCTTTTCGCGGTCGTCTTCGATCTGTTTGATCTGATCGTCGGTCAGGCTGTCATTGTTCAGCCGGCCCCGCAGATCGGCTTCGGAGCGGAGGGGGCGTGCCGACAATGCGTCATCGTCTTCCTCGGTCTCGGGTGTCGCCGGGGGCTGGGCCACGACGATATCGGGCGATACGCCAAGCGCTTGGATCGACCGGCCCGAGGGCGTGTAGTAACGTGCTGTGGTCAGGCGCATGGCCCCTTCCCCGCGCAGCGGCATGACGGTCTGAACCGAGCCTTTGCCGAAGCTCTTGGTGCCGATGACGATGGCCCGGCGGTGGTCCTGCAAAGCGCCCGCGACAATCTCGGAAGCCGAGGCAGAGCCGCCGTTGATCAGCACGACGATCGGCTTGCCCATCGCCAGATCCCCCGGCGTGGCGTTCACCCGGTCACCGTCTTCGATGTCACGGCCCCGGGTGCTGACGATCTCGCCCTCCTCAAGAAAGGCATCCGACACGGCAATCGCTTGGTTGAGCAAACCACCGGGGTTGTTGCGCATGTCGATGACGATGCCGTTAAGGTTCTCGATGCCGCCCGCCTCTTCGATCTGCTGCTCGAGCCCTTCCTTCATCTTCGGATAGGTCTGCTCATTGAAGGTGGTCAGGCGCAGCACGGCGGTATCGCCCACGGTGCGGGCCCGCACGGCGGTCAATTGGATCGTGTCGCGCACGATGGAGACGTCAAAGGGCTCAGGCTCCCCTTCCCGCACCACGGTGATCAGGATCTCGGACCCCACCGGCCCGCGCATCATCTCGACCGCGTCGTCGAGGCCAAGCCCCAGCAGGCTTTCACCATCGACATGGGTGATGAAATCCCCCGCTTCGATCCCCGCTTCGGCGGCAGGCGTGCCGTCGATGGGCGAGACGACTTTGACAAAACCCTCCTCTTGGGTGACTTCGATGCCAAGACCGCCAAACTCACCGCGCGTCTGTTCGCGCATCTTCTCGGCGTCTTTCGGCGACAGGTAGGACGAATGCGGATCAAGCGAGGTGAGCATGCCGTTGATCGCGGCTTCGATCAGGTCGCCGGGATCGACATCTTCGACATATTGGGCGCGGATGCGTTCGAAAATATCACCGAAAAGATCAAGCTGTTCGTAAACATTGGTCGTCTTCTCGGCCTCTTGCGCCAGCAGCGGCCCGGCGATCTGAGTGGTGGCGACCACTCCCGCCACCGTGCCTGCAACGGCTGCCATCACGAATTTCTTCATCTGCTATCCATCCTTGTCGGTGCGGAACCAGTCTGCCGGATCCTGAGGTGTGTTGTCTTGCCTGACTTCTATATAGAGCGTTTCCGTCCGGTCAGTGCCAGTGGCTTCACCATTTGGTGACATCTGAGATGTTGTGCCGCTTTCCGGCCCGCCCATCAACCCGATGGGCGTGCCACCGGCAATCACCTGCCCGGCCTGACCGTAAACCACATCGAGCCCCGCCAGTACGAAAAGCGTGTCGACCTGCGGCTCAAGGATCACGACATTGCCCAGATCGAGCAGCGGCCCGACATAGCGGATCGTCGCTGCCGAGGGGCTGGTCACGATGGCGCGCGGGCGGGTGGCAAGGATCATCCCGGGCCGTGTCACACCCGCCGAATCCGTCTCTCCGGCCTTGCGGATCACCAGCCCCTGCGCGGGCAAGGGCAGCTCACCCACCTGCCCTTCGAGGTTCACCGGCGCAGGCTCAACCGCGCCGGTGGTGATCTCGGACAGGCCGCTGGCAAAACCATCCAACGTCTCGGTCGAGGCGATGAGGATCGCAGTGCGCACAGGGTCTTCGGTAAAGCGCATCGGCAGATCGGTGCGGTTGGCCATCGCCTGATTGAGCGCGGCGCGTGCGGCCTGAAGCTCGGTCAGCCCGTCTTGCAGGCGCTGCGCCGCATCGGTTTGGAGCGCGCGCAGGGTCTTGATGTCCTCATAGTCCTGCCGCAGCGCATCGGCGCGGGCGTTGAGCGCAGGCGTCAATTCAGCCAGCAACATGCCCGCACGGGCGGTGCCCATCGGGCCGTCGGGGTGCAGCAGCACCACGGGCGACGGGTCACCGCCGATGCTTTGCAAGACGCCCAAGAATTGCGCCACCTCGCCCTCGCGCGCCTGTAGCTTGCGGCTGAGCTGCGCCTCGTTGATCGCGGCCTGCCGCAGCCCGGCCCGCATCGCCGCGAGCCCCGCCTCGAAGGCCTGAATCGTCTCGGTCAGCGCCTTGACCCGGTCGCGCGCACCATCGGCTTGGTCCAGCCGCGCCGATGCGGCCTCCAGGGCGGTCGCCGCCGCGCGTGCCTCCGCGGCGGCCTCATCGGCCTGCGCCTGAGCCATCAGGGGCAGACAGGCAAAAAGGACAGCCGCGGCAAGATGTTTCATGAAAGCAGGCTTTTCCCGGTCATTTCTTCGGGCTGCGGCAGGCCCATCAGATCGAGCACCGTGGGCGCCAGATCGGCCAGCCGCCCATCGCGCAGCGCCGCCCCTTCGGGCGCGCCCACCGCCACCACCGGCACGGGGTTGAGCGTATGGGCCGTATGTGCGCCGCCGGTCTCGGGGTCGATCATCATCTCGCAATTGCCGTGATCCGCCGTGACGATCATCGCGCCGCCTGCGGCCTCCAGCGCCTTGAGCACCCGGCCCAGCCCCGCATCCACCGCCTCACAGGCCGCAATCGCCGCCTCCAGATCGCCGGTATGGCCGACCATATCGGGATTGGCGTAGTTCACCACGATCAGGTCATAGCCCGCCTCGATCGCCTGCACGAACTGGTCCGTCACCTCGGCAGAGGACATCTCGGGCTGCAGATCATAGGTTGCCACGTTCGGCGATTTGGGCATGTTGCGGTCCTCCCCCGTGGCCGGGGTCTCAACCCCGCCATTGAGGAAGAAGGTCACATGGGGATATTTCTCGGTCTCGGCCAGCCGGAACTGCCGCAGCCCCTGCTGCGCCACCCATTCGCCAAGCGTGTTCTTGATGTCCGGCTTGGGGTACATCGTGGTCATATAGGCGGCGTGGTCTTTGGAATATTCCGCCATGCCCATCAGCGCTGCCCAATCGGGGCGCGGGCCGGTGTCATAGGCGTCAAAGCCCGGATCGCCCAAGGCCGCCATGATCTCCCGCGCGCGGTCGGCGCGGAAGTTGAGGCAGAAGAGCCCGTCGCCGGATGCCGCCCCCGCGTAGCCCTCGATCACGCAGGCGGTGATGAATTCATCGGTCTCGCCACGCCCATAGGCCGCCTCAACCGCCGCGCGGGGATCGGGAAACCCCTGCCCTTCGCCATGCAGGATCGCCGCCGAAGCCTTGCCGACCCTGTCCCAACGGGTGTCGCGGTCCATCGCGAAATAGCGCCCCGTCACGGTGACGATCTTCACGGCCTCGGGCAGCGCCGCCTCCAGCGTCTCGAAATAGCCAAGGGCAGAGGAGGGCGCCACGTCGCGCCCATCGGTCACCGCATGGATCACCACCGGCAGCCCCGCCGCATCCAGCGCGCGGGCGGCGGCGATCATATGGCTAAGATGCCCATGCACCCCCCCGTCCGAGACGACGCCCATCAGATGCGCCGTGCCGCCGGTTTCCTTGAGCTTGGCGATGAAATCTTGCAGGCGCCCATTCTCGGCAAAGCTGCCTTCTTCGATGGCCAGATCAATCTGCCCCAGATCCATCGCCACCACCCGGCCCGCGCCGATATTGGTGTGGCCGACCTCGGAATTGCCCATCTGCCCGCGCGGCAGCCCCACATCGGGGCCATGGGTGATCAACTGCGCCTGCGGCCCCGCCTGCATGATCCGGTCGAAATTCGGCGTCTTTGCCAGCAAGGGCGCGTTGCCCTCGGGCACCTCGCTCAGGCCCCAACCGTCAAGGATGCACAATACGACAGGTTTGGGGGCGCTCATCAGACTGCTGCTCCGGCTTGGTGGCTGTTCAGCGCCTTTTACCCCTTGTGGGCTGGCACTTGAACCACTTTGTGCACAAGCCTTCCATTCCCGCGCTGAGCCCTTGCCCCGCGCGCCCGCTTTGGTCATAACGAGTGGCAACTTTCGCCTGAGCCGAGGACCAACTCCATGACCCTGCAAGCGCCCGAAACCCGCATCGTGAACACTTGGCGCGTGGCCTGCGACGGCAGCGAAGGCGCGCTTGGCCACCCGCGCGTCTGGCTGCAAATCCCCCAAGAGCGCGGCTGGGTCGAATGCGGCTATTGCGACTGCAAATTCGTCCATGCGGATTTCGAAGGCAAAGTCTGAACCTTTCCGGCCCCCATCTGAACATCTGAACCGACGGCACGAACCTGCCCGCGCGGCGCAATGGCGTCTGGCCGTGGGCCATGCTTCGTGGCAAAAGGGTCGCCAATCCAGCGGAGCATTCCTATGACATTCGGCAAAGGCCACCACCTGCATCTGATCGACGGCTCTGCCTTCATTTTTCGCGCCTATCACGCCCTGCCGCCGCTGACGCGCAAATCCGATGGTCTGCCCATCGGCGCGGTCGCCGGGTTCTGCAACATGCTGCACCGCTATGTCGAGGGCAACACCGGCCCCAACGCGCCCACCCATGTCGCCGTGATCTTCGACAAGGGCAGCCACACCTTCCGCAACGACATGTATGACCAGTACAAGGCCAACCGCGATGCGATGCCCGAAGACCTGCGCCCGCAGATCACGCTGACCCGCACCGCGACCGAAGCCTTCAACATCGCCTGCAAAGAGCTTGAGGGCTATGAGGCCGATGACATTATCGCCACCCTCGCCGTGCAGGCCCGCGCCGCCGGGGGGCGTTGCACCATTATCAGCTCCGACAAGGATCTGATGCAGCTTGTGGGCGACGGGGTCGAAATGCTCGACGCAATGAAAAACAAGACCATCGACCGCGATGGGGTGTTCGAGAAGTTCGGCGTCTATCCCGAACGCGTGGTCGACGTGCAAGCGCTGGCGGGCGATTCGGTCGACAACGTGCCCGGCGCGCCCGGCATCGGGATCAAGACAGCCGCGCTTTTGATCAACGAATACGGTGATCTGGATGCGCTCCTGGAACGCGCGGGTGAGATCAAACAGCCCAAGCGCCGGCAGACCCTGATCGACCACGCCGAACAAATCCGCCTGAGCCGCAATCTTGTCCTGCTGGATGAAAACACGCCGCTCGACTTCACCATCGACGATCTCGAAGTGCGCGATCCCGATGCGGACCGCCTTCTGGGCTTCTTGTCCGAGATGGAGTTCCGCACCCTGTCGAAACGCGTGGCCGAGGTGCTGGGCCGCGAGGCCCCGGCCATCCCCGACGCGCCCGCCCCCGCCGTGGCCGATGCGCCACAGGTGGCCGAGGTGGCCTTTGACCACAGCCAGTACGAACAGGTCAGCGACGCCGAAGCGCTGCGCGTCTGGCTCAACCGAATTTACGAGCGGGGCTATGTCGCGGTAGACACCGAGACCACCGGCCTCAATGAGATGACCGCGGAACTGGTCGGCGTTTCGCTGGCCGTGGAGCCCGGGCAGGCCTGCTACATTCCGCTGACCCATAAAGCCAGCCGCGACGATGACCTCTTTGGCGGAGAGGGGCTGGCCCCCGGTCAGATGCCGATCGAAGAGGCGCTGCAACTGCTGACCCCGATGCTGGAGGATCCCGCGATCCTCAAGATCGGGCAGAACATGAAATACGACAGCAAGATTTTCGCCCAACTGGGCATCGCGGTTGCACCCATCGACGACACCATGCTGATGTCCTACGCGATGCACGCGGGCCTGCACGGGCATGGGATGGACACGCTTTCCGAGCGCTATCTCGGTCACACACCGATGCCGATCAAGCCGCTTTTGGGCAGCGGCAAATCCGCCGTGACCTTCGACAAGGTGCCGCTGGCCGATGCCGTCGCCTATGCCGCCGAGGATGCCGATGTCACCCTGCGCCTTTGGCAGCTTTTCAAACCGCAGCTGCACCGCGCCGAGGTCACCAAGGTCTACGAAACGCTGGAGCGCCCGCTGGTGCCCGTGCTGGCGCAGATGGAGCGGGCGGGCATCGAGGTCGACCGCGATACGCTCAGCCGCATGTCCAACGCCTTTGCGCAGAAGATGGCCGGGCTGGAGGCGGATATTCACGAGTTGGCGGGCGAGAGCTTCAATGTCGGCTCCCCCGCCCAGCTTGGCGAAATCCTCTTTGGCAAGATGGGGCTGCCGGGCGGCAAGAAGGGCAAGACCGGCAAATATTCCACCGGCGCCGACGTGCTGGAGGATCTGGCGACCGAACATGACCTCGCCCGTCGGGTGCTGGACTGGCGGCAGTTGTCGAAGCTGAAATCGACCTATACCGACGCGCTGCAAGACCATGTGAACGCCGAGACGGGCCGGGTGCACACCTGCTATTCCATCGCCGGGGCGGCGACCGGGCGGCTTGCCTCGACCGATCCGAACTTGCAAAACATCCCGATCCGCTCTGAGGAGGGCCGCCGCATCCGCGAGGCTTTCGTCGCCCCCGAGGGCAAGGTGCTGGTGGCGCTGGACTACAGCCAGATCGAGCTGCGCATCCTTGCGCATATCGCCCAGATCGACGCGCTGAAGGAGGCGTTTCACCGCGGCGACGACATCCACGCCATGACCGCGTCGGAGATGTTCGACGTGCCGATGGACCAGATGACCCCTGAGATTCGCCGCAACGCCAAGGCGATCAACTTTGGCGTGATCTACGGCATCTCGGGCTTCGGCCTGGCCCGCAATCTGCGCATCCCGCGGGCCGAGGCACAGGGTTTCATCGACCGCTATTTCGAGCGGTTCCCCGGCATCCGGACCTATATGGACGACACCAAGGCTTTTGCGAAAGAGCATGGCTATGTGCAGACGCTCTTTGGCCGCAAGATCAACACGCCCAACATCGGTGCCAAGGGTCCGCAGGCCGGGTTCGCCGCCCGCGCCGCGATCAACGCGCCGATCCAAGGCACCGCCGCAGATGTGATCCGCCGCGCCATGGTGCGGATGCCCGAGGTCATCGCCGACCTGCCCGCGACCATGCTGTTGCAGGTGCACGATGAACTGCTTTTCGAGGTCGAAAAGGGCGCCGAAGACGCGCTGATCGCCGCCGCGCGCGAGGTGATGGAGAATGCCAATGATCCGGTGGTGAAGCTCGACGTGAAGCTGATCGTCGATGCCGGTGTGGGTGCCAATTGGGCCGAGGCGCATTGATGAGCAGCGAATTGCACCTGCCCGACGATCTCGCACAGGCGCTGGAAGAGACCGGGGCACAGGCGGGCTGGGCCGCCTATAGCCCAACCCTCAAGGCCGACGCGCTGGCGTGGATCGACGCGGCGCGGACCACGGCGGCGCGGTCAAAGCGGGTGGATGACGTGGCGCGCTTTGCTGGGAAGGGACTGCCGCCGACGCCGTTTCAGTGATGGGCTGAGGGCCAGCGCCTGTTTTTGAGACAGTGATGCTCAGCAGGGCTGCCGCTTATTTGGAGGCCGGGTAGCGAATATAAGCGGAGGGTCATCGCCTGTCCGCGGGTCGGCGATGCGACGGGGCCGAATGCCACTTTATGGCTCAGCTTTGATATGCCTTCGCGAGGTCACCCCCAGCCTCACCATATCGCCTACCCGGGGGGCGGGCAGGCGATGGCCCGGCGCCTGCGGCTTGATTCCGGGCCGAGTGGCAATGCTCGGGCGCCGACCCTTTGCTCTCCTTGGCCAATGCCCTAAATCCACCGCATGACCCCGATCCTCTACTCCTTCCGCCGCTGCCCCTACGCCATGCGCGCCCGCCTCGCCATTGCTGCCGCGCAAACCCCCGTCCGCCTGCGCGAAGTCGTCCTGCGGGACAAACCGCAAGCCTTCCTCGATGCCTCGCCCAGTGCCACCGTGCCCTGCCTTGTCACCGAAACCGGCCCCATCGACGAAAGCCTCGACATCATGAAATGGGCGCTGGCGCTGAACGATCCCGAAGGTTGGCGCGACATGCCGCCCGAGGGGCACGACTGGATCGCCCGCGCCGACGGCCCGTTCAAAGACGCGCTGGACCGCACCAAATACGCCACCCGCTACCCCGAGGTGGACCCCGAAGAGCAACGCGCCAAGGCGGCAACCTTCCTCCGCGCTCTCGACGCGCAACTGGACGATTGGATTTTCGACCGCCCCACGCTGGCGGATTACGCGATCCTGCCCTTCGTCCGGCAGTTCGCCTTTATCGACCGCGCTTGGTTCGACGCGCAGAACTGGCCCGCCCTGCGCGGCTGGCTCGACAGGTTTCTGGCCTCGCCCCGCTTCGAAAGCGTGATGGATAAATACCCCCAGTGGCAGCCCGGCGATGCGCCGGTGTCATTCCCCTAAAGCAGTCACCCACCCCAAGGTCTGCTCTGTCGGGCCGCCCGGACTATACTCCCCGCTGACGAAACCGTCATAGCCCGCCCGCAGCGCGGCAAAGAGCCCGTCGAAATCGACATCACCGCTGCCGGGCGCGCCGCGCTCTGGCGCATCACCTAACTGCACATGGCGGATCAGGGGGCGATACCCCTCGAAAACCGCCACGGCGTCGCCGTGGATCATCTGAGCGTGGAAACTGTCGAACTGCAGCGCCACATTGGGCGCATCCACCACCGCCAGCAGATCCGCCGCCTGCGCGTAGTCATTCAAGAAATATCCCGGTTTGGCTTGCGGGCAGAGCGGCTCGATCATCAGGGTAACCCCCGGCGGCGCCTCTGCCGCGGCATGGCGCAGGTTTGCCACGAAAGCCTTTGCCGCCGCTGGCCCTTCGGCCTCCCCTGCCATGACATGCACCATCCGGGGCCGCAGCGCGTCGACATAGCGCCAGACCCGGCGCATATCATGGGCGAAACGCGCCTCCCCTCCCGGCAGAGCGGCGAAACCGGGCAGACCGCCCGTGTAATTCGGCGGCGGCGCGTTGATCAGGGCGAGCGTGAGCCCATTGCGCAGCAAGGCGCGCTGCGTCTCTTTCGCGGGCATGTCATAGGGAAACAAGACCTCGACTGCGCCAAACCCCGCCTCTGCCGCCGCGTCGAACCGGTCCAGATAGGGCAGTTCGGACCAAAGCAGCGACAGATTGGCGGCGGGGGTGATCGGCATTCGGGTCTTTCGGTGAACTTACGGCAGGTCTTCCGAAGGGATGATGCCAAAGAATTCCCCACCCGACCAGACACCAAACCAGCCGTCGCGGTGCTGGCCCAGATCGACCAAGCGGTAAAAGCTTTTGCGGTCGATCAGCGCCTCCAGATTGCGGCGCACCAGCACATAGGGCGCAGGTTCGCCCGTCTCTTCATCGCGGACCACGCGGATCGGATGGGCTGGCCCCGCCTCGGCCACGTCGCCCAGATTGGTCAAAAACCGCAACTGTTGCGCCGCGCCCGCGCCCTCGGCCTCGAAATCCACGGCGACGAAGGGGGCGTCTTCGACGGTGATGCCCACCTTCTCCACCGGGGTTTTCAGGAAATAGTCATCCCCCTCGCGCCAGAGAATCGATGCGAACAACTTAACCATTTCGATCCGGCCAATGGGCGTGCCTTGGTAGAACCACGTCCCGTCGCGTCTGATCTGCATGTCCAGATCGCCGCAAAATTCCGGGTTCCACTTCTCAAGCGGCGGGGTTCCGCGCGCTTTTGCGGCCTTGGCGGCTTCGATCAAACTGTCTGCCGTGGGTGTCACGGTATTTTGTCCGCTCATTTCTTTTGCCATTCCCTTTGGTCGCGATACACTTACACCTGAAAGATATAACTCCGGGGAAAGAAATGTCATGGCCGAAGCGGATGATCTGATCGCGCAAATCGAAGCGCTGAGCGAAAGGCTGGCCGCGGCGAAACAGTCGATCACCGGGCGTTTCGTCGGGCAGGAGCAGGTTGTCGACCTTGCCCTGACGGCGCTGCTCTGCGGCGGGCACGGCCTGCTGATCGGCCTGCCCGGCTTGGGCAAGACGCGGCTGGTTGAGACGTTGAGCACGGTCATGGGCCTGCACGGCAACCGGGTGCAATTCACCCCCGATCTGATGCCCGCTGACATCTTGGGCTCCGAAGTGCTTGACACCGCGCCAGATGGCAGCCGCGCCTTTCGTTTTGTCGAAGGGCCGATCTTTTGCCAACTTTTGATGGCCGATGAGATCAACCGCGCCAGTCCGCGCACCCAATCCGCCCTGCTGCAGGCGATGCAGGAAAAGACCGTGACCGTCGCAGGGCAGGACCGCGCGCTTGGGCAGCCTTTCCATGTGCTCGCCACGCAAAACCCGATCGAGCAGGAAGGCACCTACCCCCTGCCCGAAGCGCAGCTTGACCGCTTCCTCGTGCAGATCGACGTGGCCTACCCCGACCGCGCGACCGAGCGGGACATTCTGCTTGCCACCACCGGCGTCGAAGAGGGCAGAGTGCGCCCGGTCTTCACCACCGAAGACCTGATCACTGCCCAGACCCTGCTGCGGCGGATGCCCGTGGGCGACAGCGTGGTGGAACTGATCCTCGACCTTGTCCGCGCCTTCCGCCCCGATGAGCCTGAGGCCACCCATGCCGTGCGCGAGAGCGTCGCTTGGGGCCCCGGCCCCCGTGCCGCGCAGGCGCTGATGCTGACCGTGCGCGCCCGGGCGCTGCTGGAGGGGCGGCTGGCTCCTTCGGCCGAGGATGTGCTGGCCATGGCCCGCCCGGTGCTGAGCCACCGGATGGCGCTGAACTTTGCCGCCCGCGCGCGGGGCGAAAGCCTGCAAAGCCTGATCGACGCCACCGCCGGTCAATTGATCGGGAAAAAGGCCGCCGCGTGACCCATAGCCCCCTGTCCCTCAGAGCCAGCGCCGAGGGCGAAGCGGCCCGGCTGCCCGCCCTGCTGGCGCGGGCCGAGCATTTGGCCAGTGCGGTGCTGCCCGGCGCCCATGGCCGCCGCCGCGCGGGAACGGGGGATGATTTCTGGCAATACCGTCCGGCGCAGATCGGTGACAGCCGCCGCATGGTCGACCACCGCCGTTCGGCCCGTGGCGATCAGGAGTTCGTGCGCGAGCGCGAGTGGCAGATCGCGCAGTCCGTCATGCTCTGGGTCGATCAGGGGGCGTCGATGCGCTTTGCCTCGGACAAGGCGCTGCCCGACAAGGCCGATCGCGCCCGCCTTTTGGGCCTTGCGCTGGCGATCTTGCTGCTGCGCGGGGGGGAGCGGGTGGGCCTGACCGGCACCGCCCTGCCCCCACGGCGCGGCAATCCGCAGGTGCTGCGGCTGGCCGAATGGCTCTGCCAAGAGGATGGCCAAGACTACGCCCCGCCCGAACATCGCGGCATGATACCCCATGCGCGGGCGGTCTTCATCTCGGATTTCATGGGCGATCTCGACCCGGTGCAGACCGCGCTGACCAAGGCCGCCGACCGCGGCGTGCGCGGCGTGCTCTATCACCTGCTGGACCCGGCAGAGGAGGCTTTTCCCTTCGCGGGCCGCACCATTTTCGAAAGCGTCGGGGGCAGTCTGCGACATGAGACGCTCAAGGCAAACGACCTGCGCGACCGCTACCTCGACCGGCTGGCGGCGCGCAAAGACGCCTTGCAGCAACTCTGCGCCCGCACCGGCTGGCGCTACGGGCTGCACCACACCGATGCCACGGCGCAGTCGGCGCTGCTCTGGCTCTATGGCGCGCTGGACGCGCGACAGGGGAGCGTGGCATGAGCGTTTTCGGCGGCATCGGTTTCACCGCGCCTTGGCTGTTGCTGCCCCTGCTGGCGCTGCCGATCCTATGGCTGATCCTGCGGGCGGTGCCGCCCGCCCCGGTCCGCCGCCGTTTTCCCGGTGTGGCGCTGCTCTTGGGGTTGGCGGATGACGACAGCACCAGCGACCGCACCCCGTGGTGGCTGCTTTTGCTGCGAATGCTGGCCGTGGCCGCGATCATCATCGGCCTTGCCGGGCCGGTGCTGAACCCCCAGGCAAAGACGGAAGAGGGCAGCGGCCCCTTGCTGATCCTGCTCGATGGCTCATGGGCCGGGGCCAGCGGCTGGGACCGGCAGATGGCCGCCGTTGACGCCCAACTCACCCGCGCCGGACGGGCCGAGCGGACGGTGGGTATCCTCAGCCTCACCGACCCGCAGGTGCCGACCTTCCAATCCGCCGATGCGGGGCGCAGCCGTCTGGCCGGGTTCACCCCCGCGCCATGGCAACCGGCCCCGGCAGAACTGACCCGCGCGACCGAGATCATGGCGACCCTGCCTGCCTTCGATACCCTGTGGTTCAGCGAAGGGTTGGACTATCCGGGCCGCGATGACCTGCTTGCCGCGCTGCAATCCAAAGGCGCGGTGGAGGTGCATCAACCCGCGGGCAATGTCATCGGCATCGCCCCCGCAGTCTACCAAGACGGCACGATCGACCTGACCCTGCGCCGCGCCGCGCCCGGACCGGAACGCGCAGCGGTGGTGCAGGCCCATGGCCGCGATCCGGCAGGCAACGCCCGGGTGCTCGCCACCGCCAGCGCGACATTCGCGGCGGGCGCGACCGAGGCCAGCACCTCCCTCTCGCTGCCTGCCGAGATGCGCGCGCGGCTCACCTCTTTCGACATCGCGGGGCAACGCTCCGCCGGGGCGCGCACCTTGGTCGATGACGGGCTGCGCCGCCGCGAAGTCGCGCTGATCCGAGGGCGCGGGGCGCAGGAGGGGCTGCAACTGCTCTCACCGCTGCATTACATCGAACAGGCGCTGGCCCCGAGCGCCGATCTGATCGACGGCACCCTGACCGAGGTGCTGCCCGCCAACCCTGATGTGATCGTGCTGGCGGATGTGGCCACCCTCGCCCCCGCCGAGGCCGAGCCGCTGCAAGAGTGGATCGACGCGGGCGGCATGCTCATCCGTTTCGCCGGACCGCGCGTGGCGGCAAGCGATGTCAGCCGCATCGACGAAGACCCTCTGATGCCCGTGCGCCTGCGCGCCGGGGGTCGCAGCGTCGGCGGCGCGATGTCTTGGGGGGAACCCAAGGCGCTGGCCCCCTTCCGCAACGGGTCGCCTTTCTTTGGGCTGACGGTGCCCGATGACGTGACCGTTTCGGCCCAGGTCGTGGCGCAACCCGACCCCACTTTGGCCGACCGGGTGATCGCCGCGCTTAGCGATGGCACCCCGCTGGTCACGCGCAAAGCCGTGGGTCAGGGGCAGATCGTGCTGTTCCACGTCACCGCCACGGCGGAATGGTCGACCCTGCCTCTGTCGGGTCTTTTCGTGCAGATGATGGAACGGCTGGCCGTGTCATCGGGTGCCAGCGCCCCCGAGGCCCAGAGCCTTGAGGGCACCACATGGACCCCGCTGCGGGTGATGGACGGTTTCGGCAGCCTGTCCGACGCGGGCACCCTGCCCGGCGTTGCGGGGCCGGACCTGATCTCGGCCCCTGCAGGGCCCGCCCTGCCGCCCGGCATTTACGGCACCGAAGACCGGCGGCTTGCGCGCAATGTGCTAACTGCCGAGACCGCCCTCACCCCCGCCACATGGCCCGCCGATGTGCCGCTGCGCGGCCTTGCTCTGCCACCGGAACAACCGCTCGCCGGGGCGCTTCTGAGCCTCGCTATCCTGCTGCTCGTGGCCGATGTGCTGGCCTCCCTCGCCCTCTCAGGGCTGCTGCTGCGCCGCTCCACCGGCAGCTTGGCGCTGGCCTTGGGGCTGATCATCGCCCCCCAGATGGGCGACGCGCAGGAGACCGACCCCGAGAGCTTTGCCATACGCTCGGCCTCGGAGGTGACGCTGGCCCATGTGCTCACCGGCATCAGCGACGTTGACGAGATCGCCCGCGCCGGGCTGATCGGCCTGTCGGACACGCTTTATTTCCGCACCACGGTCGAGCCCGACCTGCCCACCGGCGTTGACCTTGAGCAGGACGAACTGGCCTTCTTTCCGATCCTCTATTGGCCGGTGACACCAGACCAATCGCAGCCCTCGTCCGAGGCCTATGGCAAGCTGAACGACTACCTCCGCTCGGGCGGGCTGATCCTGTTCGATACGCGCGACGCGGATATCGCGAGCTACGGTGCCGCCAGTCCGAATGGGCGCAAACTGCAAGAACTGGCCGCACCGCTCGACATTCCGCCGCTGGAGCCGCTGCCCGGCGATCACGTCCTGACGCGCACCTTCTACCTGCTGCAAGACTACCCCGGCCGCTACAGCAGCCGCGATGTCTGGGTGGAGGCCGCGCCGCCCGATGCGGAACGCATCGAGGGAATGCCCTTTCGCAACCTCAACGACGGGGTGACGCCGGTGGTGATCGGCGGCAATGACTGGGCCGCCGCTTGGGCCGTGCGCCGCGATGGCGCGCCGCTTTTGCCCATCGGGCGCGGCTTTGCCGGAGAGCGGCAGCGCGAACTGGCCTACCGCTTTGGCGTGAATCTTGTCATGCATGTGCTGACCGGCAACTACAAATCCGATCAGGTCCATGTGCCTGCACTGCTGGATAGGTTGGGCCAATGACCGGAACCGTGCTTTTCGACCCGCTGATCCCCCTGCCGCTGCTGATCGGCCTTGCGGTGCTGGCCGGGCTTGGCCTGCTGCTGGCGCTGTGGCGCGGCCTGTCGGGCTGGGCCCTGCGAGGCTTGGCGGCGGCGGTGGTCCTGGCCGCGCTCGCCGGGCCATCCTACCAGACCGAAGACCGCGCGCCGCTGTCGGACATCGTGCTGCTTTTGGAAGACGAAAGCGCCAGCCAGCGGCTTTCGGACCGTGCCGCCCAGACCGACGCGGCGGCAGAGGCGCTCTCTGCCCGCATCGCCGCGCGACCCAATACCGAGCTGCGCCGGATCACCGTGCCCGATGGGGCCGAAGATGCCGGCACCCGGCTGATGACCACGCTGGCAGACGCGCTGGCCGAAGAGCCGCGCGCGCGGATCGCGGGCATTCTGGCGCTCAGCGATGGCCGGGTGCATGACGCCGATCTGCCGCTCGACCTGCCCGCGCCGCTGCATCTGCTGCAAACCGGCCGGGCCGAGGACTGGGACCGCCGCCTGACCGTACGCAACGCCCCGGCCTTTGCCATCATCGGAGAGCCGGTGACCCTGACCCTGCGCATCGACGATCTGGGGGCCGCGCCCGAGGGCGGCGGGCTGACCCAGCTTGATATCTCTGTCGACGGGGAAGAACCGCAGAGTTTCAACGTGCCGATTGGCCAAGACCTCGAACTGCCCGTGGCTCTGCCCCACGGCGGGCGCAACGTGATCCGCTTCTCCCTGCCCGAAGCCGAGGGGGAGTTGACCGACCGCAACAATGCCGCGCTGATCCAGATGAACGGCGTGCGCGACCGGCTCAGCGTGCTCTTGGTTTCAGGCGAGCCGCATCCCGGCGGGCGCACGTGGCGCAACCTGCTGAAGTCCGACAGCGCGGTCGATCTGGTGCATTTCACCATTCTGCGCCCGCCCGACAAACAGGACGGGGTGCCGGTGAACGAGCTGTCGCTCATCGCCTTTCCGACGCGCGAATTGTTCATGGAAAAGATCGGCGACTTCGATCTCATCATCTTTGACCGCTACCAACGGCGCGGCATCTTGCCGGCGCTCTACCTCGATAATGTGGCGCAATATGTGCGCAAGGGGGGTGCGGTGCTGGTCGCCGCCGGGCCGGATTTCGCCAGTGCCGACAGCCTCTACCGGTCGCCGCTCGGCACGGTGCTGCCCGCCACCCCCACCGCGCGGGTCTTGGAGGAAGCCTTCCCCCCGGTCGTCACCGACATTGGCCAGCGCCATCCCGTCACCTCAGACCTGCCCGGCAGGGGCGATTGGGGCCGCTGGCTGCGCCAGATCGACGTGAACGCTGACAGCGGCGACGTGGTGATGACCGGCGCGGACGACCGCCCGCTTCTGGTACTGGACCGGGTGGATGAGGGGCGCGTTGCCCTGCTCGCCTCCGACCATGCGTGGCTGTGGAACCGTGGCTATGAAGGCGGCGGCCCGCAGTTGGAATTGCTGCGCCGTCTGGCCCATT
Source organism: Sulfitobacter sp. 1A12157 (assembly GCF_043557345.1). Taxonomy (NCBI): domain Bacteria; kingdom Pseudomonadati; phylum Pseudomonadota; class Alphaproteobacteria; order Rhodobacterales; family Roseobacteraceae; genus Sulfitobacter; species Sulfitobacter sp. 1A12157. The sequence continues at coordinate 195,629 of NZ_JBIFFV010000001.1, forward strand.
GGATGATGAAGGAACCCGAGCTTGAGGAGGAGGCGCTGATGGCCACCGCCCAAGGCCGGACCATGCGCATCACCCGACGCACCTTGGATGAAACCGTGCCCTCCGTCACGATCACCGCCCCCGATGGCAGCGCCGTCGAATTGCCCCTCACCCCCGCCGGGCCGGGCCGGTTCGAGGCGGAGTATACCGGCGAAGAGATTGGCCTCTACCGGCTGGAGAACGGCGATGAGGTCACCGTCATCGGCCTCGGCCCTGCCGCCCCGCGCGAGTTTGTCGAGACCATCGCCAGCGATGCGGCCCTGCGTCCGGCGATCGACAGCCTGCGCGGTGGGGTGGCACGGGTGGAGGATGGGCTGCCGCGCCTGCGCGATGTGCGCCTTGGCCGCCCCGCCGCCGGGCGCGGCTGGCTGGGTCTGACCCCGCGCGGCGCTTACGAAACGCGCGATGTGCGGCAAACGCCGCTGCTACCGGGGTGGCTGGTGCTCGTGCTCTCGGCGCTCTTCATCACTGCCGCATGGCTCCGCGAGGGCCGCCGCTAAAGCGCGCGCAGCAGCAAACCGCCCGCCAGTGTCACCACGACCAAGCCCGCCGTCAGCTCGGCCACCGCTGCGGCTTGGGCCAGCCTCGGCGATCCGGCCAGCCCGCCCAAGACCCCGGCGCGCAGCCCCGTCGCGGCCAAGCCGGTGGCGATGGTGATCAAGCCGGTGCCGAGCGCCATGGCAAAGGCCCCCAAGATGCCGACCCCGCCGATCCCCATATGCCAAGTGATCACCAGCACGAACAGCGCTCCGGTGCAGGGCCGTATGGCAATCCCCCCGATCAAGAGCAGCGCGTCGCGCAGCCTGCCCGCGCGCTGAACCTGCGCCAGACTGGGCCCATGGGCATGGCCGCAATGGCTGCATACGTCACCGGAATGCGCCGATCTGTCCTGCCGCGCATGGCGCAGCCCGCGCCAGATCAGCCAAAGCCCGATGAGGGCGATCGCGCCATAGCTTGCCGGGGCCATGATGTCTTCGGTCACGCCGACGAGCGCTTCACGGCCAAGACCCAAGAGGAGGATCCCCGCATAGACCAGACCCACGGCGGTCACCGCTTGGCCCAGGGAGGCCGCCAGCGCAATCAGCGAGAGCCGGAGCACCGGTACCGCCCGCGCCAGCCCGTAGCCGCCGATCACGATCTTGCCATGCCCCGGCCCCGCCGCATGGACGACGCCGTAGGCAAAAGACGCTAAAAGCACCGTCCAGAACGCCGCCGTATCGCCGCCCCGCGTGGCGCGCAGCCCACTGGCAATGCTGTTTTGAAACCCGCGCTGCTGCCCTGCGGCCCAATGGGCAAGGGCGTTGAACCCGCCCGACCACCACAGCGCCGCCAGCGCCAGAAGGGTCGCCAATGCTGCCAGCGCTATGATGCGTCGCATGTGATCACCACTTCATTGGCCAAGGCTTCGCCGATCTCCGGCAGGCCCACATCGCTTGGGTCGGTATTGGCATCCAGCGCGCTCAAGTCCTGCTGAAGGGCGCGCAGGTCGGCGCTCATATCCGGCATCTTGACCCGCGCGCGGCAGGCATCACTGCCTTGGATGGTCACTTTCTGGTTCACCTCATAGGCGGTGTAATAGGTCGGGTCATAGGGTTTGATGACCAGCCCATTCGCCGCCGGTGCCGGGCCTTCGACCGCGCGCAGATGGCTGGTGATGATCCGCCCTTCGGCAAAGCGGGTTTCCACGTCCTGCGGCCCCGAGAGCGCGATCTCTTCGCCCCCCTCCAGCAAGACCGTATCGCCGTTGAACCCTTCGATCCACTGCATGTCGAACCCGTTGAGAGAGGCGACTTCCGCCTGCGTCAGCACGCCATCGTAATCGGGATCGAGGCCGCGATCCTCGGTTACCAAGAGAGAGTAGAATTCGTCATAGGCCCATGTGATCCGCAAATGGGTCAACCGCCCCTCGGCATCGACGATAACTTCGAACCCGGTATCGACGAAGATATGCGGATGCGCGCCAAGCGGCGTGGCGCAGGCGAGGAGAATGGCGGTGACGAGCGGGTATTTCATGGCGCTAGGTCTACGCCCCTTCGCCAAGCGCGGCAATCGCCCGGCGGGCGGCGCAAGGCGGGAAGGCGCGCATCGCCGCCCCGCCCGCGGATCAGGTCGACGGGTAGGGCCGGACAAAGACCGGACGCTCGGGCGTCGAGGCATCGGGCTGATAGGCATAGCCGCCGCTGTCGAAATCCTGCAAGCCTTCCGGGTCGTTCACCCGGTGCTGCACGATGTGGCGGGCCATGGCACCGCGGGCTTTCTTGGCAAAGAAGCTGACGATCTTCGGCCCTTTGCCGTCGCCCTTATCTTCCATGAACTGCGGGGTGATCACCCGCAGTTTCAGCGCCTTGAGGTCCACCGCGCCAAAGTATTCCTGACTGGCGCAATTCACCAGAACATCGCTGCCGGTCGCCTCGGCCTGTGCGTTCAACGCCTTTGACAGGCTGTCGCGCCAATAGTCATAGAGGGTGCCGCCGCGGCGGGTTTTCAACTTGCTGCCCATCTCCAGCCGGTAGGCTTGGATCGCGTCCAGCGGGCGCAGCACGCCGTAAAGACCCGACAGGATGCGCAGGTGATCTTGGGCATAGGTCATCTCATCGGCATCAAGGCTCGTGGCCTCCAGCCCCTGATAGGTGTCGCCGGCGAAGGCCAGCGCGGCGGGGCGGGTGACTTCGGCTGTGGGCTCAGCCTCGAACGCCTGAAAGCGGTCGCGGTTGAGGCGGGCCAGATCGTCGCTCAGCCCCATCAGGTCTTTGAGGTTGCCCAGGGTGAGATTGCGCGCCCGTGTCGCCAGCCGCACGGCGTCTTCCTGAAAATCAGGCTGCGTCACGGTGACATCGCGCTCGGCCCAATCAAGGCGTTTGGCGGGGGAAATAACGACGAGCATGGCAGTCTCCTTGGGGGCGTTTCGGGGTGATCTAGCCCGCGTCGCGCAGAACGTCCAGAAAAGCGGGGCCAAAGCGTTCGGCGCGTTTGTCGCCGAGCAATCGTTCGATGGCCGAAGGGTCCGCGCTGCGCAGTTGCGCCACTTTCGCCAGCATCGCAGCAGAGCAACTCAGCGGCTTTTCGGTGCCCTGCGCGCCGCGCGCCAGATCGGCCTGCACCTGCAAGAGTTGGTCATAGACATTGCCCGCCTCACGCCCCGCCAACTTGCGCCGCGCCTTGTGCATCGGCTGGGCCTCCCCATTGATGACCTCAAGGAAAGCCGTGCCGTAATTTTCCAGCTTCTTGGCACCGACCCCGCCGATCCGCGCCATGGCGTCGAGATTGGCGGGCCGCGCCTCGGCCATCTCGATCAAGGTGCGGTCGGTGAAGATGATATAGGCGGGCACGCGCGCCGCCTCGGCCAAGGCGCGGCGCTTGGCCTTGAGCGCCGACAGGAGCGGCGCGTCCTCGTCGCTGACCATGGCCTTGACCGCAGGCCGCCGGTTCGCGCCCGCCGCCTTGATCGTATCACGGCGCAGGTTGATGCTGGCCTCGCCGCGCAGGATCGGCAGGGCCGCGTCGGTCATGCGCAGCGCGCCGTGGCGCTCGGCATCCGGGCGCACGAGGTCATGGCCCATCATCTGCCGGAACACCGCCTGCCATTCGTTGCGGCTGTATTCGCCGCCGACCCCGTAGGTCGGCAGCGATTGGTGTCCGCGCTGGCGGATCTTGTCGGTCTCGTTGCCCAGAAGGATGTCAATCAGATGGCCCGCGCCGAACCATTCGTCGGTGCGCAGCATGGCCGAGAGCGCCTTGCGCACCGCCGTGGTGCCGTCGAAAACCTCCGCCGGGGTATCGCAGAGATCGCAACGCCCGCAGGTGACCTCGGTCTCGTCGAAATAGCCCAGCAAGGTCTTGCGGCGGCATTCCAGCGCCTCGGCCAGCCCCAGAAGTGCGTTCAGCCGCCCGTGGTCCGCGGCGCGGCGTTCGGGCGGGGCGAGACCTTCGTCGATCTGGGCGCGGCGCAGGCGGATATCGTCGGGGCCGAAGAGCGTCAGCGTCTCGGCCGGGGCACCGTCGCGCCCGGCGCGGCCGATCTCTTGATAATAGGCCTCGATCGACTTGGGCAGATCGGCATGGGCGACCCAGCGGATGTCAGGCTTATCGACCCCCATGCCAAAGGCCACGGTGGCGCAGACGATCAGCCCGTCCTCCTGCTGGAAACGACGCTCGGCGATGCGGCGGTCCTCGGCCTCCATCCCACCGTGGTAATGCAGCGCCTCCTGCCCCTGATCGCGCAGGGCCTTGGCCAGCCCCTCGGTCTTGGCCCGCGTGCCGCAATAAACGATGCCGGACTGCCCGCGCCGCGCTCCGGCGAAAGCGAGGATCTGGTCGCGCGGTTTGTTCTTGGCGGCAAAGGCGAGGTGGATATTGGGCCGGTCGAAACCGCGCAGGAAGGCGCGCGGCGGGGTGCCATCGAAGAGCTTTTCGACAATCTCGGCCTGCGTTTCTGCATCCGCGGTGGCGGTGAAGGCCGCGAGCGGTACGTCGAGCGTGCGGCGCAGCTCACCAATGCGCAGGTAGTCCGGGCGGAAGTCATGGCCCCATTGGCTGACGCAATGCGCCTCGTCCACGGCAATGAGGGTGACGCCAACGCGCCGAAGCATCCCCATGGCAGAGCCTGCCGCGAGCCGTTCCGGCGCCATGTAGAGCAGTTTGAGCGTGCCTGCCTCCAGCGCCTCCCAGACCGCATCGGTCTCTTCGGGCGTGTTGCCGGAGGTCAGCGCCCCTGCCGCGACGCCTGCTTCCTGCAGGCTGCGGACCTGATCGCGCATCAGGGCAATCAGCGGCGAGATGACCACCGTCACCCCGTCGCGCATCAAGGCAGGCAATTGGAAACACAGGGATTTGCCGCCGCCCGTGGGCATGATGGCCAGCACGTTCTCGCCCTCGGTCACGGCTTCAACAATCTCTTGTTGGCCGGGGCGGAACCCGTCGAAACCGAAAACATCACGAAGAAGCGTGGCAGCGCCTGTCATGGAGAACCTGTAAGATTGTCTGCTCTTTTTATGCAGACTCCCACACTAACAAAGCGTGAACAAGGCCAGATAGGCGCGACATCGGCGCGCGGGCGGGCCGGGGGGGACAGGTCAGTAGAAGGCCGCTGCGTTATTGGTCAGCACGATCCGCGCCATGGCGACGGCGATCAACACGATCAGGGGGGCGAGGTCCAGACCGCCCATCGGAGGGATCACATTGCGCACGCGGCTATAGACCGGCTCGAGAATGCGGTTCAGCCCGTCCCAGATCTGCGCCACCAGCGGTTGGCGTAGGTTCAGCACCTGAAAGTTGATCAACCAAGACATGATGACATGGGCGATGACGATGAACCAAACGATGTTCAAAAGCAGCATCAGGATCTGGAACAGCGACGTCATGGAATATCCCCTTCGTTTGACGCAAGACAGTTAAGCGCCCCGCCCTCAAAGGGCAAGAGTGCCGCGACGTATATGCTTGACCGCGCAGCGCTTCCGCCGCAGATCCGCGGCGTCACGACAAAGGAAAGCCTCATGTTCCCGATCATCCGCATGGCCAAAGACGTCATCGTCGCCGCGCGGCAGGCGCCGCTGGACAATCTGACCGACACCCATGTCAGCCACCACATCTGCTGGCCGCATGACCTCGATATCTGGATGGAGTTGAACAACGGGCGGGCGCTGTCGCTTTATGATCTGGGTCGCACCGCCATGGCGCAGCGGGCCGGGCTGATCACGCTGCTGCGGCAAAACAAATGGGCGATCACCATCGCAGGCTCCAGCACGCGGTTCCGTCGCCGCATCCGCATGTTCGAGAAGTTCGAGATGCGCAGCCGGACCCTGTGTTGGGACGACAAATTCATCTATCTAGAGCAATCCATGTGGAAGAAGAACGGCGACTGCGCGAGCCATGTGCTCTACCGTTCCGCCGTGACAGATCGCAATGGGCTGATCCCGCCGGAAAAGGTCTTGCAAGCGATGGGGCGGCGGCAAGCTTCGCCTCAGGTGCCGGGCTGGGTGGCCGAATGGATCCGCGCCGATGCGCACCGCCCCTGGCCGCCGATGCAGGACGCGGCAGCGGCCCCCGGAGCGGCAGGGCCGCTTTCGGCCTGAGCCGACCGCCCTCCCCTGCCTCACCCCCGCCCTTACTGACGCTTGCGCCTTGCGCCCCGCCCTGCTCTAACTTGGAAAAAGCAGGCCGCGAGGGGGCGCAACATGGCACAGACAGGCGGGCGCAAGCGCATCTGGGGATGGTATTTCTTTGACTGGGCCAGCCAGCCCTACAATACCCTGCTTCTGACCTTTATCTTCGGCCCCTATTTTGCCCAGACCGCGACCAATGCGCTGGTCGAAGGCGGGATGGAGCTTGGCGCCGCCAAAGCCCAAGCGCAGGCATACTGGGGCTATGGTCTGGCGCTGGCGGGCGTCGCGATTGCGGTGCTGGCCCCGATCTTGGGCGCGGTGGCGGATTCCTCGGGGCGGCGGATGCCTTGGATCTGGCTCTTCTCGGCTATGTATGTGGTCGGCGCGGGCGCGCTGTGGTGGACGGCTCCGGCAAATTTCTCTCTGCTTTGGGCGCTGTTCTTCTTCGGCATCGGCCTGATCGGGATGGAGTTCGCGACGATCTTTACCAATGCCTATCTGCCCGAACTGCACCCCGACCCGGGTGAACGCGGGCGCATTTCCGGCGATGGCTGGGCCTTTGGCTATGCGGGCGGGGTGCTGGCGTTGATCGCAATGATCGCCCTGTTTCAAAGTGGCGCGAATGGGCGGACCATGGCGGGGCTGACGCCGCTTTTCGGGCTGGACCCGGCGACAAAGGCCGACACCCGGATCGTCGGGCCGCTTGCGGCGATCTGGTACGCGGTCTTTATGATCCCCTTCTTTCTTTATGTGCGCGACAGGCCAAGACCCGGTGCCGTGCGGTATCGCGTGGGCGCGGGCCTTGCGGATCTGGCGCGCACCCTGCGGGGCTTGCCGAAGCATCCGTCGCTCCTGGCCTATCTCGGCTCGTCGATGTTCTACCGCGACGCGCTGAACGGGATGTATACCTTTGGCGGGGTCTATGCGCTTGGCGTGCTGGACTGGTCGATCCAAGAGATTGGCATCTTTGGCATCCTCGCCGCCATCTCAGGCGCGGTGTTCTGCGTGTTGGGCGGGCGGATCGACCGGCGGATCGGGCCGATGCCGGTGATCGTGGCCTGCTGCGTCATCCTCATCGCCACCGCCTGCCTAATCATCTCTCTGGGGCCGAATTCGGTCATGGGCGTTTCTTTGCCTGAGGGGTCTGCCCTGCCCGATATCCTCTTCTACGTCGCCGGTGCCTCCATCGGGGCGGCGGGCGGGGCGCTTCAGGCGTCATCGCGTAACATGCTGACACGGCAAGGAAACCCTGAGCGTATGACCGAGGCTTTTGGCCTTTACGCGCTGTCGGGCAAGGCCACCTCGTTCCTCGCGCCGGCGCTGATTGCCCTGACCAGCGACCTCACCGGCAGCCAACGGCTGGGGATCACCCCCGTCGTGGGGCTTTTCATCGTCGGTTTGATCCTGTTAGCCTGGGTCAAACCCAAGGGAGATTTCGCCACATGACGCTGCTTCGCACCCTGACCTCCGTGGCGCTGGCCTTTGCGCTTGCCTCTTGCGGGGGCGGCCGGACCGAGACCGACATCAGCGGTGAGAAGGTCGCCCTGCCGACCATCGGCTCTTCGGGCGGCGCATTGAGCACGGTCGCCGCCAAGCGGCTTTTCGGGGCCAAGAGCTTTGCCTCAACGCAGTCTCCCGCAGCTTTCGGCAGCTACTCCAAAGGCTGCCTTGCCGGGGCCGAGCAATTGCCCGAGACGGGGCCGACATGGCAGGCCATGCGCCTGTCGCGCAACCGCAACTGGGCCCATCCCGAGATGGTCGACATGGTCAAGAAACTCAGCCGCAAGGCGGCGCAGCAGCCGGGTTGGGAAGGCATCTATGTCGGCGATATGAGCCAGCCGCGCGGCGGGCCGATGCTGACCGGTCACGCCAGCCACCAGATCGGGCTGGATGCCGACATCTGGATGCTGCCGCCCAAATCCCTGAACCTTAGCCGGGCGCAGCGCGAGAACATCTCGTCGATCTCCATGCGCCGGGCCAGCGGAGCCTATGTCAATTCCTCTTGGACCCCTGCGCATCACGAGGTGATCAAGGCCGCGGCCCAAGACCCCCGCACCGCGCGTATCTTCGTCTTCCCCGGCGCCAAGGTGCAGATGTGCGCCGATGAGAAAGGCGACCGCAGCTATCTGCGCAAAATCCGGCCTTGGTACGGGCACCACTACCATTTCCACATCCGTATTGCCTGCCCCAAGGGCGCGCGCGGCTGTGTGGATCAAGCCCCGCCCCCGCCCGGTGACGGCTGCGCCGATGCGCGCCAGTGGCAGGCCAATATCCTGAACCCGCCAAAGCCCGATCCGAATGCGCCCAAAGTGAAACCGAAGCCCAAGCGCGACATTCTGCTTGCGGACCTGCCTGCCCAATGCAACGCCGTTTTGAACGCAAACTGATCCGCGCCTGCCTCCCGTTCTTCCTGCTCATCGCCTGCGTGGCCCCCGCCGCGCAGACAGGGCCGGTGGTGCAGGTGGACAGCGTGCTGACATGGCGCCATCCGGCGCCGTGGTTCGGCGGCTTTTCGGGCGTCGAGGTGAATGCCGATGGCACCCGCCTCACGGCGGTGTCGGACCGGGGCCGCGTTGTGCAAGCGCGCATGCTGCGCGAGGCGGGCCGTTTGGTCGCGCTTGAGATTGTGGAGGATGCTCCGCTGAAAGGGGCCGACGGCAAGCCCCTGCGCGATAAGATGCGCGATGCCGAAGCATTGGCGCGTGACGGCAGCGGGCAACTCTACGTCTCGTTCGAGCACGACCACCATGTCGCGCGGCTGTCGCCCGAGAGCGGCGTCACCACCCCGCTGCCCAGACATGACGACTTTGCCAAGTTCGAGCCGAACGCGGGGATGGAGACTTTGGCCGCCCACCCCGATGGGCGGCTCTTTGCAACTCCCGAAGGCGGCGGCCCGGGCTCGGGTGATTTCCCGCTCTATGCCTTTGACGGCAACAGTTGGACGATCACCGCAGAGATCCCGCGCCGGGGGCCGTTCCTGCCGGTGGATGCCGATTTTGCCGAGGACGGCACGCTTTACCTGCTGGAGCGGACGATCACCCCACTGGGCTTTCGCAGCCGCATCCGCCGCTTCGACCTCACCGCGCCCGGTCTTGACGAAGAGACACTGCTGACCTCCGGCCCCGGTCAATATGACAACCTCGAAGCGCTCAGCACGTGGCAGGATGCGGCGGGGCAAACCCGGCTGACTCTGCTGTCGGACGACAATTTCTTTGTCATGCAGCGCAATGAGGTGGTCGAGCTGATCCTTGCCAAACCGGGTTCCGAGGGCTAAAGCCGTCCGGTCTGCGATCCCCGCAGGCCAAGTCGCCGCACCCTTGCACAAAACGGTTCACATATGACACGCACCTATCTTCCCGGCATTCTTGCCATGGCCGCCATCGTCGTGGCCTCGAATATCCTTGTTCAGTTCCTCTTTGGCCAATGGCTGACCTGGGGGGCTTTCACCTATCCGCTGGCCTTCCTCGTCACCGATGTGATGAACCGTCTCTACGGCGCCTCTGCCGCGCGCCGGGTCGTTTTGGTGGGCTTCGTCGTGGGCCTGATCTGCTCGCTCATTGGCACGCAGATCATGGGCGAATTCGGCCCGCTTGTGACGATCCGCATCGCCGTGGCTTCGGGCACCGCCTTCCTCGTCGCGCAGCTGTTGGATGTGACGATCTTCAACCGGTTCCGCGAGGGCGCATGGTGGCGCGCGCCTCTGATCAGCACGCTGATCAGCAGCGCGATCGACACGGCGCTGTTTTTCTCCATCGCCTTTTCGGCCAGCCTGTCGTTCATTCACCCCGCCACCGATGTGGCTTGGGCGGGCGAGACGCTGCCGCTTTTGGGTGCCGGTCCGCTCGCGCCGCTTTGGGTCTCGCTCGCCGTGGCGGATTGGTCGGTCAAACTGGCCATCGCGCTGATCGCGCTGATCCCCTTCCGGCTGCTGACCGCACGGCTGACCGCCCGCGCATGATACCGGCGCAGGGGGCCACCCCCTGCCGCCGCACCCCTCCTAAAAAAACGCTTTGCGAATTTCAAAACCTGTGCAACGCTCAGGGTGAGTTCAACAAATGTAAAGGAGGTGATCCAGTGTCAAGAAAGGTATTGGAGCGAGGTGTCGGAACAGCCAGCGGGGTTTCCTGCTAGGGCAGCCCCTGGCAATGCAACCACCTGGTGGACGTCGGTCTAACCGACCCCCCTCCTGAAACCATTCGATTGGGCCGCTCCGCAAGGGGCGGCCCATTTCGCATTCCCCCTTCACCCTCACCGCGCGGGCTGGCATGTTGCGGGGCAAGGAGAGCCCATGCTGCACATCAACGATGACATCGCCATTCAGGATTGGGAGCTGACGGAAAGCTTCATGCGCGCCTCCGGCCCCGGCGGGCAGAATGTGAACAAGGTCTCCTCGGCGGTGGAATTGCGGTTCGAAGCTGCCACCTCGCCCTCCCTGCCGCAACCGGTGAAAAACCGCCTGCGCCGTCTGGCCGGCCGGCGCTGGACGACCGAAGGCGCATTGGTGCTGCAATGTGACGAGACCCGCAGTCAGGCCCGCAACCGCGAGTTGGTGCGCGAGCGTCTGGCCGAGTTGGTCCGCCGCGCCCTCACCCCGCCGAAACGCCGCATCGCCACCCGCCCGACGCTGGGGTCGAAAAAGCGCCGCCTCAAGGCCAAGAAGGTGCGCGGCGAAGTCAAGGCGATGCGCGGTAAGGTCGATCCCGACGGTTAAGGATCAGCCGCGCCGCAGCAGGTAGATATCCATGATCCAGCCATGCGCCGCGCGGGCGGCGGCACGGGTGGCGATGATGTCTTCGGCGACCTCGGCCAGCGGGCCATGGCGGATGATCTCTTCGGCCATGCCGACATAGGCGCCCCACCAGATCGTCACCCCCGCAGGCGGCAAGGTCTGAAAGGCGCAATCACCATCGAGCATGATCACCAGCGTATCGACCCCTTCGGGCCAACCGTGATCGCGCAATTGCCGCCCGGTGGTCACCATGAAGGGCGCGCCGATTTCATTCAGCGGGATCGCATGAGCCGCCGTCAGACCTTGTAATGAGGTGATGCCGGGGATCACGGCGATGCGCGGCGCAGGTTCCAGCCGCGCGGCGATGCGCAGGGTGCTATCATAAAGCGACGGGTCGCCCCAGACCAGCAGCGCCACCCGCCGGGCGGTCGGGTGCTGGGCCATCGCCCCGCGCCACGCCTCGGCAATCGCATCATGCCAGTGGTCGACGCGCGCCCGGTAATCTTCGATCGCCGGGTCACGCACGGGCAGATCGAAGCCGACGATCTGCACCGCCTCATTGCTCAACACCTCGTCGCAGATGCTCCGCCGCAGCCCCGCCAGATCATCCTTGCCCGCGCCCTTTTGCGGGATCAGGATCAGGTCTTGCGCATTCATCGCCCGGATCGCTTGCAGCGTCAGATGCTCAGGGTTGCCGGTGCCGATGCCGATCAAAGTAAGTTCAAGCGCGCTCATCCCGGTATCCTCGCAATCGCTTTCAGCCGCAGCCCGCCGAGCACCCGTGCATCGGGGAATGTGCCATCCGGCGACGCGCGGTAGAGCACCACGAAACGGCGCAGGTCATCCATATCCGCCTCGGTGATCTCTCCAAACAGATAGGCCACCTTGCCTGGCGCGCGAAACGCCACCGTCTGCGCCCGCGTGCAGCCTGACATACAGTCGATGCCTTCGACCTCCACCTTGGACAGACCCGCGCGGACCACGTCCAGAAAGCCGCCATCGGCGGTGCAGGAGGTGCAGACGAACGCCTTCACGTCTCGAACTCGGCCAATGGTCCGTAAAAGATCAGCGCGGGCGTGGTGCTGCTGATGCTCTCCAGATGGCGCGCCAGCGTTTCGATCGTGAAGCGCTGCACTTTTTCCGCCGGGGTCGAAACCGCCTCGGCCAGCAGCGCGGGCGTGGTGCCGGGCAGCCCGTGTTCGATCAAGCGCGCGGCGAGGCCTGCAAAGGTGCGTTTGCCCATATAGACCACGGTGGTCGCCATCGGATCGGCCAAGGCGGCCATGTTCACGTCGCGCGGCAGTTCGCCGGTCACATCCGCGCCGGTGATGAACTGCACGCGCCGCGCCGTCATGCGGCGGGTCAGCGGGATACCCGCGGTAGCGGCGGCGGCAGAGGCAGCAGTCACGCCCGGCACGATCTCGAAAGGGATATCCGCCGCGCGCAGGGCGATGATCTCTTCCTCCAGCCGTCCGAACATGCCGCTGTCGCCGGATTTCAACCGCACGACCTTTAGCCCGGCCTGCGCATGATCGACCAGCACGCGGCTTACATGGTCTTGCTTGGGCGAGGCGCGCCCGGCCCGTTTGCCGACCCCGATCAGGTCCGCATCGAGCCGCGCCTGCTCCAAAATCGGGCCCGCGCTGAGGTCATCGAAGAGCACCACATCCGCCGCTTGCAACCGCGCCACGGCTTTAACGGTCAAAAGCTCCGGGTCGCCGGGGCCGGAGGAGACGAAGGAAACAAAGCCCGCCATCACAGCGCCGCGATCATGTGAAAGAACGTGCCCGTGGCACGCCCGCCCCCGGCGAAATCGCGGACCGAGCCGGTCTCGGGCACCTCAAGCTCATTGGCGTCTGTGATCCGCGCCAGCGGGGCATCCGGCTCGGCAAGGATCGTGGCATAGTGGAACTCATGGCCCCGCAGTTCGGCCCGCGCCGAATGGCCGGGGATCGGCGCGTTGAGATCGGCCTGACGGTAGCCCAGATGCATCTTGCGTTTGGCGAAAGAGGTCTCCAGCCCCAGAAGTCCCGCCATCTCATGCCGGGTGCCCTCCTTGTCGATGAGCCCCGCGCCCATCGCCATATAGCCCCCGCATTCGCCGTGCACGGGGCGGGTCTCGGCAAAGGCGCGCAGCCCGTCGCGGAACTGCGCGGCGGCGGCGAGCCTGCCGGCGTGAAGTTCAGGGTAGCCGCCCGGCAACCAGCAGCAATCGGCGCTGGCGTCCGGCGCTTCATCGGCAAGCGGGGAGAAGGGCAGAACCTCTGCCCCCGCCGCGCGCCATCCGGCCAAAAGATGCGGATAGACAAAAGCGAAAGCGTTGTCCTGCGCCAGCGCGATGCGCTGTCCGGGCGGGGTGATCTGCGCCGGAGCGGGCGGGTTCTGCAACGTGCCCCGCGCGGCGTCCCGCAGGGCGGGAACATCGACATGGGCCGCGACGAAGGCCGCCGCCTGCCCCAACAGATCGGGCAGGTTTTCCTGCTCCCCGGCCTGCACCAGCCCGAGGTGACGCTCGGGCATTTCGATCTCGACCCGGCGCGGCAGTGCGCCGAAAACCTTGATCCCGACAGCCTCCATCCCCGCGCGCACCAGCGCCTCATGCCGGGGGGAGGCGACGCGGTTCAACACCACGCCCGCCAATTCCACATCGGGCCGCATCTCGCGAAAGCCGAGCGCCGTGGCCGCCACCGATTGCGCCGCTCCCGACACGTCGAGCACCAGCACCACCGGCCAGCCCAGCAGCGCCGCGATATCAGCGCTGGCGCCATTGCCACAGGCCCCAGGTTTGGCCACCCCGTCAAACAGCCCCATCGACCCTTCGCCGAGGATCAATTCAGCCCCATCGGCATTGCCGACCAGCCCTTCGATCCGCGCGCGGTCCATCGACCAACTGTCGAGGTTGAAAGACGCCCGCCCCGAGGCCGCCGTGTGAAAGGCCGGGTCGATGTAATCGGGGCCGCTTTTGAACGGCTGCACCGCGACACCTTCGGCGCGCAGCGCGGCCAGCAGGCCGAGCATCAGGGTTGTCTTGCCGGTGCCAGAGGCCGGGGCGGAGATCAGCAGGCCGGGGGGAATCATGAGGAAGTCTCCGGAAAGCGCGGCGCGGCCCCGACGGGGCGGAAGCGGCGGTCGTAATCGGCGGCGTAAAGGCGGCTCTCGCCGAAATCCTCGGCCCCGATGGCATGGCCCACGAGGATCAGTGCGGTGCGGGCCATTTCCTCGCCCACTTCGGTGCGCAGGGTCGCGAGCGTCGCCTTGACGATGCGCTGATCGGGCCAGCTCGCACGCCAGACCACGGCGACGGGGCAATCGGCGCCGTAATGCGGGGTCAGTTCTTCGACGACCTTATCGAGCACATGCACCGACAGATGGATGGCCAGCGTCGCCCCCGTGCGGGCGAAATTGGCCAGCGTCTCGCCTTCGGGCATCGCCGTGGCGCGGCCCGAGGTCCGGGTCAGGATCACCGATTGCGCCACGCCCGGCAGGGTCAGCTCGGCCCCCAGTTCCGCGGCGGCGGCGGCAAAGGACGGCACCCCCGGCGTCACGTCATAGGCGATGCCCATCTCGCGCAGGCGGCGCAGCTGTTCGCCCATCGCCGACCAGACCGACAGGTCGCCCGAATGCAGCCGCGCCACGTCATGGCCCGCGGCATCGGCGGCGGCGATTTCCTCCATGATGTCATCCAGCGACAGCCGCGCGGTGTTGACGATCCGCGCCCCCTCGGGGCAGTGGCTCAGCAAGGCCTCGGGCACCAGCGATCCGGCATAGAGACAGACCGGGCAGGCCGCGATCAGGTCGCGCCCGCGCAGGGTGATGAGATCCGCCGCCCCCGGCCCGGCCCCGATGAAATGTACAGTCACGGTATCTATCCTTTCCTCTCGGCAATTGCCGCGGTGGCCATGGCATCGCCCGAAACGACGCGTTCGGCAACCAATACCGCCCCCGGCCCGGCGGCGGCCAATGCCGCAGCCTCGGACAGGGAGCCGGTGCCGAAACGGTCTTCGATCCGGGCCGATTGCGTGGGGGTTATCATGCGGGCCAAGTCTTCGGTGGTGATGCCCAGCCCCGGCACGCCCAACTCCTGCGCAAAGTCGCGAAACACGGTGGCGCGGGCCTTGGCGGCTTCGGTCACCAGCGCGTCGATCTTGGTGCCATCGGGATTGGCCCGCGCCAGCGCATCGCGCAGCGACGCGACGCTCGCCGCGCCCCGAAATCCGATCCCGGCCATCCTCATATTGTCACGCTCCATTGTACCACGGGCCGCAGCGGCTGCCAGCCGCGCATCCGGCCCAAGGGCGCCGCCTGTGCCAGTTCGATCCGCAGCAGGGTGCCGCCATGCGCCGCCTGCAACTGCGCCAAAAGCGCTTCGGTTTCCAGCGTCACACCGTTGGCGACCAGCCGCGTCCCCGCTGGTAGCGCAGGCAAGAGGGCGTCGTAAAGCGCCGCGTTGCCACCGCCGCCAACAAAGACCACATCCGGCAGAGGCTGCCCCGCCCAGACTTCTGGCGCCCGGCCATGGGCGACCTGCATACGCGCGTTCAGGCCAAAGTCCGCGATGTTGCGGGCGATATTCTCGACCCGCGCGGCGTGCTGCTCAAAGGCGATGGCGTGCCCACCGGCGAGGCAGAACTCGACCGAGACCGAGCCGCTCCCCGCGCCGATGTCCCACAGCAAATCGCCGGGCCGGGGGGCGAGGGCCGATAGCGTCAGCGCCCGCACCGGCGCCTTGGTGATTTGGCCGTCGCTGGCAAAATGGTCATCCGGCAGGCCGGGGGTGCGCGGCAGGCCGATGCCCTTGGGCAATTCCACCCCAACCGCCACCGGCGCCTGCACATCTGTCAGATCGAAGCCATCCGCGCGCACCGCGCGGACCCGGGCATCGGGGCCGCCAAGCCGTTCGGCCACATGCATTTGCGCCGCACCTGCGCCCTGCGCGCAGAGGAACTCTGCCAGTGCCGCAGGGGCCTCCCCATCGCGCAGCAGGCAGATCATCCGCCCCTTAGGGCGCAGCGCCCCGCGCAGCTGCGCCAGCGGTGCGGCGTGTAGCCCGTGGCAGGTGACTGCCTCCAGCCGCCAGCCAAGCGCATTGGCGACCAACGAAAAGGTCGAAGGCGCGGGCAGGCTGTGCCATTCGTCGGGCCGCAATGCGCCGATGATGCTGCCCCCCGCGCCGAACCAGAAAGGATCGCCCGACACCAGCATCGCCACGCGCTTGCTGCGCTCGGCCAGCACCGGCGTGACCGAGAAAGGCACCGGCCAAGCCCGACCGCGCGAACCTGCGCCTGCCCGCTCCAGATGCCGCGGCCCTCCAAAAATCACCTCGGCCTCTGCCAGCGCCGCGCGGCTTGCCGGGGGCAAGGCATCCGCGCTATCGTCGGGCATTCCGATGATGCTGAGCCAAGGATCACCCATCATGCGCGTCCTTCTTTTGGGTGGCACCACCGAAGCCAGCGCCTTGGCCCGCGCCTTGGCCAAAGCCGGGATCGACGCGGTGTTTTCCTATGCCGGGCGCACCGACAGCCCCGTGGCCCAGCCCCTGCCCACCCGCGTCGGCGGCTTCGGGGGCGTGGCGGGGCTGGTGGCCTATCTCGAAGCCGAAGCGATCACCCATGTCGTCGACGCCACCCATCCTTTCGCCGCGGGGATGAGCAATAATGCTTTCGTCGCCTGCGCCCGGCAAGACCTGCCGCTTGTGCGGTTCGAGCGCCCCGCGTGGGAGCCGCAGGAAGGCGATGACTGGACCTTCGTGCCCGACCTCACCGCGCTGCCCGCCGCCCTGCCAGACAGCCCGGCGCGGGTGTTTCTGGCCATCGGCAAGCAGCAACTGGCGCTCTTCTCCACAAAGCCGCAGCACCGCTACCTCTTGCGCCTCGTCGACCCTCCGCAGGGTCCGCTGCCGCTGCCAAGGGCGACGGTCGTGCTGGCGCGCGGGCCTTTCGACGTGGCGGGGGATACCGCGCTGATGCAGACCCATGCGATCACCCATGTCGTCGCCAAAAACGCCGGCGGCGCGGGCGCACGGGCCAAGCTGGATGCCGCCCGCAGCCTTGGCCTGCCGGTGATCTTGGCCGAGCGGCCGAAACTGCCGGGCGAAGTGGCCGCCAATGATGTGACCGAGGTGATGCATTGGTTACATCATACCGCGCTGCGCGGCGTATAGACATAGCGCCCGACCCGCCGCGTCGCGGAATTGCCGACGATCACCACGGTACGCATATCTGCCATTTCGGGCGTCGCCTCGCCCAAGGTGACGGTGTTGAACGCCTCTTCCGGCGTGGTCACGGCGCGGGCGAAGGTGATCAGCCGGTCCGGCCCGCATTCGGCGCGCAGGATGTCCAACGCCTCGGCGAATTGATGTGGGCGGGATTTGCTGCGCGGGTTGTAAAAGGCCATGGCGAAATCCGCCCGCGCGGCCATCCGCAAACGGTGCTCCACCATCGCCCAGGGCTTGAGGTTGTCGCTGAGGTTGATCGCGCAGAAATCATGGCCCAAGGGCGCCCCGAGCCGCGCCGCCGCCGCCAGCATCGCCGTGATACCGGGCAGCACGCGGATGTCGACGCTTTCAAACGCCCCATCCCGCTCCACCGCTTCGAACACGGCCGAGGCCATGGCAAAGACGCCCGGATCACCCGAAGAGACCACCACCACCCGCGCGCCCGCCTGCGCCAGTTGCAGCGCATGGGTCGCGCGGTCCAACTCCACCCGGTTGTCGCTGGGGTGCAGGGTCAGCCCGTCGCGCGGGGCGACGCGGGCGACGTAAGGGATATAGCCGATCACGTCGGTGGCCTGCGCCAACGCCTCAGACACCTCGGGCGTGACCAACGCATCGTCACCGGGGCCAAGCCCCGCGATATGGAGAATACCGCTCATCCCTCCGCCTCCGGCCTGCGGCCTTGGCCATGGACCAAGACAATCGCGAAATAGGGGCAGTCGTCATCCGCCACGTCAGAAAGCCGCGCCACCCGCTGGTCGGGCATGGTGCCGCGTTCGACGAGCCAAGCGTCCTCCAACTTGCCCGCCGCCGCCAGCGCGCGGCGCACGGTGGGCAGGTTGCGGCCCGTCTTCATCACCACCAGCGCATCGGCGCGCCTCATGTGGTCGGTCAACTCGGCCTCTGGCAGTGTGCCCATCAAGACCGTTACCACATCATCGCCCCAAGTGAAGGGCGTATCCAGTGCGTTCCAACAGCCCACCATGCCGGGGATCGCAGGCAGCACCTCAACCTCGGCGCGGCCCTGAAGCCGGGTGTGCAGATGCATGAAGGAGCCGTAGAAGAAGGGATCGCCCTCGCAGAGCACAACCACCTCGTGATCGCGCGCCAGTGCTTCTAGCCGGTCGGCCCATTCCTCGTAAAAGGCGACCATCTGGGCGCGATACTCGGGCGAATCAAAGCGCAACTCAGTGGTGACGGGATATTCCATCGCATATTCCACCACGTCGTCGCGCAGCATCCCCTCGACGATCCGGCGCGCTTGGCCCGCGCGACCTTTCTTGCGGAAATAGGCCAGATGCCGCGCGCCGCGAATGGCACGGTCGGATTTCACGCTCATCAAGTCCGGGTCGCCGGGGCCAAGGCCCGCGCAGATAACCTTGCCCATCGTCATTCCACCCTGCTGGCCAAGGCGTTCACCGCCGCCACGGTGATCGCCGAGCCGCCCAAACGCCCCTGCACAATCATTGAGGGCACCGGCAGATCCTGCATCAAAGCCTCTTTCGATTCCGCCGCGCCGATGAAGCCCACCGGGCAGCCGATGATTGCCGCCGGGCGCGGGCAATCGGGGTCTTCGAGCATGTTGAGCAGGTGAAACAGCGCCGTGGGCGCATTGCCGATGGCCACCACGGCACCTTGCAGATGGGGCCGCCACAGTTCCAACGCCGCAGCAGAGCGGGTGTTGCTCATTTTCGCGGCCAGTGCTGGCACCGAAGGGTCGCGCAGTGTGCAGATCACCTCATTCTCGCGCGGCAGGCGTTTGCGGGTGATGCCTTCGCTGACCATATAGGCGTCGCAGAGGATCGGCGCGCCGTCCTCAAGCGCCGCCCGCGCGGCCACGGCCATGCCTTCAGAAAAGCGGATGTGCTCCTCCAGCCCGACCATGCCCGCGGCGTGGATCAAGCGCACGGCGACGATCTCTTCCTCCGGGGTGAAACGCGCCAGCGCCGCTTCGGCGCGGATGGTGGCAAAGGACTGGCGGTAAATCTCGGCACCGTCGGTGATATAGCTATGGGGCATCGGCGGACTTTCTAAGGTGAGAGGCGATGGCGGCGGGGGTCAGCCCGCGCAGATCAGGCGGGGCATCGGCGCGGCCCTCTTGGATGAGGTCATAGCGCGCTGGCGCGGTGGCGGTCAGGGTAAGGTCGGTCGCGCGCGGCGCGGCGCAGCCCTTGGCGCAGCCCGAGACATGCAGACGTTGCCCCTTTGGCACCATGGCGGCAAGGTGGCGCGCCAGCCCGCGCGTCTCACCCCGGCCCTGTGCACAACCCGGCGCGCCAATACAGGCAACCACGCGCAACAGCGGGTCATCGGCGGCGGTGATGAGACCGGGCAGTTCGGGCAGGCGCGGGGCACCTTCGATCAGCACCCGTCGCCACGGGGTCAGGCGCAGCGGGCCAAGCGCGGCAAGTGCGGCCAGCGTTTCGGCCTCCATCTGCCCGAAAGCGCAGGCGACAAGCACCCCGGAGGGGTAGAGGCCGGGGGCAGGTCTGCCCCGCCCTGTCTGACGCGGGCAGTCAAAACCGGCGGGAAGCGGCGCCCCCGTGGCCGTGGCGCGCGCAGCGCGGGTCACCCCCTGCGCGCGCACCCATTCGGCCAGCGCGATGGCCTCGGCCACCGCAGACGCGCGGGTCACAGGCTTGCCCCGCATTGCCCCTTCGACGCAGAGCAGCAGTTGCCCCTCTGCCGACCGCTCGAACCGGATGTCGGCGGGATCGGCCTGCAACACCGGCTGCGGCCCCGCATCGACCGCATAGCCGAATTTGGCGGAGACATCCGGCAGCGCATGGGCCCGCGCGGCGGCAGAGAGGGCTTGGCAAAGGAAATCCGTATCATCGCCCGCCTGCCAGAAGGGCGTGACCATGATGTTGCGCCGCCGCTCCGTCCGCTCATCCACGTCGATCAGCGCCAGCGCGCGCAGCGCGTCGATCAGCCCTTCATGCCGCGCGGGATCGACACCGCGCAGTTGCAGATTGCCCCGGTTCGACAGGTCGAGCATACCGTTGCCATAGCGCGTGGCCAACCCTGCCACGCCGCGCGCTTGGGCCGGGGTCAAACGCCCCTGCGGCACCCGCAGACGCACCACCAACCCATCGCCCGACAGCATCGGGCGCAGCGCGCCGGGGCACCAGCCCTTGATCGCCGGGGCCGCGCTCACGTCACCCCGTCCAATGTGGCCGAGATCGAGTTGCGGCGGGTCAGCCAGAGGCCGGACTCGCGCAGCGCCGCGAAACGGTCGCGCATGGCCTGCAGGGCGGCGGGGTTCTCAGCCTCCATAAAGGCCACCAGATCGTCGCGCCCAAGCGTGGCTTCGAAGTAGAGGTCGAAGAGATGCGCAGGCACCTCGCGCGTCAGATGCGCAAAGGCAGCAAGGTTGTCGAGCGTCGCCGCCACCTCTGCCGCGCCGCGGAAACCGTGGCGCATCATGCCGCTGGCCCAATTGGGATTGGCCGCACGGGCACGGACGACGCGGGCGATCTCTTCGGGCATTGAGCGCGCGCGCGGGCTGCCTGCGCGGGTGTGGTCAAGGTGGTACATCGCCGGTTTCTGCGCGCCCAGATGCGCCATCGCGGCGGCAAAGCCGCCTTCGTGGCTGGCATAGTCCGAGGCGAGCAGGATATCGCTTTCGGCCAAGTCCTGCACATGAGCAAAGCCATCGGCGCGCTGCAACTGTGCCTCCAGCGCGGCACGGTCCTGATGCGCCTCGCCTTGGGCGTTGATCGCCCATTCCGACCCCGCCAGCCACGCCTCTCCCGCCGCGGCGCGACCGGCATCGGAATAGTCTTGCAAGGCCGCTTCCATATTCACGCCGTAAAGGCCCGGCTTGGGGCCAAAGACACGGGGGGTGCGGGTGAGGTAGGGGTTCATATCCGGCGCTTCTTCGCGCTCGGCCAGCGCCGCCGCCCCGGCTTCGAAGAGCTGTGCGAGACCGGGAAAGACATCGCGGAACAGGCCCGAGATGCGCAGGGTCACGTCGATGCGCGGGCGGTCCAGCAGGGTCAGCGGGATCAACTCGAAGCCCGACACCCGCTCACTGCCTTCATCCCATTTCGGCGCGAGTCCGGCGAGATGCATCGCCATGGCGACCTCTTCGCCCGCCGTGCGCATGGTGGCCGAGCCCCAAAGGTCGATCACCAGCCCGCGCGGCCAGTCGCCATTGTCTTGCAGATGCCGCCTGAGCAATTCCTCGGCCAGTTTCACCCCCTGCGCATGGGCGGCCCGGCTGGGCACCCCACGCGGATCGACGGCATAGAGGTTGCGCCCCGTCGGCAGCACGTCGGACCGCCCGCGATAGGGTGAGCCGGAAGGCCCGGAGGTGACGCGCCGCCCCGCCAGCGCGGTCAGCAGCCCGTCCCATTCGCCCGCCCCCACGCCGAAGACGTGCAGACCATCGCCGTATTGGCTTTCCTTGATGTCGCAAACGAAGGCGTCGATCCGGGTCAGCGCCTCGGCCGAGGAACTGGCGGCGTCGAGGCCAAGGTCATCTTCCACCCCCGCCGCCTGCGCCTCGGCCCTGATCGTATCGACCAGCCGGTCACGGCGCGCGGGGTCGAGCCCGTCGGCGGTGGAATATTCATCCAGCAGCCGCTCCAGCCGCAACAGCCCATCGGGTGTTTCACTGTCTTTCAGCGGGGGCGGCAGATGGCCCAGCGTCACCGCCCCGATGCGCCGCTTGGCCTGTGCCGCCTCCCCCGGATCGTTGACGATGAAGGGGTAGATCACCGGCAGATCGCCGGTCAGCGCCTCGGGCCAGCACTCATCCGACAGGGCCACCGCCTTGCCCGGCAGCCACTCCAGCGTGCCATGCGCGCCGATATGCACCAGCGCGTGATGCCCCTGCGCCCGGAGCCAGAGGTAGAAGGCCACATAGGAATGCCGCGGCGTGCGGGCGAGGTCATGATAGCTGTCTTCGCGGTCTTGCAGATCGCCCCGCTCGGGTTGCAGCGCGACCAGCGCGTTGCCGCAGGTTTGGGCCGCGAAGTGAAAAGCGCCATCCTGCACCAGCGGATCATCCGCCGCCGCGCCCCACGCGTCGCGAAGATCATCGCGCAGCGCCTGCGGCAGAGCGGGCAGCGCCGCCTCATAGTCGGCAAGGGGCCAAGGGATGCGCTGTTCGGTCAGGCTGCGGCCAAAGCCAATCTGCGGGGTCACGCCATAGCCCTCGCCCGCCAGCCGCATCAGCATGTCTTCGACGCTGGCCAGCGCATCAAGGCCGACCGCATGGGCCAGTTGATCGTCTCGGCCCGGATAGGTCGAGAGCACCAGCGCCAGCTTGCGCGTGGCCGCCGGGGTCTGCGCCAGCCGATGCCAGCCCAGCACACGGGCGACGACAGCCTCGATCCGCGCCTCTTCGGCGCGGTGGGCAAAGCGGGAATATTGCAGATCGGGGTCGCGCTTTCCGGGGCTCTTAAAGCTGACGACGCCGCCAAAGATGCGGCCATCGACCTCGGGCAGGACCACATGCATCGCCAAATCGGCAGGGGAAAGGCCGCGCTCGCTTTCGTCCCAGTCGCGCCGCCGGGCGGTGGAGAGGGCCACCTGAAACACCGGACAGCCCGGCGCGTCGAGTGGAGAGGTGCCGTCATCCCCGCGCCCCGAAAAGGCGGTGGCGTTGACGATGGCCACGGGTTTCATCGCAGCGAGCGCGTCCCCCAAAAAGCCCCGCGCAGGATCGGATTTGAGCGAGGGCACGAAAAGCCCGATCGCGTTTAGCCCCGCCGCCCGCAACGCCCGGATCAGCGCATCGACCGGCGCGGTATCGGCAGCCAGAAGATAGCTGCGGTAAAAGGTAACCGCGACGGTCTCCCCCGCCGCGTCGGCGAGGGGGAGCACCCCTTGATCGGGGTCGTAATAGCCGCAATCCGGCACCGTTTTCGTGCCCATGACCGGCCCGGCGTAAAATCCCGCCGCCAGCGCCATCTGCGCCAGCGCGGCCTGCGCCGCCACCGGCCCGCCCGCGTCACAGAGGTGCGCAAGACGGCGCAGCGTGGAAACCGGCAAAGTCGAATGCGCATCGAGCCCCGGATCCTCGCGCCCATCGGCGGGCAAGATGGCCAGCGCGATGTCATGGCGGCGGGCGAAGTCTTGGACCTGCATGATGCCGTAGGGCCAGTAATTCTCCCCCCCGATGAGGCGGATCAGAATGCCCTTGGCCCCGGTCAGCGTCTGTTCGATATAGTTGTCGACCGAGGCTGGGTGCCGCAGCGCCACAAGGTTGCACAGCCGCAGCGAGGGCAGCTTGCCCTCCCTGCCGCCGCCGCGATGCCAGCCTGCCGCGAAAGCGCCGAGGTCACTGTCGGAAAACGACAGCACCACCAGATCGGCGGGCGTTTGACCCGGATCATAGGGGGTGTCGGTATCCTCCAACCCGTGGCTTTCGCGAAAGACGACATGCATGGGCGGTCAGGCTCCCAAAGTCTCGCGGATTTTGGCAAGGTCGATGTCGTCATGCTCGGCGATCACCACCAGATGCCCGGCGCGCGTGTCGCTGCCCCAAGGGCGGTCGAACTGCTGGCGCACCCGCGCGCCCACGGCCTGCACCAACAGGCGCATCGGCTTGCCCTCAACCGCGACATAGCCCTTCACGCGCAGGATATTCTGTTCGCGCGCGAGCCGCTCGATCGAGGCCACAAGCGCATCGACATCCGAGACTTCCGGCATCGGGATCACCACGGTTTCGAAATCGTCATGCTCGTGATCGTCGTGGCCGTCATGGTGCGAGGGGCGCGCGGCAAGGTCGTCTTCGGCGGCGGCGTTGAGGCCCAGCACGACCTTGGGGTCGATCACGCCCTCGGTCATCTCAAGAATCGGAATCTCACGCGGGCTTTCCGCTTCGATCACCTTGCGGGCCTTGGCGAGGCCATCGGGACCGGCCAGATCGGCTTTGGACATCAGCACGATATCGGCGCAGGAAATCTGATCTTCGAACACTTCGGAGAGCGGTGTTTCGTGGTCAAGGCTGTCGTCGGCCAGACGCTGCGCATCCACGGCGGCGACATCGGCGGCGAAAGTGCCCGCCGTCACGGCTTCGGCATCGGCCAGCGCAATGACGCCGTCGACGGTGATCTTGGACCGGATCGCGGGCCAGTCGAAGGCTTTGAGCAGCGGTTTCGGCAGGGCCAGACCGGAAGTTTCGATCAGGATGTGATCGGGGCGGGTGGGCAGCGCCATCAGCGCTTCGATGGTGGGGATGAAATCATCGGCTACGGTGCAGCAAATGCAGCCATTCGCCAGCTCGACGATATTCTCCGCCGGGCAGTCGTCGATGGCGCAGGATTTCAGGATGTCCCCATCCACCCCCACGGTGCCGAACTCATTGACCAGAACGGCAAGGCGGCGCCCGCCTGCATTGGTCATAAGGTGGCGGATCAACGTGGTCTTGCCCGCGCCGAGAAAGCCGGTGATGACGGTAACGGGGATTTTGGCGAGATCGCTCATACGGTAGGCTCCTGCGGCAGGGTCAAAGGGGGGATACGCGCAATGCTTTGCTTGCGAAAGATGACCGGGCGTTCGCGCCATGGCACCAGCCCGTCTTGGGTGGCGGCATAGGCGGCGGCTCCGGCAAGGATGTCGGTGGCGTCTTCCTTGGTCAAGCGGCCATAGACATAGGACCATTTGCCCGGCGCAGACAGTGCCACGGCGGCCCCCTGCGAACAGGCGGAAAGACATTGCACCGGCACGATGGTCACGCCCTCGGGCGCGCCTGCGGCGTCGAGGGCGGCATGAAGCTGCGCGCCGGGGCGCGGGGCGTCTTCCTCCAGCACTTCGCCGGCGCGGCAGGTCATGCAGACATGTAGGGTTGCGCTCATTGATCTTGTTCCATCGGGTTTATGCGTGCCGGGTATGCGCTCCGGCCCGCCATGAAAAGGGGAGGCGGGGCGATTATTCAACCGTCAGCACCTCGCGGGCCGTAATCGGCGCACCGTTCACCGCCAAGGGGCGGTGATCATTGGCGTTAAGTGTGACCTCTACCGTGACCTCACCCTTGGGCAGATTGGCCAGATGCAACCATGGGCCGTAAAGCCGCCCGATCTTGGCACCGTTGACATAGACATGGGCATGGCCCTCGCCCGGTTGATTTTCGCCGCTGGCGTTCTGGGGGGCAAAGGCGAAGCCTTCGGTCTCGACAAAAAGGTTATGGCCCGACATCGGGTCGGGGGTGACGCGGATGGCAAGGCTGGGGACCTCTTCGGCGGCCAGCGCGATGGGCTGGCCATGCATGCGCGCGTGATCCGCGCCACCGTGATCCATGGCCGCATGCCCGCCGCCGCCATGGGCGGCAGGGTCGCCGTGATCATGGCCGTCGAAGGTCACCCCGTTGCTTGCGGCGATGGCAAAACCGATGCCACCGCCAAAGACCAATCCAATGGCGAATAGCGCCAGCGATCTGTCCATTTCGACCTCCCTCAGGCGCTCTGCGCGCCTTCACGTTGCCAAAAGAACCCGGCGAAACTGCCCAGCAGAACCCAGGCTGCAAGGCCGATGCCAAGCGCACGGGCAGCGAAAAGCGCGCCGATCTCGGTCGGCACCGGGCCGCTGAAGCTGTCGGGCTCGGGTGCGCCGATGACATGCGGAGCCATCAGCAGAACCGCCGCCCCGATCCATGCGCCCCACCCCTTGCCAAAGGCCAGCAGCCAGAGCGCCACCAGCGCCGCCCCAGCGGTGGCGAACCACCAGATCTGCCGCGCGGTGATGTCTGCGGCGGCGACACCGGGTACTTCCGGCGCAAGGCTGAACCCCGGCGCGAGGTGGAAAGCGACGAAGCCCGCAACGCCCCAAAGGATGCCCCAGCGGCCATCGATCACCGCGCCGCGCTCTTCGCCAAAGCTCATCGCGGCCAAAAGGATCAGCGCATAGGCGGTATAGGTCAACATGGTGAAAATCAGGCTCAGCCCATCGCGGACGGCATCGAAACCGGGCAAATCGGGATGTGCGCTGACGGGGTCGGCCCCGAAATGCACCAGCGCGCCGGTCTCATAAAGCTCGGCATGAAGCAGTACGGGCTGCACGAAATAGAGTTGCAGCAAACCGGTCAACAAGCCGGCAGAGGCCCCGGCGAACAGGGCGGAAGTCAGAAAACGTGAAAACATCGCAATGATCCTTGGATGCGAAATAACACCCGGCGCCGCGCCAATAGCGGGCCGAGCCATCAGCCAGCCTTAGGATGCGCCAAAGCCCTGCCCACACGGTGAAGGGCAGACGCAGACGAAACGGCAAGAGGCGGGCATGGAAAGAAAGCCAGAATCACAGACAGCCGGACTGCGGCATGGCAGCCCGGACCCCTGTGATACCGAACGCGGCGCTTAGTGGCAGGGAAAGCCTGTCGCGTGGCGCACGTCATGGGCGGCATCATGCAGTGCTGCGGCCTGCACATGGCCGGTCAGCGCCATCAGAGCCACACCCAATACGGCGGCAAACAGCGCCGGTACGAGTTTGCTGCGCGTGGCACCGGCGGTCTTAATCATCGTCGTCATATTCAATCTCCTTACCGTCACACCCGACGGCATCTAGCGTTTCATTTGCCTGGCAGGTCTCCTGGCTCGCGGGTCGTGGCCTTTGCCCGCCTTCCCCGCCCGAATGGACAAGTGGCACGAGGGGCATTGGCTTACCGCTTACAGTCGCGGGGGCGGCTTCGGCTTCGGGGTCTGGCGACCCCTTACTGAATTCCCTTTTCGGTCCCACACCAACAGGCGCTTTTCGGGACACCAAGCGCCCTCAATTACGCATTTTCGACCCTTCCTGACAAGCCGCATTTATCGAACCTCGCGAAACCTTATGGCTCACACAGCATTTAGTGTATAAATCTAACCCAAACCCCAGTATGCGGGTTGACCCAAACGCCACGCGCAAGGCACATTGACGGCTAGTTTCGATCGAAGGGCGGCAATTCATGAACGACAATCCGGTCTCGGCCGCTCGACAGACCCTGACCGATGACGTTCTAGGCAAGGTCGTGCGCTATGCCCGTCTGCCGCTGTGTATCACCGACCCGACCCAGCCGGACAACCCCATCGTCTATGTGAATGACGCTTTCACCGATCTGACCGGCTATGCGCTGGACGAGATCGTGGGCCAGAACTGCCGCTTCTTGCAAGGCCCTGAAACCACGCCCGAGAGCGTCGATGCGGTGCGCGAGATCCTCCTGGCCCGCCGGGTCGATACGGTCGAGATCGTGAACTACCGCAAGGATGGCAGCCGTTTCCTGAACGCCCTGCAACTGGGGCCGATCAACAACGAAGACGGCAATCTGATCTATTTCTTCGGCTCGCAGCTCGACGTTTCCGAACGCCGCCGGGTCGAGCGGGAGCACCGGCAATTGGCCGATGACGAATTGCTGCACCGGCTGCGCAATATCGTCAACGTCATGACCGCCATGGTCCGCATGACCGCCCGCGAAGAGCCGAGCCCCGCGGCCTTTGCCGACAAGGTGATCGAGCGGCTGGCCGCCTTGGGCGCGGCGCATTTCGACACGATTGGCCGCAGCGACCAGCATGAGGTGGATTTCGAGACGCTGATGGGGCCGATCATGCGGGCCTATACCTCGGCCACCGAGGATCAGATCAACCTCACCGGGGCAAACCCGCTGATCTCGCATCGCCTCGTCTCGCCCCTGACGCTGGCCTTGCATGAGTTGGCAACGAATGCGGTGAAACACGGCTCGCTGAGTTCCAGCGCCGGGCGGGTATCGTTGGATATCACTATCCTGCAGGAGCCTGCGCGCCTGCGGTTTGTCTGGCGCGAAACAGGTGGGCCGGAGGTCATCAAATCTCCGCGCAACAGCGGCTCGCGGATCATCCAGTCCTTGACCCGCGCGGTCGGCGGCACCCTGCACTACGATTGGCAGCCCGAAGGGTTGATCGCCACGGCGGAGTTCCCCGTGGCCGCCCTTGGCAAAGACTGACCGTCAGACGATCACCTGCTGCGCGGCCTGCTCTCCGACCCCGAAAACACGCTTGTAACGCGCGATCTCATCCGCCGGACCCATCGCCTTGTTCGGGTTGTCCGAGAGTTTGACCGTGGGCCGCCCATTTGCACTCACCGCTTTGCAGACCAGACTGAAGGGCGCCAGCGCATCATTCGGCACCAGCCCGCGGAAGTCATTGGTCAGCAGCGTCCCCCAACCGAAAGAGACCTTTGCCTTGCCCGCGAACTGGGCGTGCAGTTCCTTGATCTTGTCCACGTCCAGCCCATCGCTGAAGATCACCCGCTTGGTCGTCGGATCCTCGCCGCGCGCGCGCCACCAGTCGATGGCCGTCTGCGCCGCCGTGGCCGGATCGCCGCTGTCGACCCGGATGCCGGTCCAGCCCGCCAGCCAATCCGGCGCGTGATCCAGAAACCCCTTCGTGCCGTAGGTATCGGGTAGGATAATCCGCAGATTGCCCTCATGCTCATCATGCCAATCCGACAGCACGTCATAGGGCGCGCGCGCAAGGGCGCCGTCATCCTCGGCCAAAGCGGCATAGACCATGGGCAACTCATGGGCATTGGTGCCAATCGCCTCAAGCTCGCGCATCATGGCGATGCGACAGTTGGAGGTGCCGGTAAAGGCGTCGCCCAGCCCCTCATGCATCGCCTGCACGCACCAATCCTGCCAGAGGTAGGAATGCCGCCGCCGGGTGCCGAAATCCGCGATGGAAAGGTTGTCGACCTCGCGCAGCGCCTCGATCTTTTCCCAGACGCGGGTCATGGCGCGGGCGTAAAGCACCTGAAGCTCGAACTTGCCCATCGGGTCGAGCGCCGCGCGGCTGCGCAGCTCCATCAGCACCGCCAGCGCGGGGATCTCCCAAAGCATGACCTCATGCCACTTGCCCTCGAAGGTCAGCTCATATTGATCGCCCTTCCGCTCCAGATGATAGGGCGGCAGGCGCATCCCCTCGAACCACTCCATGAAATCGGGGCGGAACATCTGGCGTTTTCCGTAGAAGGTATTGCCGCGCAGCCACGTGCTTTCCCCCCGGCTGAGGCTGAGCGAGCGGATGTGGTCGAGTTGCTCGCGCAACTCCCCCTCGTCGATCAGCTTGGCCAGCGGGATATGGGTGGAGCGGTTGATCAGGCTAAAGGTGACCTGCGTGTCCGGCTTGTTGCGGAACACCGACTGGCACATCAAGAGCTTGTAGAAATCCGTGTCGATCAGTGACCGCACGATGGGGTCGATTTTCCACTTGTGGTTATAGACGCGGGTGGCGATGTCGACCATGGGGACGTTCCTTATTGGATGCCCCTTCATGCCAAGGGGGCGAACAGATGGGCAAGATAAAAGCGGCGGATCAGGCCAGCGTCACCCCCGCTGCGCGCATGCCTTCGCGGGCCTTGGCAAGCGATCCGTCCAGATCAATCGCGCGGCACAGGTCTTCGCGCACGTCGACCTTGAACCCCAGCTTGGCCGCGTCCACCGCCGAGAAGTTCACGCAGAAATCCAGCGCCAGCCCTACCATGGTCAGCCGCTCGATCCCGCGCGTGCGCAGGTAGCCTTCGAGCCCCGTGGGGGTGCGGTGGTCATTCTCGAAAAACGCCGAATAGCTGTCGATCTCGGGGTTATAGCCCTTGCGGATGATCAGATCGGCACGGTCGGTTTGCAACTCGGGGTGGAACTGCGCGCCGATGCTGCCTTGGATGCAGTGATCGGGCCACAACACCTGCGGGCCGTAGGGCATGGTGATGACCTCGTAAGGCCCGTTGTTCTTATGCGATGAGGCGAAAGACGAATGCCCCGCCGGGTGCCAATCCTGCGTCAGGATCACCGCGTCGAAGTCGGGCATCAGCGCATTGATGCCGCGCAGAACCTCATCGCCCTGCGGCACTTCCAGCGCGCCGCCGGGACAGAAATCATTTTGAACGTCGATCACGATCAGGGCATGGGTCATGGGCATTCTCCTTAACCAAAGGGGTAGGGCTGCGGATGGGGTAGGTCAATGGCACGCGCCGGATTGAGCTTTGCCGCCGAAGCGCTTATTTGACGCTCATGTATACAATCGCCGCGCTATATCACTTCACCCGCTTCGACGATCCCGCCGCGCTCAAACCCGCGCTTTTGGCGCTTTGCGAGGCGCAATCGGTCATGGGCACGCTTCTGCTGGCCCCCGAAGGGGTGAACGGCACCATCGCGGGGCCGCGCGCCGGGATCGACGCGGTGATCGCCCATCTGCGCGCCCTGCCCGGCTGCGCCGATCTGGAGTGGAAAGAAGCCACCAGCGACAAGCCGCCCTTCGGCAAGATGAAGGTGCGCATCAAGCGCGAGATCGTGACGATGGGCCAGCCCGATGTCGACCCGCGCGCCAAGGTGGGCCATTACGTCGACCCGAAGGATTGGAATGCGCTGATCCGCTCCCCCGATGTGGCGGTGATCGACACGCGCAACAGCTACGAAGTGGCGATTGGCACCTTCGAAGGCGCAGTCGACCCCGAGACCGAGAGCTTCGGTGAATTTCCCGCGTGGTGGGAGGCGAACAAAGACCGCTTCCACAACAAGAAAATCGCGATGTTCTGCACCGGCGGCATCCGGTGCGAGAAATCGACCAACTATCTGATCGGTCAGGGGGTCGAGGATGTGTTCCACCTCAAAGGCGGCATCCTGAAATACCTCGAAGAGGTGCCCGAACAGGAAAGCACATGGGAAGGCGACTGTTTCGTCTTCGACAACCGCGTCAGCGTCGGCCATGGGCTGCGCGAGGGGCCGCATATGCTCTGCCACGGCTGCCGCCGCCCGATCCTGCCCGAGGACAGGCAGCACCCTGCCTATGAGGCCGGGGTGTCCTGTCATCAATGTGTGGATGAGACTTCGGCAGAGGATAAGGAACGGTTCCGCGAACGCCAGCGCCAGATGACGCTGGCCAAGGAACGCGCGGCGCGGGAAGAGGGCTGACCGCCGCCCTCAGCGATCCGACAGCGCGAAGCCCGCATAGGCAAAGGGCATGACCGCCCGGCGAAAGCGGCCCAATTCGAACCGCGCAAGCGGGGTGCGCATGGGGGCGGGATAGGGCCGCTCAGGCGATATGCCGCGAACCAAATCGGCCAAGAGCGCTCCGGAATAGCTGCCCATCGCCACGCCATTGCCATGGTAGCACAGCCCCGCGAACATCCCCGGCTGATCCGGCACCGGCCCGACGAAGGGCATGCGGTTGCGTGCGATACAGACCATGCCGGACCAGCCATGCGGCGTTTCGACATGGCGCCACGCGGGGAACATCGCCTCGAAATCCGCCCGGGCCCGGGTCAGCGCGCGCCGCTCGGAACTGGGGTTGGACATCAGCCCGCCGCGCACGCCGAACAACATGCGATTGTCGGGCATCAGCCGGAAGTAATGCAGCAGACGGCGGCTGTCATAGCAGGCCTGTTGACTGGTCCAGCCTTGGGCGGAAAGCTCTGCCTCGGTCATCGGGCGGGTCACGATCACGCTGGACTGTGTCGGCATGTAACGCGCGGCCAACCATGGCGGCAGGTCTTCGGAGGAATAGCCGTTGGTGGCGATGATCACCCGCTCGGCCCGAATGCGGCCCCGAGGCGTCGTGACCTCGAACGCGCCCTCGCGCCCCGTCACCCCGCAGGCCGGGCTGTTGTGATAGATCGCGGCCCCCGCCTCTTCTGCGGCCTGCGCGAGGGCGGTCACATATTTGCGGGGGTTGAGCCCAAAGCCGATCGGCACGGTAATCGCGCCCTCGAACCCTGCGTTCAGCCCCTCGGCGGCCAGATCGGCCTTTTCGGTCAGCCGCGCCGTGACGCCGTAATTCTCCGCATAGTAAGCCAGCCTGCCGCGCATCTGTTCGAAATCACGCGGGCGATGGGCAAGCTGAGTTTCCCCTTGGGAATGCCGGTCGACATTGATGCCGCGGGTGGCGATGAAATCCTCCACCTGTCGGATCGCCGCCACCTCGGCCTGCCGCCAGCCAAGCCGCTCTGCCCGCCCGAATTGCCGGTCGAGCGTCGCGTCATCCAGCATCCCGCCGCCCAAGCAGCAAAAGCCCCCGTTGCGGCCCGATGCGCCGAAACCCACACGCTCGGCCTCCAGCACAGTGGCCCCGACCCCGGCCTGCGCCAGATGCAGCGCGGCGTTAAGGCCGGTGAAACCGCCGCCGATGATCACCACATCGGCCTGCGCGTCGCCTTGCAGTGCCGCACGCTCCGGCGCGCCTTGGGTCTGATCCCACCAGCAGCCTGCACGCGGCGCTTCGGAATAGGCGAAATCTGCGTAGATGCGCTTCATGCGGCGGGCCGTTCCGCCGCGCGGGCCTCCTCCTGTGCCCGCAGGCTTGAGCGTTTGCTGACCAGCGAGGCGGTGATGACCCCCACGGTCACGATGGCGATCATGATCGTCGACAGCGCGTTGATCTCGGGCGAGACGCCCAAACGCACGGCGCTGAAGATCTTGATCGGCAGCGTCGTGGCCGATGGCCCGGCGGTGAAGGAGGCAATGACCAGATCATCGAGGCTGAGCGTAAAGGCCAGCAGCCAGCCCGAGATCACCGCAGGCGCGATGATCGGCAGGGTCACGAGGCGGAAGGCTTCCCACGGGGAAGACCCGAGATCGAGCGCGGCTTCCTCCAGCGAGCGATCGAAGGTCACCAGCCGCGAGGAGACGACGACCGAGACATAGCACATCGCAAAGGTCGTATGCGCCAGCACGATGGTCAGCACGCCCCGGTCGAGACCGATGCCAATGAAAAGCAGCAGGAGCGACAGGCCGGTTATCACCTCGGGCATCACCAGCGGCGCGTAGATCATGCCGGAGAACAACGTCCGCCCCATGAACCGCCCGCCGCGCACCAGCACATAGGCCGCCATCGTGCCCAGCACCGTGGCGATGGAGGATGAGATCACCGCGACCTTCAGGGTGACCCAGGCGGCGCTCAGGAAGGCCTCGTTCTGCAACAGCTCGCCATACCAGCGGGTCGAGAATCCGGCCCAGACCGTCACCAGTTTCGAGGCATTGAAACTGTAGATCACCAGAATGATCATCGGGAGGTAGAGAAAGGCGAACCCCAAGGTGAGCGAGGTCACGTTGAACCATGTCATCCGCTTCATTGTTCGGCCTCCGCCTGTTTCTGCTGGTTGCGCTGGAAGAGGATGATCGGGATGATCAGGATCAGCAGCAGGATCACCGCCACCGCACTCGCCACCGGCCAATCGCGGTTGTTGAAGAACTCTTCCCACAGAACTTTGCCGATCATCAGCGTGCCCGACCCGCCCAAGAGCGAGGGGATCACGAATTCACCCAAGGCGGGGATGAAGACAAGGAAACTGCCCGCCACGATGCCATTGCGCGACAGCGGGATCGTCACCAGCCAGAAGGCTTGCAAACGCGAGCAGCCAAGATCCTCCGCCGCCTCGTTCAGGGATTCATCCAGACGGTCCAGCGCGGCATAGATCGGCAGGATCATGAACGGCAGGTAGGTATAGACGATGCCGATGTAGACTGCCGTATTGGTATTAAGGATCTGTAAAGGCTCTGCCGTTAAACCCAACCCCATCAAAAGTTGGTTCAGCAGCCCTTCGTTGCTGAGGATGCCCATCCACGCATAGACGCGGATCAGGAAGGAGGTCCAGAACGGCAAGATCACCAACATCATCAGGGTGGCGCGCCACTCTTCGGGGGCGCGGGCCATGCCGTAGGCGATAGGATAGCCGACCAAGAGCGTCAGCGCGGTCGATATCACGGCGATGCGCAGCGAGCTAAGGTAGGCTTTCCAATAAAGATCGTCGGAGGCGAGGAAGGTGAAATTCTCAAAATCCAACTGGGCGATCAGGGCGCTGATGCCGTCCTTCATGGTCGGCGTATAGGGCGGGATCGCCAGCGCCGTATCGGAGAGGGAGATTTTGAAAACGATCAGGAAGGGCACCAAAAACAGCGCCAACAGCCAGAGGTACGGGACCGCGATCAGGGCGAAGCGACGCATGTTCATTGCGCCAACAAAACGCCTGCGGTGGCGCTCCATGAAATCCAGACCGGGTCTTCCCATGTGATGTCACGGCGCGCGATGCGGCGGGTGTTGGCCGTCTGCGCCTTGATCACCTGCCCGCCGGGCAGTTCGACGTGATAGGTGGAGAGGTTCCCAAGATAGGCGATGTCGAGCACTTTGCCCTGAAGCGCATTGGGCGCATCCTCGGGCCGCTCGGTCGAGATGCGGATCTTCTCGGGCCGGATCGCCAGATGGGCCTGCTGCCCCTCGCTGAACGGCGCGGCAGAGGTGGCGGTCAGCGGCGGCTGCCCCTCGATCCAGTTCAGGTGGTATTGATCTTGGCCGATGGCCTTGGTGCTGGCTTCGATGATGTTCACGTCACCGATGAAGTCGGCCACATAGACGGAATTCGGCGCCTCATAGATCTCGGCCGGGGTGGCCACCTGAATCACGCGCCCCTCGTCCATCACCGCGACGCGGGAGGCGACGGTCATCGCCTCTTCTTGGTCGTGGGTCACGATGACAAAGGTGGTGCCGGTGGATTCTTGAATGTCCATCAACTCGAACTGGGTATCTTGCCGCAGCTTCTTGTCGAGCGCGCCCAAGGGTTCATCAAGCAGCAGAAGCTTCGGCGCTTTGGCCAGTGACCGCGCCAGCGCGACGCGCTGCCGTTGACCGCCGGAAATCTGATGCGGTTTGCGGCGGGCGAATTTCTCAAGCCGGGTGAGCTTAAGCATCTCGGCCACGCGGGCGGCGATGGCATCCTTGTCCATCTTGTCGCGGCGCAGGCCGAAGGCGATGTTGTCCCAGATGCTCAGATGCGGGAAGAGCGCGTAGGATTGGAACATCATATTCACCGCGCGTTTGTTCGGCGGCACTGGGGCGATGTCTTGCCCGGCCAATTCGATGCGTCCGGTGGTCGGGCTTTCGAACCCCGCCAACATGCGCATCATCGTCGTCTTGCCACAGCCCGAAGGCCCAAGCAGAGCAAAGAATTCCTGTGCGTAGATGTCCAACGACAGATCGTCGATGGCGACGAATTCACCAAATTTCTTGGTCACATTCTCAAAGCGAATGAGCGGTTTTTCGTCGGGGTTGTTCCAAGGGGCGAAGACGGTTGGGCTCACGGTTGAGAGTTCCTCTGCTCGGGCTTTGATCGGGTCACGGGGCAAGAAAAAGGGGCGCGACCGGACTGGCCGCACCCCCTGTCTCAGATCAGGTACCGGATTTGATCTTGGTCCAGAGCCGGGTCACCACGCGCTGCACTTTCGGCGGGTAGGGTGTGGTGGTGAACAGGTTGTTCAGCGCCGCCTCAGAGGGGTAGATCGCCGGGTCGCCGATCACATCCTCGACCAGATGCTCTTGCGAGGCTTTGTTGCCGTTGGCATAGTACACATAGTTCGACGCGGCGGCCATATTCTCGGCGTCCATGATGAAGTTCAGGAACTTATGCGCGCCCTCGGGGTTTGGCGCGTCGACCGGGATGGCCATCTGGTCAAACCACATCTGCGCACCTTCGGAGGGGGCGTTATAGGCGATTTCGACACCGTTGTCGGCTTCAGCCGCGCGGTCACGGGCCTGCAGGATATCGCCCGACCAGCCCACCGCGACGCAGACGTCACCGTTGGCCAAGGCGTTAATGTATTCCGAAGAATGGAACTTCTGGATATAGGGGCGGACCGGCATGAAAACCTCTTCGGCCTTCGCGATCACATCGGGGTCATGGCTGTTGGGGTCTTCGCCGATGTAGTTCAGCGCGGCAGGGATCATCTCTGCCGGGGCGTCAAGGAAATGTACGCCGCAGTCAGCCAGTTTTTCCATATTGGCCGGGTCGAAAACCAGATCCCAAGAGTCGATCGGGGCATCGTCGCCAAGAAGCTCTTTCACCTTGCCGACATTCACGCCGATCCCGGTGGTGCCCCACATATAGTTGATGGAATGGGCGTTCTCAGGATCATATTGTTCGGTCCGCGAGGAAACCACGTCCCACATGTTTTCGAGATTGGGCAGTTTAGAGGAGTCCAGCGGCTGGAATGCACCAGCCACGATCTGACGTTGCAGGAAGGTGCCCGAGGGAACGACCACGTCATAGCCTGACCCACCGGCAAGCATTTTGGTCTCCAGCACTTCGTTGCTGTCGAACACGTCATAGACCAATTCGATGCCGGTCTCTTCTTCGAATTTATCCAGCAGGGATTCGTCGATATAGTCGGACCAGTTGTAAACCCGAACGGTTTCGGCAGTGGCGGCACCTGCCATCAAGGTGGCAACGGCGACGCTGCTTAGTAGCACATGTTTCATTTCATACTCCCGTTAGACAGGTCGGGTTGATCCCCACCTTTCGTCAATTTGATCAAGTTTTGCCTCTTCGGGCAAGATGGTTTATGCTTTCATGCAGGATGAAATGCTGCAAGACACGGCAAAACAAGACGGAAAGACCGCTCCCATGGGTTCAGAAAAAACCGATTCGAGATTGCTTCCCGCCGCCGATGCGGCGGTCAAGACACCGATCCATCAGCATGTCTACGAACGCCTGCGCAAGATGATTCTCTTCGGCGATCTGGCCCCCGGACAGGGGGTCACGATCCAAGGTCTGACGACCGCTTTGGAGGCGGGCATGACGCCGGTGCGCGAGGCCATCCGCCGCCTGATATCCGAAGGGGCGCTGACCCATTTGGGCAACCGCCGGGTCACCGTGCCGGAACTGACCCATGCGGGGCTGGAAGAGCTGGGATTCATGCGGGAAACGCTGGAGCCGGAACTGACGAAACGTGCTGCAAACCGCATGACGGAAGAGCGTTTGAACGCTTTGAAAGATTGCGACAGCGCCCTGAACCTTGCCATCGACCGGGGCGATGTCGGTGGCTATTTGATGCAGAACTACAGCTTTCACCGGATGATTTACGACCTTGCCGAAGCGCCGATCATGGCCGCGACGGTGGACCGTCTTTGGCTGCGTTTCGGCCCCTCGCTTCGGGTGGTTTGCGGGCGCTATGGCACCAGCAATCTGCCCGACAAACACGCCGAGCTTTTGGCGGCCTTTGCCGAGGGAGACGCCGCTTTGGCGGGTGAGGTCATGGCGGGCGATGTTGCCCAAGGAATGACCCAAATTCGCGCAGCCCTCGATGGGCTGCCGGTTCCGCGTTGATTCGATTGACATACTATAATTTGATCATATTCTGCGGCTAAGCTCATTTTTCATGCAACTAGAAGGTGCACAGCCATGCCGCCCATCACGAATCACCTCCCCACCGCAGACCTTCAGGCGCTGGATGCGGCGCATCACATGCATCCTTTCACCACCAATGATGAACTGGGTGACAAGGGCGCGCGCATCATCACAAGGGCCAAGGGCATCTACCTGACCGA
Source organism: Sulfitobacter sp. 1A12157 (assembly GCF_043557345.1). Lineage (NCBI taxonomy): Bacteria > Pseudomonadati > Pseudomonadota > Alphaproteobacteria > Rhodobacterales > Roseobacteraceae > Sulfitobacter > Sulfitobacter sp. 1A12157. The sequence continues at coordinate 232,970 of NZ_JBIFFV010000001.1, forward strand.
CAGCGAAGGGAATGAGATTCTCGATGCGATGGCGGGGCTGTGGTGCGTGAACCTTGGCTATGGCCGCGAAGAGATGGGCAAGGTCGCCGCGCGGCAGATGAACGAACTGCCCTATTACAACACGTTCTTCCAGACGACCCATGTGCCCGCCATCGCGCTGGCCAAGGAACTGGCCGATCTGGCCCCCGGTGATCTGAACCACGTCTTCTTCGCCGGGTCGGGGTCAGAGGCGAATGACACCAACCTGCGCATGGTCCGCACCTATTGGGCGCAAAAGGGCAAGCCCGAGAAGAGCCATGTCATCAGCCGCAAGAACGCCTATCACGGCTCTTCGGTCGGTTCGGCCAGTCTGGGCGGCATGACCTATATGCATGAACAAGGTGGCCTGCCGATCCCCGGCATCCATCACATCGGTCAGCCCGATTGGTATGCCGAAGGTGGGGATATGTCGCCCGAAGACTTCGGCCTGAAACGCGCGCAGGAGCTGGAAGCGAAGATTAATGAGCTGGGCGCAGACAAGGTCGCCGCCTTCATCGCCGAACCGGTTCAGGGCGCGGGCGGGGTCGTCGTGCCGCCCAGCACCTATTGGCCCGAGATTCAGCGCATTTGCGACAAACACAACATTCTGCTGATCGCCGACGAGGTGATCTGCGGCTTTGGTCGGACAGGCAATTGGTTCGGCTCGCAAACCATGGGCATCAAGCCGCATATCATGACCATCGCCAAGGGGCTGAGCTCGGGCTACGCGCCCATCGGCGGGTCGATTGTCTGTGACGAGGTGGCCGAGGTCATCAACGCCTGCGAGTTCAACCACGGCTACACCTACTCTGGCCATCCAGTCTGCGCCGCCGTGGCACTGGAAAACCTGCGGATCATGCAGGAAGAGAACATCGTCGAGCATGTGCAAAACGTCGCCGCCCCCGCGCTGAAAGAGGCGTTGGACAAGCTGGGTGAGCATCCGCTGGTGGGCGGGGTGAACGTATCGGGCCTGATGGCCTCCCTCCCGCTGACACCGCATAAGGAAAGCCGCGCGAAATTTGCCGATAGCGGCACTGCCGGATACATTTGCCGCGAACATTGCTTTGCCAACAATCTGGTGATGCGCCATGTCGGCGACCGGATGATCATCTCTCCGCCGCTGGTCATCACCCCGGAAGAGATCAAGATCTTCGCCGAACGGGCAACCAAGGCGCTCGATGCGACCTATGCCGATCTGAAAGACAAGGACATGCTCAAGGCCGCGTCCTAAAACATCGGGCTGCCCCCAACCGGGGGCGACCCCTCACTCTTTGCGCAGTCGGGCCAGCAGACGGGGCGAGGCATAGCCGTCCGGCGCGATCCCCTTGGCCTTTTGATAGCTGCGCACGGCATTGACGGTCAGCGGACCGATCTTGGCGTCGATCTTTTGCGTGTCAAAGCCCGCGTCGGTCAGCAGGGTCTGCAATTCGATCCGCTCATCAAAGCTCAGCGCGCGGTCTTCGCGCGGCCACTCTTGCTGTATCTCCCCCGCCCCGCCGATACGGTCGGCCAGATGGCCCACACCAATGACATAGGCATCCGCCGTGTTATAGCGTTCGATCACCGCGAAATTGGGGAAGATCATAAAGGCGGCCCCCTCTGCGCCCGCAGGCAGCAAGATCGACGCGGGCCCATGATCCGGCACCGCCCCACCTTCGAGCGCGGTGACGCCAAGGTCGGCCCATTCCGCCGCGGTCTTGGTCACCGCGCGGTCGGCCAGCAGATAGTCGAACCCTTCCGGCAAGGCCACTTCGACACCCCAAGGCTGCCCCTCGGTCCAGCCGAAATGCTTGAGATAGGCGGCGGTAGAGGCCAGCGCATCGCTGGGGTTATCCCCCCAGATGTCGCGCCGTCCGTCGCCATCCCAATCGACCGCATGGGCGTGAAAGGACGAGGGCATGAACTGCGTATGCCCCATCGCGCCCGCCCAAGAGCCGCGCAACTGTTCGGCATCGGTATCGCCCGCCTGTAGGATGCGCAGAGCGTCGAGCAATTCGCCTTCGAAAAATTCCGCCCGCCGCGCGTCATAGGCAAGGGTGGCCAGTGAATCCAACACCCGATCCCCGCCCCGGAAGCTGCCATAGGCGCTCTCCAGCCCCCAGATCGCGGTGACGATCTCTTTCTCGACCCCATATTCCGCTTCGATTTCTTCCAGCGTGCGCTGCCATTGCGCGAGCGCCTTCTGCCCGTTCTGCACCCGTAGGTCCGAGGTAGCGGTGTCGAGGTAATCCCAAATCGTTTTGGTGAATTCCGACTGGTTGCGGTCGCGGCGGATCACCTCCGCATCGTAGCTGACCGTATCCAGCGCGCGGTCAAAGACATCCGGGTCGATGCCCTGTTGCAGGGCGCGCGGGCGAAACTCTTTCACCCAAACGCGCAGTCCGGCATCGTCACCACTGATCTCTGCCGCGGGTTCCTGCGGCGCTGGTGTCACGGAGGCCAGCACCGCCTGCGGCGCCCGCGGCGCGGGACGCAGGGATTCAGCCGGGCCAGACGCAAAGGCCGGCGCCCCCATGCCAGCGGTCGCCAGAATGCCTGAAATCATCGCGTAATGCCGGATCATAATCGCCTCACCTCATAGAGTTGCGGCAAATTCTATGCCCGCCCCGCCCCGGTGGAAAGGGAGGGGAGCGGCCATCCGCGAAGCTCCGCCGGTTTGCCGCTTCAGCGACGGGTGCGGGTCACTTTGCGCTTGATCTTGTCCTTCTTGCGCTTGGCCTTCACGGCCTTGCCGCGCGGCTTGCTACGGCCCGCCGGGCTGCGGCGGCCCCCACCCCCGCCCTGTTTGACCTTTTGGTCTTCGATCTCGAGCAGTTCCAGCGCGATGCCCCCGGTCACGGGGACCGCCTCGGCCAGCCGCACGGTGACCCGCTGTCCGAGGCCAATGGTCATGCCGGTGTCCGAGCCCATCAGTGTCTGCGCCTCGGCGTCGTGGTGGAAATACTCGCGCCCGAGCGAGCGCATCGGCACCAGACCGTCGGCGCCGGTCTCGTCAAGCTTCACAAAGGCACCAAAACGCGCGATGCCACTGATCCGCCCGGTGAACTCATTGCCCACGCGCTCCGACAGAAAAGCCGCGAGGTAACGGTCGGTCGTGTCACGCTCGGCCACCATCGAGCGGCGCTCGGTGTCGGAGATATGCGCGCCGGTCTGCTCCAGCCCCTCGATTTCCTCGGGTGTCAGCCCATCCTTGCCCCAGCCATGCGCCGTGATCAGCGCGCGGTGCACGATAAGGTCGGCATAACGGCGAATGGGCGAGGTGAAATGCGCGTAGGAGCGCAGCGCGAGGCCGAAGTGCCCAATATGCGCTGGCCCGTAATAGGCCTGCGTCATCGAGCGCAGGGTGCTGAGGTTGATCAGCTCCGCGTCGTTGGTCCCCGCCGCCTGATCCAGCAGCCGGTTGAGATGCGCGGTTTGCAGCACCTGCCCCTTGGCCAGCGTGAAGCCCGCCGCCTGCGCGGTTTCGCGCAGGGATTCGAGCTTCTCTGGCGAGGGTTCCTCGTGGATGCGGAACAGCAGCGGGGTTTTCTTTTTGATCAGCGTCTCGGCGGCGGCGACATTGGCCAAGACCATGAACTCTTCGATCAGCCGATGCGCGTCGAGCCGGTCGCGGAAGTTCACCGACTTCACCTTGCCGTCCGCGCCCAGCTCGATCTTGCGCTCCGGTAGGTCCAGTTCCAGCGGCTGGCGCTCGGCCCGGGCCTGTTTCAGCGCGCCATAGGCGGCGTAAAGCGGCTGAAGCACAGGCTCCAGCAGGGGGCCGGTGCGGTCGTTCGGATTGCCGTCGATGGCGTCCTGCACCTCCTCGTAATGCAGCGAGGCGGGCGAGCGCATGAGACCCCGGTGGAACGTATGGCCGATCTTGTTGCCCTTGGTATCCAGCACCATGCGCACGGCGATACAGGCACGCGGTACGCCCTCGTGCAGAGAGCAAAGGTCCCCCGAAAGCCGATCCGGCAGCATCGGCACCACGCGGTCGGGGAAATAGGTCGAGTTGCCGCGCTTGCGCGCCTCGCGGTCCAGTGGCGAGCCGGGTGTCACATAGGCGGCGACATCGGCGATGGCGACCCAAAGCACATGGCCGCCCTCGTTCTTCGGGTCGTCGTCGGCATGGGCATAGCAGGCGTCGTCATGGTCGCGCGCATCCGAAGGGTCGATGGTGATGAGCGGCAGGTCCCGCAGGTCTTCGCGGCCCTTCAGCCCCTGCGGCTTGGCGGCATCGGCCTGCGCGATCACGTCGTCCGGGAAATCGTCGGGGATGCCGTGCTGGTGGATCGCGATGAGCGAGACCGCCCGCGGCTCGGACGGGTCGCCCAGCCGCTCGACGATGCGCGCGCGGGGCGACCCCATGCGCGCCTTGGGCCCGGCCTGCTCGGCCTCGACCAACTCGCCGTCTTTCGCGCCATGTGTATGGTCGGCACCGACGCGCCATTCGCGATCCGTGCCCTTGTCGATCGGGACGATCCGCCCGCCTTCGGCAGCCTTGCGGAAGATGCCCAGCACCTTGCGCGGGTTAGATCCGATGCGGCGAATGAGCCGCGCCTCATAGTGATGATCTTCGCCTTTTACCAGCGTCAGCCGCGCCAGAATGCGGTCGCCTTCGCCAAGCGCCGGGTCGCTGTCGCGCGGGATTAGCAGCACGATGGGTTCTTTGCCCTCGCCATGCCACTCCATCGGCTTGGCAAACAAATCGCCATCGCTGTCCGGCCCCGTGACCAGCAAGACCGAGACCGGCGGCAGGCGGTCGGGATCCTGATAGCTGCGCTTGCGCTTTTCCAGATGGCCCTCGGCCTCCAGCTCTTTCAGCACGCGCTTCAGGTCGATCCGCGCCGCGCCTTTGATGCCAAAGGCTTTGGCGATGTCGCGCTTGGCGGTCAGCGTGGGGTTCTGTTCGATCCAGTCGAGGATCTCGGATTTGCTGGGTATCTTGCTCATAGCTCAGCAGGTAGCACGCAGCCCCCCTGTCGTCATGGCAAATCGTGAATTTCGTCCACGTCCCGCAGGGTGGAGACTTCGGCGATGCGGTAGCCCGGCAAGGTCGCGCGGCTGTCGGCCAGCGCATGGGGGCCGGACCAGCGCACCCCGTCAAACAGGCTGGGCGGCGCGCGGCGGGGGTGCTTCAGCCCCACGAGCCAATAGCCGCCATCGGGCGCAGGTCCAAACACCGCGTCATGGTTGCCAAGCGCATCGAAGGCCCGTGACAGTTCCCTGCGGGTGATGCCCGGGATATCCGCCCCGATCACGCAGGCCGGCCCCGGCGTGTGGCGCAGCATCCGCGCCATACGGTCACCGAGGTTGCCCCCGCCCTGCGGCCAGCGCGGCAGATGCGCGGGCCAGACCCGGCTTTGCACCCCTTCGACATCGGGCGCGACGGCCAGCACCACCTGCCAACGCGAGTCTTCGATCCGACGCAGCAGGCGGCGCGTTTGATGGCGAAACCACCACGCCGCGCCGACCATGCCGATGTCACGGCCCAGACGGGTTTTCACCCGGCCGGGGCGCGGCTCTTTCACCATGACGATGAGCGTTGGTTTCACGTGAAATAATTCCGCAGCACGCGCGCGTAGATGGATTTGAGCTGTTCGATATGTTCGACCCGCACATGCTCATCGACTTGGTGCATGGACTGCCCCACCAGACCGAATTCCACCACCGGGCAATGCGCCTTCACGAAACGCGCGTCCGAGGTGCCGCCGGTGGTGGAAAGCTCTGGCTGCACGCCCGTCTCAGCCTCAACCGCGCCCGCGACCAGATCGGACAGCGCGCCCGGCGGGGTGATGAAACTCTCGCCCGAGATGGTGATCTCCACCTCCACTTGCAGACCGAACTCCTCGGCGATTTTGTCCGCCTCGCCCCGCAGCCAGTCGCTGAGGCTCGCGCCCGAATGGTGGTCGTTAAACCGGATGTTGACCGCGCCACGGCATTGCGCCGGGATCACGTTGGTCGCTTTATTGCCGGTGTCTACAGTGACCACGGCCAGCGTCGAAGGGTCGAAGTGATCGCTGCCCTGATCCAACTCATGGCTGGCCAGACGATCCATCAGCCGCACCATTGCGGGCAGCGGGTTGTTGGCGCGGTGCGGATAGGCGGCATGGCCCTGTTTGCCCGTCACCTTGAAATGCGCGTTCATCGAGCCGCGCCGCCCGATCTTGATCATATCGCCCATGGTCTCGGGGCAAGTCGGCTCCCCCACAAGGCAGACATCCATCCGCTCGCCGTTTTCGGCCATGTAGTCCAACAGCGCCGTGGTGCCGTCGAGGGCATCGCCCTCCTCATCCCCGGTGATCGCCAGTACGATGGAGCCGTCAGGCGGTGTGTCCTTCGCGAAATCCACCGCTGCCGCGACGAAAGCCGCCACGCCCGATTTCATATCCGTGGTGCCCCGGCCATACATGATGCCGTCTTTGATCTCGGCCCCGAAGGGGGGCATCGACCAATCGGCCTCATCCCCGATGGGCACGACATCGGTATGGCCGTTGAAGCCGAAAGACTTGGTGTCGCCCTTGTTGCCCCAGCGGGCAAAAAGGTTGCAGATGCCGCCCCGGTCGACGCGCGTACAGTCGAAACCCGCCGCGTCCAACACCTCTTCGAGCACTTCCAACGCCCCGTCGTTCGCAGGGGTGACAGAGGCGCAGCGCACCAGTTTCGCGGTGAGATCAACAGGGTCGAGACCGGACATATCGGCTCCTTTTCAGGGGTTATCGCTTGTCCGGTAACTTGTGTGGGCAAATCGCGCCGATGCCAAGGGGGCGCATTGCAATTCCCCGTGTGGGGCGCGGGTCAGTCGTAAAAGGGGGTCATTTGCGCGACGATAACCGAATTCTCCTCAAGCGCGCGCTGCATCAGGGCGCGCTCCTCGGCGTCGATTTCCTGACCTTCCGCTTCGCGCTCTTCCAGCGTGCCATAGCCGGTCACGTCCAGCGGGTTGGTATCGGCCTGTTTGAGGATTGCCACCGTCTCGCGCACAGCTTCGGCCTCATCAATGCCGGAGGCGAAACACATCAGCGCAGCACCGGTGGCCTTGTCGGGCAGGCCATCACCCTCCTTGCGGCCAATCTGAACCAAAAGGGTAAAGACCTGCTGGCGCGAGGGTTTCTTGGTTTTCTTGGGTTCAGACATGATAAGGGCCGCCGATTGCTTTCGGCAGCCCTAACCTTTTCGCTCAGACTTGGAAAGGGGCCACGCCCCTACCCTTAGGTCTTGCCGCGGACCAACCGTGTGACCCAGATCAGCAGGCAGGCACCGATGACACCCACCACCAACTGACCGAACCAACCGCCGAGCGTGCTGCCGACGATCAGCATCAAGAGCCAGTTCGCGACCAAGGCACCCACGATGCCGAGGATGATGTTCATGATCAGACCCATGTCCGATTTCATGATCTTTTCCGCGATCCAGCCCGCAAGGCCGCCCACGATGATTGCGGCAAACCAACCGATACCCGTCATGTCGTCAATCTCCTTTGAATTCAGGTCTCAACGCCATGACGGGGCATTTGGTTCCGATCAGTCGCGCAGCAACTCATTGATCGAGGTTTTGGAGCGGGTCTTGGCATCCACCCGCTTTACGATCACGGCACAGTAAAGGTTCACGTTGTTCTTCGACGGCATGGTGCCCGCCACAACGACAGAGCCTGCAGGCACTTCGCCATACATGATCTCACCGGTCTCACGGTCGACGATCTTGGTCGACTGGCCGATGAAGACGCCCATGCCCAGCACCGAGCCTTCGCGCACGATGCAGCCTTCGACGACTTCCGAGCGCGCGCCGATGAAGCAATTGTCTTCGATGATGGTCGGCCCGGCCTGCATCGGCTCAAGCACGCCGCCGATGCCGACGCCGCCCGACAGGTGCACGTTCTTGCCGATCTGGGCGCAGGAGCCGACGGTGGCCCATGTGTCGACCATGGTGCCAGAGTCGACATAGGCGCCGATGTTCACGAAAGACGGCATCAGCACCACGCCCGGCGCGATATAGGCCGAACGGCGCACCACGCAGTTCGGCACGGCGCGGAAGCCCGCCTCTTTCCACTCGGCATCGCTCCAACCCTTGAACTTGCTGTCGACCTTGTCCCACCAGCCGGCGCCCTGCGGGCCGCCTTCCTGGTGCTCCATGTCCTTGATGCGGAAGCCCAGCAGCACGGCCTTCTTGGCCCACTGATTGACGTGCCACTGACCGTCGTCCTGCTTTTCCGCCACACGCAGCTTGCCGCTGTCGAGCGCGTTCAGCGTCTCTTCGATGGCGTCGCGCACTTCGCCGGTGGTGGCGGATGTGATCTGATCGCGGGTATCCCAAGCGGCTTCGATGGCGGTTTCAAGTTGGGCGTTGGACATGGGGCAAGTCTCCGAATGATGAAAAGGCCTTTTGAGGGCTATAGCCTTGCACTGCCAAGGGTGCAATTGCCGGGCGATGAGGGGCGTGGTCATTCACCGAACAACAGGGCATCTTGACCTAAGCGGCCATCGCGCCACCTGAGCCAAGCCCCAGACCAAGGAAAGACCCGAGGATGACCGACGAACACCGCCACCCCCTGCGCCGCGCCAATGTAGACCGTGCCAAGGCCCAAGACGCCCCCGACACGCCGCAAACCCGCGCGCCGGCCTATCGTCTGGCCTTTACCGACGATGACTTCATGTGCCGCGACGAGTTGCGCCCGGTGCGTCTGCAACTGGAACTGCTCAAGCCCGAACTGCTGCTGGACGCCCATGGCATCCAATCGACCATCGTGCTCTTTGGCGGGGCGCGCATCCCCGAACCGGCCGAGAAACACACTGCCCGGACCAAGACGCTGGCCGATCTATCGCGCTTTTACGACGAGACGCGCACCTTTGCCCGGCTGATGACCGAAAAGTCGATGGAAAGCGGCGGCACCGAGAACGTCATCGTCACGGGGGGCGGGCCGGGTGTGATGGAGGCGGGCAACCGCGGCGCGCTGGACGCGGGCGGCCATTCCATCGGGCTCAACATCGTGCTGCCGTTCGAGCAGGCGCCCAACGAATATGTCACGCCCGAGCTTTGCTTCAACTTCCACTATTTCGCGATCCGCAAGATGCATTTCCTGATGCGTGCCCGCGCGATCTGCGTCTTCCCCGGTGGTTTCGGCACTATGGACGAGCTCTTTGAGGCGCTGACGCTGATCCAGACCGGGCGCATGAACCGGGTGCCCTTCTTGCTGTTCGGGCGCGCATTCTGGGAAAAGATTATCAACTGGGACGCGCTGGCCGATGCGGGCACGATCTCGCCCGAAGACCTCGACCTGTTCCGCTTTGTCGAGAGCGCGGATGAGGCGATGGAGGTGATCGACAATTGGGAAACCGCCCCCGCCCGCGAACATGTGCCGGGCCGCGAAGAGGTCGAAGATCACGGTTGAGCCGCCTTTCCCCGCCCCCAGCCCCGTCACCGGGTAAAGGTCTGATCCAAGGCCGCTTCGGCCCCTCGGACGATATCGTGCAGGATATCAGCGGCGGGGCTGACCGCGCCGATCAACCCGGCCACCTCTCCGACAAAGGCGTTGGCGGTGCGCGCATCGCCCGCTGCCACTGCTGCCTGCCAGCGCGGCAACTCCTGCGCCAGTGCGGCGCGCAGCCCGTCGGGGTCGTCATGCCAGCGATCGGTGAAATCGTTGCGCAGAACACGGCCCGTGTAGCGTTTGGGCCAATCATAGCCGCGCATGATGTCGGTCACGGTGCTGCGCAGCGTGTCGTCGCCGCTGGCCTTGATCGCGGCCTTTAGCATCGCGGGATGCACCAGCGCCTCTGCCGAGGCCCAGAAGCGCGAGCCAACGACCACGCCGTCGGCCCCCAGCATCAGCGCCGCCGCCAATCCGCGCCCATCCGCCACGCCGCCTGCGGCGCAGAGCAGCACCTCGGGCGCATGGCGGGCGATGTGATCCGCGACTTCGGGCACAAGGGTAAAGGTCGCGCGTTTCTCGCCGTGGCCGCCGGCCTCGGCCCCTTGGGCCACGATGATCTCGGCCCCCAGATCAATCGCATGGGCGGCATCGCGCAGGGTTTGCACCTGACAGATCAACGGCACCTTCGCTGCGCGGATCGCAGGGATGAACTCTGCCGGGTCGCCGAAGGAAAGGAAGATCGCTGCCGGATCACGGTCGAGCGCTTGTTCCAGCGCCTGCGGATGCTCACGCAACTTCCATGTGATGAAACCGCAGCCGACCGATTGGTTGCCCGCCATATCCATCTGCTCGGCGATCCAATCGCCTGCGTCATAGGCGCCGCCGATCATCCCCAAACCGCCCGCACCCGAAACCGCCGCGGCGAGCCGCCCGCCGGCGGCGAAGGCCATCGGCGCCTGGATAATCGGGTGGTCAATCCCCAGCCGTTTGGTCAGCCGCGTGGTCAGCATCGCCTACCGCCCCGCCAGAATGGCATCGGCAGCCTTCTCGGCGATCATTACCGTCGGCGACGCCGTGTTGCCCGAGACGATCTTGGGCATGATCGACGCGTCAACCACCCGCAGGCCGCCCAAGCCATGCACCCGCAGATCGCTATCGACCACCGCCATCGGATCGCTGCCCATCTTGCAGGTGCCGACGGGATGGAAAATCGTCGTGGCGATGTCGCGCGCCTTGTCGAGCAGGTCTTCGTCGCTCTGAACGGCGGGGCCGGGCAGAATTTCCTCGGGCGCATAGGGGTGCAGCGCCTTGGCTGTCATGATGTGCCGCGCCTGTTTCATCGCCGTGACCGCCACGCGCTTGTCGTTCTCTGCGGAAAGGTAATTCAGCCGGATATCGGGCTGCACCGCGCTGTCGCAGCTGGTGAGATGGCAAGAGCCGATGCTTTCGGGGCGCAGGTTACAGACCGAGACGGTGATCGCCGGGAAAGGGTGCAGCGGATCACCCAGCTTGTCGGTCGACAGCGGCTGCACGTGATACTCCAGATCCGGCGTTTCCAGCGCGGGGTCGGATTTGGTGAACATGCCGAATTGGCTGGGCGCCATCGCCAAGGGACCGCTGCGGCGCAGGAGGTATTCCAACCCCATCCGGCCCTTGCCCCAGATCGAATGGGTCATCGTGTTGAGCGTTTTGGTGTTCTGCACCTTGTAGACAGTGCGGATTTGCAAATGGTCCTGAAGGTTCTCCCCAACGCCGGGCAGATCATGCAGCGTGTTGATCCCCATGCCGCTCAAAAGGTCACCCCGCCCGATCCCCGAAAGCTCAAGGATCTTGGGCGAATTGATCGCCCCTGCCGACAGCAACACCTCGCCCTCGGCCTCGGCGCGCATCGCGCGGCCCTGATGGGTGAAGCGCACACCGCTGACGCGCTTGCCGTCCAAGACCAGCCCATCGGTATGGGCATGGGTGATCACGCGCAGGTTGGGCCGCTTCATCGCAGGGCGCAGGAAACCGCGCGCCGTGTTCCAACGCACGCCGCCCTTCTGGTTCACCTCGAAAAAGCCCGAACCTTCGTTATCGCCATCGTTGAAATCGGCCCGCGGCTCGATCCCGAACTCCCGCGCGCCGTCTTGCACGGCCTCCAGAATATCCCACCGCAGGCGCTGCTTGCTGACCTTCCACTCGCCCCCCGCGCGGTGCATTTCGCTGCGCCCGCCATGGTGATCCTCGGATTTCAGGAAATAGGGCAGCACGTCGTCCCAGCTCCACCCGGCATTGCCCAGTTGCCGCCAGTGGTCATAGTCCGCCGCCTGCCCGCGCATGTAAATCATGCCGTTCACCGAAGAGCAGCCGCCCAGCACCTTGCCCCGCGGATAGGCCAGCGAGCGCCCGTTCAACCCCGCCTCGGGCGCAGTTTTCATCATCCAATCCGTGCGCGGGTTGCCGATACAGTAAAGATATCCCACCGGCACCTTCACCCAGTGATAATTGTCATCCCCCCCGGCTTCGAGCAGCAGAACCCGATTGGCCGGATCGGCGCTGAGACGGTTGGCCAAGACACAGCCCGCGGTGCCCGCACCTACAATGATATAATCATAGCGGCCCTCTAGCTGGGTCTCGTCATTCATGCTGCTCTCTCCCGATAATCTGTCCCGCCTCCCCGGCCCGTCATTGGTAGAGCGCGCGGCGACGGGTCACAATCCCTGCCGTAAATCGCCCCCCGCTTCTACGGCTTTTGCCGCAAAGCCACATTCACCGCGCTTTGCATGTGCGGCGAATCCGTTTGTTGATTTTTTCGACCCATGAGTGAATATGGCCGGATTGGACATATTCCTCCCGCGATGCGCGACGTTCATTTCGGGGGAAAGACTTTGCCGCCAATTGGTGGCCAGAAACAAAGGCTTGAACTGGTGCGGCGACCCGAATTCATACTCTTTCTCGGATGTCTCGCCATCACCTTTGGGGTGTTCCTTTACGGCAATCGCAGCAATGATGCCGCCGCCGAACGGGCCTTTGACCGCATCGCCGAGGAAAGCCTGCAAAGCCTTGATGCGCGGATGCATACCTATCTGCAAAGCCTCAATGGCATCGCCGCCTTCATGAATGCCTCGGACGAGGTGACGGCAACTGACTTCGCGCATTACGTCGACACGCTTGAGATCGACAGCTTTCTGCCCGGCATCAACGGCATCGGCTTTGTCGCCCCCGTCGCCCGAGGCACCGAAGAGGCATTCATCGAAAAGGTCACCGCCCTCGGGATCAAGGATTTCCGCATCCACCCCGACACCGGCAATGCCGAGAAGATGGTGATCCAGTACATCTACCCCCAAGGCCCGAATGCCGAGGCTGTGGGCCTTGATATCAGCTTTAACGAAGACCGCCGCCGCGCCGCCCTGCGGGCCCGCGAAACGCGAGAGCCGAAGCTGACGCCGCGCATCCTGCTGGTGCAGGACAAGACGCGGCAGCCCGGTTTCCTGCTGCTGCGCCCGGTTTATGCCGCCGAGAACAGCCCGGCGCAGGAGACCGCCGGTTTCATCGGTTGGGTCTATGCGCCCTTTGTCGGGGCGAACCTGCTGTCGGGGCTGACTCCGGCTCAGGGAGAGTCCTATGACATCCAAGTCTACGATGGGCTGACCACGGCCCCCGAAAGCCGGATCTTCGACAGCACGCCCGAAGGCGTCGCCTCCGGCCACCACAGCATCACCCAGACCATCGAGCGCTTTGGCCGCCCTTGGACCGTTGTCCATATCAGCACCGCCAGCTTCGATCGCGCCACCCATAGCGCGGTGCCGGAAATCCTGCTGATCTCTGGCATCCTGCTGGCGATCCTGTTCTTCGTGGCCTTCCGCAGCCTGCGCCAGCGCAGCGCCGCGCTGAGCGAGCTTGCCGTGCTGCGCGAACGCCAGATCGACGCCCATGAAGAGGAAAACCGCGCCGTTATCGAGAATGCGGTCACGCCCATCTTCTTGCTCGACAGCGATGACCGGGTGCTCTTTGCCAACCAAGCGGCGTTGGTCTGCTTTGGCTATGGGCATGAGGCGCTCAAGGGGATGGAGTTCGGCGACCTCGTCACCGATCTGGTTGAGGATCACGACCACGAACAGGTCAACGCGGCGGGCAAGACCTGCTTTGGCCAAGACCTCAAGCTTGATCTGCAACGCAACAATTGGACCACCCACACGGGCGACCGGCGGGTGACCGCGATCGTGCGTGACCTGACCTCGGAACTGGCGGTGCAGGACGAGCTTGCGCGGAACAAGGCACTTTATGACCTCGCCCTCGAAGGCGCGCAGATTGGGGTTTTCGACATCGACCTGCGCACCGGCAAATCCGAGGTGTCCGACACATGGCGGCGCATTCTGGGGATGGCGGATTTCGAGCGGCTGCCCGACCCGCAGGGGGAATTCCTCAAACGCGTTCACCCCGATGACCTGCCCCTGCTGACCCAGACCGATCAGGCCTGTATCTCGGGGCAGCAACAACGTTCCGTCACCGAATACCGGCTGAAAATCGGCACCGGCGAATGGCGCTGGATGCGCTCGGACGCGGTGGTGACCGAACGCGACGAAAACGGCACCGCCCTGCGGATGGTCGGCACCCAGACCGATGTGACCGACATCGTCCACGCCCGCAACGCGCTTGAAACCAGCGAGCGGCGGTTTCGCCAAGTGCTGGCCGCGGCCCCGGTGGGCATGGCGATCTTGGGCGAAGGCGGCGTGTTCAACAGCGTCAACAGCGCGCTTTGCACCCTCTGCGGCTATAGCGAAGAAGAGCTTTTGTCGAACACCAAACTGGGCGATCTCATGCCCGAGGGCGATCTGAAAAAGCTCTACGGTGAGGTGCGCGGGCTGGTCGATTCCCGCAGTTCGCAGAACTATCAGGCCGAATACCGCATCACCCACAAGCTGGGCTATGAACGCTGGGGCCTGTTCAACGTCTCATGGACCTTTGACAAGAACACGCGCGGCTATGTCTTTATCGTGCAGATCAACGACATCACCGACCAAAAGAAGCTGGAGCAGATCAAGAGCGAATTCGTCTCGACCGTCAGCCATGAGCTGCGCACGCCGCTGACCTCGATCAAGGGCGCTTTGGGGCTGATCGACACTTCGGACGACAGCCGCTTCCTCCCCGCGCATATCCGCCTGATCGACATTGCGCGCAGCAATGCCGACCGGCTGTCGCATATCGTGAACGACATTCTCGACCTTGAAAAGATTTCATCCGGCGAGGTGCAGTTCGACTTCCACGATGTCGATCTGAACAAGGTGATCGCCGACTCGGTCAACGAAATGTCGCCCTTTGCGATCACCCATAACAACACCTTGGGCCTGCAACTGCCCGACAAGCCGCTGACGGTTCGGGTGGATGAAAGCCGCACCCGGCAGGTGCTGGCCAATCTGATCTCGAACGCCTGTAAATACTCCGATGCCGAGAGCGAGGTGCAAATCCGCGCCGAGCGGCTGGGGGACCGGGCCATCGTCTTTATCCAGAATACCGGCCCCGGCGTGCCGGAAAACTTCCGGCCGCGCATCTTTCAGGCTTTCTCGCAGGCCGACGGCTCTGACACCCGCGCCAAGGGCGGCACCGGGCTGGGGCTGAACATCACGCGGCAGATCATCAAGCGCCAAGGCGGCACCATCGGCTTCGAAAGCATCCCCAACGGCGTCACCGTCTTTTGGTTCACCTGCCCCATCGCCGAGGCGCAGACCGCGCAAACGCCCGCCAGCCCCGACGCGGAAGCAGAGGAGCGGGACACCAAGCTGCGCGTGCTGCATATCGAAGACGACATCGACTTTGCCGAGGTGATCCGCACCGGGTTGGACAGCGTGGCAGAGGTGACCAATGTCACCAACCTCGCCCAAGCCCGACAGTTGATCGGCCAAGACGAACTCGACGTCGTGATCCTTGATTGGTCCCTGCCCGACGGCGACGCACGCTCTTTGCTGGAAGACATCATTCGCCTGCATCCTGCTGCCAAGATCATCAGCCTTTCCGCGGACAACAACCGCGAACCCGACCCCCGCGTGGGGATCAACCTTGTCAAATCACGGAGCGGGATCAGCTCGGTGGTCAACTCAATCACAGGGACAACTGCGCGCGCTTCCTGACCGGCGCATCATAAACCGTGGCATTTTGGCGAAGTGACGCTAAAGTGCGACATGCCATATTATTGCCAATATGCTCTGGCATTTTGATTAAATTACAACGCACAAGTCATGCTATAGTTTGAAGCATGTCCGCTTCGGGGCGAGGAATTCCAAGTGTCGTCAAAGCCATTTACCAAGCGTACCGCCGCCACATTTCTTCTGGGCACTGCCATTTCCGGCAGCTGGTACACCGCAACATCCGCACTTTTCGCGGGCCAAATGGGGGAGGTTATCCCCGTCGTCGGTGCGATCATTCTGGCGGGGCTTACGCCCTTTGCCGCGACCGCATTGCAACCGAACTCACAGACTACTGCCGATAATTCAGATATCGAACAAAGGCTTAGAGTATTTGACAGCCATGCCATTGTGAACATCGTGGATACGGGCGGGATGCTGGAACAGGTCAACGACCGTTTCATCGAACTGACGGGCTACACCCGCGACCAATTGATCGGCCAGCCTGTGTCGATGCTTTACCAAGAAGAGTTTCGCGAACTCGCCGCAGAGATCCGGGCCGCCTTGATGGCAGGCAAGACGTGGCAGGGCGAAACCCCGCTGCGCTGCGCCGATGGCCGGGTGATCCAGACGCAGTGCACCGTGATGCCACTTTTCGACAGAAAGGGCGCTTGGACCGGGTCGATCTCGGCCCGTACCGATGTGACCCACGCCAAGGAACTTCTGGCCGAACGCGACACGGCGGAAACGCTCTATGAGTTGCGCGACGATATCTGGATCGTCGACGCCGAGACAGAGCGGTTCAGCTACATGAACCGCGTCGCGATGGGCCACACGGGTTGGAGCAAGGACAGCTATCGTAGCAAAACGCTCGAAACCCTGACCGAGGATAGCGACAACCCGGCCCTGATCGACGCCTGCCGCGCGCTGAAAAAGTCGGGCAAAGCAATGACGCAGTTCGACACGCAACTGTTCGGCAACCATTTCCAAGTTACGATCAAGCTGCTGCCCACCGGCGGCTCGGCGGGGCGGTTCTTGATCATGCTGCATGATATTTCGGATATCATCGACGAAGAGCGGATGAAGTCGGAGTTCATCTCGATGGTCAGTCACGAGCTACGCTCGCCTCTGACCTCGATCAAGGGCTCCATGGGGCTGCTCTTGTCGCGGGCGGCGGGCGAATTGCCCAGCAAGGCGCGTGCCTTGCTTGAGATTTCTCACCGCAACGCCGACCGGCTTGTGCTGATCATCAACGACATCCTCGATCTTGAAAAAATCTCGAACGGGCGGCTGGAATTCAATCTTGAGGAAGTGGACATCGCGGAACTCCTGCACGAGACCAGCGCCGCCAATGCCTCACTGGAACAGCGCCATGGCGTGCGCATTCAGGTCGAGGGGACGGAGGACTTGAACAAGGTCACCACGGATCCGAACCGGGTCATTCAGGTGCTGACGAACTTCCTGTCGAACGCCGCCAAATTCTCCAAACCCGGGGAGCGTGTGACCATTCGCGCCGAAGAGAATGACGACGAATTGCGCGTCTCCGTGGCGGACCGTGGCCCCGGCATTCCGGCTTCGGAGCAGCACAAGGTGTTCCAGCGGTTTGCCGATCTGTCCAATTCCGACAGGGCCGACAAAGGCGGCACCGGGCTGGGCCTTAGCGTTTGCAAAGCCATCGTCGAGAATCTCGGCGGCAAAATAGGTTTTGACAGCCGCGAGGGATTTGGTACGACATTTTACTTTACCCTGCCGAAGAAAAATTCTCAGGTAGCGGCAGAGGAACCGGCTGCGTTGCTGCGCGAAGCCTCCTAGAGAGAGTATGGAATGATCAAACTGCTGCACGTCGAGGATGACGCCGATATTCGTGAAATCGCGCTGATGGCGCTTGAGCTGAGCGGCGATTTCGACGTCGTCCAATGCGAGACCGGGGAAGCGGCGCTGAATCAAGTTCAGTCCTACACGCCCGACGTGATCCTGCTCGATATGATGATGCCCGGCATGACCGGTCGCCAGACGCTTGAGAAGATGCGCGAGATGGAAAGCCTGCGCGACGTGCCCGCGATCTTCATGACCGCCCGCGCCCAGCACAATGAGATCGAAGAGCTGCGCGATCTGGGGGCGGCTGACGTGATCAGCAAACCCTTCGATCCGATCTCGCTGGCGGATCAGGTCAAGGCGGCAATGCAGGCAGGCTGAGCCAACTTGCCTTTGGCCTGCCCTGCCGGTCGGGTTTGCGATAAATTGTCAGTAAGTTTTGGATCGACCCACCGGTCGCCGCGCCCTTAGGCGTGGGTGTCGATTTCCTGCCGGCAATGGGCGACGAACCCATCCAGTTCCGAGATGATCTCGATCGGGCAATCCGCGTGGTTGGCGCGCGGCCCGGCCAGATGTTCGACAATCTGTGTTTCGCATTTGCGCGCCAGACGGCCCAGCTCTTCAAAGCCGAGCGACCCGGCGCTGCCTGCGATCTGGTGCAAAATAGCCTGTGCGCTGGCCAGATTGCTTTTAATTTCGTCAACGGTGGTCCCGTCCCAGGCGGCCAACCCATGGGTTGCGATCAGCGTCTGACGCTCGTCCAGCATTTCGACAAAGCGCTGCCTGATGCGCTCTATGCCGGGAAGTTCCGCTAACATTTTAGTCATGCCTGTTGATCATTCTGCCAAAAGTCATTGAGTGATCTGGTATGCGCCTCACTGGCGGCTTCTGCACTCGCATGGGCCTGTGCCAGCGCATCCATGACGGAATTGCCGCTCTTCCAGATCAGCCGCACGGCCTCTCCCGCGCTGACACGCGGGTGAACACGCTCGCCATTATTGTCGAACAATTCGGTTTGAGACAACTCAAAGTTAACCGCATCCATCAAACCGCCCATATTCGGACGCCAGCCGCTCTCGGTGACACAAACGAAGGTGCCATTGCCCGCGTAGGACATCAGCACCTGATGATCGACGAGCGTGTCGGCCAAGATCTCGGCCACATCGGAGACAAGGCTATAGAACTCGAAAGAGGTCATCGTCGCGTGGAAAGCGTCGACCTCGCGGATGGTGAAGGCAAAGGCGGTGGAGCCGAAAAGCGCGCTGCGCGACAGTTGGGCGACGTAGTTCTCCATCGCGGTATAGTCGATCACATTGTCCACGTCATAGATCGGGACCGGCTCGAACAGCTCCATATGCGTCGCCTGATCGGCGATGGACTTGGCGGCGAAGATCTTTTTGGTCCGCTGCTGACGCTCTTTCACCATGCCTTCGACCAGCCCGATGCGGGCTTTGAGTTCGGCAATCTCGAAAGGCTTGGTCACATAGTCGGTTGCCCCGGCGGCAAAGGCCGCGTCGATATAGCGCTTGTCGGACATCGCGGTGAGCATCAGGATCGGCGTATCGGCATGGCGCGCCGAATTGCGGATGTGCTGCGCCAGTTCGATCCCATCCATGCCCGGCATCTGAATATCGAGCATGAAGCAATCGATCGGCCCAAGGTTGGGATCGCCCAACATGTCAACCGCATGCAGAGCCGATGGGGCGGTCGTCAGGTCATGCGCGCCGATGATCTCTACAAATTGCCCAAGCAATTCGAGGATAATCGGATCGTCATCCACCGCCAGAATTCTCATTACATCTCTCCACAGATCAAAATCTTTGGGCCCCAAATTGGACGGACCGCTGCTTTCTTCCAATTTCTCTGGGAACTGTGGCCTAATTTTGGCGAATTCTTAGTAAATAGGCGACAAACCGGGGCACTGTTTCCTTATCGGGGGGATTTAGCCCGACAAACGGCCCTCTTTACGGTTTCTTCATTCCTGATCGGTCAGAGTGCGACCTCTCGCGGGGTGTGATTCCCTCCAATGCAAACGGCCCGACGTTTCCGCCGGGCCGGTCCAGTGTCTCCTAGCTTTAAGCCTTAGCCCAAGGTCGCCTTGATCGCGTCGGCGGTGACCCCCACGACCTTATCCGCTTCCTCGCGGGTCAGGCAGAAGGGCGGCGCGAAACCGATGATGTCGCCTTGGGGCATGGCGCGGGCGATAACACCGGCCTTGACCATATCGCCGACGATGGTCGGCACCACCTTGCGTGCGGGATCGAAGGGCGTGCGGCCATCGCGATCTTCGACCAGTTCCACGGCGCAGAGCATCCCTTCGCCGCGGATGTCGCCCACCTTGGGGTGGTCGCCCAAGGCCTCCTTCATCTGCGCATTCAGATAGCCGCCCACGTCCGAGGCATTCTCGATCAGCTTCAGATCGTCGATTAGCTTGAGGTTCGCGATCCCCGCTGCCGCACCGATGGGGTGGGCCGAATAGGTCCAGCCGTGACCGATGGGGCCGTTCTCATCCGTGCCCTGCTCCAACACCTTCCACATTTTGTCGCCCACGATGGAGCCCGACAGCGGCGCATAGGCCGAGGTCAGCCCTTTGGCAATGGTGATCAGATCAGGCTTCATCCCGTAGTGGTCCGAGCCGAACATCGAGCCCAGACGGCCAAAGCCGGTGACGACCTCATCCGCGACCAGCAGGATGTCATGCTTGTTCAACACCTCTTGCACGGCGGCCCAATAGCCCTCGGGCGGCGGCACGATGCCCCCGGTGCCCAGAACCGGCTCCCCGATGAAGGCGGCGATGGTGTCGGCCCCTTCGCGTTCGATCAGCGCTTCCAACTCGCCCACCAGATGGGCGGTGAACTCCGCTTCGCTCATCTTGGCATCGGGGCGGCGGTAGTAATAGGGCGCGTCGGTGTGGACCACCTGCGCCAGCGGCAGGTCGAATTTCTTGTGGAACAGCTCCAACCCGGTGAGCGAGCCGGTGACGAGGCCCGAGCCGTGATAACCACGCCAACGCGAAATGATCTTCTTCTTCTCGGGGCGGCCAAGGATGTTGTTGTAATACCAGATCAGCTTGACGTTGGTCTCATTCGCGTCCGAGCCGCCGAGGCCGAAATAGACCTTGCTCATGCCTTCGGGCGCGCGGTCGAGGATCATCTTGGACAGGGTGATGCTCGCCTCGGTGCCATGGCCGACGTAGGAGTGATAATAGGCCAGTTCATGCGCCTGTTCGGCAATCGCCTCGGCAATCTCGGTGCGGCCATAGCCCACGTTCACACAGTAGAGGCCCGCGAAAGCGTCGAGCAATTCATTGCCGTCGCGGTCAGTGATATGGCTGCCCTTGGCGGTCTTGATCACACGGGTCGGGCTTTCGCCGCGCGCGTGCTGCGCCAGATGGGTGGAGGGGTGAAAAAAATTCTCACGGTCCCATTGTTCGAGCATATCGTTCTTCAGCATTGGTCTTTCCTTTCTTCCGACGCGCCTTTGCGCCGTATCTTTCAAATCTTAGGCCCAGTCACGGCAGACGTATTTGACTTCCGTAAAGGCTTCGAGCCCCAGCCGCGATCCCTCGCGTCCGATCCCCGATTGTTTCGTGCCGCCAAAGGGGATCGGCGCGCCGGTCACCTTGGTGCGGTTCACCGCTACCATGCCGAAACAGAGCGCCCGGCTGGCGCGGTAGATGCGGCGCGGGTCTTGGCTGTGGACATAGGCCACCAACCCATACTCCGTGTCATTGGCCCGCTGGATCGCCTCATCCTCGCTGTCGAAGGCCGCGATGGCGGCCACGGGGCCAAAGGTTTCCTCGCGCATGATCAGCGCATCCGCAGGCACATCCGCCAGCACCGTCGGTTCAAAGAACAACGGCCCTGCCGCGTGACGCTTGCCACCACAAAGCAGCCGCGCCCCACGGTCAAGCGCATCTTTGACGTGTTCTTCTTGTTTGGCCACGGCCTTTTCGTTCATCAACGGCCCGATGTCGGGATCATCCGCACCGATACCCACGGTCAGCGCCTGCGTTGCTGCGGTGAACCGCGCGCAGAAGGTGGCATAGCTGTCGCGGGCAATGAAAAAGCGGTTCGCGCCGAGGCAGTCCTGACCGGAGGTGGCGAACTTGGCCTTGATCGCCTCTTCGACGGCGCGGTCCATATCGGCATCGTCGAACATGATGAAGGGCGCATGGCCGCCCAGTTCGAGCACCAGACGTTTCACCGAATCCGATGCCTGACGGTAAAGCAGCTTGCCGATCTCGGTAGAGCCGGTGAAAGAGATGGCCCGCACCCGGGTGTCTTCCATCCACGGCTTCACAATCTCGGGCGCCTCCCCGGTGACGACGTTGAACACCCCCTTGGGCAGCCCCGCCTGTTCGCCCAATTCGGCCAGCGCCAGCGCCGAAAACGGCGTCTCTGCCGAAGGATGCGCCACCACGGTGCAGCCCGCCGCCAGCGCCGCCCCCGCCTTGCGGGTCAGCATGGCAGAGGGGAAGTTCCACGGCGTGATGAGCGCGGCCACGCCCACCGGCTCGCGCCAGATTTCCACCTCGGCGTCGGGCAGATGCGAGGTGACGCCCTCGATGTTGGGGCGGCGGGCCTCTTCGGAATAGAACTCGAAGAAGGAGGCGGCATAGTCGATCTCACCGCGCGACTCGGAGATGGGTTTGCCCTGTTCGGCGGTCATGATCCGCGCCAGATCTTCGCGGTTCTCCAGCATCAGGTCGCGCCAGCGGCGCAGGATCGCGCCACGCTCTTGCGGCAACAGGCCCGACCAATGGGGGAAGGCAGCATGTGCGGCATCCACCGCGCCGCGGCTGTCCTCGGCGCTAAGCTTGGCCACCGCACCGAGCACCGCGCCGCTGGCCGGGTCGGTCACGGTGAAATCATCGCTTCGCGCCCCCGCGACCCATGCGCCATCGACATAGGCAAAGTGGCGGGCCAGTGCGCCCCGCGACAGCGCGGGCAGACCATCGGCAGGGGTTGGGATCATCTTGGTCATCGGGCACCTCCTTGGGATGAATTGCCCGGAAGGTAAGACAGGATGCGGCGCGGGTTTGACTGAATATCAGCCAATCCGCAGGAGGTTTTGCGGCGCGGCCCCCGGCCCGCCGGAAAAACTACGGCGGCTTAGCTTTCGCCCTCGGGCAGCAGCAGCGACAGCGGCAGCGGTGCCGATTTGACCGATTTGGTGACGACATAGGTAAAGTAGCGGCTCAGCCCGGCCTGCTGGTCCAACAGCGCATCCATCAGACGTTGGTAGCTGTCGATGTCGCGGGTGACGACCTGTAGCAGATAGTCAAAGCCGCCGCCCAAGGCCCAGCACTGCACGATCTCATCATGCTGCGCGATCACGGCCTCGAAACGCTGAAACGCCTCGGCCCGGTGGTTGCCCAATTCGGCCTGCACAAAAACAGTGACATGCGGGGCGATGCGGCGCAGGGCGACATGGGCCTGATAGCCGGTGATAATGCCCGCAGCCTCCAGCCGCGACAGCCGTTCGCCGCAGGCGGTGGCGCTCAGGTTGACCTTGTCGGCAAGCGCGGATTTGGCGATGCGCCCCTCGCGAGAGAGGATCGACAGCACCGCGATATCGCGCTTATCGAGTTTGACAAAGCTCATATCCGCTTCATGCGAGCGCATGCCGGACTTGTCAATTGTCATGATTGTGGTGATCATCCAGATCATGACAAAATGGCGCCCAGACCCCGGATCCCTGACCCGTCCTGCCTATCGCTCACTCGTTCAGGCGATTGAAACGGCAATACAGAACGGCGTGCTCAAACCCGGAGACCGCCTGCCGACACAGCGCCAGATGGCCTTTGACCTGTCGCTCAGCGTGCAGACCGTCAGCCGCGCCTATGACAAGCTGGTCGAGGCGGGCAAGATCGTCGGAGAGGTCGGGCGCGGCACTTTCGTGCGCGCGGCGAGCGATGAGATCTCCATGCCCTTCGTCAGCCGCAAGGCCGCCGGGCGGTTGCTGGATATGTCGATCCTGAAACCAGTGCTGGATCACGCCCATGAAGAGGCGATGCAAAAGACGCTCCGCGCCATGGCCCGTTCCCTGCCCCGCGCGATGATGGGCGGGTTTCGCCAAGACCTCCGCGCCGGGGACAGCAGCAGCGCGGCGCGGCGCTGGCTCTCGCTCTGCGGGCTGGATCTGGAGGGGATGGCGGTGGTGCCCACCAACGGCAGCACCAGCGCGATGACCGTGGCGATGATGACGGCGGCGCAACCGGGCGATCTGATCGTCAGCGAAGACATCGGCCATCATACCCTGCGCCCCCTCGCCCGTTTTCTGGGCATCCGCCTGCAAGGGGTGACCGTCGACGCGGGCGGCATCTGCCCCGACGGGCTGGAGCGGATCTGCGCGAAAGAACCGGTGAAGGCTGTCTACCTGATCCCCAATGGGGCCAATCCGCTGGCCTTTACCATGACGGAAAGCCGCCGCGCCGCGGTGATCGAGGTGGCAAGACGCCATGACCTGCTGATCATCGAAAACCAATCATGGGGGCCGCTGCAAGACGCGCCGCCGCCGCCGATAGCGGCGATGGCCCCGGAACGGGTGCTCTATTTCACCAGCCTCACCAAATGTCTGCTGCCGGGGCTGCGGGTCGGCTATCTGGTGGTGCCGGATCACCTCTGCGCCTCGGCGGCCAACCGGCATATGGTGACCAGTTGGATGGCCACAAATATGATGACCGAGATCGCCGGGCGCTGGATCGAGGAAGGCACTGCCGAAACCCTGCTCAACCGTCAGCAATTGGCCCTGCGCGACCGCGCCGATTTCGCCGCCAATGTGTTTCGCGGCCTCGACATGCGGACCAGTTCGAACGGGCTGCACCTCTGGCTGCCCTGTCATGACATCTACGAAGAGGCCGACCTGGTCAAATCCATCCGCGAAAGCGGCGTCGCCGTGGCCAACGGGGCCAGTTTCGCCATCGGCCCGCCCGACCGCCACCCGGGGCTGCGGGTCTCAATCGGGGGGCAATCCTTTCCCGAATTCGCCCGTGGGATTCGCATGATCGATGCAAGATTACGCAACAGGGGTAGGGCGGAAGGACTGTGAGAGCGGCCCAAATTGTCATGGATCAATATTCACATTGACATGATTGGGATCGGTTTAAATGATCTAGCAGTCAGGACATTAGTTTCGCTGCGGCCTTTGTGCTGCGCGGGCAATAAATGAAAGGGAGACAGATGGCTAATTTCAAGACCGTTATCACCGGGGGTATCCTCGCAGCCGTGACAAGCGTCGCAGGCGCGGCCTCCGCCGACACATGGCGCTATGCATTCGAAGAGGCACTGGACGAGGTGCAGGGTAAATACGCTCAGAAATTCAAGGAAGAGGTCGAGGCGAACTCCGACCACGAAGTGCAGCTTTTCCCCTATGGCACCTTGGGTGAATCCGTCGACACGATGGAACAGGCGCAGGCCGGCATCCTGCAGTTCGTGGACCAGTCCCCCGGCTTCACCGGCGCGCTGATCCCCGAGGCGCAGGTCTTCTTCGTGCCCTACCTGCTGCCGCAGGACGACGAGCAACTGTTCGAATTCTTCCGCAGCTCCAAGGCCATCAACGAAATGTTCCCCGAGCTTTATGCAGAGCAGGGCTTGGAACTGCTCAAGATGTTCCCCGAGGGTGACGTTTGCATGACCACGCAAGAGCCGGTCAAAACGCCCGAAGACCTCAACGAGGTCAAGTTCCGCGTCATGACCAACCCGCTCTTGGTCGAAAGCTACAAAGCCTTCGGCGCGACCCCGACACCGCTGCCATGGGGCGAAGTCTATGGCGCGATGCAGACCGGCATCATCCAGGGCCAAGAGAACCCCGGCTTCTATCTGGAATCCACCAAGATGTATGAGGTGACCGAGGTCATCACCTGCATCGGCCACAACAACTTCACCACCGCTGTGATGGCCAACAAAGATTTCTATGACGGCCTGTCGGATGCGGACAAAGAGGTGGTTCAGAACGCCTCTGATGCGGCATTCGAATACATCCTCGAATACCAGTCCGGCCTGCAGGAAAAGTCGCTGGATAACATCGCCAAGGCGAAGCCCGACATGCAGATCAACATCCTGTCCGAAGAAGAGCGTCAGCCCTTCAAAGACAAGGCCGCTTCGGTCGAAGAAGCCTTCATCGAGATGACAGGCGACAGCGGCAAGAAAATCCTTGACCAATTCAAGGCAGACCTCGAAGCCGTCAAGTAAACGATTTTCTCACCCTCCGGCATCACCGGGGGGTGACCTTATTTTGACGCGATCCATTTGAACCATTCACGGGATGACGCCGGTGACGGAAGACAACCACAGTTCGCAACTGCAATCTCAGACAGATACCACCGGCACCGATGACGCCCCCGTGGGCACCTATAAATCCACCCTCCCCGGCCCTTTGGGCACGATCGACAACGCGATCAGCTGGCTTGAGTCCGTAATGCTCGCCGCTGGTGTCTTGTTGATGGCCGCCAATACGATTGCCAATGTGGTGGGCCGCTTCGTCTTCCAAAGCTCAATCTTTTTTTCCGAAGAGCTGAACAGCGTTCTGATCATTCTCATCACCTTTGCGGGCATCTCCTATGCCGCGCGGCATGGGCGGCACATCCGCATGTCGGCAATTTTCGACGCCCTGCCCCCGCGCCCGCGCAAAGTGCTGATGATCTTTATCGCCTTCGTCACCGCCGTCTTCATGTTCGGCCTTGCTTGGTACGCATTGCAATACATCATGACCCAAGCCGGGCGCGGCCGCCTGCTGCCCGCGCTGCAAGTGCCGGTGTGGTGGACGCTGGTCTGGGTGCCTTTCGGCTTTTTCATGACAGGGCTGCAATACCTGCTGACCGCGATCAAAAACATCATCGAACCAGATATTTACCTGTCGACCAGCGTTCTCGAAGGCTACGACGACAACGAGCGGGAGGTCTGAGCCATGGCCGTCACCATTTTCTCTGTCATGGTCGTTCTGCTGCTGCTCGGCTTTCCTATGATGATCCCGCTGATCGTGGGGGCTTTCGTCGGTTTCTATTCGCTCTTCGGCGGTTTCGGCCAGCTTGAGACGATGGTGCAGCAGATGATGGCGGGGGTCAGACCGGCCTCGCTGATTGCCGTACCGATGTTCATCTTTGCCGCCGACATCATGACACGGGGCCAGTCCGCCGGGCGGCTCATCGACATGGTGATGTCTTTCGTCGGCCACCTCAAGGGCGGCCTCGCCGTCTCTACCGCCGCCGCCTGCACGATGTTTGGCGCGGTCTCGGGCTCGACGCAGGCCACCGTGGTCGCCGTCGGCTCACCGCTGCGGCCTCGGATGCTCAAAGCGGGCTACAAGGACAGTTTCGTGCTGGCGCTGATCGTAAACTCCTCCGACATCGCCTTTCTGATCCCGCCCTCCATCGGGATGATCATCTACGGCGTCGTCTCCAACACGTCGATTGCCGAACTCTTCATCGCGGGCATCGGGCCGGGGCTGCTGATCCTCGCGCTCTTCTCGGTCTATTCCGTGATCTACGCCTACCGCCACAACGTCCCCACCGAGGAAAAAGCCACATGGGGCGAACGCGCCCGCGCGGTGCGTCAAGCGCTCTGGCCGCTGGGGTTCCCGGCGATCATCATCGGCGGCATCTACGGCGGTGTCTTCTCCCCGACCGAGGCGGCGGCGGCCTGCGTGCTCTATGCCATTTTCCTTGAGATGATCGTCTTTCGGGAAATCGACTTTGCCGGCATCTATGAGACCGCGAAATCGACCGGGTTGATCACCGCCGTGGTCTTCATCCTCGTCGCCGCGGGCGCGGCCTTTTCTTGGGTGATCTCCTTCGCGCAGATCCCGCAAGCGGTACTGACCGGCATCGGGATCGACAGCATGGGCCCGATTGGCGTGCTTTTCGTCATCTCCATCGCCTTCTTCATCGGCTGTATGTTCGTGGACCCGATCGTCGTGATCCTCGTCTTCGTGCCGATCTTTGCCCCGGTGGTGGACTCGGTCGGCCTTGACCCGGTGCTGGTCGGCACCGTCATCACGTTGCAAGTCGCCATCGGCTCGGCCACGCCGCCCTTCGGCTGTGACATCTTCACCGCCATCGCGGTCTTCAAACGGCCCTATATGGAGGTCATCCGCGGCACCCCGCCCTTCATCATCATGCTGCTGAGCGTCTCGGTTGCCCTGATCTTCTTCCCGCAGATCGCCCTGTTCCTGCGCGATCTGGCCTTTGCGAAATAAGAGGAGAGCGTCATGTTCACCCATATCCTCGCCCCCTATGATGGCTCGGTGAATGCCGACCGCGCGCTGATGAAGGCGGCAGAGATGGCCAAGCTGACCGGGGCAAAGGTGACGCTGCTGACGATCTACCGGCATCATTCGATGCTGGAGGCGTCGCTGTCGATGGTGCGGGTGAACGATCCGGGCAATATCGACGACGCCATGCAGGCCCATGCGACCGAGATCATCACCCATGGCAAGCAACTGATGAAAGACGCGGGCGTCGAGAATGTCCGCGCCTTCGTCCGCTCTGGCCGCCCCGCGCGGGCGGTGACGGAATTTGCCAAGAAACATGAGGTCGATCTGATCGTCATCGGCTCACGCGGCCTTGGGGCCACGGGTGACAGCTATCTCTTGGGATCGGTCTCTCACAAGGTTACGGGGCTCGCGAAATGCCCCGTGCTTGTCGTCTAGGTCAAAGGAATATTCAGGTGACACCCCCTGTGCAAAGCGAGACGCTTGATTGCCGTTTGCGTGAAGATGACCCCGTGCGACTGGGGGCGATGCTGCTGTCGACCGACATGACCTTTGAACGCGACGCCGCGCGGCTGATCGACCCGGCGCAGGCGGCGCTGCATGTGGCCCGGATCGCCTTTGAGAACCCCACCACACCCGACCGGCTGCGCGCCATGACCCCCGATATGGCGCGCACGGCGGCGCTTTTGGTGCCGGGCATCCAGCTCTCGGCCATCGCCTTTTGCTGCACCTCGGCCTCGGTCGCCATCGGCAACCCGGCAGTGCGCGAGGCGATTGGCGAGGGGCTGCCCGGCGTGCCCGTCATCACCCCCGCCTCTGCCGCCATCGCAGGCTTTGCCGCGCTCGGCGTGACACGGGTGGCGATGCTGACCCCCTATCTGCCGGAAACCGCCGCGCCGCTGGCCACCTATTTCAACGATCAGGGGCTAGAGGTCATGCGCAACGGGGCCTTCGCATTGGAAGACGACCGCGACATGGCGCGGATCGACGACGAGAGCATCATAAACGGCGCCGCTTCGCTGGATGGCGCGGAAGTAGAGGCATTTTTCCTCTCCTGCACCTCCCTGCGCGGCGTCGACGTGATCGACCGGATCGAAGCACGGCTGGGCAAGCCCGTCGTGACCTCAAACCAAGCGCTGTGCTGGGCGTTGCAACGGATGGGCGGGCTTTCGGGCCGCCCCGATGGCTATGGCCGTCTGTTCGACTGCGACATGCCAAGCGCCCATGCACAAGGCATCATTCCGTGATCCCGGCCCCTCTGGCCGGATCGCATTATTCGGATAACCAGACATGAAAGGGGCTGGCCTATGACCACGTATGAGGCGAATTTTACAAACAGCGAGTACCAGCGCCGGGTCGACCGAACGCGCAAGACCATGGCCGCGCGCAATCTCGATGCCATCGTCGTCAGCGATCCGTCGAACATGTCTTGGCTCTCGGGCTATGACGGTTGGTCGTTCTATGTTTACCAAGCGGTGATCCTGACCCATGAGGGCGAGCCGGTCTGGTGGGGCCGCGGCATGGACGCGCTCGGTGCCCGGCGGACGGTCTTCATGGAGGACGACTGCATTCGCGGCTATGACGATACCTACGTCCAGAACCCCGAAAAACACCCGATGGAAGACCTCTCGGCCCTCTTGAGCGAAATGGGGTTGGAGCAGGCGCGCATCGGCGTCGAGATGGACAACTACTATTACTCCGCCCGTGCCCATGACACGCTGAAAGCCAAGCTGCCCAAAGCTACCTTCATGGATGCCACGGCGCTGGTGAACTGGGAACGCGCGATCAAATCCGAGCGCGAGATCGAATATATGGAACGCGCCGCCCGCATCGTGGAGGAAATGCACGTCCGCATCCTCGAAGTCGCCGTGCCCGGCATGCGCAAGAACGATCTGGTGGCCGAGATCTATGCCACCGGCATTCGCGGCGCGCAGGGGTTCTGGGGCGACTACCCGGCCATCGTGCCCATGGCCCCCTCGGGCATGGACGCCACCGCCCCGCATCTCACGTGGGACGACCGGCCCATGCAGCCCAATGAGGCGACCTTCTTCGAGATCGCAGGCGCGCATCGGCGCTACCAATGCCCCCAGTCGCGCACGCTGTTCTTTGGCGATGTCCCGCAGAAATACCGCGACGCGGAAAGCGCCGTGCTGGATGCGATTGACGCAGGTCTCGAACAGGCCAAACCCGGCAACCGGGCCGAGGATATCGCCAACGCCTTTAACGCCACGCTGAACAAGGCGGGATTCGAGAAGGACAGCCGCTGCGGCTATGCCATCGGCATCAGCTACCCGCCGGACTGGGGCGAGCGCACCATCTCTTTCCGCCGTGGCGACAAGACGATCCTAGAGCCCGGCATGACCTTCCATTTCATGCCCGCCCTTTGGCTCGACGACGGCGGGCTTGAGATCACCGAGCCGATCCGCATCACCGAAACCGGCCATGAATGTTTCTGCACCACACCGCGAAAGTTGTTTGTTTCCGCATGACCAGCAATCCCATCACCCCGACCATCCCGCTCGACCAACCCGGCGCGCATCACGGATTCCTGCGCCTGCCCTACAGCCGCGACGACAGCGCTTGGGGGTCGGTGATGATCCCCATCACCGTGATCAATGGCGGCCACGGCCCGACCGCTCTGCTCACAGGCGGCAACCACGGCGATGAATACGAAGGCCCGATTGCCCTACAGGAACTGGCCGCCACGCTGGATCCGGCTGAGGTCACGGGCCGCGTCATCCTCCTGCCGATGATGAACCAACCTGCCTTCACCGCCGGACGCCGCTGTTCGCCCATCGACGGCGGCAACATGAACCGCTGTTTCCCGGGCCGCCCCGACGGCACGGTGACCCAAAAGATCGCACATTACATCGCCAGTGAACTGGTGCCGCTGGCTGACCTGGTGCTCGATTACCATTCCGGCGGGCGCACGCTGGATTTCCTGCCCTTCGCAGCGGCGCATATCCTGCCCGACAAGAAACAGGAGGCCGCCTGTATGGCCGCGATGGCGGCGTTCAACGCGCCCTACTCCATGAAAATGCTAGAGATCGACAACCGCGGCATGTTCGACACCGAGGTCGAGGAGCAGGGAAAGGTCTTTGTCACCACCGAACTGGGCGGGGCGGGGACATCGACCGCCAAAAGCGTCGCCGTGGCCCGCAAGGGTGCGCGCAACCTGCTGATCCATGCGGGCATTCTGCAAGGGGAGCCGGAAGTGGCCGAGAGCGTGATGCTCGACATGCCCGACGGGCGCTGCTTCACCTTTAGCGAGACCAACGCCCTGCTAGAGCCTCTGGTCGATCTGGGGGATGCAGTGACCGAAGGCCAGCCGATTGCCCGGCTCTGGCCCAGCGACCGCAGCGGTCAGCCAGCGGTCCTCGCCCATGCGCAGCTCAGCGGTATTCTGACCGCCCGGCATGTGCCGGGGCTGGTCAAAATGGGCGATTGCATCGGCGTGGTGGCGCAGGTGGTCTGAACCACCCGCGCCCGCCTCATTCGTCGACGGGGAAGTAGCAGGCCGCCGGATGCGGTGCGCCCTCCAAGGGGGGGCGCTCCTTGCGGCAGACGTCTTGCACCTTCCAGCAACGCGGCGCGAAGGGGCAGCCCTCGGGGATCGCCAGCGGGGAGGGCAATTCGCCCTGCAGCTTGATCCGCTCCTTGCCGCCTTCGGGGTCGGCGCGGGGCGTGGCCGACAGAAGGGCCGCCGTATAGGGATGGCGCGGGTTGTCGAAGACCTCGTCCTTCGGCCCCTTTTCCACCGCGCGGCCGAGGTACATGACGATGACGTCATCGGCCACGTGTCGCACGACGGACAGGTCATGGCTGATGAAGAGATAGGCCAGATCCATCTTCTCCTGCAGGTCGACCAGCAGGTTCAGGATGGCCGACTGGATCGACAGATCCAAGGCCGAGACCGGCTCGTCCAGCACCAGCACCTTGGGGTCGAGCATCAGCGCGCGGGCCACCGCGATCCGCTGGCGCTGACCGCCCGAGAACATATGTGGGTAGCGGTCGTAATGCTCGGGCCGCAGACCGACGAGGCGCAGCATCTCGCGCGCCTTTTCTTCGCGCTGCTTCTTGGACATGTCCTTGCGGTTAATGACCAAGGGTTCCTGCAGGATCGTGCCGATCTGCTGGCGCGGGTTCAGCGAGCCGTAGGGGTCTTGGAACACGATCTGCACATGCTGGCGCAGGTCGGCCCAGTCCTCTGGCCGAACCGCTTTGCCATCGAGCGTGAGCGCGCCTGCGGTCGGCTCCTCGATCATCGTGACCATGCGCGCCAGTGTGGACTTGCCGCAGCCGCTCTCGCCCACCACCGCAAGCGTCTTGCCGGGGTGCAGTTCGAAATCGAGGCCGGCCACGGCTTTCAGCGTCTGGGTCTTGCGCAGGAAGCCGCCACCAACCTGATAGTGACGCTGCAGCGCGTCGGCGGTCATTACGGGGGCAGTCATGACGCGACCCTTTCATCGGTGTTGAGCGGATAGAAGCAACGGGCCTTGCCCAGATCCTCGCCCAAGGGCGGCGGGTTCTCGGCGCGGCATTTGTCGTTGGCGAACTTGCAGCGCGGCGAGAACAGGCAGCCCGCTGGCCGGTCGAACTGGCCCGGCACCACGCCGGGGATCGTCGGCAGGCGTTTCTCGGTGGCACGCTCGGGCAGCGCGTCCAGCAGCGCCGCCGTATAGGGGTGATGCGGTTCGCGGAACAGCGGCAGCACCTGCTGCTCTTCGATCTTCTGGCCTGCATATTGCACGCTCACGCGCTCGGCGGTTTCGGCCACCACGCCCATGTCATGGGTGATCAGCACCAGCCCCATGCCGGTCTCGTCGCGCAGCGTGGTCAGCAGGTCGAGGATCTGCGCCTGAATGGTCACGTCGAGCGCCGTCGTCGGCTCGTCCGCGATCAGCAGCTTCGGTTTGCAGGCAATCGCCATGGCGATCATCACGCGCTGGTTCATCCCGCCCGACATCTGGTGCGGGAAGACCGAGAGCCGCTTTTCCGGGTCCGGGATGCCGACCTGCTCAAACAGCTCGATGGCCCGCTTGTGCCGCTCGGCCCGGTTTAGGCCCAGATGCACGCGGAGCGATTCCTTGATCTGCCAGCCCACCGGGAAACAGGGGTTGAGCGAGGACATCGGCTCTTGAAAGATCATCGCCAGATCGTTGCCAACAATCTTGCGCCGGGCGCGTTTGTCCATGGTCAGCAGGTCGTGGCCATCAAAGGTCAGTTCATCGGCGGTCACGGTGGCGGTCCAGGGCAGAAGCCCCATCAGCGCCAGCATCGAGACAGATTTGCCCGAGCCACTTTCGCCGA
This sequence comes from Sulfitobacter sp. 1A12157, assembly GCF_043557345.1. Taxonomy (NCBI): domain Bacteria; kingdom Pseudomonadati; phylum Pseudomonadota; class Alphaproteobacteria; order Rhodobacterales; family Roseobacteraceae; genus Sulfitobacter; species Sulfitobacter sp. 1A12157. Next base: position 265,781 of record NZ_JBIFFV010000001.1, read on the forward strand.
CGATGGCGAGAATCTCACCGGTGTCGACATCCTGATCGACGCTGTCCACGGCGCGGAACTTGCCCGACGCGGTGGCGAAATCGACCGAGAGGTTGCGGATACGCAATAGAGACATCAATCAGCTCCGCTTCAGTTTCGGGTCGAGGGCGTCGCGCAGACCGTCGCCCATGAGGTTGATCGCGAGCACGGTGACGAGGATCGCAAGACCCGGGAAGGTCACGACCCACCATGCGCGCAGGATGAACTCGCGCGCCTCGGCCAGCATGGTGCCCCATTCGGGGGTCGGCGGCTGTGCGCCCATGCCCAGAAAGCCCAAGGCGGCGGCGTCGAGGATCGCGGTGGAGAAGGACAGCGCGGCCTGCACGATGATCGGCGCAAGGCAGTTCGGCAGCACGGTCACCACCATCAGCCGCAGCGTGCTGGCGCCAACGACGCGGGCCGAGGTCACATAGTCCTTCTGCCGCTCGGAGATCACGCTTGCGCGGGTCAGGCGGACGTAATGCGGCTGCAGCACGATGGCGATGGCGATCATCGCATTGGTGAGGCTCGGCCCGAGGATCGCCACCAGCACCAGCGCCAGCAAGAGCGACGGGAAAGCGAGGATGATGTCCATGATCCGCATGATGATCGTGTCGACCCACTTGGGCGCGAAGCCGGAGATGAGGCCGATGATGATCCCGCCCGAGGCGGCAATGGTCACCACCACGATGCCCACGAAGAAGGAATAGCGCGCGCCGACGATCAGCCGCGACAGCATGTCCCGGCCCAGAGGATCGGTGCCCAGCACGTGTTTCCACGTCCCCCCCTCTTGCCACGCGGGCGGTTGCAGGATGGCCGAGCGGAACTGCTCGGTCGCGTCATGCGGGGCGATCCATGGGCCGAAGAGCGCCAGCACGGCGAAGATGGCAAAGATCCACAGGCCGATCACGGCCCCGCGGTTTTCTCGGAAATAGAACCAGAATTCGCGCAAGCGGCCGGGGCGGTCGTGCACCATTTCGGCTTCGGCAGAGAGTGCGTCGTCCATTAGCGTTTCCTGATCTTGGGGTTGATGATGCCGTAAAGCATGTCGACGGTGAGGTTCACGACCATGACCATGACGGCGATGAGCAGAAGGCCACCCTGCACCACCGGGTAGTCGCGGCGGAAGATGCTGTCGACCATCCACTTGCCGATGCCCGGCCAGCTAAAGATCGTCTCGGTCAGGATGGCGCCCGCCAGCAGTGTGCCGACCGACAGGCCGATCACGGTGATGACGGGGATAAGCGCGTTGCGCAGGGCGTGGATGCCGTTGATCCGGCCCGTCGACATGCCCTTGGCGCGGGCGGTACGGATGTAATCCTCGCCCAGGACTTCGAGCATGGCCGACCGGGTTTGCCGCGCGATCACCGCCAGCGGGATCGTCCCCAGCACGATGGTCGGCAGCAGCAGGTGCCGCAGCGCCGAGAGGAAGGCCCCGTCCTGCCCCGAGACGATGCTGTCGATCAGCATGAAGCCAGTGGCGTTGGGGAAATAGTAAAGAAGGTCGATCCGGCCCGAAACCGGGGTCCAGCCCAAGTTGCCGGAAAAGACGATGATCAGAAGCAAGGCCCACCAGAAGATCGGCATCGAATAGCCCACCAGCGCGGTGGACATCAGCGCCCGGTCAAAGAACTTGCCCCGGTTCACCGCAGCGATCACGCCTGCGGGCAGGCCCAAGGCCACGGCGAAGATCATCGCACAGAGCGACAGCTCCAGCGTCGCGGGGAAGAGCGAGAAGAACTCATCCCACACAGGGCGTTTGGTCACGAAGGACGTGCCCAAATCCCCCTGAATCACGCCGGTGAAGTAATCCCAAAACTGCACATAGATCGGCCGGTCAAAGCCGAACTGCTGTTGCAGTTCGAGATAGCGTTCTTGGGAAATGCCGCGCTCACCGGCCATGACGACAATTGGGTCGCCGGGCAGCAAACGGATAAAGGCAAATGATATCAGCGTGACGCCGATAAAGGTGGGGAGGAAGGTCGCAAGGCGCGACAAGACATATTTCAGCACGGGAGCACCATCAGTTCCTTCGGAAAGTTGGTCAGGGATTTGTAGCCATCTTCGGTGATCAGCACGTCATCTTCGATGCGTACGCCAAAGTTGCCGATCTCATAGAGGCCGGGTTCGTTGGTGTACACCGTTCCGGCGGGTAAAGTCATGTGGTTGCCGCGCATAATATAGGGCGCTTCATGCACATCGCGGCCAAGGCCGTGGCCAGTCTTGGTGCGGATGCGATCGGCAAAAGGAGAGGCTTCGAGCACGCCCGTTACCACGTCGTCGATCTCATGCGCGGTGACGCCTGCACGGGTCGCCTCCAGCCCGGCAAGGTTGGCGCGCAGCACGGTGTCATAGACCGCGCGCCCCTCGTCGCTGACATGGCCGAGGAAAACGGTGCGGGTGATGTCGGCGGCAAAGCCGTCCTTGCGCGCGCCGAAGTCGATCAGCAGCGCATCGCCCGCTTTGACGTGGTAATCCTCACGCGCCTTGGCATGGGGGCGGGCCGAGCCGTCACCGGCGGCGACGATGGGAGCGAATGACAGATCATCGGCCCCTTCAGCGAAGACCATCTGCACAAGCTTCTGTTCGATCTCTTTCTCGGTCTGGCCGAGCTTGACGGAGTCCAGCGTGGCGCGCAGGGCGCGTTCGGAAATGTCGATGGCCTTTTGCAGCGCCGCGACCTCGGCCTCGGTCTTGATCATGCGGGGGGCGGAGATTTCGCGCTCGGCGTCGATGATCCGCAGGTCGGGCTGCGCTTTCTTCAGCGCGTGATGCACGAAGACGCGCATCACTTGGCCTTCGACGGCGAGCGAGGTGATGTTCAAATGTTGCATCAGCGCGGCAAAGGCATCGTCATAGCCCGTCTGGTCGCGCCAATCGAAAACGGCCCCGTCGAAACCGATCAGTTCCCAACTGCCCAACTCAAGGTTCGGCACCAAGGCGGCGGCGGGGCCGCGGGCGGGGATCACCAGAACGAAGGGGCGTTCGTGGCTCATGAAGGCATGGTCGACGGCGCGGGTGAAATTCGGGCCGGGCACCAGCGCCACGGCATCGACCGATAGGTCGGCGGCGATATCGGCATAGGCCGACAGGCGATCATTCAACGAAGGAGACATGGGCTGGCTTTCGGGCTGGCGAGGTTAATAAAATGGGGACGGCACATGATGCCGCCCCCTTTGGTCAAAGCGGCAGGGTTACTGCTTCAGGCCAACTTGGTTGAAGATGTGGCCACCCAGCGGGTGCACGACATAGTTTTCAACTTCGGGGCGCATGGTCATGTAGACGACCGAATGCGCGATGGTGGCCCAAGGCGCTTGATCCTTGAAGATTTCCTGCGCTTCTTCGTAAAGCGGCGCGCGCTCTTCTTGGGTCGGCAGAACCTTGGCTTTCTGGATCAGCGCGTCGAATTCCTCGTTGCACCACTGGGCGCGGTTGGATTTCTCGACACCGTCACAGCCCAGCAGAACCGCGAGGAAGTTGTCTGGGTCGCCGTTGTCGCCGGTCCAACCCAGCAGCACCGCGCCGTCACGGTCCTTGGACTTGGAACGCTCAAGGTACTCACCCCATTCGTAGGAGACGATTTCGACATCGACACCAACCTTGGAGAAGTCCTCTTGCATCAGCTCTGCCATACGGCGGGCGTTGGGGTTGTAGGGACGCTGCACCGGCATCGCCCAGATCTTCATCGACAGATCGCTGACGCCTTCTTCCTCGAGCATCGCCTTGGCGGCCTCGGGGTCATAGTTGTCGTCTTCGATGGCGTCGTTGTAGGACCACATGGTCGGCGGCAGCGGGTTCTTGGCGATTTCGCCGGAGCCTTGGAACACCACGTCGATGATCGCCTGTTTGTCGATCGCCATGTTCAGGGCCTTGCGGACCTTGGCATTGTCGAAGGGCGCGACCTGCGTGTTATAGGCCAGATAGCCCACGTTCAGACCTTCCTGCTCCATCACGACGATGTCTTCGGCGTCTTTCATCGCCTGAACATCGGCCGGGTTCGGATATGCCATGACGTGGCACTCACCCGCCTGCACCTTCTGGTAGCGCACGGAGGCGTCGGGCGTGATCGCGAAGATCAGGCTTTCGACCTTGGCCGCATCGCCCCAGTAGTCATCGTTGCGCAGATAACGGATGACCGCGTCTTTCTGGTAGGCTTGGAACTTGAACGGGCCGGTGCCGATGGGCGCTTGGTTCACCATTTCAGGCGTGCCCGCTTCCATCATCGCGTCGGCATATTCCTTGGACACGATCGAAGCAAAGTCCATCGCCATATTCGCGATGAAGGGCGCTTCGGGACGGGTCAGGTTGAAGGCCACGGTGTAGTCGTCGACCTTCTCGATGCTTTCGATCAGATCGGGCATCGACATGCCGCCGTAGTATTCCCATGTGCCGCCCGAGACGGTGTGATAGGGGTTCTCTTCGTTGCCCTGACGGTCAAAGCTGAAGATCACGTCGTCGGCGTTGAAATCGCGTGTCGGCGTGAACTGGTCGTTGGCGTGAAATTTCACGCCTTTGCGCAGCTTGAAGGTCACGGTCATGCCGTCTTCGCTGACTTCCCAGCTTTCGGCCAGCGCGGGCACGACTTCGGTCGTGCCGACTTTGAACTCGGCCAGACGGTTGTAGATCGGGTGGCTGGAGGCGTCGAATGTGGTGCCGGCTGTGTACAGCGCGGGGTCAAAACCCTCGGGCGAGCCTTCGGAGCAATAGACCAGCGATTGGGCCGATACCGCCGAGGCCCCAAGGGCCGCCAGCATGGCACCGGTGGCCAATTTCGTTGTAAAAGACATAATATTCTCTCTCCTGGTTGGTTTGTTTCTTGGCAGCGGGGTATCCGCCGCAGGTGATACGCCCTTACGGGCGAGACGACGCGAATGCGGTAGCAACTGCCCCTTCATTCGGACGTATTCTATTGGGGCCAGCGGCCTGTTCGTATTGCATCCGCCCCACCCAAAGCACGCGGGCGGGCCTGTCGGTCTTGTTGGACCACGAATGCGGGCTGCTGCCGAGGTAATGCAGGCTGTCGCCGGGCCGCATGATATGCTCCCCCCCATCGACGACCTGCGCGATCTCCCCCTCAAGGATATAGATCACCTCTTCGCCCTCATGGACAACCTCTTCCGAGGCGTAGCCCGGCGGCACGTTCATGATGTAGGAAGACAGTTCATGGCCCGGAAAATCCGCGCCGATCTTCTCATATTCGATGGATGAGCCCGAGACGGCAAAGCGCGGCCGCTCGGCGGCACGGGTCAGGCTGTCTTGGGTCTTTGGCGTATGGATGAAAAAGCTGACATCGACCTGAAGCGCCACGGCGATCTGCGACAGGGTGCCCAGCGAAGGCGTGGCCCGGCCCCGCTCGACCTGGCTGAGATACCCGACCGACACGCCAGAGGCTTCGCCCAACTGCTGTAGAGTCAGGGACAAACGATGACGTTGCTTACGCATACGCGCGCCAAGCGTCGATACACTGTCGCCATTGGCAGTCAGCAAATTCACCCTCCCTGTGAACAGCGGCCCGATCTCATGCCGGGCATAGCCTTTTCATGTCTCGCTGTGTGAAATCAAAAAGGTTGAGGGTCAACAATAATTTTTTTACTTCACCGCGGCGCAGGGCGCGCGGCTCTGGTCAGCGGCGGCGGATGTCATTCTACTCAAAGGATTTTAGTTGCGCCCGGTCGATCCGCGCCACTTCACGCGCCGTCGGGTCAAGCGGGGCAAAAGAAACGCTCAACCCGCTGGGATGCCATTCGCAAAGGCCGATTCCAGTGCCCTCCACGATACGCAGGTCGCGGGTTTCGGTCAGGTCGATGGTGGAATGCAGCCCGTTGGAGATCACCACCGGAATGCCGTGCCAGTGGCTCACCCTGTTCACATGAACATGGCCCGAGAGGATGCCCGCCACGCGCTGCCCCTTCAGCGTCTCGGCCAAACGCGCACTGCTCGCCCCGTCCAGACTGCCCCATGCGAGGGTGGCGGGATCAATGCGCGGCGGGTGGTGGATCACCAAGAGTTTCGCCAGATCGCCATGACGCTCAAGCGCGGCTTCCAGAAACTCGAACTGCGCGTCGTCCAGCGCCCCGGCCACCTTGCCCGGCACGCTGCTGTCCAAGGTGATGACATGCAAATCGCCCTGCCGCGCATCGTGGAAATAGGGCGCATCGGCCAGCCCCGGCGCAAAGACCGCGTTGAACCCGTCGCGTTTGTCATGGTTGCCGAGGGCCATCACCAGCGGCGCTTTCAGCGGTTCCATGATCTCGCGCACAAGGGCATAGCTTTGCTGGTCGCCGTGGTTGGTCAAATCGCCGCTGGCGACCACGAAATCGGGCTGGGGCTCCATCGCGTTGATCACCTCCACCACGCGGCGCAGGGTGGCGGGCGTGTCGCTGTGCAGATGCGGGTCGTTCAGATCGGGATGCGAGATATGCAGGTCGGTCAGGTGGACGAAACGGGTCATGGGCGTACTCCTGCGGCTGTCAGCAGGGTTTTCGTATAAGGGTGCTCGGGGCTGCGCAACACATCTGCCGCCGCACCGCTTTCCAAGGTCTTGCCATGCTGCAGCACCAGCACCCGGTCGCAGATCGATCCGACCACGGCAAGGTCATGGCTGATAAAGACCATGCCGAGGCCCAGATCATCCTGCAGGTCCATCAGAAGGTTGAGAATTTGCGCCTGCACCGAGACATCGAGGGCCGAGACCGCCTCATCCGCGACCAACAAAGCGGGCCGCGTGACGATGGCCCGCGCGATGGCGATGCGCTGGCGCTGCCCGCCCGAGAACTCATGCGGATATTTGCCCGCATCGGCGGCATGCAGCCCGACCTGCTCCAAGGCTTCGGCGATGCGGCGGGGGAGATTCTCGGTCTCGCCATTGGCGCGCAGCGGCTCGGCGATGGACCAGCCGACGCGGCGGCGCGGGTTGAGCGAGCCGAAAGGGTCTTGGAACACCATCTGAAAATCGCGCCGCAGGCTGCGCAGTTCTTGCCCCCCGAGCCCATGCAGGTCACGCCCCCGAAACAGCACCGCGCCCGCGTCGGGACGCTCGAACGCCATGATCAGCCGCGCCAGAGTGGATTTGCCCGAGCCGCTTTCCCCAACCACGCCCAAGGTCTCACCCGCCTGCAGCGAAAAGGACGCGTTTTCCAAGGCGGTCAGCACCGGCGGCGCACGCAGCAGGCTTTGGCGCGGCAGTTTGTAGCGGCGGGTCAGGTTGCGGACCTCTAGAAGCGGCGCGTCAGTCATGGCGCTGCTCCGTCAGCAGATGGCAGGCGGCACGCCCCACGTCGCTCTGCACGAAGGCCGGACGCTGCGTTGCGCAATGGGGCAGTTCCACCGGGCAGCGCCCTGCGAAACGGCAGCCCTGCGGCAGCCCATGCAGCGGCGGGACCGCGCCCGGAATGGTCGGCAGCCTGCGCCGTCTCCCTTGCGCATCCCGCCCCGCCACGCCCGCATCGGGCCGCGCGGCTAAAAGCCCCTTGGTATAGGGATGCGCAGGCGTGCCCAGCACCTCTGCCGTGCGGCCCTGCTCGACCATATCGCCCGCATACATCACCGCGATATCTTCGGTCGCCCGCGCCACGGCGGCAAGGTCGTGGCTGATGAATACCAGCGCCATTTGCCGCTCCCGCGCGAGCCGTTGCAGCAGGTCGGTGATCCGCAGCGCCACATTGGCGTCAAGCGCGGTTGTCGGCTCATCCGCGATCAGCAGCATCGGGTTGCAGGCCAGCGCCAGCGCGATCAGCACCCGCTGGCGCTGGCCGCCCGACATTTCATGCGGGAACTGCCGCAGGCGACGGTCGGGGTCGGGAATGCCCACCTCTTCGAACAGGCTCAACGTGCGGGCGCGGGCCGCGCGGCGCGTCAGCCCGTCGTGCAGCAGCATCGGCTCCATCACCGTGTCACCCACCCGCCGCAATGGGTTGAGCGCCGCCATCGGTTCTTGAAACACCATCGCCACGCGGCGGCTGCGCAGCCTCTGCCAATCCCGCTCAGACGCGACGGCCATGTCCTGCCCGTCAATCCGCAGCTGCCCGGTCAGTCGCGCGCTTTCGGGAGCCATGCCCATCAGGCAGAGCGCCAGCAGCGTCTTGCCCGAACCGCTTTCGCCGACGACCCCCAAACGGTCGCCGCGCTCGATGACCAGATTGGCATCGCGCAGGGCGGCGACCGTGCCGAAATGGATCGAAAGATCGCTAAGCTCGATCATCGGGCGCGCACCAATCGCGGGTCGGCGATGTCGCGCAGCCCGTCGCCCAGAAGGCCAAAGCCCAGCACCGCCACCACGATGCAGAGTCCGGGGTAGATCGCCAGTTGCGGGGCGAGGTACATCAGCGTCTGCGCCTCCGACAGCATCCGCCCCCAGCTCGACGCGGGCGGCTGCGCGCCGAGGCCGAGGTAGCTCAGCGCCGCCTCGGCGAGGATCGCCACGGCAAACTCAATGGTCGCCTGCACGATCACCGCCGTGGCGATATTGGGCAGGATGTGATCGCGGCTGATGCCGAAACGCCCGCGCCCGGCGGCGCGGGCAGCGGCGACGTAGTCGCGCGTCCAGATCTGGTTCGCCGAGGCGCGGGTGACGCGGGCGAAAATGGGGATGTTGATGAAGGAGATTGCCAGCACCGCGTTGGTCAGCGAAGGCCCGAAGACCGCCGCGAGCATGATCGCGAACAAAAGCGCCGGGAAGGCGAAGCCCAGATCCGCAAGCCGCATCACCGCATCCTCGACCCAGCCGCCAAGCGCCGAGGCCAGAAGCCCGAGCCCCACCCCGATGCTGCCGCCCAAGAGCACCGCCACCAGCGCCACGGTCATCGAGTTCCGCGCCGCCGCCATAAGCTGCGCGACCACGTCTCGCCCAAGCTGGTCGGTGCCGAGCCAGTGCGTCTCCGATGGTGGCGCGAACTTGGTGGAGATCGACATTGCCTGCGGGTCATGCGGGGTCCAGACCAGCGACAGCGCCGCCACCCCGACAACGAGGCTGACCAGCATCGCACCCAGCAGGAAATTCGCCGGAAGCCGCTTCATGCCCGGGCCTTCAGTCGGGGGTCGATCACGACGTAAAGCAGATCAACCACGAAATTCGCCGTCACCACGATGGCGGCAAAGAGCATCACCAGCGCCTGCACCGTGGGCAGGTCACGGTTGGCGATGGATTGGAAGATCAGCCGCCCCAGACCGGGCAGGTAAAAGACATTCTCGATCACGATGGTCCCGGTGACCAATGCGGCGAACTGCATGCCGACAATGGTCACGATGGGCACCAGCGCATTGGGCAGTACATGGGCCCAAAGCACCCGGCGCCGCGAGAGGCCGCTGGCGCGTGCGGTGCGCACGAAGTCCTGCCGCATCACCTCCAGCGCCGAAGAGCGCGTGACCCGCGCCAGCACCGCCGATTGCACCAGCGCCAGCGCCACCGTGGGCAGGATGAGCGAGCGCAGGGCCGCGCCCGGATCGTCCCAGCCCGCAAAGCCCCCCGGCGGCAGCCAGCGCAGTTTCACGGCAAAGAGCATGACCAGCAGGATCGACAACCAGAAGGCGGGCACCGCGATGCCAAGCTGGCTGAGGAACATCACCCCCCAGTCGCCCGCCCGGCCATGCTGCGCCGCCGCCGTGATGCCGAGGCTCAGCGCCAGCACCAGCGTCAAGAGCATTCCCGCCACGGCGAGCGAGATCGTCATAGGCAGGCGTTCGGCGATGAGTTCCGAAACCGGCACGCGGAAGGAATGGCTCGTCCCGAAATCCCCCTGTAGCGCGTTCCAGACCCACGCAAGGTAGCGCGTCACCACCGGCTCGTTGAGCCCCAGCTGCTCGCGCAACGCCGCCAGTGCGTCCTCGCTGGCATCCATGCCGAGGATGGTCAGCGCCGGATCGCCCGGCAGCACGTTCATCACGGCAAAGACCACGAGTGAGACCGCGAGCAGGGTCAGCACGAAACCGAGCGTGCGGCGGAAAAGGAAATAGGCCACGAAGTCAGGTCCAAAGGCCGCGGCACCGGGGGCGCCGCGGCCGTTTCAGGTCAGTTGGCGATGCGCACATTCTTCAGCGGCATGTAAAGGACGGGCGAGGAGGACCAGTAACCTTCGACCTCCTGCCGGAAGACGCCCAAGAGAGGCAGCTGGAACAGGAAGCCATGCACCGATTGGTCGGACAACATCTGCTGGCCCTGTTTCAGCAGTTCGTTGCGCGCGTCGGGATCGACCTCGGTCTGGATCTTCTCCCACAGCGCGGTCATCTCCGCATTGTCGTAGCCGTAGAAATAATCCGGACCGCGGGCGAAATTGCCCATGTCGTTGGGGCTGGTGTGGGCGATGATCGTCATGTCGTAGTTCTTCTGCTTGTAGACCTCATCGATCCAGAAGCCCCATTCGACATTCTCGACCTTGGCGTCGATCCCGGCCTCGGCAAGCTGGTTCTGGATGATCTCGGCCGAGCGGGTGGCGTAAGGGAACGGCGGGACGCGTAGGGTCATCGTCGTGCCGGCCACCCCGGCGGCTTCGAACATCTCCTCGGCCTTGGCGCTGTCATGCGGATAGGCATCCGTCAGGTCGACATAGGCGGTGCCATGCGGCGGGTAGAAGCTGCCGATCGGCACGGCTTGGCCGTACATCGCGCCCTCAATGATCTCGTCGCGGTCGATGGCGGTGGCCACGGCGCGGCGCACCTCGACATTGTCGAAAGGCGGCTTGGCGTTGTTCATGGCGAGGATCACTTCGCCCTCGGTCGAGCCGACGTTGACCCTAAAGCGCGGATCGGCCTCGAACTGCGGCAGCAGTTCCGGCGCGGGGAAGCCGGGGAAGGCGTCGAGTTCCTCGGCCATCATCGCCGCGGTGGCGGCCGCGGGGTCTGAGATGAAGCGGAACACCACCTTGTCGAGCGCCACGTCAGCTGCATCGCGGTGATCGGGGTTCTTGACCAGCGTCAGCCGGTCGCCCCGGGTCCAGCTGTCGAACTTGAAGGGGCCGGAGCCCACCGGGTTGGCGTTGTTGGTCCCGGCACTCTCGGCGGCCACGATGGCGCTGTCGCCCTGCCCCATGTTGAACAGGAAGAAGGCGTCCTTGGCCTTGAGCGTGATCTCGACGGTCTGCGGGTCGACCGTCTTGACGCTCTCGATCGGCTCGAAAATATCCTTCGAGGGGTTCACGCTGTCTTCGCTCATGGCGCGGTCGAAGGAATAGACCACATCCTCGGCATCCAGCGTGCTGCCGTCGTGGAAGGTCACGCCTTCGGCGAGCATGAAGGTATAGGTCAGCCCGTCCTCAGAGACCTCCCAAGAGGTTGCGAGGTTCGGCTGCACCTCGCCATTCTCGGCCACGGTGGTCAGCGATTCGAAGACGTTTTGCGTCATCATGCTGTCGATGGAGGCGGTCGCATCCGCCGTGGGATCGAGCGATGTGGGCTCCTGCTGCATGCCGATGACAAGCTCGGCGGCAGCAGAGGCCGAGGCCATCAGGCCAAAGGCCAGCGTCAGCGCGGGAAGGGTTCTGGAAAGGGTCAGTTCGGACATGGGGCAGCACTCCTGTGGGTCGGGGCGCGTTCGGCCTCACCGATTGCGCCCTTTGTGACAGACTGCGCCGGGCGGGGCGTTCGGTCAACGGCTTTGCCGCGTCGGACGGAAACTTCATGCAATTGCAACAATATGGCGGATTTATCCGATTGCCCGCAGGGGCAAAGACTGACCGTGCTTCGGCCCTTTTGCCCCGCCGCGGGCGGTGCTAGCCTCCGCGCAGAGAGGGCAGGTTATGGATAATTCTACGACAAGTTTCGATTGCATCGTCATCGGTGCGGGCATCGCGGGCGCTTCTGTCGCCGCCGAACTGTCCAGCGACCGCCGGGTGCTGCTGCTGGAGCGCGAAAGCCAGCCGGGCTATCACACCACGGGCCGCTCTGCCGCGCTGTTTACGGTGACCTATGGGCCGGAGGTGATCCGCGCCCTCTCCCGCGCCTCTGCCGCCTTCTTTCACGACCCCGAAAGCCCGCATCTGGCGCATCCGCTGCTGGAACCCCGCAGCGCGGTCTTCGTCGCGCGGCAGGACCAGCAGGCGTCGCTTGCCCGCAGTGCCGAGGCGTTGGGCGCCCATGTCACCCCGCTGAGCGGGGCCCAGGTCGAGACCCTCGTGCCGCTGCTGCGCAAAGGCTATGCCACCGGCGGGCTGCGCGACGCTTCGGCGGCGGATATCGACGTGAACGGGCTGCATCAGCACTACCTCAAGACTTTCCGCGCAGCGGGCGGCGTTTTGCACACCAAGGCCGAGGTGCAGGCGCTTCGCAAAGAGGGTGACTGGCAGGTCGACACGAACCAAGGCACCTTCCACGCGCCGGTGATCGTCAATGCCGCCGGGGCTTGGGCGGATGAGATCGCCACACTGGCCGGGTTAAAGCCTGCGGGCCTCACCCCGAAACGCCGCACGGCGCTGACGGTGGCCCCGCCCGAGGGCATGGTGCCGGACCGTTGGCCGATGGTGGTGGATATTGACGAGCAGTTCTACCTCAAGGCCGATGCGGGCAAGCTGCTGATCTCCCCTGCCGATGCCACGCCCTCACCGCCCTGCGACGCCCAGCCCGAGGAGTTGGACATCGCGATCTGCATCGACCGGATCGAAACCGCCTTCGACATCGAGCGCCCGCGCATCGAAAGCCGCTGGGCCGGGCTGCGCAGTTTCCTTCCCGATGGCGATCCGGTGGCGGGGTTCGATCCCGAGGGAGAGGGTTTCTTTTGGCTCGCCGGTCAAGGCGGCTACGGCATCCAGACCGCCCCGGCGCTGGCACGCGCGGCGGCGGCATTGGTGCGGGGAGAGGAAATCCCCGGCGACATCGCCGCCGAGGGTGTCACTGCAGAAGCGCTGGCACGGGACCGCGCGGGGCTGGCTTAACCGCCCATCCCCGCCTCGGCCTCGATCTGCTTGCGCGACTTGCGCGCGCGCTCGGTCGCAGATTTCAACTGGCCGCAGGCCGCCATGATGTCCTCGCCCCGGGGGGTGCGAATGGGCGAGGCATAGCCGGCCTGATAGATGATGTTGGCAAAAGCCCGGATGCGGTTGTTCGACGACCGCTCATAGGGTGAGCCGGGCCATTCGTTGAAGGGAATGAGGTTGATCTTGGCCGGGATGCCCTCGATCAGCTTGACCAGACGATGCGCGTCTTCGTCGCTGTCGTTCACGTCCTTCAGCATCACGTATTCAAAGGTGATCCGCTCGGAGTTGCTGACCTTGGGATAGGCCTTCAGCGCCTCCAGCAGCGCCTCGATGTTCCAGCGCTTGTTGATCGGCACCAGCTTGTTGCGCACCTCGTCGGTGGTGGCGTGGAAGGAGACGGCCAGCTGGCAGCCGATCTCGGCGGCGGTGCGGTGAATCTCGGGCACGACGCCGGAGGTCGACAGCGTGATGCGGCGGCGCGAAAGCTGGATGCCCTCGGGGTCCATCGCGATCTTCATCGCGTCCCGCACGTTTTCGAAATTATACAGCGGCTCGCCCATGCCCATCAGCACGATATTGCTCAAAAGCCGGGTTTCATCTTTCGGCGCGCCGATTTCGGGCCATTCGCCCAGATCGTCACGCGCCACCATGACCTGACCGATGATCTCGCCCGCCGTGAGGTTGCGGACCAGCTTCTGGGTGCCGGTGTGGCAGAAAGAACAGGTGAGCGTGCAGCCCACTTGGCTGGAGACACAAAGCGTGCCGCGCCCCTCTTCGGGGATATAGACCACCTCGACCTCATGGCCGCCCGCGATGCGCACAAGGTACTTGCGGGTGCCGTCTTCGCTGACCGCGCGGGTCACCACCTCCGGCACTTCGATCACGAATTTCTCAGCCAATTGAGCACGGTAGCCCTTGGCGAGGTTGGTCATCGCATCGAAATCCCGCACCCCCCACTGATAAATCCATTGCCAAATCTGCCCCACACGCATCTTCGCTTGTTTCTCGGGCGTGCCATGGGCGATCAGCGCGTCGCGCATGGCGTCGCGGGTCAGGCCGACAAGGTTGATCGGCCCTTCGGGCAGCTTACGGGGAAGGGTCATCACGTCTTGGGTGATGGGCGCGGAAGCGGACATTTCAAAGACTCACTGGCTAGGGATGGGTCTCTATATAAGAAAAGGCGCGATTTGCAAAAGGGTTTGGCCGCCGAGGTCTGGGACCGCCCTCAATAGGTCTTCTTGCTTGTCCGCAACTCCCCCGTCGCGAGAACCGGCGCGGCATCCAGACTGTCCACGTTCAGCATTGCCGCCACACGCTCCAACGACGACACCAGCTGCGCCTGCTCCCAATCGGCGAGATCCGCAAAGGCGCGGACGTAGCGCTGTTGCAGCGCATCGGGGGCTTCTTCCAGCACATCCTCGCCTTGGGTGGTCAAGGTGATGTTGGTCTGCCGACGGTCCTGCGCCGAAGGCTGGCGCGAGACCAAGCTGCGCGCCACCAGCTTGTCGACCAAGGCGGTCACGGTGGCTTGGCTCACCCCCATCTGATTGGCGAGGGTCTTGGCCGTCGGGTCTTTCTTCTCTCCCACGATCTGCAAAACGCGCAGCTGCGCGGGGGTTACCCCCGCGGCCTGCGCCAGATCGCGGGCATAGAGTTCCGTGGCCCGCAAAATGCGGCGCAAAGCGATCAGACTTTCGTCGACCCGGTCGGGATGTTTCTGCGTCATGGTGCATCATTGCACATTGGCAGCATTCTCAGCAATCGCTCAAAACCCGCCTGATCGCTTAGTATAGCTAAGCGAAGCCGCCTAATTTCGTTCGGAAAACGAAACAATTATGCACAGTTCTATGGCGCTTAAAGCACGCTATAAGCGCATTTTGAAGTAATTTTCTTTGATTGTTGAAGTATTACCGCGCATGACTTATTTAGCCTATCGAAACAATCAGGGAGCCACGAACGGATGCAGAATAAACTCGACATGAAAAAAGCCCGCACACCCAAGCTGCGCAAGCCCAATGCCGAGGACGGAGCCGCCATCTGGCGGTTGATTCGCGACTGTAAGCCGCTCGACGAAAACTCGCTTTATGCGAACCTGATCCAAGCCGACCACTTCCGCGACACCTGCGTCGTGGCCGAATTGGATGGTGATATCGTGGGCTGGATCTCCGGCCATATGATCCCTGCACAAGACGCCTTCTTTGTCTGGCAGGTCGCCGTCAGCCCCAAGGCCCGCGGCCTTGGTCTGGGCAAAACCATGCTGATGGAACTGGTGAACCGCGATGAGACCGAGGACGCCAAGACCCTCAAAACCACGATCACCCGCGACAACGACGCCTCTTGGGGGCTGTTCCGCAGCTTTGCGAACCACATCGGCGGCGATCTGTCCGATGCGCCCCACTTTACCAAAGACGCCCATTTCGAGGGCGCGCATGACACCGAACATATGGTGACGATCACGCTGCCCGAGGCCGCCGCGCTGAAACGCGCCGCGTAAACCGCAGCTGACAATTCACACGACAGACTCTCTTGAAGAGAAAGGAATTCCTATGCCTAAGGACATGGCGCAGAACACGACCATCTTTACCCGCCGCGAGAGCGAAGCCCGCTCCTACTGCCGTGGCATGAACGCCGTTTTCACCCGCGCCAGCGGCTCGGAAATGTTCGATGGCGAAGGCAACCGCTACATCGACTTTCTCGCCGGCTGCTCTTCGTTGAACTACGGGCACAACGACCCGGACATGAAGCAGGCACTGGTGGAACATATCACCGCTGATGGCATCGCCCACGGCCTTGACTTCCATAGCGAGACCAAGGCGGCCTTCCTCGAAGCCTATGAGGAGAAAATTCTCAAGCCGCGCGACATGGACTATAAGGTCATGATGACCGGCCCGACCGGCACCAATGCCGTCGAAGCCGCGATCAAGCTGGCGCGCAAGGTGACGGGCCGGACCAATGTGATCTCCTTCACCAACGGCTTTCACGGCATGACCATGGGCGCGCTGGCGCTGACCGGCAACAAAGGCAAGCGCGGCGGCGCGGGCGGCGGCTCGCTGGCCGATGTCACCCACATGCCTTTCGAAGGCGCCTTGGGCGAGAACGTGGACACGCTTGAGATGATCGACGCAATGCTGTCGAACCCCTCCTCGGGCATCGACGCGCCCGCGGCCTTTATCTTTGAGCCGATCCAAGGCGAAGGCGGGTTGAACGCGGCCTCCGACGCATGGATGCAGGGCATCGAAAAGATCGCCCGCAAACATGGCGCGCTGCTGATCGTCGACGACATTCAGGCGGGCTGCGGCCGGTCGGGGAGCTTCTTCTCTTTCGAGGCATCCGGCATCAAGCCTGACATGATCACCCAGGCGAAATCGCTTTCCGGCTTCGGCCTGCCTTTCGCGGCCCTGCTGATCGCGCCTGAGCATGACATCTGGAAGCCCGCCGAGCATAACGGCACTTTCCGCGGCAACACCCATGCCTTCGTCACCGCCCGCGTTGCGATTGAGAAATTCTGGTCCGATGACAAGTTTGAAAAGTCGCTGGCCGAAAAAGCCGTGCTGCTGACCACCGCGCTTAAAGATGTGGCCGATCTGGTCGACGGCGCCACGCTGAAAGGCCGCGGCCTGATGCAGGGCGTCGACGTCGGCTCGGGCGAGCTGGCCGGTGCGATCTGCGCGCGTGCCTATGAATTGGGCCTCGTGATCGAAACATCGGGCGCAAACGACGAGATCGTAAAATATCTTGCCCCGCTCACCACGCCGGAGAAGGTTATGCGCGAAGGCTTTGATATCCTTCTGCAAGCGACCCGCGATGTGACGGGCAACATGAAACTGGCAGCGGAGTAATACCGATGATTGTACGCGATTTTAACAAACTTCAGGGCACAGACCGTCACGTGGCGGATGCGAAATGGACCTCTACACGGATGCTTCTGGCCGATGACGGGATGGGGTTTTCCTTCCACATCACCGTGCTTGAGGCCGGGTCGGAGCACACGTTTCACTACAAGCATCACTTCGAGAGCGTCTATTGCATGAAGGGCAAAGGCTCGATCACCGATCTCGCCACCGGCGAGACGCATGAGATCACCCCCGGCGTCATGTACGCCCTGAACCTGAACGACAAACACACCCTGCGCGCAGAGGAAGAACTACACATGGCGTGCTGCTTCAACCCGCCGGTCACCGGCAACGAAGTGCACCGCGAAGATGGTTCCTATGCGCCTGCCGAGGAGGTCGCTTAAGTTTTATGACTCAACCGTCCCACACTGTCGAAAAAATCGGCGGGACGTCCATGTCCCGCGTGAACCAACTCAAAGACACGCTCTTTGTCGGTGACCGTAAGGGCGCGGACATCTATGGGCGCGTCTTCGTGGTCTCCGCCTTCGGCGGGATCACGAACCTGTTGCTGGAGCATAAGAAATCAGGTGAGCCGGGCGTTTACGCCCACCTGGCCAACGCCAGCAACGATCACGGCTGGCACGAGGCGCTGACCCGTGTTTCAGCCGAGATGCAGCGCGTGCACCGTGAGGTGCTGGAGCATCCCGGTGACATCGAACAGGCCGACGCCTTCGTGTCCGAGCGCACCCATGGTGCCCGTAACTGCCTGATCGACCTGCAGCGCCTCTGCGCCTACGGCCACTTCCGCCTGTCGGAGCATATGTTGCAAATTCGCGAGTTGCTCTCCGGTCTGGGCGAGGCGCATTCCGCCTTCGTCACCACGATCCTGCTGCAGCGCGCTGGCGTGAATGCCCGGTTCGTCGACCTCTCAGGTTGGCGCGACGAGGGCAATGTGACGCTCGACGAGCGCATCGCGCAGGCGATGGAGGGGATCGACCCGCAGACGGAAATGCCCATCGTCACCGGCTATGCGCAATGCGCCGAAGGTCTGATGCGCGAATTCGACCGCGGCTATTCCGAGGTGACCTTCTCCAAGCTCGCCGCCCTGACGGCTGCGCGCGAGGCGATCATCCACAAGGAATTCCACCTGTCGTCCTGCGACCCGAAACTCGTGGGCGAGCATGCCGTCAAGAAAATTGGCCGCACCAATTACGACGTGGCAGACCAGCTCTCGAACATGGGGATGGAGGCGATCCACCCCAAGGCGGCCAAGACCCTGCGCCAGGCCGACGTGCCGCTGCGCGTGACCAATGCCTTCGAGCCCGAAGACCCCGGCACGCTGATCGATGACCGTCAGGCCGAAGCGCCCGCGGTTGAGATCGTCACCGGTCTCGACATCGTCACCCTCGAGCTGTTCGAGCAGGACATGGTCGGCGTGAAAGGCTATGACACCGCGATCCTCGACGTGCTGACGCGGCACAATGTGCGGATCGTCTCGAAGGTCTCGAACGCCAATACGATCACCCATTATCTGGACGCGTCTCTGAAGACGATGCGCCGGGTAGAGAAGGATCTGGCCGCGATTTACCCCGCCGCCGAGATCACCACCCGCACACTGTCCATGGCCTCGGTCATCGGGCGCGATCTGAATGGCTTGTCGGTGCTGCAACGGGGCCTCGTGGCCATCGCTGAGGCTGGCGAGACGGCGATCGGCGCGAGCCAAGGGCCGCGCAACGTGGACGTGCAGTTCATCGTCGAACGGGAGAGCCTGCAACCGGTGATCAAGGCGCTGCACGGTGCGTTTATCGAGGAAGAGGTGGCGGCGCCGCTGTCGCGCGCGGCCTGACGCCGAAATATACGACGTATCCTTAGCCGCGGCTCCCGAAAGGAAGCCGCGGCTTCTTCGTGCAAGGGCCATCTCCTGCCCGCGGGTTGGCGAACCAACATATTTTCGATACCACTTTATGCCTCAACCATGATGTGCGCCCGCGAAGTCGCTCCCAGCCTCACCAAATCGCCTACCCGGTCGCACCGAAGGTGCGCCCAGCATGGTCTGACACGCCTCTGGCGTGACGGGCGGGCAGGCGATGGCCGGCGCCTACGGCTTGTCCCGGGCCCGGGTGGCACGTTCGCCCCAAACAAAAACGGCCCCGCAATCGCGAGGCCGTCCCAAACTCTCAAATCGCAGAGGCTCATCCCCCGCAGCGCTTCTCCGCATCTTCCACCGCTGCGGTGAAGCCCAGAAGCGAGAATGTGTCCTTGGTCTGCGTCCCGCGCGAGGAGCGACCAGTCAGCGTCGCATCCGCGCCACGCTTCATCGCGGCGATGATCTTGGCATCATCCGCCGTCGTCGCGGGCCATGCCCATTCGCCTTCGGTGAACAGCTCGTAGCTGCTGCCCGAAATGTCCATTGTCACGGTCGAGCCCGAAGCGAAAGGATAGCCGCCGGTGAAAGCGACCTGACCCTTGGCCTCAGCCGAAGGTCGGTAAAACACCATCAGCAACGTCTGGCCCCGGTTCACCGCCACCACACGCCCGTCGCGCGTGTTGACCACTTCCTTCGGCGTCGAGACGCCCCAGCATTCTGTCGGGTTATCTTCTACAAAGACGCTCCAGTCGGTCTTGGCAGCCACCCGGTTGGTGCTCTGCTCCTGCGCCACAGCGCCGCTTGCCACAAGGGCGAGCGCCCCAAGTGCAAGACCACATGTCTTCATCATTCCCATCTGTCCAGCCTCCAGCCGTCCTTGACCTCAACACGTCCACAGACCCCGACCGGGCAACCTCGGGCGGGTTGCTCTCTTGCGGGCGTCTGTTATCTGTTCGACACCAATCACAATAACGGCAAACGCGCGACCGACGAAACCCTGATTGGCAGGTTTTCGCCCAGAAACAGGATGAACCTCATGACCAAAGCAGCCCCCTTTGCGGAAATCTGGCGCGGACCCTTTCTGGAAAGCGTGCATTCCGGCCATGCCGTGATCTGCGATGCCAGCGGCCAGATCGTCGAGGCTTGGGGTGACCCGGAAAAGATCATTTTGCCGCGCTCTTCCTCCAAGATGATCCAAGCGCTGCCGCTGATCAATTCCGGCGCGGCGGACAAGGCGGGGCTGAGCACCGAGCAACTGGCGCTTGCCTGCGCCTCGCACCAAGGGGCCGCCATCCACACCGATCGGGTGGGCGTCTGGCTTGATACTTTGGGTCTGGACGACGCCGCCTTTCGCTGCGGCCCGCAGGAGCCCGCCGACCGCGACGCGATGGAGGGGCTGATCCGCGCCCATGAGAAACCCTGCCAGATCCACAACAACTGCTCGGGCAAACACGCAGGTTTCCTGACGCTGAACCAACATCTCGGCGGCGGCGCAGATTACGAAAAGCCGGAGCACGCGGTGCAAAAAGCCTGCCTCGAAGCTTTCGAGACGGTCACCCAAGAAACCTCCCCCGGCTATGGGATCGACGGCTGCTCGGCCCCGAATTACGCCTGCACGCTGCACGGCATGGCCCGCGCCATGGCGCATTTTGCCGCCGCCCCCGAAGACTCTGCCGAGGCGCGCCTACACGAAGCCATGCGCCTGCACCCCGAACTCGTCGCGGGCGAAGGCCGCGCCTGCACGGAACTGATGCGGGCGATGGACGGCAAGGTCGCCTTGAAAACCGGGGCCGAAGGCTTCTTCATCGCCATCTGGCCCGAGCGCAAACTGGGCATCGCACTGAAAGCCGCCTGCGGCACCACCCGCGCCGCCGAATGCGCGATCACTGCACTGATGGTCAAACTGGGGGCGCTGGACGCCAACCACCCCGCCGCGCTCAAGCGGATGAACGCGCCGATCAAGAACTGGCGCGGGCTTGAAACCGGGATGCTGAAACCGGCGGCGGGACTGCTCTAGACCTCTCGCGCTGCCGCTTGGCTCAAAGGAAGCGGCAGCGCCACGCGGGCAGTCTCAGCCCGCAAATTCGCTCCGCGCGTAGCCCTGCACGAACAGCAGCGCGGTCAGATCGCCAAAGTTGATGCGGATGTCACATTCCGCCGCGACAGACGGCTTCGCATGTAGCGCCACCCCCATGCCCGCGCGCCCCAACATGCCCAGATCATTGGCGCCATCGCCCACGGCGATGACCTGATCCTCGGCGATGCCCAGCTTTGCCGTGATCTCTTCCAGCGCAGTCACCTTGGCCTCACGCCCGAGGATCGGAAGCCCCACATCGCCCGTCAGCGCGGCCTGTTCGACCAGCAGCGTATTGGCGCGATTCTCATCAAAGCCCAGCATCTCGGCCACTTTGGCGGTAAAGGCGGTGAATCCGCCCGAGACCAGCGCGGCATAGCCGCCATTGGTCTTCATCGTGCCCACCAGCGCCCCGCCGCCGGGCATCAGAGTGATCCGCTCGGCCAAAACCTTGTCGATCACGCTGGCCTTTAGCCCTTTCAACAGGCCCACCCGCTCGCGCAGAGCGCCGTCGAAGTCCAACTCACCGTTCATGGCGCGGGCGGTGATTTCTTTCACGCGCTCCCCGACGCCTGCCTCATCGGCCAATTCGTCGATACATTCTTGCTGGATCATCGTGCTGTCCATATCGGCGAGCAGCATCTTCTTGCGGCGGCCCTCTGTCGGCACGATCACCAGATCGACCCCCATAGACTGGCAGCTTTCCCAGACATCCCAACGGTTTTCCGGCATCTGGGACAGTGAGAACTCCGCCGCCTCATCCGGGGCCAGCCAAAGCGCGTCACCCCCGCCCCAAGCGTTGCGCAGGCTTTCCACCAGCGCGGGGTCGAGGCTGGGGTTGGTGGGGGAGGTCAACAAGATTGCCGTGAACATAAGTTTCCGATCCGCATCATTCGCGCCGCGCAAAGCGACATGACCGGCGTCCTAGCGTCATTTTGCGACTTGCGCCAGCCCGGCCTCCCCGCGTATCCCGGCAAGTGGGACACCCTTCCCCAACGAAGGGCGAATATCTGAGAGGGTAGCATCAATGGCTATGAACCAACCGGCACCGCGCCCGGAAGCGAAACCTGTTGCCGTACCGGCAAACCCGCGTTTCTCCTCCGGCCCCTGCGCCAAAATCCCCACATTCGATTTGACCAAGCTCGCGGATGCACCGCTGGGCCGCAGCCACCGTGCCGCGCCCGGCAAGGCCAAGCTCGCCGAGGCGATCGAGACCACCCGCGAAGTGCTTGGCGTGCCCGCCGACTACCGCATCGGCATCGTGCCCGCCTCCGACACCGGCGCCTTCGAGATGGCCATGTGGTCGCTCTTGGGCGAACGCCCGGCCGAGATGGTGGCATGGGAAAGCTTCGGCGCGGGCTGGGTCACCGACGTGGTCAAGCAGCTGAAGATCGACGCGCAGGTCCACACCGCCGACTATGGCGAGATCGTCGACATGGCCGCGTTGAACTATGACAACGACGTCTGCTTTACATGGAACGGCACGACCTCGGGCGTGCGCGTGCCCACCGGCGACGTGATCCCGGCGAACCGCGCAGGCCTCACGCTCTGCGACGCAACCTCCGCCGCTTTCGCGCAAGACCTGCCGTGGGACAAGCTCGATGTGACGACCTTCTCTTGGCAGAAGGTGCTGGGCGGCGAAGCGGCGCATGGCATGTTGATCCTTTCCCCCCGCGCCGTGGAACGGCTGGAAAGCTACACGCCCGCATGGCCGCTGCCGAAGATCTTCCGCCTGACCAAGGGCGGCAAGCTGAACGAAGGCATTTTCAAAGGCGAGACGATCAACACGCCCTCCATGCTCTGCGTCGAAGATTACCTGCTGGCGCTCGACTGGGCCAAGTCCGTGGGCGGCCTCAGAGGTCTGATCGCACGCGCCGATGCCAACACCAAGGCCGTGGCGGATTTCGTCGAAGCGCATGACTGGATCGACTTCCTCGCGACCGATCCGGCGACACGCTCCAACACCTCGGTGTGCCTGAAGTTCACCGACGCGCGCATCAAAGACGGCGCCGCCTTTGCCAAGGCCGTGGCCAAGCGGCTGGCAGATGAGGGCGCAGCCCTCGACATCGGCGCTTACCGCGATGCCCCTCCGGGTCTGCGCATCTGGTGCGGCGGCACGGTCGAGACGGCGGACATCGAAGCGATGCTGCCTTGGCTCGCCTGGGCCTTCGAGGCCGAAATCAACGCGTGACGCGATGGTGCGCGAGGATCGCGCACCCTACTCCCCCCTCTCGTCGGTTGCGCGTCTCTGCGCACCGCTGACCCCGTTTATGAAGGACCAGACAGATGGCTCCCAAAGTACTCATCTCCGACAAACTCTCCGAAGCTGCCGTTCAGATCTTCCGCGACCGCGGCATCGACGTGGATTTCCAGCCCGATCTGGGCAAGGACAAAGACAAACTGGCCGAGATCATCGGCAATTATGACGGCCTCGCCATCCGCTCGGCCACCAAGGTGACGGAAAAGATCCTCGCCAATGCGCCGAACCTCAAAGTCATCGGCCGCGCGGGCATCGGCACTGACAACATCGACAAGGAAGCCGCCTCGAAACAGGGTGTGATCGTGATGAACACGCCCTACGGCAACATGATCACCACCGCCGAACATGCCATCGCGATGATGTTCGCCGTGGCACGCCAGATCCCCGAAGCAAGCGCCTCCACCCATGCTGGCAAATGGGAAAAGTCCAAGTTCATGGGGGTCGAGCTGACCGGCAAGACCCTTGGCGTGATCGGCGCGGGCAACATCGGCGGCATCGTCTGTGACCGCGCGCGCGGGCTGAAGATGAAGGTCGTGGCCTATGACCCCTTCTTGGGCGAGGAGAAGGCCGAGAAGATGGGCGTCGAGAAGGTCGAGTTGGAGGAGCTTCTCTCGCGCGCCGATTTCATCACCCTGCACGTTCCCTACACCGAGCAGACCGCGAACATCCTGAGCCGTGAGAACCTCGAGAAGACCAAGAAAGGCGTGCGCATCATCAACTGCGCCCGCGGCGGTCTGGTGGACGAGGAAGCGCTGGCCGATCTGCTGAAATCGGGCCATGTGGCGGGCGCGGGTTTTGATGTGTTTGCTGAGGAACCGGCCAAGGAGAACCCGCTCTTCAACCTGCCCAACGTGGTCTGCACCCCGCACCTCGGTGCCGCGACCACCGAGGCGCAAGAGAACGTGGCCCTGCAAGTGGCCGAACAGATGTCCGACTACCTGCTCACCGGGGCCGTGACCAACGCGCTCAACATGCCCTCGGTCACCGCCGAGGAAGCCAAGGTCATGGGGCCGTGGGTCAAGCTTGCTGGCCACCTCGGCGCTTTCATTGGCCAGATGACGGACGAGCCGATCAAGGCGATCAACATCCTCTATGACGGCTCTGTCGCCAAGATGAACCTCAAGGCGCTGAACTGCGGCGTTGTGGCGGGCATCATGAAACGCGCCAACCCGGACGTGAATATGGTCTCCGCCCCCGTGGTCGCGCGTGAAAAGGGCATCCAGATCTCGACCACCAACCAAGACAAATCCGGCGTCTTCGACGGCTATGTGAAAGTGACTGTGGTGACCGAAAAGCGCGAACGCTCCATCGCGGGCACTGTCTTCTCGGACGGCAAGCCGCGCTTTATCCAGATCAAGGGCATCACCATCGACGCCGAGATCGGGGAGCACATGCTCTATACCACCAACGAAGACGTGCCGGGCATCATCGGCACGCTGGGCCAGACCATGGGCGAAAACGGCGTAAACATCGCCAACTTCACCCTTGGCCGCCACACCGCCAAGGGCGAGGCGATTGCCCTGCTCTATGTCGACGATCAGGTGCCCGAGACGGTAATCGGCAAACTGCGCGACACCGGCATGTTCCGGCAGATCAAGCCGCTGCAATTCGACGTGGCCTAAGCACCGCACGACCTGCACAATCTGGAAGCGCCCCCTCGTGGGGCGCTTTTGCTTTCGGGGGCATCTTGCGCCTCAGCCTTCCCTTCCCCGCCGCTTTGCGGCATCACGAGGGGGTGCAGAAGGACAGGAACGATCATGCCCAGCCCCATCTACGCCATCGGAGACATCCACGGTTACGCCGCCGAGCTTGAGCGCGTCTTGACCCTGATCGAAGAAGACGGCGGGCCGGAGGCGCAGATCGTCTTTCTGGGCGACTACACCGACCGCGGCCCCGACAGCAAAGCGGTGATCGAACGGCTGGCCCAGGGCAAGGCCGAGGGCCGCAACTGGACCTTCCTGATGGGCAATCACGACCGCATGTTCCGCTGGTTCATGGAGGATTTCCCCCGCCACGATCCGCTGCTGCTGGTTGAGCTTAACTGGCTGAACCCGCGTTTGGGCGGCGACACGACGCTGAACTCCTACGGCGTGTCGGTCAGCGGGCGCGACCGGATGTCAGAGGTGCATGAGAAAGCCCGCGCAGCGGTGCCGCAGAGCCATGTGGATTTCCTCAAGACCCTCGCCCTGTCGCATCAAACGCCCGACCTTTTCTTTGCCCATGCGGGCATCCGCCCCGGGGTGCCGTTAGGCGATCAGCGCGAGAATGATCTGTTGTGGATCCGCAAGGAGTTTCACCAATATATCGCGCCGCATCCCAAGCTGATCGTCCATGGCCACACGCCGGTCGACAGCGCCATGCACTATGGCAATCGGGTGAACCTCGACACCGGGGCGGGCTATGGCAAACCGCTCTGCGCGGCGGTGTTTGAAGGGGAGGACGTTTGGGTTCTCACGCAGCAGGGGCGCAATCGCCTGCGCCCCTGAGCGGTTCAGGTCCAGTCCAGCACCACCTTGCCCGACCGCCCCGATTTCATCGCGGCGAAACCCTGTTCGAAATCGTCGACCCCGAAGCGGTGCGTGATGATCCCCGAGACATCCAGCCCGTTCTCCAACATGGCGATCATCTTGTACCAAGTCTCAAAAATCTCGCGGCCGTAGACGCCCTTGATGGTGATCGCCTTGAAGACGATGCGGCTCCAGTCCACCGGCGATTTGCCCGGCGGAATGCCCAGCATCGCGATGCGCCCGCCCATGGTCATCGCCTCGACCATTTGATCGAGCGCCTGCTGGTTGCCCGACATCTCGAGGCCGACGTCAAACCCCTGTTTCATCTTCAGCTTGCCGATCACCGCGCCCAGGTCTTCCTTGGCCACGTTCACCGGCACCACATCGGCGACCTTTTCCGCCAGCGCCAGACGGTCGGGGTTCACATCCGTGATCACCACATGCCGTGCGCCCACGTGCCGCGCCACCGCGGCGGCCATGATGCCGATCGGCCCCGCGCCGGTGATCAGCACGTCCTCGCCCACCAGATCGAAGCTGAGCGCCGTGTGCACCGCGTTGCCCAAAGGATCGAGGATCGCGCCGATGTCGTCCGAAATCTCGTCCGGCAGCGGCACCACGTTGAAGGCGGGCAGACGCAGGTATTGCGCAAAGGCCCCCTGCTCGTTCACCCCGATGCCCCGCGTCGCGGGGTCGAGGTGGAACTTGCCCGCGCGGCTCTGTCGCGACTGTTTGCCGATCAGATGCCCCTCGCCCGAGCAGCGCTGGCCGACCTCCAGCCCCTCGACATTGCGGCCAAGCTCGACGATCTCGCCCGCAAATTCATGGCCGGTTATCAGCCCCACCGGCACGGTCCCGGCAGCCCAGTCGTCCCAGTTCCAGATGTGGATGTCGGTGCCGCAGATGCCGGTCTTGTTGATCTTGATCAGCACATCGTCGGGGCCGATCTCGGGCACCGGGGCATAGGTCATCCATAGCCCCTCGCGCGGGTGAAGCTTGGCCAGTGCCTTCATCTCATTGGTCGCCATCAAATCACCCCGCAGGCCTTGCCGGCCGTCTCAAAGGCTTTCAGCGCGCGGTCGAGTTGCTCGCGCGTCAGGGCCGCGTTCATCTGGGTGCGGATGCGCGCTTGACCGCGCGGCACCACCGGGAAGAAGAAGCCGGAGACATAGACACCTTCCTCGAAGAGCTTGGCCGCCATGTCCTGCGCCAGTTGCGCCTCGCCCAGCATGACAGGCACGATGGGGTGCTCGCCCGGGAGCAGGTCAAAGCCCAGCTTCTCCAGACCCGCGCGCCAGTACTCAGTGTTCTCCAAAAGCCGCGCGCGCAGGTCGTCGCCTTCTTCCACCAGTTCCAGCGCCCGAATACCGGCGCGCACGATCGACGACGGCAGCGAGTTCGAGAACAGATAGGGTCGTGCGCGCTGGCGCAGCAGGTCGATCACCGGCTGTGGCCCCGCGATGTAGCCGCCGATGGCGCCGCCGAGCGCCTTGCCCAGCGTGCCGGTCACGATGTCGACCTTGACGCCGTAATGCGCCGGCGTGCCCGCGCCCTTCGGCCCCATGAAACCGGTGGAATGGCAATCGTCGACCATCACCAGCGCCTCGTATTTCTCAGCCAGCGCTACGATCTCCGGCAGCTTGGCCAGATAGCCGTCCATCGAGAAGACCCCGTCGGTGGCGATCATGATGAACCGCGCCCCGTCCGCGCGGGCCTGTTTCAGCTTGGCCTCGAGATCCGCCATGTCGCTGTTGGCATAGCGGTAGCGCTTGGCCTTGCAGAGCCGGATGCCGTCGATGATCGAGGCATGGTTCAGCGCATCCGAAATGACCGCGTCCTCCGGCCCCAGAAGCGGCTCGAACAGCCCGCCGTTGGCGTCGAAACATGCGGCGAAGAGGATCGAATCGTCGTGGCCGAGGAAATTGGCCAGCTTCTGCTCCAGCTCGCGGTGGATGTCCTGCGTGCCGCAGATGAAGCGGACCGAGGCCATGCCGAAGCCCTTTTCGTCCATCGCTTCCTTGGCCGCCGCGATCAGCTCGGGGTGATCGGCAAGGCCAAGGTAGTTGTTGGCGCAAAGGTTGATGACCTCGCGGTCGCCCACGGCGATCTCGCCGCCCTGCGGGGTGGTGATGAGCCGCTCGCGCTTCATCATGCCCTCGGCGTCGATCTCGGACAGGGTGTCGGTGACATGGGATAGAAATGCTTGGGTCATGAGGCTCTCCTTTTCAGAAGGCATCTACCATAACGGAGGCTGTTCCGAAATAGAGGATTTCCGGAATGGCGGATTTTTTCCGATATATCGGAGGTCAGGCGTCCTGCACGACCAGAAAGGCGCGCACCGGCCCTTCGGTGGCGCGGATCGCATGGGGCACGTCGGCGGCATAGCGCGCGGTGTCGCCAGCCTGCAGCCGCTCGGTCCCGCTGCCGCTGGTGACCTCCACCGCGCCTTCGAAGACGCTGAGATGCTCGCGCGCGCCGCGGGTGTGGGGCGCACTGTCGAGCACGCCGCCCTCTGCGATGAGCAACTCGTAGACCTCGTGATGCCCAGCCTCCTCGGGCGGGGAAAGAATGCGGATGCGGCAGCCGTCGCCCAGATTGTTGATCGTCGGCACGGCGGCGCTGCGCAGCACTTCGATCTGCGGCTCGCCGGGGGCGGCGTCGAGAAGGCCGGCGAAATCCACCTGCAAAGCGCGGGTCAGGTTCCACAGCGTGGCGATGGTCGGGCTCGACTCACCGCGCTCGATCTGGCTGACCATGGAGCGCGACACGCCCGAAAGCTTCGCCACGGCATCAAGCGACAGCCCCTGCCCCTGCCGCGCCTCTTTCAGGCGGGCGGGCAGCTGTGTCAGGATCTTGTCGGTGTTGTCCGTCATGGCGGATATGTCGCGCGGCACCTCGCTCCTGTCAAGCCGCCGCATGACGGGACGTTTCGCCTGACTTTGCCTTGCCCGCCCCCCATAGTGCCGCCAACGATCAGAGGAGAGTTTCATGTCAGACGATATCGTCATCCTGAGCGGCGCACGCACCGCCATCGGCACTTTCGGCGGCGCGCTTGCCGCCATCCCGCCCACCAAGCTGGGCAGCACCGTCGCGGCGGCAGCAATGGCGCGCGCGGGCGTCGATCCGGCGCAGATCGGCCATGTCGTCTTCGGCACCGTCATCAACACCGAGCCGCGCGACATGTACCTCAGCCGCGTCGCCGCGCGCGACGCGGGCGTGCCCGACGAGGTGCCAGCAATGAACGTAAACCGGCTCTGCGGCTCAGGCGTGCAGGCGCTGGTCTCGGCCACGCAAAGCCTGATGCTGGGCGATGCGGACTTCGCGCTTGCTGGCGGCGCCGAAAGCATGTCGCGCGCGCCCTATGTGCTGCCCGATGCCCGCTGGGGCCAGAAGATGGGCGATGCACGCAGCCTCGACATGCTGTTGGGCACGCTGAACTGCCCCTTCGGCACCGGCCATATGGGCGTGACGGCCGAGAACGTGGCAGATGAACACACGATCACCCGCGAAGAGATGGACGCCTTTGCCCTGCAAAGTCAGGAACGCGCGGCGGCAGCCATCGCGGCGGGATATTTCAAGGACCAGATCGTGCCGGTCGAGGTGAAGGTGAAGCGCGACATGGTGGCCTTCGACACCGACGAACACCCCAAGTCCACCACCGCAGAGGCGCTGGCCGGGCTGCGCCCCGTCTTCCAGAAGGACGGCCGCGTCACGGCGGGCAACGCCAGCGGCATCAACGACGGTGCCGCGGCGCTGGTGCTGGCCCGCGCGGAGGCCGCGGAGGCCGCCGGGCTCACACCCCGCGCCCGCATCCTCGGCTACGCCCACGCGGGCGTGCGACCCGAGGTCATGGGCATCGGACCGGTCCCCGCCGTGCGCCGCCTGCTGGAGCGCACCGGGCTGAAGGCCGATGACTTTGACGTGATCGAAAGCAACGAGGCTTTCGCCAGCCAGGCGCTGGCTGTGAGCAAGGAACTCGGCTTTGACCCCGCAAAGGTCAACCCGAACGGCGGCGCCATCGCCCTTGGCCACCCTGTCGGCGCGACGGGGGCGATCATCACGGTGAAAGCGCTCTACGAATTGGAGCGGATCGGCGGTAAGCGCGCGTTGATCACCATGTGCATCGGCGGCGGGCAAGGCATCGCCATGGCCATCGAACGTATCGCCTGAAGGCCGGGGTTGGGGGCCGCGCGGCCCCCTGCCCTAAAGCAGCGCGTCGATCAGGGCGATTGTGGTGGCCCCGGCCACACCGGACATCACCGCAGTCGCCGCGATATAGCGCCAGAAACGCGGGCGGCGCTCGGGCTGCTCCTGAGCCTGCCGGTTCAGCGCCTGCTCGACCAGCCCCGGCAGGCGGGGGCCGAAACGGGCCATGACCATCGCCGTGTCGCGCAGATCAGAGACGATGGCCCGCGGACCGAGCGACTTGGTGATATAGTCGGTCACGATGGGGCTGGCGACTTCCCAGATGTTGATATGCGGGTTGAGCGAGCGGGCGACCCCCTCCACCACGACCATGGTGCGTTGCAGCAAGATCAACTCGGTCCGGGTTTCCATGCCGAAACGCTCGGTCACCTCGAACAGATAGGTCAGCAGCCGCGCCATGGAAATGCGGGTGGCATCCATGCCGAAAATCGGCTCGCCCACCGCGCGCAGGGCGCGGGCGAACTCGTCAACGTCCTTGTCGGCAGGCACATAACCCGCCTCGAAATGCACCTTGGCGACGCGCTGGTAATCACGGCGGATGAAGCCATAGAGAATCTCGGCATAGACCCGGCGGGTGTAGCTGTCGATATGACCCATGATGCCGAAGTCATAGGCGATGATGTCGCCATTGGCGGCGACCTTGAGGTTGCCTTGGTGCATGTCAGCGTGGAAATAACCATCGCGCAGAGCGTGCTGGAGGAAGAGTTGCAGCACCCGTTCCGACAGCGCCACCCGGTCGTGCCCCGCCGCATCCAGCGCGGCATTGTCGCCCAGCGGCAGCCCATCGGCCCAGCCCAGCGTCATCACGCGGCGGCCCGAATAATTCCATTTGATCTCGGGCAGTTGAAACCCGGCGTCATCCTTAGTGTTGGCCGCGAACTCCGACGCGGCAGAGCTTTCGAGCCGCAGGTCCAACTCCCCCCGCACGACGCCGTCGAAATGCTCGATCACCTCCATCGGGCGCAGACGGCGCGACCCGGGCGAGAAAATCTCGGCCATCCGCGCGGCGAGGTAGAAGGCGTCGATGTCCTTGCGGAAGGCTTTCTCGATGCCGGGCCGCAGGACTTTGACGGCAACCTCTTCGCCGGTCTCGGCCAGCCGCGCGTGATGCACCTGCGCGATGGAGGCTGCGGCGACGGGTTCGCTGAACTCGGAAAAGATCGCGCTGACCGGCTCGCCCAACTCCTGCTCCACCGCGCTGCGGGCCAGCGCCATGTCAAAGGGCGGCAGTTTGTCTTGCAGCACGCGCAATTGCACCGCCAGATCGTCGCCCACCACGTCGGGGCGGGTCGACAACACCTGACCGAATTTGATGTAGGCCGGGCCAAGCGCCGTCAGCGCGCGGGTGGCGGGCGGCATCGTCGGGTCGCCCTTGTAGCCCAGCCATTTGAACGGCAGGCCAAGCGCGCGGGCCACGAAACGCAGCGGCGGGGAGGCATCGAAAGCATCCAGCACCACATTCATCGCCCCGGCGCGTTCCAACGTCGCGCCCGTGCGGATCAACCGCCAGATGTTGTGCGGACCGCGCATCAGAGCTTCCAACCCGAATGCAGCGCCGCAATCCCCATCGACAGGTTGCGATATTTGGCCTGACCAAAGCCCGCCGCGCGGACCATCGACAGGAAGGTCTCTTGATCGGGGAAATTGCGGATCGATTCGACCAGATATTGATAGCTGTCGCGGTCCCCCGCGATGGCTTGGCCCATGCGCGGGATCACGTTGAAGCTGTAGAGGTCATAGGCTTTCTGCATCGCCGGGTTGGGCAGTTGGCTGAACTCCAACACCATCAGACGGCCACCGGGGCGCAGCACGCGGTACGCTTCATTCAGCGCCTCTTGGGGGCGGGTCACATTCCGGATGCCGAAGCTGATCGTGTAGACATCAAAGGTGTTGTCGGGGAACGGCAGCGCCATCGCGTCGCCCACCACCCAATCAAGGCTGCCGGTCAGCCTGTCCGCCTCGGCCCGCTGGCGGCCTTCGACCAGCATCGGCTCGGTCAGGTCGAGCACGGTGGCATGGCCGCGCCCGGCACGTTTGAGGAATTTGAAAGACACATCGCCAGTGCCCCCCGCCACATCGAGCAGTTTCTGACCGGGGCGCGGGGCGAGCCAGTCCATCATCGCCTCTTTCCAGACGCGGTGGATCCCGATGCTCATCACATCGTTCATGATGTCGTATTTGCTGGCGACAGAGTTGAACACACCCTGCACGCGCCCGGCCTTTTCATGTTCGGGCACGGTCTCGAAACCGAAATGGGTTGTTTTGTCAGCGTCCTGGGTCATCTGCTCTTGCGATCCTCTGGTTCTGTCCCTTGTTATAGGGTGCCGGGGGGCAGGGACAATGCGTGCCTTTTGTCACAGGCAAGCCAGAGGGGAAACCGAGATGCCGGAACTGCCAGAGGTCGAAACCGTCCGCCGGGGACTGGTCCCTGCGATGGAGGGCCAAGTGATTGCCCGCGCCGAGGTGAACCGCCCCGACCTGCGCTGGCCCTTCCCCGAGCGGATGGCGGAACGGCTCACCGGGCAGCGCGTCGGGTTGCTGCGGCGGCGGTCAAAATACATCCTCGCCGATCTGGAAAGCGGGGAATCGCTCTTGGTGCATTTGGGCATGTCCGGGCGGATGCTGGTTTCGGGCGACCCTTTGGGGCAATTTCAGCACGACCACCCCGCGCCCGAGAAACATGACCATGTCGTGTTGCATATGGGTAACGGTGCGCGGATCACCTTTAACGACCCGCGCCGTTTCGGCGCGATGGATTTGATGCCCACCGCCGGGGCCGAGACGCACAAGCTGCTCGCCTTGCTCGGGCCGGAACCCTTGGGCAACGACTTTCACGAAGCGCATCTGGTCGCCGCGCTGAAAGGCCGCAACACGCCGATCAAATCTGCGCTGTTGGATCAGCGGATCGTGGCGGGCTTGGGCAATATCTATGTCTGCGAAGCGCTTTACCGCGCGGGGATTCACCCGGCCCGCAAGGCCGGGCGCATCTCGGCTGCGCGGGTCGCCGGGCTGGTGCCGATCATCCGAAACGTGCTGACGGATGCGATCACGGCGGGGGGATCGTCGCTCAAGGATTTTCGGCAAGCGGATGGCGAATTGGGCTATTTCCAACATAGTTTCGACGTCTATGGCCGCGCGGGCCAAGCCTGCCGCAGACCCGGCTGCGATGGCACCATCGCGCGCATCGTGCAAAGCGGACGCTCTTCCTTCTATTGTCCGCGCTGCCAAAGATAACTTGAAACATGGAGGGGCCGTGGTATGCACATTCCCCTGAGCGCAACAACAAAGAGCATTCTTGATGGCTTACGAAACGATCACCGTGGACGTGGACAACCATGTGGCCCTGATCACCCTGAACCGCCCGGATGCGCTGAACGCGCTCAACGAGGCGCTGCTGGGTGAACTTGCCAAGGCGCTGAAAAGCGCGCAGGAAAACGACAAGGTCCGCTGCATCGTCATCACCGGCTCGGAAAAGGCCTTCGCCGCCGGGGCCGACATCGCGATGATGCGCGAGAAAAGCTTTGTCGACGTCTTCATGGGGGATCTTTTCACGCCCGAAACCGATCAGATTCTGCGCGTGCGCAAGCCGATCATCGCCGCCGTGTCGGGCTATGCCCTCGGCGGGGGCTGCGAATTGGCGATGATGTGTGACTTTATCATCTGTTCGGAAAGCGCCAAGTTCGGCCAGCCCGAGATCAACCTCGGCGTCGTGGCAGGCATCGGCGGCACCCAGCGTCTGACACGGCTGGTGGGCAAGTCCAAAGCGATGGACATGAACCTCACGGGCCGCTTCATGGATGCCGAAGAAGCCGAACGCTCGGGGCTCGTGTCCCGCGTGGTGCCGGTGAAGAAACTGATGGAAGAGGCGCTCGGCGCCGCGACCAAGATCGCCGAGAAGTCGATGATCTCGGCCACCGTGGTCAAGGAATGCGTGAACCGCGCCTATGAGGTGCCGCTGAGCGAGGGGTTGCTGTTCGAGCGTCGCATGTTCCATTCGCTGTTCAACACCGAAGACCAGAACGAGGGCATGTCCGCCTTCCTCGAAAAGCGCGAAGCGCAATTCCGCGACAAATAAGCGTCGCCCCCGGCGCGGCTTGCATTGCCGCGCCCGCTGCCTTATAGGCGGCACCAATACATGCGCGTGCAGCCCGCTCTGGCTAGAATCACCTACCCCAAAGGGGGTCCGGATCTCCGGTCGGGTTGGCGTCACGCGTTGCTACGCAACATATGAACCCGAAGGCTGATACTCATGGCAAACACCCGTCAATCCGCTAAACGCGCCCGTCAAAACGAAAAGCGTTTTGCGATCAACAAAGCACGCCGTTCGCGCATCCGCACCTACCTGCGCAAAGTCGAAGAGGCGATCACCTCCGGTGACAAAGAAGCTGCAACCGCCGCTCTGAAAGCCGCCCAGCCCGAGCTGATGCGCGGCGTCACCAAAGGCGTTTTCCACAAAAACACCGCGTCGCGCAAAATGTCGCGCCTGTCCGCGCGGGTCAAAGCACTGGGCTAATTCGGCTTCTCAGCCAAGCCCTTAGAAACACAAGAGGCGCCGCATTGCGGCGCCTTTTTTCGTGCGGGTGCAGCGAAAAAAACACGCCAGAGATTCTTTTCCGGCAATCTCTGAGTCAAGATGGAAGATATGTTGAAGCGAACCGGAAACACTTGCTACCAAAGGTCCAGCGATTCATTTCGCTTGGGGGGACAGGCCCTGAACACGGCGTCAGCCAACTGGCAGAATGCCAAATTCAGGGGGGTGCAAGTGACCGTTCACAAACGGTTCCGCGTACCATCGTGAATGCTGCTGCCAGCACGTTTACCCTGTCGATGAGAACACGAACGGTTCGTTCAGCGCCTCTTGCGCCGGTTTACGGCACATCAGGCGCATGGGCAGGCCATTCTTTAAAAGTCCGAAGGACACAGGTCGGTCATCCGCGTGGGACCGGGTGGATGACCTGTTGCCGGGTGAAACAATTTATGGGCCGAGAACCACTCGGTCTCTGTGCGAAGAGCAAAGCGGGACGTAAGGCACGATGACACTAGATCACTGGGGCGAGATCAAAGAGCGGCTTCTAAAGACCGTGGGGCAGAACAACTACACCACTTGGATTGAACCGCTTGTGCCCGGCGCCGTCGAAGACGGAATCGTGACGCTCAAAGTGCCGACAAATTTCTTCGGCAACTACGTCAGCCAGAACTTCTCGGATCTGATTCTGCATGAGATCAACGTGACGGGCACCGATGCCACGCGTCTGAACTTTGCCCTGAATCAGCAGCCCAGCCCCGCCGCCGAAAAGCCCGCCCCGGCTGCGCGTCAGACCTCGGCTGCCGTGAAACCCGCCGCCAATTCGCAGCTCAGCACCGCCCCGCTCGACCCGCGCTTCAGCTTTGACAATTTCGTCGTCGGCAAGCCCAACGAACTGGCCCATGCCGCCGCCCGCCGCGTCGCCGAAGGCGGCCCCGTCACCTTCAACCCGCTGTTCCTTTACGGGGGCGTCGGCCTTGGTAAGACCCACCTGATGCACGCGATCGCCCGCGAGCTGCATGAGCGCAAGCCCGAGATGAACGTGCTCTACCTCTCGGCCGAGCAGTTCATGTACCGTTTCGTGCAGGCCCTGCGCGACCGCAAGATGATGGACTTCAAGGAAATCTTCCGCTCCGTCGACGTGCTGATGGTCGATGACGTGCAGTTCATCGCGGGCAAGGATTCCACCCAGGAAGAGTTCTTCCACACGTTCAACGCGCTGGTGGACCAGCACAAGCAGATCATCATCTCCGCCGACCGCGCCCCGGGTGAGATCAAAGACCTCGAAGACCGCGTGAAATCGCGCCTGCAATGCGGCTTGATCGTGGACCTGCACCCCACGGACTACGAGTTGCGCCTCGGCATTCTGCAAAGCAAGGTGGACGTGCAGCGCAAGACCTACCCCGACCTTGAAGTGGCCGACGGCGTGTTGGAATTCCTCGCGCATCGCATCACCTCGAACGTCCGCGTCCTCGAAGGTGCGCTGACCCGCCTCTTCGCCTTCGCATCGCTGGTGGGCCGCGAGATCGACATGGGGCTGACGCAGGATTGTCTCGCCGACGTGCTGCGCGCTTCCGAGCGCAAGATCTCGGTCGAGGAAATCCAGCGCAAGGTTTCCGACCATTACAACATCCGCCTCAGCGACATGATCGGCCCCAAGCGCCTGCGCAGCTACGCGCGCCCGCGTCAGGTCGCCATGTATCTGTGCAAACAGATGACCAGCCGCTCCCTGCCCGAGATCGGCCGCCGCTTCGGCGGGCGCGACCACACCACCGTCATGCACGGGGTGCGCCGGATCGAAGAACTCAAGGTCTCGGACGGGCAGATCGCCGAGGATCTGGAACTGCTGCGTCGAGCGCTCGAATCCTAGTCATAGCGGCCTGAGGGTTGTCCTCAGGACACGATCAAACAGCGATCGGGGGCGCAGCTTGCGCCCCTCTTGCATTCACTTCAACAAAGCCACAAAAGTTCTTGTGTAAGCGTGGGAACCGGGTAGTTTGCCTCTCCCGGCAGTCGGTATGGGAGAAGGCACATGAAATTCAGCATCGAACGCGCGGCACTGCTCAAGGCCGTTTCGCAAGCCCAATCCGTGGTCGAGCGCCGCAACACCATTCCGATCCTCGCCAACGTGCTGATCGAGGCCGAGGGCAGCGATGTCTCCTTCCGCGCCACCGATCTGGACATCGAAGTGGTCGACAAGGTCGCAGCGCAAGTCGAGCGCGCCGGTGCCACCACCGTTTCGGCCACCCTGCTGCATGAGATCGTGCGCAAGCTGCCCGATGGCGCGCTGATCAGCCTTACATCTGACACCGCCGCTGGCCGCCTGACGGTCGAAGCAGGCCGATCGAACTTCTCGCTGGCGACACTGCCGCGTGAGGATTTCCCGGTCATGGCCTCGTCGGAATATGCCTCGAACTTCTCGGCCCCCGCCCCGGTGCTGCGCCGCCTGTTCGACAAGTCGAAATTCGCCATCTCCACCGAGGAGACGCGCTATTACCTCAACGGGGTCTACCTGCATGTGGCGGATGCCGAGGGCGGCAAGGCGCTGCGCTGCGTGGCGACCGATGGTCACCGTTTGGCCCGGATCGACGCCGAAATGCCCGAAGGTGCGGCGGAGATGCCCGGCGTAATCGTGCCGCGCAAGACCGTGGGCGAGCTGCGCAAACTGCTCGACGATGACGAGATGGAAATCGCGGTGTCCGTGTCCGAGACCAAGATCCGTTTCGCCACCCCGGCCATCACCCTGACCTCCAAGGTCATCGACGGCACCTTCCCCGACTACACCCGCGTGATCCCGCAGGGGAACACCCGCAAGATGGAAGTCGACGCCGCCGATTTCGCCCGCGCGGTGGACCGCGTGGCGACCGTCTCGTCCGAGCGTTCGCGCGCCGTGAAACTGCAACTTGACGAAGACCGCCTCGTGCTCTCGGTCAACGCCCCCGACAGCGGCGCGGCGGAGGAAGAACTGGCCGTGGCTTACGGCGACGAGCGGCTCGAGATTGGCTTCAACGCGAAATACCTGCTGGAGATCGCCAGCCAAGTGGACCGCGAAAATGCCGTTTTCCTGTTCAACTCCTCGGGCGACCCGACCCTGATGCGCGAGGGCACAGATACCTCGGCGGTCTATGTCGTCATGCCGATGCGCGTGTGACGCTGGCGGAAATTTTCACAATTTCCGCGCCGTTTTCTTTCAAAGAAAACAGGTGCTGAATGGCGCAGCTGTCTCTCTCCAACCTTGGCCTTTCGCATTTCCGCTCGCACAAACGCGCGGTGATCGAGGTCGACGCGCGGCCCGTGGCGCTTTACGGGCCGAATGGCGCGGGCAAGACCAATGTGATCGAGGCGATCTCGCTCCTGTCGCCCGGGCGCGGGCTGCGGCGCAGCAGCGCGCAGGACATGGCGCGCCGTCCCGAGGCTCTGGGCTGGAAGGTCACCGGGGTCTTGCACGGACCAAGCGTTCTCCACGAGGTCGAAATCTGGTCCGAGGGTGGTGCCGCCCGGCAAACCAAGATCGACGGCAAAGCCACGGCCCAGACCGCGCTTGGGCGCATCGCCCGGGTGCTCTGGCTTATTCCCGCGATGGACCGGCTCTGGATCGAGGGGGCCGAGGGGCGGCGGCGGTTTCTCGACCGGGTGACGCTTTCGATGCTGCCCGATCATGCCGAATTGTCGCTAAGCTATGAAAAGGCCATGCGCGAGCGCAACCGGCTGCTGAAGGACATGGTGCGCGAGCCCGCGTGGTATGCAGCCCTTGAGGACCGCATGGCCGAGACCGGGGCACAGATCCATGCCAACCGGCAACAAGCCCTCATCGCCCTCGCCACGGCGCAGGAGGAGGCGCAGACCGCCTTCCCCATCGCCACGCTGATGCTGCAAAATGACATGCCCGACAGCGCCGAGGGGCTGCGCCGGGCGCTGTCGGACAACCGGATGCGCGATGTCGCCGCCGGGCGCACGCTGATCGGCCCGCATCGCGCCGATCTTGAGGGCACCTATGCTGCCAAGGGCATCGCCGCGCGGGATTGCTCGACCGGGGAGCAAAAGGCGCTGCTGGTCTCGCTCATCCTCGCCAATGCCCGCGCCATCGCCGCCGATTTCGGCGCGCCGCCGCTTCTGCTGCTGGACGAGGTGGCCGCCCATCTCGACGCCAGCCGCCGCGCGGCGCTCTATGATGAGATCACGGCACTCGGCGCGCAGGCCTGGATGACGGGCACCGGGCCGGAGCTGTTCGACAGCCTCGGAGACCGCGCGCAATACGTCGAGGTCACCGAGGAAGACGGGCTGTCACAGGTGGTGCGTCAGTCATGACCCTCTCCCCTGCCGACCTGCTGCTCTACTGCGGCGCGCTTCTGATCCTCTTCCTCACCCCCGGCCCAGTCTGGCTGGCGATGATGGCCCGCGCGCTCTCGGGCGGGTTTCAGGCGGCTTGGCCGCTGGCGCTTGGCGTGGCGGTGGGCGACATGCTCTGGCCGCTGGTGGCGATCCTCGGGATCACTTGGATCGTCTCGGCCGTCGACACGCTGATGGAGGTGCTGCGTTGGATCGCCGCACTGGTCTTCATCGCCATGGGGCTGGGCCTAATCTGGCAGGCGGGCGCGAAGATCGACACCGACCGCCGCCTCACCCGCCCCGGCATGTGGGCGGGCTTCGTTGCGGGGCTCATCGCGATCCTCGGCAATCCCAAGGCGGTGCTCTTCTACATGGGCGTGTTGCCCGGCTTCTTCGACCTGCGCGAGGTCACCGCCCCGGACATCGCCGCGATCCTTGCGGCCTCGGTCATCGTGCCGCTCCTGGGCAACCTCGTGATCGCGCTTCTCGTGGGCCATCTGCGCGGCTTTCTGACCGCCCCGCGCACCCTGCGGCGGATCAATCTGGCCTCCGGTGCGATGCTGGTTCTCGTCGGGCTGATCATCCCCTTCACCTGACACAAAATATGGGGGGATCGGCGTGACAATCCCCGGCCAAACCACTATAAATCGGGCAAACGATAAGGGTTTTCTCCGCATGTCCGACACTGATCTGACACCACAGGAATACGGCGCCGATTCCATCAAGGTTCTCAAAGGGTTGGAGGCTGTTCGCAAACGCCCCGGCATGTATATCGGGGACACCGACGACGGCTCGGGCCTGCACCACATGGTTTATGAGGTCGTGGACAACGGCATCGACGAGGCGCTGGCCGGTCATGCCGATGCGGTGACGGTCACGATCCACGCGGATTCCAGCGTATCTGTGAGCGACAACGGCCGCGGCATCCCGGTGGGGATCCACGAGGAAGAGGGCGTCTCGGCGGCCGAGGTCATCATGACCCAGTTGCACGCGGGCGGTAAATTCGACAGCAACTCCTACAAGGTCTCGGGCGGTCTGCACGGGGTCGGCGTCTCGGTCGTGAACGCGCTCTCGGACTGGCTGGAACTGCGCATCTGGCGCGAGGGCAAGGAACATGTCGCGCGCTTCGAAGGCGGCTTCACCACCAAGCACCTCGAAGTCGTGGGCGAGACCGACCGCACCGGCACCGAGGTCCGCTTCATGGCCTCGACCGACACCTTCTCGAACATCGACTACAGCTTCGAGACGCTGGAAAAGCGCCTGCGCGAACTGGCCTTCCTGAACTCCGGCGTGCGCATCATCCTGAAGGACGAGCGCCCCGTCGAGCCGCTGCAGACCGAGCTTTACTACGAAGGCGGCGTGAAGGAATTCGTCAAATACCTCGACCGGCACAAACACGCGGTCATGGACGAGCCGATCTTCATCACCGGCGAGCGCGATGACATCGGCATCGAGGTCGCCATGTGGTGGAACGACAGCTACCATGAGACGGTTCTGCCCTTCACCAACAACATCCCGCAGCGCGACGGCGGCACCCATATGGCGGGCTTCCGCGGCGCGCTGACGCGCACCATCAACGCCTATGCCCAGACCAGCGGCATCGCCAAGAAGGAGAAGATCAGCTTTACCGGCGACGACGCCCGTGAGGGTCTGACCTGCGTGCTGTCGGTGAAAGTGCCCGATCCGAAGTTCTCGTCACAGACCAAGGACAAGCTGGTTTCCTCCGAGGTGCGCCCGGCGGTCGAGGGTCTGATGAACGAACGCCTCGCCGAATGGTTCGAGGAGAACCCGAACGAGGCCAAGCAGATCGTCGGCAAGATCGTGGAGGCCGCGCAGGCCCGCGAGGCGGCGCGCAAGGCGCGCGAGTTGACCCGCCGCAAAACGGCAATGGACGTGAACTTCCTTGCCGGCAAGCTCAAGGATTGCTCGGAGAAAGACCCGTCCAAGACCGAAGTCTTCCTCGTCGAGGGGGACAGCGCCGGCGGCTCGGCCCAGACCGGGCGCGACCGTCAGACGCAGGCGATCCTGCCGCTCAAGGGCAAGATCCTCAACGTGGAACGCGCGCGTTTCGACCGGATGCTGGGCAGCCAGGAGATCGGCAACCTCGTCATGGCGCTCGGCACCGGGATCGGGCGGGACGAGTTCAACATCGACAAGCTGCGCTACCACAAGATCGTCATCATGACCGAC
Source organism: Sulfitobacter sp. 1A12157 (assembly GCF_043557345.1). Lineage (NCBI taxonomy): Bacteria > Pseudomonadati > Pseudomonadota > Alphaproteobacteria > Rhodobacterales > Roseobacteraceae > Sulfitobacter > Sulfitobacter sp. 1A12157. The sequence goes on from NZ_JBIFFV010000001.1 coordinate 306,489, forward strand.
GCCGACGTCGACGGCGCGCATATCCGGACGCTGCTGCTGACCTTCTTCTACCGCCAGATGCCCGAATTGATCGAGAACGGCCATCTCTACATCGCGCAGCCGCCGCTCTACAAAGTGTCGCGCGGCAAGTCCGAGGTCTATCTCAAGGATGAGGCCGCGATGGAGGACTACCTGATCCAGCAGGGCGTCGACGGCGCCATGCTGCGCCAAGGCAATGGCGAGGAAATCACCGGCCAGGACCTGACCCGCGTGGTCGACATGGCGCGCCAGCTCAAGCGCGTGCTAGAGGCTTTCCCGACCCACTACCCGCGCCACATCCTCGAACAGGCAGCCATCGCCGGGGCCTTTGTCGAGGGCGCGGTGGACAGCGACCTGCAGGGCGTGGCCGACAAGGTCGCCGACCGTCTGAACCTGATCGCGCTGGAATACGAGCGCGGCTGGCAGGGCCGCATTACGCAAGACCACGGCATCCGCCTCGCCCGCATCCTACGCGGCGTGGAGGAGGTGCGCACGCTTGACGGCCGCATGCTGCGTTCGGGCGAGGCGAAGAAATCCGGCAGCTTCACCAAGCACCTGCAGGAGGTCTACGACCAGCCCGCCAAGCTGATCCGCAAGGACCGGAGCCAGATGATCTACGGCCCGATGGACCTCCTCGACGCGATCCTCGCCGAGGGCGAAAAGGGCCTGTCGCTGCAGCGCTACAAGGGCCTGGGCGAGATGAACCCCGACCAGCTGTGGGAAACCACCCTCGACCCAGACGCCCGCACGCTGCTGCAGGTCCGCGTGGAGGATATGGCCGAGGCCGATGATCTCTTCACCAAGCTGATGGGTGACGTGGTAGAGCCGCGCCGCGAGTTCATCCAGCAGAACGCGCTGAGCGTGGAGAATTTGGATTTTTGAGGGCGTGTAGGTGCCCTCAAAGCGCCAGCGCGGCTGCCAAATCTCAAACCGATAATCCGCCGCGCCGCCCAAACAGCGACGCGGCGTTTTCATTTCATTTGGCCGATTACCCGATGATGCCGTTCAGCGTCTCGGAGGGGCGCATTACGCGGGCGGTTTTTTCGGCGTCGGTGTGGTAGTAGCCGCCCAGATCGACAGCCGCGCCTTGGGCCGCGGCAAGCTCGGACAGGATGTCAGCTTCCTTGGCGGCCAAGTCCTTGGCGATGGGTGCGAACTCTGCGGCGAGCTCTGCGTCATCACTCTGCGCGGCGACGGCTTCGGCCCAGTAGCGCGCGAACCAATAGTGGCTGTCGCGGTTGTCGGGCTCACCCACCTTGCGCGAAGGGGAACGACCGTGGTCGAGGATCCCCTGCGTCGCGGTTTCCACGGCATCACCCAGCACGCGCGCCTTCTCGTTGCCGCGGGCATCGGCGAGGAACTTCAGGCTCTCGCCGAGGGCGCAGAATTCGCCAAGGCTGTCCCACCGCAGGTGGTTCTGCTCCATCAACTGCTGAACGTGTTTCGGGGCAGAGCCGCCCGCGCCAGTCTCGAACAGACCGCCGCCGTTCATCAGCTTCACGATCGACAGCATCTTGGCCGAGGTCGCCAGCTCCAAGATCGGGAAGAGGTCGGTCAGGTAGTCGCGCAGCACGTTGCCGGTGATCGCGATGGTGTTCTCGCCTTTGGTGATGGTCTCCAGCGAGGCGCGGGTGGCTTCGCGGGGGGCCATGATCTCGAACTTGGCGGCGACGCCCTGCGCCTCGAGGATGGGCTTCACGTAGGAGATCAACTCGGCGTCATGGGCGCGGTTTGCGTCCAGCCAGAAGATCGCGCGGCAGCCTTCGGCCTTTTGGCGGGAGATGGCAAGGTTTACCCAATCCTCAATCGGCGCCTTGCGCGCGGAGGAAGAGCGCCAGATGTCACCGGCCTCGACCTTGTGCTGGTGCAGCACGGTGCCGTCGTCAAGGATCATCTTGACGGTGCCCGCTTCGGCCAGCTCAAACGTGGTCGGGTGGGAGCCGTATTCTTCGGCCTTTTGCGCCATAAGGCCGATGTTCTGCACCGTGCCTGCGGTGGCCGGATCCAGCTTGCCGTTCTCTTTGAAGAAGTTGATCGCCTCGTCGTAAACCGGCGCATAGGAGTTGTCGGGGATCACGCAGTTGGCGTCATGCTCTTTGCCGTCCGGGCCCCAGCCCTTGCCGCCAGCGCGGATCAGCGCGGGCATCGAGGCGTCGATGATCACGTCAGAAGAGACATGCAGGTTGGTGATGCCCTTGTCGGAATCGACCATATACATCGGCGGACGGTCTTCCATACAGGCGTCGATGTCGGCCATGATCTCGCTCTCGCCCTTCACGCGCTCCAGCAGATCGCCGAGACCGGAGTTGGGGTTCACGCCCAGTTCCTTGAGCTTTTGCCCATGCTTTTCAAATACCGGCGCAAGATAGGCTTTGACCGCGTGACCAAAGAGGATCGGGTCAGAGACCTTCATCATCGTGGCCTTGAGATGCAGCGAGAAGAGAATGCCGTCTTCTTTGGTCTTCTCGATCTGGGTGTTGAGGAAGTCCTTCAGCGCCGCGGCGCTCATGAAGGTCGCATCGACCACGGTGCCGGCGGGATACTCAAGCCCCTCTTTAAGCACCTTTTCCCCGTCCGCGGTTTCCAACACGATCCTGGCGCCAGTCGCGGCGTCAAGCGTGGCCGAAACTTCGTTGGAGAAGAAATCATTGCCGGACATGGACGACACATGCGTCTTGCTGTCCGATTTCCAATCTCCCATGCGGTGCGGGTTGGACTGGGCAAAGCTCTTGACGGCTTTGGCCGCGCGGCGGTCGGAGTTGCCTTCGCGCAGGACCGGGTTCACGGCGGAGCCTTTGATGCCGTCATATTTCGCGCGCACGGCTTTTTCTTCATCTGTGCTCGGCTCTTCGGGGTAGTCGGGCAGCGCGTAGCCTTGGGCCTGAAGCTCTTTGATCGCGGCGACCAGCTGCGGCACGGAGGCAGAGATGTTTGGCAGTTTGATGACATTGGCCTCGGGCGTCTTCACCAGACGGCCCAATTCCGCCAGATCGTCCGACTGGCGCTGTTCTTCGCTCAGATGCTCAGGGAAAGTCGCGAGGATACGGCCCGCGAGGCTGATGTCTTTCGTGCCGACGCTCACACCGGCGGCTTCGGCGAACTTTTTGATGATCGGCAACAGCGAGGCAGAGGCCAGCTCCGGCGCTTCGTCAACTTTGGTGTAGATGATATCGGACATGATTGCTCCAAATTGCTGCATTTGCTGCCCTGATAGCGGAAGAGGCGGCGAAGGTCGACGGTATACCGCAGTATGCGGTGAGGTCGTTTCAGGAAAAGCGGATTTCAGCCTTTTCGACCCGCCACCTAGCGCTGCCTGCGCGCTGCCGTCTAGCGGGCGACGCTGCGCAGTTGCAGAATCTGCATCCCAATCGCCATGGCCGGGCCGATCCCCACGGCGAAAAGCAGCGTGCCGAGACCCAAGGTGCCGCCCAAGGCCCAGCCGATCGCCACGACGGACAATTCGATGCTCATGCGGACCAGCGCGATGGGTTTGCCGGTGACCCGCTGCAGCCCCGTCATCAACCCGTCCCGCGGCCCGGGGCCGAGGTTTGCAACGAGGTAGATCGCGCCGCCAAAGCCAGTCACGAAGACGCCGGTCAGCGCCAACACGGCATTCGCCAGATCGCTGTCGAAGTGGGGCAGGATCGGCAACGCATATTCCAGCACCAGCGCCACGATCACCGCGTTCAGAATGGTGCCGATGCCGGGCGTCTGCATCAGCGGGATCCAAAGCAAAAGAACCACGGCGCTGATCAAGAAGGTGGCAAAGCCAAGGCTCCACCCCGTGATGCGGGTCACCCCTTCGGCGAAAACGGTCCAAGGGCTGACGCCGACACCCGCCGTGACCAAAAGCGCCTCGCCCAAGCCGAACATCAACAACCCCAGAACCAAAAACACCATCGACGCCAATGGCGGCCTGAGCGTGAAGGCTTTGGGCGAACTCCACCGCAGCCGGGGAACAGAGGTGACAGACAGGAAACTCACGGCGCAACCTTCGGCGGAATGCTCAAGATGCCCTGTTGTTCCAGTTCACGTCAGAACCGGCAAGGTCAATCTAGCCTGTACCCCTCACCGCCAGCGCGAAAAGCCGAAGGTCATATAATCCTTCTGATAGGCTTCCGCCGTGAGTGCTTCGATCTCATCGTCATAGATATCGCCGAGCGTGAAGGGGCCGCGCTCCACCATCTGGGGCAGGGCCGGGACGGTGGCATGGCCTTGACCCGCGGCCAAAGCGGGAAGTTCGCTGGCCAACTCCTCTTCGCGGATGATACGGTCGGGCAGGCAGAACGCCCCGAAACCCGCGATGGCTTGGGCCTGAGAACACCATGCAGCATCCACCCGGATTGAGGTTTGCCCGGCCAGATTGCCTTTGAGAAACTTCAGGAAGGCGACAAAAGCGGCGCGATGCGCGTCTCGATCATATTCGGCGTCGGGTCCATCCTTTGGCAGCGGCACCTTGTAGCGCCGCATCAGCGTGTTGCGCAGCTGGCGGTAACTGCCCTCCCCCGTGGTCAGGATATGGCGGCAAAAGGCATCATGCGCGCGCAGGGCGGGATGGCGCAGTACGGTAAAGCCGCGATGCCCGTGCGTTTTGCGTTTCCACTGCCGCAGCTCTTTTTGCGACATCTTATCGCGCAGCGCCTCGCGCGGGACACCATCGAGGGCGGCGAGCCAGTCCAACACCTGTTCCTGCGGGCCGGATTTAATCGGCAGATAGATCAACCCGCTGGTCGCCGCCGCCACATAGGAGGGCACATTCGGCCCGCGCCGTGGCTCGAAATTGGGGGTGCGGGTCAGGTCGAAACGGTCGAGCCGCGCCAGCGCCGCTAGCATCTCGTCATAATTGCTGACCTTGGCCGAGATCGGGCTGGGGTTTTGTTTCTTGAGGTTCTTGTCCAGCCCCTCCAACTGCTCATCCACGCCGAGGTAGCGCGCAAGCCCGTTCATCACCTCAACGCTTTGCAGGTCTTCGTAAGCCACATAGAACGCCGTCTGGCCGGAGATTTGCAAACGGTTCAGTAGCGTGATCTGGAATTGTTGCAGGGCATCCAAATGGGCGCTGAACTCATCGGCGTCAAAGACAGCCTGCGCCACCTTCTGCGCCTTCATATCGGTCAGCTTCCACTGCCCCGTGGCCTGCGCGATCTTCCAACTGACATAGCTGTCGACCGGGTTGCGCGTGAGCACGATCTTGGCGCAGCGCTGATCTTCGACGATATGGTCAAAAACACGCGGGTCGTGGTCGTGAAAATAGCGGAAACCACCCAACGCATCCTGCTGACCCCGGATCGCCGCCAGCAGCTTTTTGGGGTTCTCGTCCCGCGTGGCCTGATCGACGCCAAGGATCGGCTCGCTTTTGGGATAGCCCATGAAGAAAGGGTTAAACGCCTCCCCATGACAGGCGATCCCGGCAAAGGCGTTCAGGTTCGCCTCTAGGAAGTTGGACCCGGTCCGCATCTCGGCGAAGACTACGAAACTGTCGAATTTGTCGCGCATGGGTTATTTCACCAGATAGGGTTTGGGGGAAGGTTTGGCATCGGCGCTGCCCCCTTGGGCCACCGAAAAATCGCCGACCAGATAGGGGTGCATGCCTTGGTTCTTGAGGTTCTGGAGGAACTGGCCAAAGCCGTTCAGATCGACCATGCGCGGCGCCTCTGACAGGCGACGCAGACGGGGGCGGCCAATTTCGTCAAGGATATCTTGCAAGGGCTCCATCGGCGCTTCGATGAAATCCGCCATGGTCCAGACCCGCACACGCGCCTTGGTATAGGGCGAATTCAACACATCCAAATGCGTGCTTTCCGTCTTTTGCAGCTTGGCGGCCAGACGGCGAATATCGGCGAAATCGAGGTTCGAGCGGAACAGGGGCACCGCCCAAGCGCCGGTGATGACCGAAATATGCGCGTTGGGGTCTTTGGCCACACGCCAGTTGATCTGTTGATTGTCCATCGGGCCGAACTGAAAGCACTGACGCTCGCCCCTTGTATTCCAGATCAGGTTGGTCAGGAACGCGCTGGCATTGTGATCGCGCAGCACCGGGTTGTCCGACAAGGCTCCGTTCAGCGTGGTTTCCCCACCCGCAAAATGCACCTGGTCGGGGGCGAAAAGATGCCCATGCACGCGCGCACCACTGGCCCGGCTCAGCCAATGTTCGAAATCCTCGAAAATCTCGGTAAAGCCCTGAAACACCGAATAGGGCGCGGCGGTGACGCCATTCTCCCAATCCTCGTTGGGAAAACGGCTTTGCATATAAAGCCCGGCGCGGCCCCGGGTGCGCCGCTCCACCGCGTTGGCAAAGATACGGTCGATCTTGCCCGGGTTCGGCTCGGTCTTTTTCATCGCACCGGCAGGGTCGGTCAGGAAGGCATCATAAAGCCGGTCCGCATGGGGCCAAATCTTGCGTGCCACGAAACAATCAGAGCGGCGCAAAAGCTGGAGGTGATCGTCGTAGAAGATATGCGGCTTGCCCTGAAAATCGAACTTGGACAGGGTCAGCGATCGGCTTTCGATCTTGCTGGAATAGAGCCGTGCAAGGGTCTGAAAATAGCTTTCGTCCGGGATCCAAACGTGCCGGAAGAACTTGTCGTAGGTGGGCCGGTCCGGGTCTTGCAAGATCGCCGACAGGGTGCGCCGGGTCAGGCACCACCACTGCGAGCCCATATGCGGCACGATCCCGCGCGGCATCCGACGCTTCAACCGCAGCAGGCGCTGCACCTCGACCGCGCGGTCGAACAGATAGCGGTTGCGCCGCCATGAGAAGGGGAAACGCAGGGTAAACCGCTCTGCATCCAGCCCGCCCACGGTCCAGGGCACATCCGCCGTGGTTGCGCTTTCGATGAAATCGGTTTGGGGACGGTCCTCAAGATAGTCGACCAACTCCTGCACCGGGCGCAGCGGCAGGCAAGAGCCGGAGGCCAGATAGACATGGCGCACCTTGGGAAAGCGCGAGAGCATCAATTCCGCCGCGCCCTGAGAGGCGGCAACGATTCCCCAGGTGCCCCATTCGCAGCGCTTGCGCGGGCTAAAGCAGACATCCTTGAGATCCGACAGCGCCGCCACGAAGGCATCATGCGCCCGCCGGGGCACCGCCTTGTCGATATGGATCACCACCGGACAACCCGCCGCCGCCCAATGCCGCGCGACCTGCTCGGCCCGGTCAAAGGCGTTGTGCACCAACATGACGATCCCGACGCTCATGCCCAGTTCCCTTTGGACATGAGGCCGAGGATCTCAAGCTGCCGCCAGTTGATGTAGCGTTCCGACCATTTGCACCAAAGCTGCGGGTCGTCCTTCAGCTGTGCGGCATAGGCTTTGTATTCGACCGAAGCCGCGTAATGCTCGCTACGCTGTAACTCTTCCGCCGCCTTGGCCCCGAAGGTGTCGAGGAATTTGGCGTGCAACAGCACGCCCGAGGCCTTCTCTCCGCCCCATTCGTCATAGACCTGATTGAGCCCGCGCGGCAGCAGCATATGGGTCGAACTGACATAGGCATAGCGCCGATCCCATTTGACCAGCGGCACCTTGTTCAGCGCGGGCGCCTTGGCAGGCGCGTCGGGAAAGAACACCCGCGCCCGTGGTCCGCCCTGTATCCACAGGTTTCCAAACCGCCGATTGCGCGAAATGGTGTAGTTGCCACTGTCGAACCATGCGGCGATCTCAATCGGATTTTGGCCCGCCTGATAGGGCTCCTCGTCAAGCCGCCCCTTGGGATACATATCCAGCAACATCGCTGAAAAGCTCTTGATCGAAGAGGCATCGAGCCAGTCGGTCAGCGCCCGCAGGGGGCGCGTGTCGCAAAAGGGGTAGACGAGAAACTCATCCGGATCGACCGTCAGCGCCCAATGGCCATGGGCGTATTTCATCTGCAACCAGTTCAGCCAATCCACCCCAAAGCGGGAGCGTTTGTAACTGGACTTGGCACTCCAGACCGAGACATCGGGCTGCTCGGCCAGATAATCGAGCGCGCCATCGTCACTGTCATTATCGACAAAGAAGAAATGCCCGACGCCCATCTCGCGGTAGTATTTCAGGAAATAGGGCAGCCGGATCGCTTCGTTGCGCTGCGTGCAGAACAGCAGAATATCGTCAGCCTTAATCTGTGCGGTCCGGTTCGCCACAGAGGTCAACTCGCGCCGCTTGCGGAAGGCGCGGATGCGCCAGCGCTTGCGTTGCAGCCGCAACCGATATGACTGAATTAAGCCCAAACCGCCCCTTACCTATCGCGTCTGACCGCCCCCCTCTACCGCGCTATCACGTCGACTTTAACACGGTCTTGAAGTGTTCGGCCCATGTTGGCGCGATAAAAGTCGTCGCTGGGCGCGGGTCTGGCACAGATGCGGCCCATTCTTCGATTGTTCTGATCCATGAATAGGGTTCGCTCAGGGGCGCGTAAACGGCTTTGTCACCCAAGACCTCATGCAAGACCGGCAAATCGTTGCATAAAACACGCGTTCCAAGGCTCAGCGCCTCTGCCGGCGGCAGGCCAAACCCCTCTGCATGGCTGGGGAAAAGCATCCCCGCCGCCCCCTGCACCAAGGCTGCCAATCCTTTGTCGCTGAGGTTCGCCAGCTCTTGCACGGGGCCGTTTTCAGGCAGGCGGTCGAGCCGGTCGAAAACCGCGCTGTTGTTCCACCCCCGCGCCCCGCAGATCAGCAAGAGCGGCGCATCGGGCCCCATCTTCTGCCAGAGATCCAACAAAAAGCCGTGGTTCTTGCGCGGCTCGATCGTGCCGACAACGACGAAATAGGGACGCTCTGGCGGAAGCCCCACAGGCAGCTCGCCAGCATCGGGCGCGGGCAGATCGACGCCGAGATGCGCGACGACGGCAAGCGGAATCCGCCCGCGCATCTGCGCCTCGCTGCGCTGGCGCGTGTCTTGTGAGTTGTAAATCACCAGATCGGCCTGCGCGCTCACCCGGTCGATCCTGGCCCGAAACGGCGCAACGGAGCCGGGGCGTTGGTAGGCGGGATATTCCAATGGGATCACGTCATGGATGAGAACAGCACTCCGCCCCCGCGCCTGTTTCACGGCGCCCAAAACCCGATCCGTCAGATTGCTGTGCCCGACATTCAGATAGGCAAAACCCGGCGGCAGATGCCGGGAGAGCGTCGCGGGCAACCGGGCCGGAACGCAGCGCGCGACTGCCAAACGCCGCAAGTCGCTCTCTGCCCGGCTGAGCGCCACAGTACGCCCCCGCGGCAGACGCGAAAGCAGATCCGCCCGCCCCCAAGGAACGCGGCCCGCAAGCCGATCCTGAAAGCCCCGCATCCCATCGCGGTCCAGCAGGACATACCCCAAAGCAGTGCGCGCCACTCCAAAAAGCGGCGCGTCCTCTGTCAAAAGATGTGAGAGATAGGCCAGTTCGACCCGATCCACCCCCGTCGCGCCCCGCCCAACCCGACGCAAACTGCGCGTCAGGTCCAACAGCCGCGCGGGGGGAGATTGCTTCTGCAAAGGCCCGCTTCTCGCCCCTACTGCGCCGCGCAGTCGACTTGCGAGATGCTTTGCAGATAGGCCGAAAGTTCGTCGCGCAATTCTTCACGGGCAAGGCCGAATGCCACGGTCGCTTGCAAAAAGCCCGCTTTAGAGCCGCAATCGAACCGCTGACCGCGGAAACGGAAGCCATAGACATCGCGGTCTTGCTCGATCTCTTGCGCGATCGCATCGGTCAATTGAATTTCACCGCCCGAGCCGGATTTCAGCTTGTTCAGGTTCTTCAAAACAGTCGGCGCGAGAATATAGCGCCCGATCACCGCGAGGTTCGATGGTGCTTCGTCGACGGCCGGCTTCTCAACCATGCCATTGACCCTCACACGATCACCGCGCTCTTCGCTGGTATCGAGAATGCCGTAAGAGGATGTGCGGGAAGGCTCCACCTCCATCGCGGCGACCATGCTGCCGCCGGTTTCCTCATAGGCCTCGACCATCTGTTGTAGACAAGGTTTTTCCGCCGCGATCACGTCATCCGGCAGCATCACGGCAAAGGGCTCATTGCCGATCAAACGGCGCGCGCACCACACTGCATGGCCCAAGCCCAGCGCCTGGTGCTGGCGAATATAGGCGATTGCGCCACTGTCCATATTGGTGCTTTGCAGTGTCTCCAAAAGCTCGGTTTTGCCCTTTTTACGCAACTCCTGCTCAAGCTGCGGCGCGTGATCGAAGTAATCCTCCAGCGCGCCTTTTCCGCGCGAGGTCACGAAGATGAACTCTTTGATCCCGGCGGCGCGCGCCTCATCGATTGCATATTGAACCAAGGGCCGGTCGACGAGGGTCATAATCTCTTTCGGCACCGATTTGGTGGCGGGCAGAAAGCGTGTCCCCATGCCTGCAACGGGGAAAATCGCTTTTGTAACCTTCTTGCGCATTTTAATCCTTACAACTTATTCGAAATATACAGATCGCCACGGTCAATTTACCTGCGTCTTTCTACCGGCGATGATCATCGCCGAAACCGCGCTGTCTGGCAACTCGCTTAACTTCCCTTTGCAGCCTGTCGAGGCGCCGAGTTAAGCGGAAAACCGCGTCATCCCGTGTGGACTTTCCGTATATTCCACCTGTTTGCAGCCAGATAGCGTGGGCCGGATCAAAGGCAACGCGGTGATAAAGCGCCGTCGGCGAAAGGTTGATCAGGGTCACGATCTCACCCGATAATGCCCGTTTTGCAGCCTCTGCCCGGTCTTGCGCCAGTTTAATAGGCCGGGTGAACATGGCCACGCTGCGCCGGGCGCGGGCGGGAAAGGGGCGGAAAGCGCTGCTGGCCTTCTCAGGCAGGGTGACGCTGGTAATGGGGCGCTTCTCCCCTTCGGCGTGTCCCTCGTCCAACCTGCGCAGCAGCCTTGGCACATCGCGCGGCTCCAACCCGCCGCTTATCAGATGGCGCAGCAGACGGCGTCGCTCTTGGGCGCGCAGATGCGCCCAATGGGCGGCACGGTCCTGCGCAGGCAGATGTTTGCGATGAAACACGGCCCAGCTCGCCCCGATATCGAAAAGATCGCGCGGCACGCGGTTGGCGCTTCGCATGGCGTTGGCGGCGAAACCGTGGTGGACCTCGGCCAGTGGCACGATTGCCGTGGCATGGCCCGCCCGCGCCAGCCGCATGTTCAGATCGGTCTCATCGAGATAGTAATAAAAGGCCGGGTCAAAGCCGCCCACTTCCACCAAGACATCGCGCCGAAAGGCCATATTAGTGCCTTCGGTCTTGATTGCCCCGCCGGGCGGAGGGTGCAGGATGCTGAGGGTTTCAGGGTCGACATCGAGCGTTTCCGGCTCTCCGACACCATTCAATTGGCGCGCACGATATTGAAACGAGATGCCGTTTCGCCCCCGGACGAAGCCGGTCATCGCCGCGACCTCGGGCCGTTGCGCAGGCTCCAGCAGGTGGCGCAGCCATTGCGGCTCGGGCACCGCGTCATCGTCGATAAAGGCCACGACCTCCCCCGCGGCCTCGGCAATCCCAAGGTTGCGCGCGGCAGAGATATTCGGCCTGTCGAAAGGGACCAGTTTCACCGCCCAAGCGAAATGCATGGCGCGGGCCACGGCGATCCCGGCGGGATCGGCCACGATGATGACTTCGAAAGGGGTATATTGAAGCTGTTCCACCCCCGTCAGGCAGCGCCGCAATGCTTCGGGCCGATTCCGGCTGACAATCACGATGCTGACAGGCACGCCGCTTTCAAGCGTGGCACTGACGGGGGTGGCGGTCATTCCAGACCCATTTTCGCCATCATGGCTTCAAGCTTTGGCACATCTTCGGGGTTGTTCAATTCCCAAAACTCGCGCCCCTTAGCCTCGACCTCCGCACAGAACACGGCGCGGCCATTTTCAAGGAAACGCAACTGCTCCAACCCTTCCAACTGCTCCAAGGGGCCGACAGGCCAGCTTGGGTATTGCGCCAGCGCATCGGGGCGGTAGGCATAGACGCCGACATGGTGGAAGACCGGGGTCATATCCGTCTCTGCATAGGGCTTTCCGGTATAGGGAACGACCTCTTTCGAGAAGTAGAGCGCCTGATGATCGGCGCCGAAAACCGCCGTGGTGCCGCCCACGCGGCCCGCTTTGCGGTCGGCCAAAAGACTGTTCAGAGTGGCCCCGTCGCAGCGCAGAACCGGGGTGGCGATCTCGGCCTCGGGGGTGTCTTTCAACCCCTGCACCAGCCCTTCGACGAACCAATGCGGCGTGAGAGGCGCGTCACCTTGCAGATTCACCACGATGTCATAGCCCCCGCCCAATGCGGCATGGGCCTCGGCACAGCGTTCGGTGCCGTTGGCGCAGGTCTCCGAAGTCATCACGACCTCGGCGCCGAAGCCTTCGGCGGCCTCGCGAATGCGGTCGTCGTCGGTGGCCACCACCACGCGGTCGACACCCGACACCGCGCTGGCGGCCCGCCAACTGCGTTCGATCAGGGTTTGTTTCTGGCCCGACGCCCCGGTGAGCGCCACCAGAGGCTTGCCGGGATAGCGTGTGGAAGCATAGCGGGCGGGGATGACGATCAGGACAGACATCAGCCCGCCTTCAACTCAACGCCCGGGGCATGGGCGATGAAGAAAGGGTTGGCGAAGTCTTCTTTGCCGTAGGTCAGGGGCGAGAGGTCGTCAAAGCGCACCACCGCGCCGCCTGCCCCGTTCAGCACCGCATGGCCCGCGGCGGTGTCCCATTCCATCGTGCGGCCCAAACGCGGGTAGAGATCGGCCTCTCCGGTCGCGACGAGACAGAATTTCAGCGACGACCCCGCCGAAGTCATGTCGCGCACGGCGTATTTTCCGATGTAATCATCGGTCGCCTGATCGCGGTGAGATTTCGAGGCGACGACCATCAGGGCCGCATTGTCAGGGTCAGAGACCGAAATCGCCTTGGTCTCCCCCACCTGCCGCTTGTCGAATGCGCCGACCTCCTCGACCGACTGGCCGTCGGCTTGGGTAAAGAACATCCGGGCTTTGGCGGGGGCATAGACCACGCCGCGCGTCGGCACGCCGCCTTCGACCAGAGCGATGTTTACCGTGAAATCTCCGCGGCGGTGGACGAACTCTTTGGTGCCGTCCAGCGGATCTACGATGAGAAAGGTATCGCCCTTGGCGGAATGGGTCGCGGCCTGTTCTTCGGTCACCAGCATGACATCGGGGAAAGCCGCGCGGAGCCCGTCGGAAATGATCGCATCTGCGGCTTCGTCGGCGGCGGTGACGGGGCTGTCGTCGGATTTCGATTTCACCTCGAAATCGTCCTGACCGTAGATCTCCATGATCTTGTCCCCGGCTTCCAATGCCAGCCGCCGCATTTCCGCGACCAGTTTCTCGTAATTCATTCTGCCTCCGGCCCTGCGGGCTGTCGTTGCTTCAATTCACCCTTTCCCTTATGCTGCGGAGCTAACGGAACAGCAAGAATTCCGTGCCACGCTAGGGCTTCGTCAAGGACGCGCGCATGTTCCAGTCTTCCAGAAAGCCGAAATCCGGCATCGGTTCTGCCCTCGCCATCGCGGAACTGGTCTACCATTCCGTGGTGCGCAACGTGCGCAAACAGCACAACAATGCCTTTATCGCCATCGCGATGAACATGCTGCAAACAGTGATGTTCGTACTGGCCTTCTATGTGATGTTCTCGATCCTCGGAATGCGCGGCTCTGCCGTGCGGGGTGACTTCCTCATATATCTGATGTCGGGGATTTTCCTTTACCTCACCCATGTGAAGGCGTTGGGCGCGGTCGCAGGGTCTGAGGGGCCGGCAAGTCCGATGATGCAGCACGCTCCGATGAACACGATCATCGCCATCGCATCGGCGGCGGTGGGGTCGCTCTATATCCAAGTGCTGTCGCTCTTCGTGATCTTGTTCATCTATCATGTGGCGGTCACGCCGATCACCATAGACCAGCCCTTTGCCGCTTTCGGGATGATGCTGACCGCTTGGTTTACCGGCTGCGCGCTTGGGCTGGTGATGCTGGCAATCAAACCGTGGTTTCCGTCTTTCGTGACGATTTTCTCGACCGTCTATCAGCGCGCCAATATGATCGCTTCGGGGAAGATGTTCCTCGCCAACTCTCTGCCCGGCTATATGCTGGCGATGTTTGACTGGAACCCGCTGTTTCACAGCATCGACCAAGCGCGCGGCTTTGCCTTTATCAATTACAACCCGCGCTACACCAGTTGGGAATATCCGCTTTGGGTCGGGCTGGTGCTTTTGATGATCGGGCTGATGGGCGAATTCTATACCCGCCGCCATGCGTCGATCAGTTGGAACGCCCGGCGATGAGACTGCTGGCGCTCCTCCTCTGCCTCTGGGCACTGCCTGTTTGGGCAACGCAGGATGCATGGCCTGCCCTGCATGACGTCGGCGGCGTCGCGGCGGATGATGTGTTGAACATTCGCCAAGCCCCAAGTGCCAATGCTCCAATCATCGGCAGTTTCGAGCCTGGCGCCCAGAACATCGAAGTGATCCGCCCCGATGATCATCACGGTTGGGGCTTGGTCAACACGGGCGAAGGAACCGGATGGGTGTCTCTACGCTTCCTCACCCGGCAACCGGGCCAATGGGCCGGGGCGATGCCACCCGTGGCCCATTGCGGCGGGACAGAGCCGTTTTGGTCTTTTGAGGTGACCGGCGATGCGCTGAGCTATGACGCCATGGCGGGCGGCGCAGGCGATTACCGCATCACGCAGTCAGGCCCGGCGCAGGGGCGACGCGACAGTTTCCACATGATCGCCGAGGGGCGGCAGGGCGCGGCCATCGCTACGATCGCGGCCCGCGCCTGTAGCGATGGCATGTCGGACCGCGCCTATAGGCTGGCGGTCGACTTCCTTTTGCAAGGGAATGATGGCTGGCAACATCAGACAGGGTGTTGTTCTCTCAGCCGCTAGAGCAACGGACTTTTTGAAAAAGTCCGTCACCGTTTTCTTTTAAAGAAAACGTCACTTTACCACACGCAGCGTCAAGTTGATCCGCCCGCCTTTGGGCAGCAATGTCGAGGTGCCGGGCTTGATCCGATCCACGCCGTGATAGGTCAGCCGCGCGTCACCGCCCATCACCACCACGTCGCCCGATTGCAGCCAGATCGATTCCGTCTTGCCCCCTCGGGTTAGGTTGCCGATCCGAAACAGCCCATCGTCCCCCAGAGAGACTGAGACCACAGGCCACTGAAAATCCGCCTCGTCCCGGTCCTGATGCAGCCCCATGCGCGCATCTGCATCGTAATAATTGATCAGGCAGCATTCCGGGCGGCGCTCCAACCCGGTCAACTGATCCCAAATCGCCATAATCGGTGCCGGAATCTCGGGCCAAGGCTGGCCGTCGGGGTGTTCGGTGACGTAGCGATACCCGCGCCGATCGGAAAACCAGCCATAGCGCCCTGCCGCGCTCATCCGCACCGACATGCGCCCGCCGCGCGGCACTTCGGGGCGAAGGAACGGCGCCTGGCGCACCACGCCGCGCACCGCCTCCAGTACCTCCTGCTGGGCCGCTCTTCCTAGAAATTCCTTGTGAATATCAAAGCCCCGGAGGCGCAAAGCAGTCATTTTTCGTTCTTCCTCGCTCGTTTAGCAAAAACATCACGGAATCGCGACCATCCAGACCAGCCAATGGTTGCAGGGTGCAAATACCCTCCCTATATACGCTCCGAACCGTCGAAGGCACGTGGTCTTCGATGTCAACAGATCGGGGCAGGATGCCAAAACGGGTCCGCGCCTCGTGTCATCGCCTTAGATTCAAAGAGGGATCGAAACATGTCCAAAGTAATCGGTATTGACCTTGGCACCACCAACAGCTGTATCGCCATCATGGATGGCAGCCAGCCGCGTGTGATCGAAAACGCCGAAGGCGCGCGCACCACGCCGTCGATCGTCGCCTTCACCGACGACGAGCGCCTTGTCGGCCAGCCGGCGAAACGCCAGGCGGTCACCAACCCTGAAAACACAGTCTTTGGCGTCAAGCGCCTGATCGGCCGCCGCAACGACGATGCGGATCTGGCCAAAGACAAAAAGAACATGCCGTTCAACGTCATCGACGGCGGCAACGGCGACGCATGGGTCGAAGCCAAGGGTGAGAAATACTCCCCAAGCCAAATCTCGGCCTTCATCCTCGGCAAGATGAAAGAAACCGCAGAAAGCTATCTGGGTGAGGAAGTCTCTCAGGCAGTCATCACCGTGCCGGCCTACTTCAACGACGCTCAGCGTCAGGCCACCAAAGACGCCGGCAAAATCGCCGGTCTCGAAGTGCTGCGCATCATCAACGAGCCGACAGCCGCCGCGCTGGCCTACGGCCTCGACAAAGAGAATACGCAAACCATCGCGGTCTATGACCTTGGCGGCGGTACATTCGACGTGACCATTCTTGAGATCGACGACGGCCTGTTCGAAGTGAAATCCACCAACGGCGACACGTTCCTCGGTGGTGAAGACTTCGACATGCGCATCGTGAACTACCTTGCGGAAGAGTTCAAAAAGGCCAATGGCGTTGACCTGACGCAAGACAAGATGGCGCTGCAGCGTCTGAAGGAAGCGGCAGAGAAGGCTAAGATCGAACTGTCCTCCTCCAGCCAGACCGAGATCAACCAGCCCTTCATTTCGATGGGCAAGGACGGCTCGCCGCTGCACATGGTCATGAAACTGACCCGCGCCAAACTGGAAAGCCTTGTTGGTGACCTGATTAAGGCCTCGATGAAGCCCTGCGCCGCCGCGCTGAAAGATGCCGGTCTGTCCGCGTCTGACATCGACGAAGTTGTGCTCGTGGGTGGTATGACCCGCATGCCGAAGGTGGCCGAAGAGGTCTCCAAATTCTTTGGCAAGGAACCGCATAAGGGTGTGAACCCGGACGAAGTGGTGGCCCTTGGTGCCGCCATTCAGGCCGGCGTTTTGCAAGGCGACGTGAAGGACGTGGTCCTGCTTGACGTGACCCCGCTGTCGCTCGGCATCGAGACGCTGGGTGGTGTCTTCACCCGTCTGATCGACCGCAACACCACGATCCCGACGAAGAAGTCTCAGGTCTTCTCGACCGCCGAAGACAACCAGAACGCTGTGACCATCCGGGTCTTCCAAGGTGAACGTGAGATGGCAGCCGACAACAAGATGCTCGGTGCCTTCAACCTTGAGAACATCCCGCCTGCCCCGCGCGGCATGCCGCAGATCGAAGTGACCTTCGACATTGACGCCAACGGCATCGTGTCGGTCGGCGCGCTCGACAAAGGCACCGGTAAGGAGCAGAAGATCACGATCCAAGCTTCGGGCGGTCTGTCGGATGCGGATATCGAACAGATGGTCAAGGACGCGGAAGAGAATGCCGAGGCGGACAAGTCCCGTCGCGAGCTGATCGAAGCGAAGAACCAGGCGGAATCGCTGATCCATTCGACCGAAAAGTCGCTGGAAGAGCATTCCGACAAGGTCGACCCGACCACCGTCGAAGCGATCGAACTGGCCATTGCCGCGCTGAAAGATGAGCTGGAAACAGACAACGCCGACAAGATCAAGAACGGCATCCAGAACGTCACCGAAGCTGCCATGAAACTGGGCGAAGCCATCTATAAGGCCGCTCAGGACGAGGGCGGCAGCGACGACACGGCGCAGCCTTCGGATGCTCAGCAAGCGCAAGGTGGCGATGACGACATCCTTGATGCCGAGTTCGAAGATCTGGACGACGACAAGCGCGCGTAAGCGTGAAACGGAACCTGTGAAAGGGCCGGTCCGTCAGACGGGCCGGCCCATCACGTTCCAGCGCAGGAGCATGATAACCCATGGCAAAACGTGATTACTACGAGGTGCTTGGCGTTGCCAAAGGGGCCTCTGCCGACGAGATCAAGAAAGCCTATCGCCGCAAGGTGAAGGACCTTCACCCCGACCGCAACAAAGACAATCCCCAAGCCGAAGCCCAATTCAAAGAAGTGGGTGAGGCCTATGACGTGCTCAAGGACGGCGACAAGAAAGCCGCCTATGATCGCTACGGCCACGCCGCCTTTGAAGGTGGCATGGGCGGCGGGCGTCCCGGTGGCGGCATGGGCGGCGGTCAGGGCGATTTCTCTTCGGCCTTTTCAGACGTCTTCGACGATCTCTTCGGTGACTTCATGGGCCAACGTGGGGGTGGCGGCGGACGCCGTGCCGCACGCGGGGCTGATTTGCGCTATAACCTGCGCATCTCGCTCGAAGATGCCTTCTCTGGCATGCAAAAGTCGATCACTGTCCCGGCCTCTGTCCAATGTGACGCCTGTGACGGCAGCGGTGCCGAAGGCGGCGCGGAACCTTCGACCTGCCCCACCTGTTCGGGCATGGGCAAGGTGCGCGCCCAGCAAGGTTTCTTTACCGTCGAGCGGACCTGCCCGACCTGTTCCGGCATGGGGCAGATCGTCAAGAATCCTTGCAAGAAATGCCGTGGCGCGGGCCGGGTTGAGAAAGAGCGCACGCTCTCGGTCAACATCCCCGCGGGCGTCGAGACCGGCACGCGCATCCGTCTTGCTGGCGAAGGCGAAGCGGGCATGCGCGGCGGGCCGTCGGGTGATCTCTACATCTTTATCGAGGTGGCCGATCACGACTTGTTCGAACGCGACGGGCCGAACCTCTTCTGCCGTGTTCCGGTGTCGATGAGCACCGCCGCTTTGGGTGGCAATATCGAAGTGCCCACCATCGACGGGGGCCGGGGCCGCGTGCAGATCCCCGCGGGCAGCCAATCGGGGCGTCAGATGCGTCTGCGCGGCAAGGGCATGCCGCCGCTGCGTGGCGGTGGCGTGGGTGATATGATCATCGAACTGGCGGTCGAAACCCCGGTGAACCTGACCAACCGGCAGAGAGAACTGCTGCGCGAGTTCGAGGGCGAGGCCCAGAACAACAACCCCGAGAGCAGCAACTTCTTCTCTTCCGTCAAATCCTTCTGGGATTCGATGAAGGGTTAACCATTGGGGGAGCTGCGAAGGCGGCTCCCCTTTTGCGGCAATATGGTGAACGAAGTTATAATCGTCCGTTAACCGAATAATAACCACTTTGACGCAACACTCCGGGCATGAACCGCGCCCCGAGAATTTTGGCTGATCAGCCCCTCCCCTATCTGCTGGACGAAGCGCAAGCGCCGCCGTCCAACACGGGGAAGCAACCCTCTTACATCGCGGATCACCGCCAACGTTTGCGCAGCCGTTTCATCGACGGGGGCGCGGCGGCCATGCCGGATTACGAGATGTTGGAGCTTGTCCTCTTCCGCGCCATCCCGCGACGGGATGTAAAGCCGCTGGCGCGCGAACTGCTCGACCGGTTCGGCGATTTCAACCGCGTCATTACCGCCCCCGCCGCCCGGCTGCGCGATGTCAAAGGCGTAGGCGAAGCGGTGATTGTCGAACTCAAGATCATTGAGGCTGCGGCGCAGCGTCTGGCCCGGGCGAAGGTGCTGCAAAGGCATATCGTCACCTCATGGGATGCGCTGCTGGACTATTGCCACACCACCATGGCCCATCTGGAGATGGAGCAGTTTCGCGTCCTCTACCTCGACCGGAAAAACATCCTCATCGCGGATGAGGAACAGGCAAAGGGCACGGTGGACCATGTGCCAGTCTACCCGCGCGAGGTTGCCAAACGGGCGCTTGAGTTGAACGCCAGTGCGATCATCCTTGTGCACAATCACCCCTCGGGCGACCCCAGCCCGTCACGCTCAGACATCGACATGACCCGGCAGGTCGCCGCCGCCTGTGACGCTCTGGGGCTGACGCTGCATGACCACCTGATCATCGGAAAATCGCGCGAGCTCAGCTTTCGCAGTGAGGGGCATTTATAGCGGGGTGCGCCTAGCGCACCCAAACCTCCACCCGCCGGTTGGCCTGACGGCCCCATTCGCTATCGTCACAGGCAATCGGCATCGCCTCGCCAAAGGCATCGACCCGCAGATCGATACGCGACAGGTTGGCGGTGACCGCAGCGGCGCTGACGGCACGCTGTACCGCTTCGGCACGGCGCAGGGCGATTTCGCGATTGGCCCGCGCGGCCCCCTCGCCATCGCTGAAGCCCACGAACATCAGCCGCCGCGCGTCATATAGCCCCTGTTCCAAGGCCCGCGCCAACTGCTGCACGTTGGACCGCGACTGCGCATCAAGCCGGATCGACCCCGCCTCGAAGCGGAAAGAGGTGGTCAGCCGCGCCATCGGCACAAGCGTCGCCGTCATGCGCTGCAACTCCTCTAGCGGGGTTTCGACACCCGCCGTGATGATCGCATTGGCAAAGCGGTTTCCCTGTTCCTCAACCGGGATTTCCTCGGGCGTTTGATCCACGAAACCGGCCCGACGGATCACGATCTGGGCCGAAGGGCCACGGGTAAAGGCCAGAAACTCGCGCGTGATCAACGGCAAGCGCCGGGCGGGGAAATAGAGGAACATCGGCGCGGTCAGCGGGTAGTCTTCGGTTTTGATCGTGCGCCGTGCGGCATCCAGCGCAAAACCGCAGTTGCCGCCGAGGGTTAGCACCTCGGTCTCGCCCTGTTCGGCATAGCTGGTGATGCCAAGGGCGAAAACATCCCGCGCGACCGCCTCGGCCAGCGCATCGGGCATGGCGTGGCGGGTGACATCGGCGCTCAGTTCCAGCCCGGCGGGGGTGAGAACCTGATCCACGATGGCTTGGCTCAACCCGCTATCGGCGGTGGGCAGATGCAACTCAATCGGCGCGTCCGGCCCGCCGAGGCGCTGCCAATTCTTGATCTCGCCCGAGAACACCCGCGCCAAAGTCAGTGGCGAGATTTGTTTGACCGGATTGGACGGGGCGACCACAGGCACCACCGCATCGAGCGCCAGAACCCGGCTGCGATTGGCCCCAGTCAGATCACCCAAGCCTGCCTCACGGGCATTGATCCGCTCCTCGCGGCGCACCTCGCGCAGGGCCATGACGACATCGGCCTCATCCGCCAGCAGATCGGCAAAGCCCTCGTTGGTATTGCTTGCCCGGAAATCGAACCGCGCGGCGAGCTTGCCGTCGTCCTGACGCGCCAGCAGCAGCGCGAAGCGCCCGCTGTCCCCCTCTTCGCGGCTGACGGTATAGCCCTGCCGCGCGGCAAAGGCTTCGATCAAGGCGGGCATCAGCACCGCCCCCATGGTGGCAGAGCCCGAGAAGCGCACCTCGGCCACGAAATCTTCCAGGTTGGGGCAGCCCGGCCCGGCGCAGGACACGCCGCTGCTGTCGACGGTCAATTCGCCATAGTCCGTCTCGACACGGTAGAATTCGCCGTCGAACCCCAGCAGGGTGCCGCTGAGTTCGACGCTGCCATCGCGCGAGGTCAGTGTGATGTCCTGCGCCGCAGATGCGCCCGCTGTAAAAAGCAAAAGTGCGGCGCTGATCGCCGCACGTTTCAACCCGTTCATCTAGACCTACCCGGTTGCGTCAGTTCTGCGCGACTTTCAGGTCTTGGAGCAAATTATTCAACACCAGAAAGTTGCCGACCGCGTCACAGTCCGGCACGGCGAGGGTCAGGTTCTGAGTTTTCACCGGATCGTCGCCGCGCAGTTCCAGCGCCTGTGCTTCGATCTCAAGCCCGCAGTTCGCCTCGCTTACCTCGGCCTCCACGCTCAGCGCGACATCGCCCTCCTGCGCCGCTTTGGCGACCGGGAAGCTATAGACTTCGGCCATCAACGGCTCAGCGGTGTCGGTATCGCCATTGCGAGTCATGAAGCCGCCTTCGCCCAGCACGGCAGCGGTCATATCGCGCGGCGCGCCGGACCAGACATGGCCCGCGTCGCCGTAATCCGCGCCGAACTCGCGGGCGTGAAGCTCGAACCCTGCCGTGCCTTTCCATTGCAGCACGACGCGGTTGAAATCAGAGAGTTCAGGGACCGAAGTCTGCGCCACCGCGCCATCGCCATTGCCGAAGGCGAGAATGAAAACAGCCTCTTCCGCCAAGGCCGGGACGGTGACGGACAACTGCCCTTGGTCATCGGTGACTTCGGTGAAAATCATCCCGTTGTGATGCACGGTCAGCCGCTCATTTGGCAGGCAGGCGGCATCGAGGGTAAGTTTCACCATCGCGGCGGCAACGGCATGGGCTTCGGCGATGATATCGCAGGTCGCGGGGATCGCGGCGCTGTGGTTTTTCGGGGCGGGCGGCAGGCCTTGGGGCGCTGCGGCCTTGACCACGCGGTCATCCAGCGTCGGCAGGGCAATGGGGCTTTCAAGCGCGGCAGAGGTCAGGGTGATGCCCTCAACCTCAAGCAAGGCGCCATTGTCGGCCACCGGAAGCTGCGCCTCACCTGCGCCATAGCGCTGCTGCGCGGTGTCGGAGCTTTGCATGACATAGCCAATGCCCACTGCACAGGCCAGAGTGCCGACAGCTGTCAGAATTTCTTTCGTGCGCCGCATGACAAGTCTCCTTCAACGGATTCGTTAGAGACTTTATGGGCGCGGATCAGGGCCGGGGTATGGCCCTGAAACGCCAAGTTATGGGCGAAAAGGTGACGCCGCTCAGGTGATCTGGCCGTGGCAGTGTTTGAACTTTTTGCCAGAGCCGCAGGGGCAAGGATCGTTCCGGCCCGGGTTGCCCCATGTGGACGGATCGTTCTCGTCAAAGCCGGGGGCTGCGGCTTCGGCCTGTTCAGAGGCCTCATCCGCCGCCTCGCTCGCCGCAGCCTGCATCGCAGCCTGTCGGGCGGCCATTTCCTGCATCATCTCGCGGCGCTGCTCTTCGCTCATCGGTTGGATCTGACCCAGCTTCTGGGTCACCTCCTGCCGCAGACTGTCGAGCATCGTCTCAAACAATTGGAAGGCTTCGTTCTTATACTCGTTCAGCGGATCGCGCTGTGCGTAGCTGCGGAAGCCCACGACCGAGCGCAGATGTTCGAGCGTCAGCAGGTGGTCGCGCCATTTGGTGTCGATCGCTTGCAACAACAGCTGTTTCTCGATGTTGCGCATGTTCTCTTCGCCAAAGGCTTCGGCCTTCTTGGCCATCAGCTCATCCGTGGCTTTCATCAGACGTTCGCGGATCACCTCGTCATCCACGCCGTCCTCTTCGCACCATGCGATGATCGGCACGTCGACGTTCAACTGTTCGATCACCGCGGCATAGAAACCTTGGGTGTCCCACTGATCGGCGTAGGTCTTGGGCGGCATATAGGTGTCGATCAGATCGTCGATTACCTGCTCGCGCATGTCGGTGACGATCTCATTGAGGTTGTCCGCCTCCATGATCTCGCGGCGCTGGCCAAAGATCACTTTGCGCTGCTCGTTCATCACATCGTCAAACTTCAACAGCTGCTTTCGGATGTCAAAGTTGCGGCCCTCGACCTTCGCCTGCGCCCGCTCCAGCGATTTGTTGACCCATGGGTGCACGATGGCTTCGCCATCTTTCAGGCCCAGCGTCGTCAGCACTTTCTCAAGCCGCTCCGAGCCGAAGATGCGCATCAGGTCATCTTCGAGCGACAGGAAGAACGAAGTGCGGCCCGGGTCACCCTGACGGCCCGAACGGCCCCGCAGCTGGTTGTCGATGCGACGGCTCTCGTGACGCTCGGAGGCCAGAACGTAGAGACCGCCAGCCTCCAGCACCTTCTGCTTTTCCTCGGCATGCTGCGCTTCGATCTGGGCCCGGATGTTGGCCGGGTCGGCCTCGGGGTCGGCATCCAGCGCGTCGATCACTTTCAATTCGACGTTGCCACCCAACTGAATATCGGTGCCGCGGCCCGCCATATTGGTGGCGATGGTCACCGCGCCCAGCTTGCCCGCTTCGGCGATGATCTGCGCCTCTTGCTCGTGCTGGCGGGCGTTGAGCACGTTGTGCTCGATCCCGGCGGCGGTCAGCATGGCGCTGAGCTGTTCGGACTTCTCGATCGAGGTGGTGCCGACAAGGCAGGGCTGCCCCTTGGCATGGGCCTCTTTGACCCGTTCGATCATCGCCTCGTACTTCTCACGCGCGGTGCGATAAACGGCATCGTCTTCGTCCACACGGGCGATTGGCACATTGGTCGGCACTTCGACCACGCCGAGGCCGTAGATCTCGGCGAATTCTTCGGCTTCGGTCAGGGCCGTGCCGGTCATGCCGCCCAGTTTGTCGTAAAGGCGGAAGTAGTTTTGGAAGGTGACGCTGGCGAGGGTCACGTTCTCGGGCTGGATATCAACGCCTTCCTTGGCTTCGATCGCTTGGTGCAGGCCGTCCGACAGGCGGCGGCCCGGCATCATGCGGCCGGTGAATTCGTCAATCAATGTCACCGCGCCGTCGCGCACGATGTAGTCCTTGTCGCGCTGGAACAGCTTATGCGCGCGCAGACCTTGGTTGACGTGGTGCACGATGGTCGTACTTTCGGGGTCGTAAAGGGTCATCCCCTCTTCGATCAATTCCCGCGCGCGCAACTGCTCTTCGAGGAACTCGTTGCCCTCGTCGGTGAAGGTCACGTTGCGGGTTTTCTCGTCCAGCTCGTAATGTTCATCGGTGAGCGAGGGGATCAGCGCGTCGATGATCTGGTACATCTCGGAACGGTCCTGCGACGGGCCAGAGATGATCAGCGGCGTCCGCGCTTCGTCGATCAAAATGCTGTCGACTTCGTCCACGATGGCAAAGTTATGCCCGCGTTGCAGCATGTCCGAGAGGTTCGACTTCATATTGTCGCGCAGGTAGTCGAAGCCCAACTCGTTGTTGGTGGCATAGGTGATGTCGCAGGCATAGGCCGCGCGTTTCTGATCCTCGGGCATGCCGGAATAGGCGACCCCGGTGGTCAGACCGAGCGCGCCAAAAACCTTGCCCATCCATTCGGCGTCACGTTTGGCGAGGTATTCGTTCACGGTCACCACATGGACGCCCTTATGCGTCAGACCGTTGAGGTAGGCCGCGAAGGTCGCGGTCAGGGTCTTGCCCTCACCGGTCTTCTGCTCTGCGATATTGCCCTGATGCAGGAAGATGCCGCCCAGAAGCTGGGTGTCAAAGGCGCGCAGACCAAGGGTGCGGCGGGCGGCTTCGCGGCAATTGGCAAAGGCTTCGGGCAGCAGATCGTCAAGGCTTTCGCCCGCCTCGGCCCGTTTGCCCAGTTCCGCGGTGCGCGTTTTGATCTCGTCGTCGCTTAGCTTTTCGAACTCAGGCTCCAGCGCATTGATCCGTGCCACAAGCGGACGGGTCGCCTTGATCTTCCGGTCGTTTGGCGTGCCA
The DNA here is from genome assembly GCF_043557345.1 of Sulfitobacter sp. 1A12157. Lineage (NCBI taxonomy): Bacteria > Pseudomonadati > Pseudomonadota > Alphaproteobacteria > Rhodobacterales > Roseobacteraceae > Sulfitobacter > Sulfitobacter sp. 1A12157. Next base: position 331,563 of record NZ_JBIFFV010000001.1, read on the forward strand.
AAGACCTTTTTGGCGATTGTTCCGATACCCAGCATGTAATCTCCCGCCGAAGTTATGATGTCTTGCGCCGATCTGGTTGCCGAGCGCCATGGCAGCCCATAGATAGTGGATGAGCCCGCGCCTCTCAGCGCCATAAGGCGATGTAAGGGGCGTGCCATACACTGTCAATGTAGCAGCCCTGCTACGAAGGAAGCGATTGGACCCAACCATGCAAAAACCCCTCACTTTTCTGTCGTCTTTGGCGCTTGCCGCCGCTGTGGCGCTGCCTGTGGCCGCCCAGGACGAACCGGGTCTCGACACGGTTGTTGCCACCGTCAACGACACTGAAATCACGCTTGGGCATATGATCGTCGCCCGCGCAAGCCTGCCCCAGCAGTACCAACAACTGCCCGAGGACGTGCTGTTCAAAGGTCTTCTGGACCAGCTCGTGCAGCAAACGGCCCTCGCCGACAGCTTTACCGGCGAATTGCCGCCGCGTGTGACCCTGTCGCTCGAGAATGAGACCCGCTCGCTCACCGCCGGTGAAGCGATCGAAGGCGTCATGGCCGAGCCGGTCAGCGACGAAGAACTGCAAGCGGCCTATGACGCGCAGTACAAAGATGCCGAGCCTGAGCCAGAGTTCAACGCCTCGCATATCCTTGTCGAAACCAAGGAAGAAGCCGACGCGATCAAAGCAGAACTTGATGGCGGCGCGGACTTTGCCGAGCTTGCCAAAGAGAAATCGACCGGTCCCTCCGGCCCCGGTGGCGGCTCCTTGGGGTGGTTCGGCCCCGGCATGATGGTGCCCGCCTTTGAAGAGGCTGTGACCGGCATGGAAGCTGGCAGCGTGTCCGAGCCGGTGGAAACCCAGTTCGGCTGGCATGTCATCAAGCTGAACGAGACGCGCACCGCCGAAGCCCCCGCGCTGGAAGACGTGCGTGAAGAGCTGGAAACCCAAATCCGCCAGACCAAGGTGCAAGAGGCTATCGAAAGCCTGACTAACTCCGCCGAGGTGGACCGCAGCGCGGCCGAAGGCATCGACCCTTCCGTTCTTAACAACATTGAATGGCTGAACTAACTCATGGCTAAATCCCTGGCTGTCTCGCCGCTCGCCCCGGCCCGTTTTCCCGATCTGCCGGTTATCGACGGCGTGACATTCGCCACCATCGCCGCAGGCGTGCGCTATCAAGGGCGCACCGATGTGATGTTGGCGAAACTGGCGCCGGGCAGCGCCGTGGCGGGGGCGTTCACACGCTCCGCCACCCGCGCGGCCCCGGTGCTGGATTGCCAGGCCAAGATCGGCGGCGCCTCGGACGAAGGCGCCGCCATCGTCGTGAACTCCGGCAACGCCAATGCCTTTACCGGACGCGGCGGCATCGACGCGGTCGAAGCGATCACCGCCGCCGCTGCCGATGCCTGCGGCGTGCCGCAAGCTCGTGTCTTCACCTCCTCCACCGGGGTGATCGGCGAGCCGCTGCCACATGAGCGTATCACTGCCGTATTGGGAGACCTCCACGCGAAACTCGACCCCGCGGGAATCGAAGACGCGGCGCGCGCCATCATGACGACAGACACCTTCCCCAAAGGGGCCAGCGCCAAGGTTGAGATCGACGGCAAAACCGTCTCTATCGCGGGGATCGCCAAGGGCTCGGGCATGATCGCGCCCGATATGGCCACCATGCTGGTCTATATCTTTACCGATGCGGTCCTGGCGACCGACGCGCTGCAACAGCGCCTTTCGATCCATACCGAGACGACATTCAACTGCATCACCGTCGACAGCGACACCTCCACCTCTGATGCTCTGATCATGGCCGCGACAGGCGCCTCCGGTGTCGATGTATCGGGCAACGAGGCATTCGATGCGGCCCTGCGCGACGTGATGATGGACCTCGCACATCAGGTCGTCAAAGATGGCGAAGGCGCGCAGAAATTCGTCGAGGTGGCCGTGACCGGCGCCTCCAATGACAACGAGGCCAAGGTTCATGCCATGGCCATCGCGAACTCCCCCCTGATCAAAACCGCCATCGCCGGCGAAGACCCCAACTGGGGCCGCGTCGTCATGGCCATCGGGAAATCGGGTGCTGCGGCGGACCGTGACCGTTTGTCGATCCGGTTCGGCGATATCGAAGTTGCCCGCGAGGGATGGCGCAGCCCCGACTACTCCGAAGAGGATGCCGCCGCGCATATGAAGGGTCAGAATATCACCATCGGGGTCGATCTGGGCCTTGGTGAGGGGCAGTGCACCGTTTGGACCTGCGACCTGACCCATGGCTATATCGATATCAACGCCGACTATCGGTCCTGAGCAGATGAAGACAGTGCTGGTTTCCGCCGCGGCCTTGATCGACATCGATGGCCGCGTGCTCTTGACCCAACGGCCCCAAGGCAAGCCGATGGCGGGCCTTTGGGAGTTTCCGGGCGGCAAGATCGAACCGGGAGAGACACCAGAGGCGGCGTTGATCCGCGAGTTGCACGAGGAACTGGGGATTGAGACATGGGAATCCTGTCTTGCCCCGCTAACCTTTGCCAGCCACAGCTACAGTGATTTCCACCTGCTGATGCCGCTGTTCGCCTGCCGCAAATGGGGCGGCACCCCGGTTTCGCGCGAGGGGCAGATCCTGAAATGGGTGCGCCCGAACGAAATGCGCGCCTATCCGATGCCCGAGGCAGACGTGCCGCTAATATCAATATTGCGTGATTGGCTCTAGCGCAGAGTGGCAGAATTGCACTAGTGAACGGCAATCGCTCAGCATGTTGCGGATTTTTTAACCGAATGCGCATCATCCTGAGGCAGAGTTGTAACATCTGTATGAAAGGGTGCCGACATGTTGAGAACCATCGCAATCGGAAGTTCCATTTACGTTCAGGGTATCTTTGTAAAAATGTTGGCGGGCGGTCGCATGGCCGTTCAGGTCGACGGGAAGATTTTCGAAGGCAGACCTGTCTGAAAAATCTCTTCGGAACGCCTATTGAGGTGAACAAATAGGCGTTCCACCGCGTTTTCCCCGAGCATTTGGCAGGGGAACTTATGTCATCGAAGCGCGCTATCGTCATTCTGAACCGCGGTTCAGGCCGTCAAGACGGTGACCAAGCCGAAAACACGATCCGCTCCGCCTTTGCGCGGCATGGGATCACGGCAGAATTCATTCACATTGACAAACGCAACGACCCCGCCAGCGCAGCGCGTGAGGCGCTGTCTAGTGGCGTTGGGATCATCGCCGTCGCGGGCGGGGATGGCACGATCTCGGGCGTGTCCTCGGCGATGGTGGGCCACGACCGTCCGCTCGGCATCATCCCGCAGGGCACCTTCAACTATTTCGCGCGGTCGATCGGCATTCCCGAGAACCTCGAAGAAGCCGTCGACGTCATCGCCGCTGGTGACAGCCGCCCGCTGCATGTGGCGACGATTAATGGTGAGACCTTTTTGAACAACGCCAGCATCGGCGCCTATCCCGCGATCCTCAAGACCCGCGAAGGCATCTACCGCCGTTGGGGCCGCAGCCGGATCGCCGCCTATTGGTCAGTGATCAAAGCCTTGATCGGTTTCCGCACCTCGCTCAAACTGACCATCGTGGTGGATGAGAAAGAGACACAGCTGCGCACTCCGCTGGTTTTCGCGGTGAACAACGCCTTCCAGTTGGATCAAATGGGGCTCGACGGGCAAGACTGCATCGCCCGCGGCGATATGGTGCTGCTGGTCGCCCCTGACACCTATCGCTTCGGCCTGCTGCGCCATGCGGTGGCGCTGGCCACGGGCCGCGCGAAACATCACACGGACTACGAAATGCTCTGCGGGTCCGAGATCGAAATACGCATGAAACAGCGCAAACGCTATGTCGCGCGGGATGGGGAGATCGCGGTGATGCGCGGGCCGTACCGGCTCACCCGCGCCAGTTCGCCCATTCATATCTACGTGCCGAGCGCGCGCGGAAAGGCCGTAAGATGAGCCGTTTGATCCACCTATCCGACCTGCACTTCGGCAAGGACCGCCCCGACCTTCTGCTACCTTTGCTGGAAGCCGTAAATGGCTATGACCCCGATCTGGTGATCATCTCGGGCGACCTGACCCAACGCGCCCGGGAAAAGGAGTATCGCGCCGCACGAGCCTTTATCGATCGGATCAACGCCCCGGTGCTGAGCGTGCCGGGCAACCACGATATCCCGCTGCACCGCCCCTTTACCCGGTTCTTTGCTCCTTGGCGCTATTACCGGCGCTGGATCAATCACGACCTCACCCCGGTCCATGAAGGCGCGGATTTTGTTGCCGTGGGGATCAACACCGTCGACCGGTTCAAATGGCAGACCGGCAAGTTGGGCCTGCGCCGTTTGGGCCGCGCCTGCCGCGCCCTGTCACGTGGGAGCGAAAAAACCCTGCGCATCGCCGTTTGCCACCATCCGCTGGATCACCCCAATGAGACCCACAAGAAGCCCATCCCCGGCGCGCCACGGGCGCTCAGGCGGCTCTTGGACTGCGGAGCGGACCTGATCCTCTCGGGACATCTGCACATCTGGCACGCGGGCACCTTTGCCCATCCGGCGCCGGAGCATGACGGCCATCTGGCGATCCAGCTACACGCGGGCACCAGCCTGTCTTCGCGCCAACGGGGGGAGCCGAACGATTTTAACCTGATCGATATCTCGCCCCTGCATGTCAATCTGGCGCGGATCAGTTTCGACGACAGCAAAAAGGCCTTCACAAAAGCAGAGGCCCGGCAATTTGACCGGGCCTCTGGAGAATTTGTTTTGTAAGCGCTCGGCTTAGGCCAAGGTGCGGGTCACTTCTTCGCGTTCGAAAATCTCGATCACATCGCCGGGACGGATGTCTTCGTAGTTTTCGAATGCCATGCCGCATTCCTGACCGGACTGAACCTCGGGCACCTCGTCTTTGAAGCGCTTGAGCGTCTTCAGCGTGCCTTCGTGGATCACGACGTTGTCGCGCAGCAGACGCACACCGGCGCTGCGGCGGGCGACGCCCTCGGTGACCAGACAGCCTGCGACTTTGCCCACACCGGTGACCTTGAAGACCTCTTTGATATTGGCGTAGCCAATGAAGTTCTCTTTGATCTCGGCGCTGAGCAGGCCGCTTGCAGCCGCTTTGACGTCATCCACAAGGTCATAGATGACCGAATAGTAACGGATCTCGACGCCTTTCTGGTTGGCCGTGTTCCGGGCCGAGGCATTGGCACGCACGTTGAAGCCCATGATCGGCGCGCCGGAGGCTTCGGCAAGGCCGACATCCGTCTCGGTGATCGCGCCCACACCGGAGTGAAGAACCCGAACGCGGACTTCGTCGTTGCCGATCTTTTCCATCGCCTGAACGATGGCTTCGGCAGAACCTTGCACGTCGGCCTTGACCAAGATCGGCAGCTCGCTCACGTTCTCATCCGCCTTGGCGTTGGCCATCAGCTGTTCCAGCGTGGTGGCCGCACCGGCAGCGGCACGTTTGTCCTTGGCGGCCTGTGCGCGATACTCGGCAATCTCACGGGCCTGCGCTTCGGTCTCGGTCACGTTCAATACGTCACCGGCCTCGGGCGTGCCGTTGATGCCCAGCACCTCCACCGGCACCGAGGGCCCGGCTTCTTTGACGCGCTCGCCTTGGTCGTTGATCAGCGCACGAACCTTACCGTACTGCTCACCCACGACGAAGATATCACCCTGACGCAGCGTGCCGTTCTGAACCAGCACAGTCGCGACGGGGCCGCGGCCCACGTCAAGCTGCGCTTCGATCACTGCACCTACGGCGGCCCGGTTCGGGTTCGCCTTGAGTTCGAGGATTTCCGACTGCAGCGCGATGGCTTCGAGCAGATCGTCCAGACCTTGACCCGTGGCCGCCGAAACTTCGACATCTTGCACGTCGCCCGACATCTTCTCGACGATGACTTCGTGCTGAAGCAGGTCGGTACGGACCTTGTCGGCATTGGCGGCGGGTTTGTCGATCTTGTTGATCGCCACGATCATCGGCACTTTGGCCGCTTTCGCGTGGGCAATCGCTTCGACCGTCTGCGGCATCACAGCGTCATCCGCCGCGACCACCAGAACCACGATATCCGTCACCTGAGCCCCGCGCGAGCGCATGGAGGTGAAGGCCGCGTGACCCGGCGTGTCGAGGAAGGACAGCACGGTGCCATTGTCGGTTTTCACCTGATAGGCGCCGATGTGCTGGGTGATGCCACCGGCTTCGCCCGCCACAACTTTGGCGTTGCGGATCGCGTCCAGCAGCGAGGTTTTGCCGTGGTCGACGTGGCCCATGATCGTGATGACCGGGGGACGCGATTGCAGATCCTTCGGATCGTCCTCAACCTCTTTGATGACATCTTCGACATCGGCGTCGGAAACGCGCACCACTTTGTGGCCGAATTCCTCGATAATCAGTTCAGCTGTATCGGCGTCGATGGTTTCGTTCTGGGTCACCATCAGGCCGTTTTGCATCAGTGCCTTGACCACCGCGCCGGTCTTCTCGGCCATACGGTTGGCGAGTTCAGAGACCACGATGGCGGGCGGCAGTTGCACGTCACGCACGATCTTTTCACGCTCGACCTGACCACCCATCGCTTTTTGACGCGCACGTTCTTGCTTGCGCTTCATCTGCGCCATGGAGCGCTGACGGCCACCTTCGCCACCGGCAAGTGCCTGATTGACGGTCAGCTTGCCCGCGCGGCGGCTGTCGCCACCTTTGCTGCGCTTCTTGGTGTCGTCGCGGTCACGGTCGGTGGTTTTGCGCGGCGTGGCGGCGGGCGCAGGTTTGTTGCCCGGCTCGCGTGCAGCGGCAGGTTCCGGCGCGGGGGCAGCAGCCGCCGCTTCGGCCTCTGCCTTGCGACGGGCGTCTTCCTCGGCCTTGGCCTTGAGGCTTTCTTCGCGCTCACGCTCTTCGCGCTCTTTGGCCTCAAGCTCGGCCCGGCGACGCTCACGCTCTTCGGCGCGGGCTTTTTCTTCGGCTTCACGCTGCGCGGCTTCCTCGGCCTCACGGGCCTTGGCGGCCTGAACGGCCTTCAGACGGCGCTCCATCTCGGCATCGGTGATGCCTGCGGGGCGCTTCTTGGGATCGCCAATCGGCCCGGCGCCCGGACCTGTTGATTTCTGGCCACCCGGTTTGGGCACCACAACACGTTTGCGCTTGGTTTCGACCACAACGTTTTTGGTACGCCCGTGGCTAAAGCTTTGCTTTACGTTCCCCGGACGTGCGCCACCGCGCAGACCCAATGTTTTCTTGCCGTCACTATCGCTCATGAAGCTCGTCTATCCTTTCGGATGGCCGTTGCCACCCTCGTTTACGCGCACGCCTTTAAGTCTACCGGCTTCCTCTACAACACGTTGCGTGAGTCCACCAGAGGCGAGCGCCCCATGTATCACAGTTTGGCGACCGAATGCCAAACCCAATTCATCGGCTGTCAACCAACCGATGTAATGACCATAGTGTGGGGTGCTCAGCTTGGACTTACCGCGCCCTGACCCATCTACGGCCTGTATCAATACTTCGGCCTCTTCGGTTTGTAACCAACCCTTGACCTTTTCGTAACCGGCGACCGCCTTGCCCGCCTTGCGCTGGAGCGAGATCAACTCGACCACCCGGCGCGCCAACTGCTGCTCGACCTCGTCGACCAGCCCGTCGGGCAGGGTAACCGGCTGTTTCGCCGAGCGGGAAAAGGCCTTTTTCTTGATGGCCAATTCCAGCGCCGCACGATCCGCCGCGACATAGATGCCCCGGCCCGGCAGTTTACCCAGAATATCCGGGTACACCTGATTGTCCGGGCCGATCACGAAACGGATCAACCCGTGTTTCGGCTGCACCTCGCCCGTGGCGATGCACTTGCGTTCCGCACCGTCTGAGCGGTCTTTCGAGGCGCCACCGCGTCCCATGTGCAACCCCCGAGGCCCGATTAGGCCTCGGCCTCCTCGGCGGTTTCGCCGTCTGTTTCTACGTCGTCTTCTTCCGCGTCGCCCTCAAGCTCGGCCGGGTCGACCCAGCCCAGCATGACGCGCGCGGTCATGATCATGGCCTGCGCATCTTCAAGGCTAACATCAAAGGGCTCAAGCGCGCCGTCGTCTTTGACACGCTCGCCATTGACCGTGGTCCAGCCGCCAGCCAGTTCCCAATCGGCACAGGTGGCGAAATCTTCCAGCGTTTTGACATCGTCTTTGGCCAGCGCTTCTATCATTTGGGGGGTCAGCCCCTCAAATTCAACCAGACTGTCTTCGACACCCAGTGCGCGGGCGTTATCAAGCGCCGCCCTGTTCTGCGCTTCAAGCACGTCACGGGCGCGGGCCTGCAACTCACCCGCCGTGTCTTCGTCCACACCGTCGATGACCAACAGTTCGTCAACTTCGACATAGGCCACTTCTTCGAGGTTGGTGAAACCTTCGGAGACCAGAAGCTGGGCGAAGAATTCGTCGAGATCGAGGTTGTCCATGAACAGCTTGGTGCGCAGTTCGAACTCGGCCTGACGGCGCTGACTTTCCTGCTCTTCGGTCATGATGTCGATGTCGAGACCGGTCAACTGGCTGGCCAGACGCACGTTTTGACCACGACGACCAATGGCGAGCGACAGCTGCTCTTCGGGCACGACGACTTCGATCTTGCCGGCTTCTTCGTCCAGAACCACTTTCGACACTTCCGCGGGCTGAAGCGCGTTCACGAGGAAGGTGGGCTGGTCTTCGTTCCACGGAATGATGTCGATCTTCTCGCCCTGAAGCTCGTTCACCACGGCCTGCACGCGGCTGCCGCGCATACCGACGCAGGCACCCACGGGGTCGATGGAGCCGTCATGCGAGATCACGGCGATCTTGGCGCGCGAACCGGGGTCGCGGGCGACCGCTTTGATCTCGATGATGCCGTCATAGATCTCCGGCACCTCCATCTTGAACAACTCGGCCATGAATTCAGGCGCGGTGCGGCTGAGGAAAATCTGCGGGCCGCGCTGCTCGCGGCGCACGTCTTTGATATAGACGCGGATGCGGTCGTTCGGGCGATAGCTTTCGCGGCCGATCTTCTCGTTCCGGCGCAGGATCGCTTCGCCAGCGCCCACGTCGACGATGACGTTGCCATATTCCTCGCGCTTGACCAGACCGTTGATGATGGTGCCGGCGCGGTCTTTGAACTCTTCGTACTGGCGGTCACGCTCGGCTTCGCGGACCTTTTGCAAGATCACCTGCTTGGCCGACTGCGCCGCGATACGGCCCATTTCGACCGGGGGCACTTCCTCGACGAAAGTATCGCCAACCTTGGGATCGGCCATATACTGCTTGGCCTGCTCCACGGTGAACTCGGCCTGATAGTTCTCAAGCTCGTCATCCTCGACCACGGTGCGGACGCGGGTAAAGGTGGCCTTGCCGGTCTTGCGGTCGATGTCGACCCGGATGTCCATCTCGGCGCCATAGCGGGACTTGGCGGCGCGGGCGAGGGATTCCTCCATCGCTTCGACGACCAGACCGGGGTCGATCATCTTCTCGCGCGCCACCGCCTCGGCGGTTTGCAACAGCTCAAGCTGGTTTGCAGATGTAATGGCCATTAGGTGTCTCCCTCAGCAGACTCTTCAGTCTCGATATCATCAAAATCGGTTTCGTCGATCGCACCAGACGCTTTGCGCTGGCGGAGCATTTCCTTGATCAGGTCGTCGGTCAGAACCAGTTTGGCATCGCTGAGCCAGTCGAATTGCAACCCGATGGTGCCTTCTTCGACATTGATCAGCACTTCGCCGCCCTCGACGCCAGCCAACTCACCCTTAAAGCGGCGGCGGCCGTCGATCAGCTCGGTCGTCTCGATCTTGGCCTCATAGCCTTCGAAAGCGTCAAAATCCTTAAGCCGCGTCAACGGGCGGTCGATGCCAGGACTGGAGACCTCAAGCGAATATTCGTCCAAGATCGGGTCTTCGACATCCAGCACGGCGCCGATGGCCTGCGAGATCTTGGCGCATTCATCCACCTCGATCCCGCCCTCGGGCCGGTCGGCCATGACTTGCAGGGTGGTGGACTTGCCCGACATCAGGCGCACGCGCACCAGTTCAAAGCCCATGTCCTCGATCACCGGGGTGATGATCTCGGCCAGGCGGCGGTCGATGGCGGCTTTGGCGATCAGGTCATTCGACATGAGACATCCATTTTCACTGGGCACAAAAAAACGGGCGCGCGGCCCGTTCACGAATTCGGTGGAGCCTTCGGTTTGGACCCGGAAGCGCCGCTGTTGAAGGGGATATAGGCCGAATGCGGCGAAACTGCAACCCCTCTCAGCCGAACCACCACCGCTCGGGCGCGCGCAGGTTGTCCATAGGCGCTTGCCGTCCGGGGTTCGGGGGCTGACGCAGATCGCCCGACAATGCGCTGACCCCGCCTGCGCTGTCGGCCTGAAGGGTCACATCCCCCCGGTCGCGGTAACGGGGCCGCGCGGGTAAATCCGCTGCATCAACAAGCCCTTCGCTCAGCGCCTGCGCCCGCACTTCTCGGGCGGGGATCGAGACCAGTTCGACCGTATCGAACCACCCGGCGGTGCCGTCCTTGTAATGCGTCTCTACCCGTTCGGCCAAAACCTGACGTCCGGCGGAAAAGCGCCGCAGACGGTAAAGCCCGGTGCCGATCCCGGCCTCGGGCGCATGGGCGGGGCGGATCACATAGCGCGATTGCGCCAGCAGCAGCGGCAGGTCGGGATTCGCCGCCGCCAATGTGACCTGCACGCGCAGATCGTCCTGAACCGTGACCTCGGCACCCGCTAGCGGACCGCGCAGGCTGGCCACTACATCGCGGGCGGTCAGGGGGTGACCATCGTGAAAACGCACATCGGGGCGCAGATCGAACTGCCACTGCCGCGCGCCATCGCTGGCCTGCCAAGCCACCGCCAACTCGCCCTTGAGGATGCCATTGCCGGTAACCTCGGTCAGCGTGTCAAAGATCATGCCCTGACGCGCGACCTGCATGAAGAGCCCGTGACCATCGACCCAAGTATCCTCTCGCGTGGCGCCCGACAGCGCCAGCCGCAAACGACCGCCGCGCCGGGGTGGCTCCCCTGCGCTCGCACCTGTCGCGGCCAGCAGGGCCGCCGCCGCACCGCTGGTGAAAAGCGCGCGGCGATCCAGCAGAGAGTTGCGCCCGCTCATCGCTGCCCGATCCTATCCATCGTGCGCACCAATTCGGCACTGATCCCCGGCTCCGACAGGGCGTGGCCCGCATCCCGGATCATCCGCAGGTCGGCATTGGGCCAGCGTTCGGCCAGCGCATAGGCGCCCGAAGGGGGGCAGATCATGTCATAGCGCCCCTGCACGATGACCCCCGGGATATGCGCGATCCGCCCCATATGTTCGAGGATCTGACCGTCGAATTCTAAAAAGCCATTGTTGGTGAAATAATGATTTTCCAACCGCGAAAAGGCCCGTGCATAGGCGGATGGACCGCCATGGGACACGCCATCGGAATGCACCGAGGCAAGCGCGTTCTCCCAAGCGGCCCAGGCGCGGCCATAGTCCTGCTCGACCCGCAAATCGCCCGAGAACAGCCGCCGGTGATAGGCCGCGATCAGATCGTGCCGCTCATCTTCGGGGATGAGGTTCACGAAACGTGCCCAAAGCTCTGGCCAGAACCGTCCGGCCCCACCACCGTAGAACCAATCAAGCTCGGCCTGCGTCATCAAAAAGACGCCGCGCAGGATCAGATGGCGCACCGCTTCGGGGTGCGCTTGGGCATAGATCAGCGACAGCGTCGCGCCCCAAGAGCCGCCGAAAACCATCCATTTGTCGATGCCGAGAGTGGTGCGAATCAGCTCGATATCCGCGACCAAATGCCATGTCGTGTTGTCCGTGACCGAGGCGTGCGGGGTGGAGCGCCCGCAGCCGCGCTGATCGAACAGCACCACGCGGTAAACCTTAGGGTCGAAATACCGCCGCATCGCCGGGCTGCAACCGCCGCCGGGGCCGCCGTGCAGCACCACGACGGGAATGCCCTCGGGGTTGCCGCATTGCTCGACATAGACCTGATGCCCCTGCCCTACGGACAACATCCGCTGGTCGAAAGGCTCAACCGGCGGATAAAGATGCGGCGCGCCGCGTTTTTGGTCGGGATACTTGTCCATTGCCGCCCTATATAGTCATTGAACCCAAAAGAGCACAGGGAGATCAGAATGCAAGCGGATCAATCAACCATCGACCCCGCCGAGATCGCCAAATTCGAAGCCATGGCCGCCGAATGGTGGGATCTGAACGGCAAGTTCAAACCGCTGCACATGCTGAACCCCTGCCGGTTGGACTATATCACCAGCCAGATCGCGGGGGAGTTCGACCGCGATCTGACGGCCCCCACCCCCTTCGCGGGGCTGCGCATTCTCGACATCGGCTGCGGCGGCGGGTTGCTGTCCGAACCGATGGCGCGGCTTGGGGCCGATGTGGTGGGCGCGGATGCGGCGGCGGGCAACATCCCCGTGGCGCAGATCCACGCGCAGCAATCGGGGCTGGAGATCGACTACCGCCACACCACCGCCGAAACCATGGCCGATGCCGGTGAGAAATTCGACGTGGTGCTGAACATGGAGGTGGTCGAACATGTCGCATCTCCCATCGACTACCTGATCGCCTGCCGCCGCCTGCTGAAACCCGGCGGGCTGCACATCTGTTCGACCCTGAACCGCAACCCGAAGTCCTTTATGATGGCGATTGTCGGGGCCGAGCATGTGATGCGCTGGCTGCCAAAGGGCACCCATGACTGGAACAAGTTCATCACCCCGGACGAGCTTTACGATCTTTTGAGCCGCGCCGGGCTGGAGCCGGTGGACCGCAAGGGTTTCGTCTTTAACCCCGTCGCATGGTCGTGGCGCCTGTCGGATCGGGATTTGAGCGTGAACTACGTTACAGCCAGCCTTAATCCGGGCCTCAACCCTGGCTCAACTGGCGTCTGAGCGCGCGCAGGATCGGGAGCGTGGCGCGGACCTGTTCTTCGCCAAGCTCCCCCACCACGTTCGAGATCATCGGCGTGATCGCATTCACCGCCGCATCCCGTGCCTGCCGCCCGGCGGGGCTGATCGCGACCATCTTGCGCCGCGCGTCGTCCCAATCGGGGCGGATATGGACGTAACCGGCCCACTCCAGTTTGCTCAGCGTATTGGTCATCGCCCCGCGAGTGACATTGAATGTCTCGGCCAATTGCGCGGGCGAGCGTTCGCCGCCGTGCCACGACAAGCTGTTCAGCACCGAGAAATGCGAAATCTCCATGCCCCGCGGCAGCACCCGTGTCAGGCGGCTGCGCACCGATTGGTCGGCGGCCAGCAATTCTCCGAACAACATGATCGCAAGGGTATTTTTATCGTCGGTCATTTTCGGTCCGGTCAGGGCGCGGCAAAGAGGCGGCGGTTGGCAAGGCTGGGCACTTTGGCGCGGGCCTTGTCACATTCTTCCATGTCCATGTCACAAAAGTAAACGCCGGGGGCCGTTCCGGCATCCAACACCACCTCCCCCCAAGGGGCCACGACCAGCGAATGGCCATAGGTGTCGCGGGTCTTATGCGCGGTGCTGGCATGGGTGCCCGTCTGGGCCGGGGCCAGCACATAGCAGCCATTCTCAATCGCCCGCGCCCGCAGCAGGCTGTGCCAATGCGCAGCCCCGGTGACCGAAGAGAAGGCCGCAGGCATGGTCAGGATACGCGCGCCCGCCTCGGCCAAGGCTTGATAGAGCGCCGGGAAGCGCATGTCATAGCAGATCGACATGCCTATCTTGCCAAAAGGCGTCTCGGCCAGCACGGCCTTGTCGCCGGGGCGATAGCCCGCGGACTCGCGGTAGCTTTCGGTCTCGTTGATATCCACGTCGAACATGTGGATTTTGTCGTAACGCGCGACGATCTCCCCCTGCGGGGAAATCAGGAAACACCGATTGGCAAAGCGCCCGTCGCCCCCGCGCGTTTTCAGACCGAGCGAGCCGATCAGCAGCCAGATGCCCGCCTTCGCCGCCTCTTCGCGCAGGGCTGCGAGGGTGGCATCGTCTTCCTCATAGGCCAGCACCGACTGTTGGTGAGACCGACTGGTGCTGACGCAATTCGTCACCTCGGGGGTCAAGACAAACTCGGCCCCGCCCGCCACGGCCGCGTGCAGCAGGGCGCGGGTCTCGACCAGGTTGGCGGCGGGGTCGTCCGAGACGTTGAGTTGCAGCAGCGCGATTTTCATCTGTCGCTCAGCAATGCGTCCAGCTTGCCGGCACGGTCCAGCGCATAAAGCTCATCGCAGCCACCGACATGCACATCGCCGATGAAAATCTGCGGCACGGTGCGGGCACCGCCGGCGCGCTGGATCATCTCTTTCTTACGCTCTGGTTCCGACAGCACATCGACTTCGTCAAAGGCCGCGCCCTTCTGGGTCAGCAGGCGTTTGGCGGAATGGCAAAAACCGCAGAGCGGCGACGTGTAGATTTCGACAGGTTGCATAGGATCACCCTTTGAACAGTTAACGTTGCCCAGTGATCTAGGTCTCTTTGGCCACGCGCGCCAGTGCCAGCACGAAAACCGGGCCGGACCCGGCAGCCAGACAGGCCTGCGTGCAGGCGGTCAATGTGGCGCCGGAGGTAAAGACATCGTCCACCAAGATCACCGGTCGCGTAATGATACGGTGCCGCCGCCGCGGATGCACGCGGATCGCCTGCTCCAAGACGCGATACCGGGCTGCACGGCCCAAACCCTCCAACGAGGGCGTATGCCGGACCCGCTGCAACAGATCGGGACACCAGCGGAGCCCGGTTTCCGCCGAGAGCGCCTTGGCCAGCAGAGCCGATTGATTGTACCGCCGTTTCAGCAAGCGGAGCCAATGCAGCGGCACCGGCGCGATCAACGCCTCTTGCGGCAAGATGCCCTGCGCCGCTTGCGCCATCCAGCGCGCGGCAGGGCGGGCGATCTCTTGCCGGTCGCTATGTTTCAGCGCCAGAACCAGCCTGCGCCCCATATCGCGGTAGATGAGCGCCGTGCGCCCCTGCGCCCATGGGCGCGGCATGGCGAGACAGGCATCACAATGGGGTGAACCCACATCGCCGCCACCCGGCAGGGGCAGCCCGCAGGCATCGCAGACCGTCCCCCCGATAAAGGCCGTATCCCGCCAGCAAGCGCCGCAGAGCTCGAAATCCGCATCGACAAGCCCCCCGCATCCCAGACAGCGCGGCGGATAGATAAGCGACACTGCTGTTTGAAGTCCCCGTGGCGGCATTCTATGTGTTCCCCATGACAGCACAGCCCACCCTGACCGACCCCAAGGCCCTCGCCCAGCACCGCGCCCGCGCGACGGCGCGGGGCATGTTCCTGCAACAGGCAGCCGCCGCTGAGGTTCAGGATCGGCTCAGTTTGGTTAAGAAAACGTTTACCGCACCGGCCATCGTGACCGGCTTCCCCCAAGTCTGGGCAGAGGCCTTCCCGAAGGCCAAGATCGTCGCCGAGGCCGAGGTGCTCGCGCTGGAACCGCAGGCGCATGATCTGGTGATCCACGCCATGGGGCTGCATTGGGCGAATGACCCCATTGGCCAGTTGATCCAATGCCGCCGCGCGCTGCGCCCTGACGGGCTGTTGCAGGCCGTGGCGCTTGGCGGGCAAACCCTGCATGAGTTGCGCGCCTGCCTTGGGCAGGCCGAAGCCGAAGTGACCGGCGGCCTGTCGCCCCGTATCGCCCCGATGGGCGAACTGCGCGATCTGGGCGCGCTGCTGCAACGCGCAGGGCTGGCCCTGCCCGTGGCCGATAGCCAACCGCTGTCCGTGGAATATGAAGACGCATGGGCCCTGATGCGCGACCTGCGCGAGATGGGAGAGACCAACGCCCTGCAAGCCCGGCTGCGCCGCCCCACCGGCCGCGCCGTGCTGACCCGCGCGGCCGAGCTTTACGCCACGCATTTCACCGCCGCCTCGGGCCGGATCACGGCGACCTTCGACATGATCTTTCTTGCCGGTTGGGCGCCGGACGAAAGCCAACAGAAACCGTTGCGCCCCGGATCGGCGCAGCAACGGCTGGCAGATGCGCTGAATAGTCGCGAGGAACCCCTCCCCGATTGACCCAATCGGCAAAGCGGCTATCTCTGCGCGGATCATATGCGAGGAAACCCCCATGCAGGCAGCCCAGCCCCAATCCGCCCAAGCCGACCCCACCCGGCCCGAACACGGCCCCAGCGATCATCCCAAAGTCCCGCGTCCCAAGGTTGGTGTTCTGCTCGCCAACCTTGGCACGCCGGACGGCTATGACTATTGGTCGATGCGCCGTTACCTGAGCGAGTTCCTTTCGGACCGCCGGGTGATCGACTACAGCCCGTGGAAATGGCAACCGCTGTTGCAGACGGTGATCCTCACCAAACGCCCTTTCGCAAGCGGCGCGGCCTATAAATCCATCTGGAACGAGGCCGAGAACGAAAGCCCGCTGGCCACAATCACCAAATCGCAAACCGCCAAGATCAAGGCGGCGATCGAAGCGCGCTACGGGGCCGATGTGATGGTCGATTACGCCATGCGCTATGGCAACCCTTCGACCCGTTCCAAGGTCGAGGCGATGGTCGCCGCCGGATGCCAGAAGATATTGTTTTTCCCGCTTTATCCGCAATATGCCGGGGCCACCACGGCGACGGCGAATGACGCTTTCTTTGCCGCTCTGGCGAAGGAGAAATGGCAACCCGCCTCGCGCACCGTGGCCCCCTATTTCGACCGGCCCGACTATATCGAAGCGCTGGCGCAATCGGTCGAACGGGCCTATGCCGCGAAGGACAAGAAGCCCGATCTGCTGGTCTGCTCCTACCACGGTCTGCCGCAGCGCTATCTGATTGAAGGCGACCCCTACCATTGCCAATGTCAGAAGACGACGCGCCTGCTGAAAGAACGGCTAGGCTGGGACGGCAGCGAGATCATCACGACCTTCCAATCGCAGTTCGGCCCGGAGGAATGGCTGCAACCCTATACCGTCGAAGAAGTCGCGCGTCAGGCCAAGGCGGGCAAGAAAAGCATCGCCGTCTGCGCGCCTGCCTTCTCAGCCGATTGCATCGAAACGCTGGAAGAGATCAACGAAGAGATCAAGGAAAGCTTTGAAGAAGCAGGCGGCGAGGATTTTACCTATATTCCCTGCCTGAACGACGATGCGGCGCATATCGAAACGCTGACCACGATCATCAGTGAAAATCTGGCCGGCTGGGTCTAATCCCGCTTTGGGGTCGCGCCGGCGGCCCCTTTTCAGAACCTTGCGCAGAATACAAAAAAGGCGGTGCATTGCACCGCCTTTTCCGTTTGATCGTCAGTTCCGATTAGTCGGAAGCAACAGCTGCGGCAACCAGAGCCAGCAGGATCAGGGGAACCAGGATGCCCGAGGACGAACCTGTTGTTTCTTCCACGATGACCGGTGCTTCGACGATCGGCTCGGCCAGCGAACCAGCAAAAGCAGTCGATGCAGCAGCGGACAGAGCAGCGGCGAGAACGAGTTTCTTCATAACATAACCTCCAGAATAGGCGTGCTGTATCATATACATACACGCACCCAAGACTTACCTCGTAATCCTGTTCTAAACAGTATCGGCAAAAGTTTGCAAACCCGGAATCAGCTATTGCATCAAGGAATCAGGGGGATGTCGTCAAATTAGCAACACCTGTGTGCCGACCTTTGTCAGGGCAAAAAGTTCGGCGATATGTTCGTTGTAGAGCCCGATGCAACCATTGGAAGACTTACGTCCAATTTTTCTTGTGTCGTGGGTTCCGTGGATACGATAGTAGGTCCAGCTGAGGTACAGCGCATGGGTGCCCAGAGGGTTGTCCGGGCCGGGGCCGACATAGGGCGGCCATTCGGGATTGCGCTTGAGCATGGAGGGCGTCGGACGCCAGCTTGGCCCCTCGACCTTTTTGATAACACGGGTCCGGCCACGGCGTGTGAGGTCTTCGGTCAGCGGCACCGAGGAGGGGTAAAGTTTGTAAACGCTCTGATCCTCGGACCAGTAGTGCACCGCCCGGCTGTCGATATCGACCAGCACCGCGCCATTGCGCGTGTTGCTGAAATAGGGGCGCCAATCCAGCATCCGGAAGCTCGAGACATTGCGCTTGACCGCTTCGGTCAGATCACGCTCCGTCTCGGTCGTGGCGGTGGAGTTGAAAGATGAGGTGCTTTGCGCCAGCGCGGGTGCGGCGAGCATCGCGGCGCTGCCAGCGAGGAAGCCACGGCGGCTCTTGATCGAAAAACGGGGAGCGGACATGGAGCGTCTCCAAAACTGTAATTATGCTAATTAATGCCACTTATATGGCTCGAAAGACGCAGTTTCAATTGAAACCGGGGCCGCACGGCAGAGTCATGCCTATGTGCGTTTGAACTGCAACGCGCCCCGATGTAAGGCAGAAAAAACTTCATTGCGTGGAGCGCTCATATGATCCGTATCCTGTCCATTCTGCTGGCGCTGACGGTTGCGCTGGCTGCCTGTACCCCCGCCAGTACGACCGGCGGCAAAGCCGGCGGTTCCTACCGCATCAGCCGCTCCGACGCGGGTACGATCCAGTTCCGCATGCTCGATTCCGTCAACGCGCTGCGCAGCTCTGCCGGGGTGACGCCGCTGGCGCTGGATGCCAAGCTGAACGCCGCTGCCGCGACCCATTCGCGCGACATGTCGGTGCAAAACCGCCCTTGGCATTTCGGCTCCGACGGATCCTCGCCCATCGATCGTATCCAGCGTGTGGGCTATACCGGCGGTTTGGTCGGTGAGGTGATCTCGGAAACCTATGAGACCGAGCTTGAGACCCTCGCGGCTTGGATGGAACAACCTGACACGCGCCGCATTCTGATGGCCCCCGATGGCCGCCAGATGGGCTTTTCCTGGTATCAGGAAAACGGTGGCAAGATCTGGTGGACGCTGGTCGTCGGCAACTGATCTCTGCCTGATTAACCGACCGATCCGGCCCCTGCGGGGGCCGGTGTCGTTTTGAACGATGCTTAGGGCGTGATCAGGATCGGCGTGCCGTCGCGCACCATCGCGTAGACATCTTCGATTTCCTTGTTGGTGACCGCGATACAGCCCCAAGTCCAGTCGTGCTTTTCCTTCTTCCGCGGGTCTTTCTGCCCGTGGATAAAGATATCGCCACCGGGGCTTTTGCCCATGGCGCGGGCATTCTCGATATCGCGGGCGTTCGGGTAGTCGATCCCGACGGAAAGATGGAAACGGCTGTTCGGGTTGCGCCGGTCGATTCGGTATAGCCCTTCGGGCGTGCGCCCATCCCCCTCAAAGGCTTTGTGACCCACCGGAGCAAAGCCCAGCCTGATCGGGTAATCCTCTAGCACACGGTTATGGTGCAACAGCATCATGCGGCGTTGGCTTTTATTCACAACCACATAGGTCACTTCGGGACCGTTGTAGCGTTTGAATTTGCTGCTGCTGCACGCGCCAAGCGCCACCATAGCGGTGCCGCCAAGTATCATTGTCCTGCGTTTCATCACTGTGCCCTCAACGCCCTGGCCATTCCGGCCCTTTTTATTCGCGTTACCATAGAGAGGGATTAATTTCACTCAAAAAGCTGTGAGCCACAGTGCCAAATCGGCCCGTGGCTCAGCTTTCAGGTAGGGTCAGACAGGCGGCGAGTTCCACATGGGACGACCAGCGGAATTGGTCCACCACCTGCACCCACTCCAACCGATAGCCCGCCGCGACCATGTTCTGCACATCGCGGGCAAAGCTCACCGGATTGCAGGAGACATAGGCCACGCGCGGCACCGCGGCGCGGATGATCTCGGCCACCTGCGCCTCCGCCCCCGCGCGCGGCGGGTCGAGCACAACGGCGTCGATCTTGGCCAGTTCATCCGGCAAAAGCGGGCGGCGAAACAGGTCGCGCGCCTCGGCGGTGAGGGGTTTTGCCCCCTTGGCCCGACGCCAGCCCCCTTCCAGCGCGGCGATCATCTCGGCATCGCCCTCCACCGCATGCACCCGCGCCTGCTGCGCCAGGGGCAAGGCAAAGGTGCCACAACCTGCGAAAAGATCGGCCACGACCTCGGCCTCGCCCAGGGCATCCTTGACCGCATCGAGCAAGGCCGCTTCGCCATGGCGGGTCGCCTGCAAGAAAGCGCCCGGCGGCGGCGTGACCGGCGCCCCGCCAAAGCGCTGCGCCGGTGGCGCGCGCATCGCGATCACCTCGCCATCCCATGTCAAACGGGCCAGCGCCAGCGCCTCACATGCCTGTGCCAATTGCTGCCGCAGCGGCCCGTCCAGCGGTTTGCCGTTGGCGACAGAGACGTCGAGCCCCTCTTCCGACAGGGTCACGGTGACGGCCAATTCGGCCTTTCGGCTGGTGCCGATCAGCGCGAGTTCCTCGGCCACCTTCAGCCCCGGGAGCAAGGCAGGATCGACCAACTGACAGCCCGGCACCTCGATCAATACGTCAGAGGCGCGGCCATGAAAGCCCGCCATGGCACCCTTTTTCGTCCGCCGTGCGGCAAATGTCGCCCGACGGCGCGATTGCGCGGGGGAGGTTTGGATGGGGCGAAATTCTGTCTCTAACCCATGAGCCGAAAGCGCATTGCGCACCACATCGACCTTCCACGCCGCCACGAAATCATCCGCGGCATGTTGCAGCTGGCAGCCGCCGCAGGATTTGAAATGGCGACAGGGCGGCGCGACCCGCTGGTCGGAGGGGGTGACGATCCGCACATCGCGAAGCTGCTGCCCATCGACAACGCCGGTGACGGTTTCCCCCGGCAGGGTCATCGGGGCAAAGATCGGACCTTCGGCGATGCCATCGCCGTGGTGGCCGAGACGCAAGATTTCATGTTCTGTCATAGCCTGCCCATAGCGCGGCAAAGGCGACTGGGAAAGCCTATTCCGCCGCCTTCACATCCAGAAACCCGCCCGACTGCCGTTGCCAATAGCGCGCATAAAGCCCGTCTTGGGCAAGCAAATCGGCATGGCTGCCGATCTCGGCAATGCGGCCCGCGTCCAGCACCATGATCCGGTCCATCTCGGTCAGGGTGGACAGACGGTGGGCGATGGCCAGCACGGTTTTGCCCTCCATCACACGGTCTAGGGTCTGCTGAATCGCGGCCTCCACCTCGCTATCCAGCGCACTTGTCGCTTCGTCCAGCACCAGTATCGGCGCGTCTTTCAGGATCGCCCGGGCCAGGGCGATGCGCTGGCGCTGGCCGCCGGAGAGCTTCACCCCCCGCTCGCCCAGATGCGCGTCATAGCCGCGGCGACCTTTATGATCTTCGAGTTGCTGAATGAACTCATGCGCCTCGGCGCGTTCGGCGGCGGCAATGACCTCGGCCTCTGTCGCGTCGGGGCGACCGTACAGGATGTTGTCCCGCGCGGAGCGGTTGAACATCGCCGTCTCCTGCGTGACCATGCCGATATTGCGGCGCAGGCTCTCTTGGGTGACCGTTGTGGTATCTACCCCGTCGATCAATATCTTGCCCTGCTCCGGTTCATAGAGCCGCAAAAGCAGCGCCACGAGGGTCGATTTCCCCGCCCCCGAAGCGCCGACGATGCCCAGTTTTTCACCCGGTTGGATGGTCAGCGAAATGCGGTCGATCCCCCCAGTCTGGCGACCATAGGCAAAGCCCAGATCGCGTAATTCGATTTGCCCGGCCTCGACCACCAATTCCTGCGCATCAGGCTCATCATCGAGGCGCACGCGCGGCGTCAGCGTGCGCATGCCGTCTTCGACCTCCCCGATATTGGAATAGATCGCCATCAGCGTGAAAGAGACCCAGCCGGTCATCTGCGCGATGCGGATCGCGATGGCGCCGGAGGCGACGATATCGCCCTCGCTCGCCAATCCGCGCTGCCACAGCAGGATCGTCCCGCCCAAAAGCAGAACCGGCAAAAGCCCCGCAAGGCTCATCAGCGCCAGACGGAACCCGGCGGCGAGATAGCCAAACTCCAACGCCCGGGCGCGAAAGCTCTGCATCGCGGAAAGTGCGGCGCGGTCTTCGTGATCGGCATGGGCAAAGAGTTTCACCGTCTTGATGTTGGTGATCGTATCGACCACCTGCCCCGACACCATCGCCCGCGCCCCGGCCCGGCCTGCGGCTCGCTTGCGCACGCGCGGCAAGAACCAGTTGATCAGTGCCAGATACATCACCAACCAGACGGAAAATCCAACCGCCACGCGCCAGTCGATCGCCAAAAGCAGCGCCACCGACCCCACGAGAGAGGCGAGCGCAAAGGCCACCACGTTGATCACCTCGGCGGCCACATCCGTCACCGCCCGCGCCGCCTGCATCTGCTTTTGCGCGATGCGCCCGGCGAAATCTTCGTCAAAGAAATTTACGTTCTGCCCCAATGTCCAACGGTGCAGCCGCGACAGCACCAGCGGGTTCACATTGGGCTGCACCATGATCGCGTTGGAGGCCGAAGAAAGGCCAAACAGCACGGGACGCGCCACAAGGAAAAAGGCGATCGCGCCCAAGACCAGAACCAGACTGCTGCCTTCAAAAAACCGCTCCGGCCCCGCGCTGACCGTGGCATCGATCACCTTGCCCAAAATCCACGCCGTGCCCGCCTCCATGGCGCCCGCGGCGGCCGACAGGAATGCCGCGAGCCAGAGCACCGGCCAAGCGCCCGCAAGGCACCAGCGGATGAAGGCCCAAAGGGTTTGCGGTGGCGGCCCCTCGGCGGGGCGAAACGGATTGATCCAGTTCGAAATGCTCACGTCTTGTCATCCAATGCGAGAAAACCGCCCGACTGACGGTGCCAGAAAGCTGCATATAGGCCAGCTTTCTGCAAAAGCGCGTCATGGCTGCCTTCTTCGACGATACGGCCTTGATCCAGAACCAGAATTCGGTCCATTTCGGCAATCGTCGACAGCCTGTGCGCGATGGCGATGACCGTCTTGCCCGCCATCATGCCATAGAGCGTTTCTTGAATGACGGCCTCCACCTCACTGTCGAGCGCGCTTGTCGCCTCGTCCAGCAACAAGATCGGCGCGTCCTTGAGGATCACCCGTGCCAGCGTGATCCGCTGCCGCTGCCCGCCGGACAGCTTCACGCCCCGCTCGCCCACCCGCGCGTCATAGCCCGCGCGCCCCTCTGGGTCGGTCAGATCGAGGATGAACTCATGTGCCTGCGCCTGTTTCGCCGCCGCAATCATCTCGGCCTCGGTTGCGTCGGGGCGGCCATAGAGGATATTCTCCCGCACCGAGCGATGCAGCAGCGAGGAATCCTGCTGCACCACGCCGATATGGCGTCGCAGACTGTCTTGCCGGACCTGCGCGATGTCCTGCCCGTCGATCCGGATTTCACCCGTTTCGGCGTCGTAGAACCGCAGTATCAGCTTCACGAGGGTCGATTTCCCCGCGCCCGAGCGGCCCACAAGGCCGATCCTCTCGCCCGGCTGCACGGTGATATTGATGCCCTGAACCCCGCCACTGTCGCGCCCGTAGTGATGGCTGAGCCCGGCCATTTCGATCCGCCCTTCGGTCAGCTTCAGCGGCGGCGCGTCGCGGCGGTCAGTGAGCGCGAGGGGCTGGGCAATGGTCTCCATCCCTTCGGCGACGACACCCAATTCGCGGAAAAAGCTCGACAGCGCCCACATGATCCAACCGGTCATGGAGTTCAGCCGCAAAGCCAGTGCGGCGGCAGCGGCGACGACACCAACACTTGCCTCGGCCCCCATCCACAGCACCAAGGCCCAGCCGACCACGCCCACGATCAACATGCCGTTGAGGAGGGTCAGAACCACATCCATGATGGTGAAAATACGCATCTCACCTTGAAACGTGCGCCGTGCCTCTTCAATCGCCTCGCCCGCGAAATCCACCTCTAGATCATGATGCGCGAACATCTTGACCGAATGGATATTGGTATAGGCATCCACCACGCGCCCCGTCACCTGCGAGCGCGCGTCCGACGCCGCTTTAGAGGCGGGACCAACCCGTTTGATCGTCCAAGCCACCAAGCCGCCATAGAGAATGAACCACCCCAAAAGCGGCACTAACAAACGGATATCCGAGGTGGAGAGCAGGATCGCCGCGCCGATCATATAGGCCAACGAGTAAGAAATCGCATCGAAGACCTGAAAGACCACCTCCCCCGCTGCCGGTGGCGTTTGCATGATCCGGTTGGCAATACGCCCGGCGAAGTCGTTCTCGAACCAGCCCACGGATTGCCGCAAGACATGACGATGCGCCCGCCAACGGATCAACGTCCCGAAGTTCGGCAAGATGGCATTGTTCAGTAGCATCACATCGACCGCCTGCACCATGGGCCGCAGCAACAACACGGCCAACGCTACGAGGATCAGCTCGGTCCCACGGTCCGCCCACATCTGCGCGGGATCGCTGCCCAGCAGATCGACGATGCGGCCCATGTAGTAGATCAGACCAACCTCGATCGCGGCGACGAGGATCGCCATCACGCTGGCGAGGGCGAACACCTTTTTGAACGGCTGCGCATAGTCCCGCAGAAAGGGCCAGAGCCCCTGGGGCGGGACGTCTTTTTCGCGATAGGTGACATAGGGATCGACGAGATTTTCGAAAAAGCGAAACATGGGGAGACCTTGAAAAATAGATGTCAAAATGTTCGGCGCTGCCCAATAGCAAAGCCGCAAAGGGGCAACGGTTATGCCAGCTTAGCTGAACCAGATCCCGCGGTACATTTCGCCCATCTCCCTCGTAATGCGCTTTGGATAGACGAATTTCCCCGCAATGTCGACCTAGCTGCGGCGTGCCAATAGGTCCGCTCTGCTCAGCGTAAAACCTGAGTTGACCCAAAGCTGTTCGAGCCGGGCAAGCTCTTGGCCCAAAGCCGGGCCTTTGAACGCCGGCATCAGGTCTTTGGCCATTACCGGGAAACGGGCCGCAGCGGCGGCTTTTATTGTCTCTAACACGGCGGTCTCGGGCATGTCCTCCGCCATACAGCCCCGCAGCAAAGCCGCCCCGATGGCCACCTCCGCCCCGTGGCGATAGGCAAGCTCAGGCAGTGGTGGCCCTGCAAATCCCTGCTCTTGCAGCAGGATGAGATGTTTGGCCTCTGCTTTGCTGAGCCTCAGACGGTCGGTTAAACCCTCCCCGCCCAGCGCCGCCAGACGCACCAGCCAATCGGGATCAAGGCCAAGACCCTGTTCGAAATGGACAAGCATGGAAATCCAACGGTCATTACTCCCCGGCAAAAGCACGGGCAAAGCACCGGTTTGCCGCATCAGAGCCAGTGCGGGGGCAGGATCAGGCGCGCGCAGAAGTTTCTTGAACTCCTGCCCCACACGTTCTGCCGATAGCGTCTCTAGCCCATCCAAATTCGACGCGATGGCATTCAGCGCCTCCGGCTCTGGCCCCACTTCAGGGTCGCCATACCACGCCATGAAGCGGAAATAGCGCAGAGTGCGCAGGTAATCTTCGCGGATACGCTGACCTGCGTCCTCGATGAAACGCAACCGGCGCGCGCGCAGGTCGGGTAGCCCGCCCAAAGGGTCGATCACACAGCCCTCCGGCGTGGCATAGAGCGCGTTCATCGTGAAATCGCGGCGGCGGGCATCATCGGCAATATCGGAGGAAAAGGCGACGACAGCCCGGCGGCCATCGGTCTCTACATCGCGGCGAAAAGTGGTGATCTCAAAGGGTTTGCCGCCCGAGACCAGCGTCACCGTGCCATGGTCTATCCCTGTCGGCACGGCCTTCACCCCGGCAGCCTCGGCCAGCGCCATTACCGTTTCAGGCGTCGCCTCGGTAGAGAGGTCAACGTCGCTATCCGGCAAGCCAAGCAGCGCATCGCGCACACAGCCGCCGACGAAATAGATAGGATACCCCCCATCCTGCAGCACGCGGCAAACCCGCTGTGCGTCTTCGTCATATAGCCAGCGCGTGCCGGTGGGAATCATTTGTTCATGCGTGTCGCCCATGCCCGCAACATACGCGCGGTCGCACCCCAGATGTAATAGGGGCCGTAGGGAACGGCGTAATAATACCGTCGCTGGCCGCGCCAACGCCGGGAATGCACAAGGTAGTTGCTGGGGTCGAGCACATGGTCGAGCGGCACGCGAAACACCTCTTCGACCTCACCGGGCTCAGGCTCCACGGTAAAATCGCGCGTCACATAGCCGATCACGGGCGTCACGCTGAAGCCGGTGACCGTCTCATGAGCCGGGAGCACGCCCAAGACATCGACGATATCGGACGGCAGGCCAATCTCTTCGCGGGCTTCGCGCAGGGCGGCGGCGATGACATCCGCATCCCCGCCGTCTTGCTTGCCTCCGGGAAAGGCGATCTGACCGGGGTGATGCTTCAGCGCCGAAGAGCGTTTGGTCAGGATCAGTTCAAGCCGCGCACCGGTATCCACCACCGGGGCGAGCACACCCGCAGGGCGCAGGGCGCGCCCCTCGGGGAGGGTGACCTCTGGGTTCAGATCGAAATCAGAGGATTCCACCCCGGTCTGGGCAAGCGCCTCGCGAAAGGACTGGAACCGGTCGCTCACATTAGGCCTTGGCGTCGAAACCGACCGTGGCCGGATCAAGGTCGTAATGCGCGCCGCAGAACTGGCAATCGGCGGTGACCCGCCCTTCGTCCGTAGTCATCTTTTCGATATCTCGGGCCGAGTAGATCGACAGGCTTTGCCGCACGCGGTCTTCGGAACAGGTGCAGCCGAAACGCACCGGCTGGGGGTCATAGACCCGCGGTTGTTCCTCGTGAAACAATCGTAGCAGCAGATCGGTCGGCGGAACGCTGGGGCCGATCAGCTCCAAATCCTCAACGGTGCCGAGCAGGATGTTCACACGGTTCCAATCCTCGGCCTCATCGCCCTCGACCAAATCATCGGCCTTGAGGATGTCACCGCTCCCCTCACCCGACGCCGCCAAGGGCGAGGCTTTGGGCATATGCTGCAACATGATGCCACCGGCGCGCCAATGCTCCGGCTCATCCGGGCCGGACGATTTACCAAAGCTCAGGGAAAAGCGGGTCGGCAACTGTTCGGATTGGGCGAAATAGGCTTCGGCACAGGCGGCCAGAGACCCACCCGCCAGCGGCGTGATGCCCTGATAGGGGGTCATGCCTTGGCCTTGGTCGATCATGATCGCAAAATAGCCTTCGCCAACCTGGTCGAACGGGGCGTCATCGGTCAGCCGATCCGCGTCATAGCTGGCATAGGCACGGATGCGTGCCGGTTCGCCTTCCTTATCGGGGCCGTAGTAATCGGTCGCGATCATCCGAACGGCACCTTTGGACTGCACCTGCAGCGACAGTTTCCAACGCAGCTTGATCGTCTGGCCGATCAATGCGGTCAGCAACGCCATCTCGGCCACCAGCGCTTCGACCTGCGGCGGGTAGTCGTGCTGTTTCAGAATGCCTTCCAACACGCCATCAAGCCGCGCCACGCGGCCGCGCATGTCGACATCATCAAGCTGAAAGGGCAGAACGGTATCGTCCCACGCGATTTTAGTTCCTTGGGTCATCGGGTTTCCTTATCGGGGGCCGCTTGGCATACCGCGTCTATATAGGCGCAGCAACCCATGGAAAAAGGGGCAGCACATGATCCGACGCACAGGTGAGACACCACAGCCCGGCCAAAGCTACACGCCGCGCCCCGGCGTCTATGCCATTCTGCCGCTGCAACGCCGCTTTCTGATGACGCTGGAAATGGCGGAGGAAGCCGAGGTGCAACTCCCCGGCGGCGGTATCGAAGCGGGGGAATCCCCGCTGCAAGCGCTGCACCGCGAGGTGCTGGAGGAAACCGGCTGGCGCATCGCCCGCCCGCGCCGGTTGGGCGCTTTCCGCCGCTTTACCTATATGAAGGATTACGACCTCTGGGCGCAGAAGATCTGCCACGTTTATCTCGCCCACCCCGTGCGCCAAATCGCCGCCCCGACAGAGCCGCATCACGCTACGCTGGTGCTATCGGCCAGCGAAGCGCTGGCAACCCTCGCCAATGAAGGCGATCGTCTGTTCCTGCAACGCCACCTGCGCTAACCCTCGCCGTGATACTCAAGCAATATCCCCGAGACATCATCGGGGAAACCGCGGCTACCAGCGAATTCCGAAAGCTTCCAAACCAGCGCACTCAGCAGCGCCGGGCCGCTGAAGCGGCGCAATTCGCCCAACATGCGGGCCAACCCTTCTTCGCCCAACATCTCCCCACCCGGATCGGGGCATTCCGTCACCCCATCGGATAGGATCAACAAACGATCGCCGGGCGCCATCTGAAGTTTATAGTCTTCGAACCCGACCCCAGAGAGCAGCCCCACCGGAAAGCCCCCGGTGCCCGACTGTTCGACCCGCCCATCCGAGCGCAGCAATGCCGGGTGCGGATGCCCCGCCTGCGCCACGGTGACCTCTCCGGTCTTGAGGTCGGCAATCGCCAGCATCAGCGTGAAATAATGTTCCGTCTCCATTTCGTGAAGGACAAGATCGTTCAGTTCCGCGATCACCTCGCCCGGTGGACGCGCCGCGATGCCCCCCCCGGGCAAAAGCGTGAGCGCAAGGTTCTGATCCGGTGTGGCCGCCGACAGATACCCCGCCAGCCGCGCCGTCATCAGGGCCGAACTGATTCCATGTCCAGACACATCTAAGCCAAACAACCCCACGACCCCCGGTCGTACAGGGAAATAGCCCACCAAATCCCCGCCAACATGCCCGGCAGAGCGCAGCATCATCGACAGGTTCCCCCCCTCCATGGCGCGATAACGCTCGCGGAGCAGCGATTGCTGGAATTTCTTCGCCTCAACCAAATCCTTGTCGATCCGCGCATGCACTTGTCGCAGAACATCCAAAGTCTCGGTAATCAGTTGGTTTTTCTGCGTCAGCTCACGCTGCATGGCCAGAAAACGCGCGCTCGCCAATATACGCGCGTGTAATTCCGGCAGGCCTGCGGACCGCATCAAAACATCGTCGACCCCCGCATCAAGGGCGCGGTCCACAACCTCCTCCACCTGTCTGTCGACCAACAGAATGAGATAACTGCCTCGCCCTTGCGGGGCCCCCCGAAAAGCCCGGCAAAAATCCAGCCCCGCTATCGCGCCACTGCAAAGCACGATGTCAGGCCACCGCCGCGCAGAAAGGGCCAAAGCGTCGGCTTCCGAGGTGGCCGAAACCACCTCATATCCCCATCCCTTCAACGCGGTCGAAAGACAGGCCCGCCGGGCCTCCTCCCCCTCGACCACCAAAACCAAAGACGCCACAGCAGGCGCCGCCACCGCTTCGGACAGGCTGGGGATATCCAATTTCATGCGACACGATCCTAACAGACCTTGCCGAGTTAAACCGCCGAGCCTTACCAGAAGGTGAATCCCCCTGGCCTTCCGTCTCTACAGAACGAACTGCGCCAAGGTCTCGTCGTTGGTGATATCCGTATAGGTAAAGCCGGATTGCCCCAACTGCTCGAGAAACGGTTTGAAATTCTCCGGCCGCCGCGTCTCGATCCCGATCAGGACCGAGCCAAAGTTCCGCGCCGACTTTTTCAGATACTCGAAGCGGCAGATGTCGTCCTCCGGACCCAGCAGCATCAGGAATTCCTTCAACGCCCCGGGCCGCTGCGGCAGGCGCAGGATGAAATATTTCTTTACGCCCGAATAGCGCTGCGCCCGCTCCTTGACCTCGGGCAAACGCTCGAAATCGAAATTACCACCCGAGGCCACGCAAACCACCGTCTTGCCCACAATCTGATCGGCCACCTCGCCCAGCGCATCAATCGACAATGCGCCTGCCGGTTCCAACACGATGCCTTCGACATTCAGCATCTCATTGATCGTCACGCAGATCCGGTCCTCGGGCAGATGCACCACATCCGCCAGGTTCACCCCGCGCAAACGCTCAAAGGTCCGCGCGCCGATCTTGGCCACCGCAGCCCCATCGACAAAGTTGTCGATCGGAGAGACATCGACCGGCGCACCGGCCTCCAACGCCCGCGCAAGGCTCGGCGCACCGGCAGGTTCGACGAATGTATAGTCGCAGGCATCACCGAAATAACTGACCACCCCCGAAGACAGCCCGCCACCGCCCACGGGCAGGATCACCCGATCCGGCACCCGGCCCAACTGCGCGGCAATCTCCACCGCGACCGACGCCTGCCCTTCGATCACATCGTCGTCGTCGAAAGGCGACAGAAAATGTGCGCCCTCCTCCCGACAGAAACCCTGCGCCGCGGCCAGCGTGGCGTCGAAATAATCCCCCACCAGCCGGATCTCGACATTCTCACCGCCGAACATGCGGGTCTTCTGCACCTTCTGTTGCGGCGTCGTCACCGGCATGAAAATCACCCCGCGCACCCCGAAATGGCTACAGGCAAAAGCCACCCCCTGCGCATGGTTGCCGGCAGAGGCACAGACGAAAACCCCTTGCCCCGGGATCACCTTGCGCATCGCGTTGAAAGCGCCGCGCAGCTTGTAAGAGCGCACCGGGCTCAGATCCTCGCGTTTCAGCCAGATATCCGCGCCAAAACGCTCCGACAGATGCTCATTGCGCAAAAGCGGTGTCGCTGGGAACAAGGCCCGCAGCGCCTCTGCCGCCGCCTGTGCTTTTCGTGCAAATTCATCCGCCATCTGTGCTCTCCTTGCTGCCATCCGTCGATAGGCGCGCAGCCAGCATAGGTCAACGCGGGCTTCAATCTTGCCCGCGCCCGCGAAAACCGCTACCTCGCAGGGCGAACTTGAAAGGAAACCCGTCATGTCCGCGCCCAAGAAAGTCGTGCTTGCCTATTCCGGCGGCCTCGATACCTCGATCATCCTGAAATGGCTGCAAACCGAATACGGCTGCGAGGTGGTGACCTTCACCGCCGACCTCGGCCAAGGCGAAGAGCTGGAACCGGCCCGCAAAAAGGCCGAGATGATGGGCATTGCGCCTGAGAACATCTACATCGAAGATGTGCGCGAGGAATTCGTCCGCGACTTCGTCTTCCCGATGTTCCGCGCCAATGCGGTCTACGAGGGTCTCTACCTGCTGGGCACCTCCATCGCCCGCCCGCTGATCTCCAAGCGTCTGGTCGAGATCGCTGAGGAAACCGGCGCCGATGCGGTCGCCCATGGCGCCACCGGCAAGGGCAACGATCAGGTCCGGTTTGAACTGGCCGCCTATGCGCTGAACCCCGACATCAAGGTCATCGCCCCCTGGCGCGAATGGGATCTGTCGAGCCGCACCAAGCTTCTGGCCTTCGCCGAGCAGAACCAGATCCCGATCGCCAAAGACAAGCGCGGCGAAGCGCCCTTCTCGGTCGACGCCAACCTGCTGCACACCTCCTCCGAAGGCAAGGTGCTCGAAGACCCGGCCGTCGACGCGCCCGATTACGTCTACCAGCGCACCGTGAACCCCGAAGATGCCCCCGACACGCCCGAATACGTCGAGATCGGGTTCGAGCGCGGCGACGCGGTCAGCATCAACGGCGAGGAGATGTCGCCGGCCACGATCCTGACCAAACTCAACGAGCTTGGCGGCAAACACGGCTGCGGCCGCCTCGATCTGGTCGAAGGCCGCTTCGTCGGCATGAAATCCCGCGGCATCTATGAGACCCCGGGCGGCACCCTGCTGCTCGAAGCGCACCGCGCCATCGAATCCATCACGCTCGACCGTGGCGCCATGCACCTCAAGGACGAGCTGATGCCGAAATACGCCGAGCTCATCTACAACGGCTTTTGGTACAGCCCCGAGCGGACCATGCTGCAGGCCGCCATCGACGCGAGCCAAACCCATGTCACCGGCACCGTGCGCCTGAAGCTCTACAGGGGCCATGTCCGCACCGTCGGGCGCTGGTCCGATCACAGCCTCTACTCCGAGGCCCATGTGACCTTCGAAGACGACGCCGGCGCCTACGACCAGAAAGACGCCGCCGGCTTCATCCAGCTAAACGCCCTGCGCCTCAAACTCCTCGCCGCCCGCGACAAGCGCAGCAAAGGCTGAAGCACGGGACACCCCCCTCCTTCATCCTTTCTTAAATACCGCGGGGGTCCGGGGGCAGCGCCCCCGGCGGCCAGCCCCGGATAGAAACGCAAAAGGCCCGGACGCTCCCGCCCGGGCCTTTCTCTTTATCGCCTATGGGATCACTCGGCGGTGACGACCGTCATGACCAGTTCCCCATCCGGCTTGATCGGCCCGTCTTCCTTGGCGCCCAATGTGTATTCAAACACGCCGGTTTTCATGCCGCCATCTTCGGAATGCACCATGAGCATCAGCATATCGCCCGAAGCCACCTCCTCTTGCAGGATCGCGACCACATCCATGTTCTCGCCCGCGCGCAGCGGAGCGTAACCGACCACGGGGCCGGGCTTCATATCGGCATCTGTGCGGTGCACGACCAGCCAGCCATTCTCGCCTGCCATCACCTTATCGGCAGTGACGACGCCATTCGATACGTCCTGACCCGAGGCTTCGACCATGGCCATGGCATGGGCATCTGCCCATGCGCCGCCGGCGATCATGGACAGGGCGATTGCGGTGCTTGCAAATTTTTTCATCTGGTTTTCCCTCCGTTTGAAATAGCGGCGTAGTCACGATAGCACCGCGAAATAAGTTTCAAGTTCTTCAGGAATTTTTCAGACGCCTCGAAAATAACTGTTCATAATAGGGCATGGCGGCATCCAGAACCTCCGCCTCCGCCCCTTTCAGCAAGGGCAATTCCCCCTCCGGCCCGGCAAAACCGGTGCTGCGGTGGATCGCCCCGTACCAATGCGGCGCCCAAACCCCATCTTCTGCCCGCGGCCCGGCGGGCCAATGGAGCATCGCAGGATCAAAGGGCAAGTCGATCGCGGCGCAAAGCCTGCGCAGCATTCCCTCCGGGTCCGCGCGGATATCGCCGCTGTCGATGACCAGCCCGCCCAACCGTTCAAAGAGCATGACTTGCCGGTCAAATCCGATATCCGCCAAACCGGGCGCTTCGCGCTTTTCCGCATAGCTCGCGATCACCCGGGCAGGATGGCGGATCAGGTGGATGTTCACGCAATCCTCGGCCCAATCGAGCGGGAAACCGTCGATCATATGCTGCGCCATATGTTTCATATAAAGATGCCGGGTGCCGTCTTGCACAAAGCCAAGAGGCACAAGCGCCGGGTCTTGCTCCTGCGCCGCCAGAACCGCGTCGCGCATCGGATGATCCAGCCCCGTCACCTTGAGATAGGCCGCGTAAAATGGTTCATCCATCGCGGTGAAATCCTGCCGCGCGCCGAAACTATACATCATCGCAGTGCTGAGATTGCGCGGCCCTGACCACATTGCAATTCGCATGACAGGCTTCTCCATTGCCGTTGAACCCGGAACGCTAAAAAGAACGCGCCCGCTCGCCAAGTGGTAAATTGCTTTCACCAGCGCGTGACTTTCCCCGCACCGGCCTTGCGCTATCTCCGCCCCAGCGGCAACCCTAGGCCCGAGGAGGACCGATATGTTCCGAAAATCAATGTTCAAACCCGCCCTTTTGACCCTCGCGATCACTCTGGGCCTCGCCGCGCAGAACCGACCCGCAGCGGCGGCGGAGACCGAGGTGCTGACGGTGGCGGGCGGCTGTTTCTGGTGCGTCGAAGCCGATTTCGAATCCGTCAAAGGGGTGAAAGAGGCCGTCTCGGGCTTTGCCGGAGGCCGCACCAAGAACCCGACCTACAAAGAAGTCACCGGCGGCAACACTGGCCATTACGAAGCGGTGCAGATCCAATTCGATCCGGATGTGGTCAGCCGCAAGACGCTGCTTGATCTCTTCTTCCGCTCGATCGACCCCACGGATGCGGGCGGGCAATTCTGTGACCGGGGTGAAAGCTACCGCACCGCGATCTTCGCGGGCAGCCCCACCCAGAAAAGCGCAGCAGAGGCTGCCAAGGCCGAAGCGCAGGCCGCTCTCGGGACCAAGGTTGTGACGCCGATCCTTGGCGATGCGCCCTTTTACCCGGCCGAGGATTATCACCAAGACTACTACAAAAGCAGCGACCGGCTGGCGTTCAGCAGTGTCGGTGTGGCCGTGAAAAAATCGGTCGCCTACAAACGCTACCGCAAGGGCTGTGGCCGTGACGCCCGCGTGAAACAGCTTTGGGGCAGTGCGGCCCCTTTCGTGAAGTAACCGCCCCCGAAAGCCTAACTGCGAAAATCGTGATCCCGGATCTCTTTCAGATCGGGGATCACATCCGCCGTGCCATGGCGTGTGACCATCAAGGCTCCGGCGCGCATGGCCAGATCAATCGCCTGCGGCATGGTCATCCCCCGATCCAGCCCGGCCAGCAGATAGCCAGTGAAAGTATCGCCCGCGCCGGTCGTATCCACCGCATCGACTTGATAGGCAGGAAAGCTTTCGACCAAATGCGCCTTGTTAGAGACCCATTCACAGCCACCCGCCCCCAGTGTCACCACAATGTCGTCGATTGGCAGCTGCCGCAACTCGCCCCCTGTCGCGGCCCGCAACTGCGCCGCTTCGACCTCGTTCAGAACCAATAGGTCGATCTGTTCGAGGATCGCCGTCACCGCATCCGCTTCGAAGGGGGCGGCAGCATAGGCCAGTCGTAGGCCCAAGGTCTTTGCCGTTCGTGCCGCGAACCGCTGCCCGTTGGTTTCGTTCTGCATCAACAGCCAATCGCCCGAAGATGCCTCGCTCAGCGCGGCACCGATCATCTCATCGGTGATCTCGTGATTGGTGCCGGGGAAGATGACGATATTGTTCTCCCCCTCCAGATCGACGGCAATATTGGCGTGACCGGTCACGCCCTCCATCAAGGTGATATGCGCCGTCTCGACCCCGTATTCCAACAGCCGTTCCAGCGCCCAGCCGCCATCGGCGCCCAGCGCGCCAACATGCATCACCCGAGTCCCGGCCCGGGCGGCGGCGACCGACATATTGGCTCCCTTGCCGCCCAGACCTTGCCGGAAATTCAGGGCTGAAATGGTCTCTCCCGGTCCCGGTAGATGGGGCAGCAGATAAAAGTTATCCGCGTTGATAGAGCCGAGATTCCAGATCATCAGCCCACCTTGCAGGCCGCAAGAATGGCCATGTTAAGGATGTCATTCGCCGTCGAGGTCGAAGAGCAGATCTGAATCGACTTATCGAGGCCCGTGAGGATCGGCCCGATCACCGTGGCCCCCGCCATCTCCTGCATCAGCTTGACCGAGATGCTGGCCGAGTGCCGCGCCGGGACCACGAGGATATTCGCCGGCCCCGTCAACCGCGAGAAGGGGTAGTTCGCCTGACTGGCCGCGTTCAGCGCCACGTCGACGGTCATCTCGCCCTCATATTCGAAATCCACCCCGCGCTTGTCCAGCACCTCGGGCGCGAGGTGCATCTTCTCGGCCCGTTCCGAGACGGGATAGCCGAAGGTCGAGAAGCTGACGAAAGCCACCCGCGGCTCAAGCCCCAGATGCCGCGCCACGCGCGCCCCGCTCTCGGCGATATTGGCCAGATCGTTCTCATTGGGCCATTCATGAACCAAGGTATCGGCGATAAAGACGATGCGCCCCTTGTGCAGCAGCGCCGTGATGCCTGCGGCCCCGGCCTCGGCATTGGCATCGAAAACGTGGTTCAGCCGCTCCAGCACATGCGCCGACTTGCGGGTCGCCCCGGTCACCAGACCGTCGCCATGACCATGTGCCAGCATCAGCGCGG
This sequence comes from Sulfitobacter sp. 1A12157, assembly GCF_043557345.1. NCBI lineage: Bacteria > Pseudomonadati > Pseudomonadota > Alphaproteobacteria > Rhodobacterales > Roseobacteraceae > Sulfitobacter > Sulfitobacter sp. 1A12157. The sequence goes on from NZ_JBIFFV010000001.1 coordinate 366,961, forward strand.
CAAAGACATGACGGTCGCGCGAGGCAAGACGGTGGATGTCCTTGCGGTCAAAGCCCTTGCGCTGCAACCGGCCATAGAGGAAATCCTTATAGGTCGCCAGATGCTGGGTGTTGGCGGCGTTCACCACCTCCAACTCGCGCACCGCGTCGGCCATGCCCGCCTCTTCGAGCTTGGCGCGCACGTCGTCCTCCCGGCCAACCACCAGCGCCTTGCCCAAGCCCGCGCGCTGGTACATGACCGCCGCGCGCAGCACCTTGGGATCGTCGCCCTCGGCAAAGATCATCCGCGCCTGATTGGCACGGGCACGGGCGTTGATGCCGCGCAGGATGCTGGCGGTCGGGTCCATCCGCGATTTCAGCCCGACCTCATAGGCGTCCATGTCGATGATCGGCCGCCGTGCGGCCCCGGTGTCCATCCCCGCCTTAGCCACGGCAGGCGGAATGCGGTGGATGAGGCGCGGATCGAAAGGCGTGGGGATGATGTAGTCGCGGCCAAAGCTGAGCGTGCGGCCATAGGCCAGCGCCACCTCATCCGGCACATCCTCGCGCGCCAGCTGCGCCAGCGCATGGGCGCAGGCGATCTTCATCTCGTCGTTGATGGCCCGCGCATGAATGTCCAGCGCGCCGCGGAAGAGATAGGGAAAGCCCAGCACGTTGTTGACCTGGTTCGGGTAGTCCGAACGCCCGGTGGCGACGATGGCGTCCATGCGCACCTCATGCGCCTCTTCGGGGGTGATCTCCGGGTCCGGGTTGGCCATGGCAAAGATCACCGGGTTGTCGGCCATGGAGGCCACCATCGCGGGCGTCACCGCCCCTTTGACCGAGACGCCAAGGAAGACATCCGCGCCCTTCATCGCCTCTTCGAGCGTGCGCAGCTCTGTATTGGCGGCATGGGCCGATTTCCACTGGTTCATGCCCTCGGTACGGCCCTGATAGATCACACCTTTGGTGTCGCACATGATGCAGTTGTCGTGTTTCGCGCCCATCGCCTTGAGCAGTTCCAGACAGGCGATGCCCGCCGCCCCCGCGCCGTTGAGCACGATACGCACGTCCTCGATCTTCTTGCCCGAGAGGTGCAGCGCGTTGATCAGACCCGCGGCACAGATCACCGCGGTGCCGTGCTGGTCGTCGTGGAAGACGGGGATGTCCATCTCTTCCTTCAGACGCTGCTCGATGATGAAACACTCAGGCGCCTTGATGTCTTCAAGATTGATGCCCCCAAAGGTCGGCCCCATCAGCTTGCAGGCGTTGATGAAAGCCTCCGTGTCCTCGGTATCGAGCTCGATGTCGATGGAGTTCACATCCGCGAAACGCTTGAACAGAACCGCCTTGCCTTCCATCACCGGTTTGGAGGCCAGCGCGCCGAGGTTGCCAAGCCCCAACACTGCTGTCCCGTTCGAGATCACGGCGACCAGATTGCCCTTGTTGGTGTAGTCATAGGCCGTCTCGGGGCTCTCGGCGATGGCCTCGCAAGGGACGGCCACACCGGGGGAATAGGCAAGGCTCAGATCGCGCTGCGTGGTCATCGGAACGGTGGCCGAGATCTCGAACTTGCCGGGGGTCGGTTCAAGATGAAAGGCAAGCGCCTCTTCAGAGGTGATACGGTTCTTTCTCGTCACGACATTACCCTTCTTCTGCTTTGGGATCTTCTTAGCCACGATCCGAGTTCAGCACAACGCAAGCCCCGCGTCAGTGCAAATCGCATGACAAAGCCCGCCCAAGGCGCCGCACCCCCTTTCGCTGCGCCGGGGGGTTTTGTAGGGTCCGCGCGGCAACAGGGGGCAGCCGTGCAGACAGAAAAAGTAACGCCAATGATGGCGCAATATCTCGAGCTTAAAGCGGACCACGCGGATGCGTTGCTGTTCTACCGCATGGGCGATTTCTACGAGATGTTCTTTGACGATGCCGTGGCCGCCGCCGAGGCGCTGGACATCGCGCTCACCAAACGCGGCAAGCATCAGGGCAAGGATATCGCCATGTGCGGCGTGCCGGTCCATGCCGCCGAAGGCTACCTGCTGACGCTGATCCGCAAAGGGTTTCGCGTGGCGGTCTGCGAGCAGATGGAAAGCCCTGCCGAAGCCAAGAAACGAGGCTACAAAGCGGTCGTGAAACGCGATGTGGTGCGGCTGGTGACACCCGGCACCCTGACCGAAGAAAGCCTGCTGGAAGCGCGGCGCCACAACTACCTCGCGGCCTTTGCCGAGGTGCGCGATGCCTGCGCGATGGCTTGGGTCGATATCTCGACCGGCGCGTTTCATGTGATGCCATTGGCGCAGGTTCGGCTGGGGCCGGAATTGGCGCGGCTGTCCCCGTCGGAACTGATCGTCTCAGAGGTGAAAGAGACGGAATTGCACGAGGTCGTCTCTGATTTCGGGATTGCGCTGACGGGTCTGGCCCGGTCGGCCTTTGACAGCACCAGTGCGGAAAAACGGGTCTGCGACCTGTTTGATATCGCCACACTAGAGGCTTTCGGCAGCTTTACCCGCGCCGAAGTCTCGGCCATGGGCGCGGTAATAGAATACCTCACTATCACCCAACGTGGCAAGCTACCCTTGCTCCGCCCGCCCCAGAAAGAGGCAGAGGCCCGCACCGTTCAGATCGACGCGGCAACCCGGCGCAATCTGGAGCTTACCCATTCCCTCAACGGTGGCCGCGCCGGGTCTTTGCTGTCAATCATGGACAATACCGTCACTGCCGGGGGCGCGCGCCTGCTGGAGCGGCGGATCTCAAGCCCCTCGCGCGTTGTCGATGTGGTCACCTCCCGCGCCGACGCGGTCAGCTTTGCCTATGACAATGCCCGCGTTTCCGAAGACATCCGCCAACGTCTGCGCAATGTGCCGGATCTCGACCGGGCACTGTCACGCCTCTCGCTTGACCGGGGTGGGCCGCGCGACCTTGCCGCGGTCCGTAACGGGCTGATCGAGGCGGAGGCTTTGCACCAAAGCCTGACGCAACAAGACCTCCCCGACCTGCTGCGCGAAGCTGCCGAAGGGTTGCAGGGCCATGGTGAGCTTATTGACCTGTTGGATCACGCGCTGGTGGCCGAGCCCCCGCTGATGGTGCGCGACGGCGGTTTCATCGCCCCCGGACATGACGCCGAGCTCGACGCCGCGCGAGAGCTGCGCGACGAAGGCCGCAGCGTAATCGCGGGCATGCAGCAGCAATTCGTCTCTGATACGGGGATTTCCTCGCTCAAGATCAAGCACAACAATGTGTTGGGCTATTTCGTCGAATGCACCGCGACCCATGCGGAAAAGATGCTGAACCCGCCCCTGTCAGAGACCTTTATTCACCGCCAGACCACGGCGAACCAAGTGCGCTTTACCACTGTCGAACTGTCGGAGTTGGAGACGAAAATCCTCAATGCGGGCAACCACGCGCAGGAGATCGAAAAGCGGCTCTACGAAAGTCTTCGGAGCGCAATTCTAGAGCATGCGGCAGAGATCGGACAAGCCTCTGCCGGGCTGGCCGAAGTCGATCTGGCCACCGGTCTGGCCAACCTCGCCCGGAGTGAGAACTGGACCCGCCCGCGCGTGGATATGTCCCGCGCCTTCGACATCCAAGGTGGGCGGCATCCAGTCGTGGAACGCGCTCTGACCCAGCAATCGGGGGAGCCTTTTATTGCCAATGACTGCGACCTGAGCGCCGAGGGCGAGGCCGCCAACATCTGGCTGCTCACCGGCCCGAACATGGCGGGTAAATCGACCTTTTTGCGGCAGAACGCGCTGATCGCCCTGATGGCGCAGATGGGCAGCTTCGTGCCCGCAACCTCGGCGCATATCGGCGTGGTCAGCCAGCTTTTCAGCCGCGTCGGGGCCTCGGACGATCTGGCGCGGGGCCGCTCGACCTTCATGGTGGAAATGGTCGAGACCGCCGCGATCCTCAACCAAGCCGATGACCGCGCGCTGGTGATCCTCGACGAGATCGGGCGCGGCACGGCCACCTATGACGGGCTCTCGATCGCTTGGGCCACGCTGGAACATCTGCACGACGTGAACCGGACCCGGGCACTGTTCGCCACCCATTACCACGAGATGACGGCGCTGGCCGGCAAGCTGCCGGGGGTCGACAATGCCACGGTGGCGGTCAAGGAGTGGGAGGGCGAGGTCGTTTTCCTGCACGAGGTGCGCAAGGGCGCTGCGGATCGGTCTTATGGCGTGCAGGTGGCGCAACTGGCGGGCCTGCCGGCCCCGGTGATCGCCCGCGCCCGCGTGGTGCTGGAGGCATTGGAGAAAGGCGAACGCGAAGGCGGGGCCACACAAAAGACGCTGATCGACGATCTGCCGCTCTTCGCGGCCAGCCCGCCCCCGCAACCGGCCCCTGCGAAAACCTCGGCGGTCGAAGAGAAACTGGCAGAGATCATCCCTGATGAACTCTCCCCGCGCGAGGCGCTTGAGTTGATCTACAAACTGAAAGAGGCGGCCAAATCCTGACCGCCTCCCTCGAAAGTGACTGATTGCGCGCTCAGCTCGCGGGCGTCGAAGACACGCCAACCTGCGCCGGACGCAGCAGACGGTCGTGCAGCATGAAGCCTTCGGCGGCGACCTGAATGATCTCGCCCGCAACGGTGCCGGGCACTGGCGCTTCGAACATCGCTTCGTGATGCTTGGGGTCGAACTTGTCGCCCACTTCGGGTGCGATCACTTCGATGCCGTGCTTCTTGAAGACGTTCAGCAGCTCGCGCATCGTCAGTTCCACGCCTTCAAGCAGCGGGCCAAAAGCCTCTTTCTGCTCATCGGTGGTGGTTTCCAGCGCGCGTTTCATGTTGTCGTAAACGGGCAGCATGTCACGGGCCAGTTTGGAGCCGCCATAGTTCTCGGCCTCGCGACGGTCCTTGTCGGAGCGCTTGCGCGCATTCTCGGCATCGGCGAGCGCGCGCATGAAACGGTCGCGGTACTGGTCACGCTCGGCGCGCAGTTCCTCAACCGCAAGGGCTTCTTCGTCGATCTCGGCCATGTCTTCGGCGTATTCTTCAGCTTCGGCGCTGTCGATCTCGTCCAAAAAGTCGTTTTCTTTCGGCTCTGCCATGTTCCACCTCTAGTTCCGGTCGGAAATCAGCTTTCCCACCAGTTGTGCCGTGTAGTTCACAATCGGCACGATACGTCCATAATTTAAGCGTGTCGGGCCAATGACACCCACGGCGCCGATCACCTTACGATCAGCGTTCATATAAGGGGAAACGACCAGAGAGGAACCCGAAAGTGAGAAAAGTTTGTTTTCCGAGCCGATAAAAATGCGCACACCGTCCCCATCTTCGGCCAGTTCGAGGAATTCGGCAATGTCCCGCTTGCGCTCAAGATCGTCGAAAAGGCTTCGGATGCGCTCAAGGTCCTCGGCCTCCGCCTCCCCGCCCAGCAGATTCGAGCGGCCGCGCACGATCAAACGCTCTGAATGCTCCCCTTCCGCGTCCCACAGCACCGCCCCGCTTTCGACAAGCTGCTGCGCCAGAACGTCGATCTCCTGACGGCGCTTGGCGATCTCTTGCTTGATGCTGCGTTGCAATTCGCTGAGGGTTTTGCCTTCGACGAAAGCATTCAGGAAGTTCGCCGCCTCACGCATCGAACTGGGGGTCTGCCCGGGTGGCGGCGTGAACAGTCGATTTTCTACATGACCATCGGAGAAAACAAGCACGACCAAGGCTCTATCAGGCGAAAGAGAGACGAACTCGATATGTTTGATCGGCGCTTCGTGTTTCGGCGTCAACACGAGGGAGGCGCCATGGGTGACACCTGACAGGGCCGAGCCGATCCGATCCAGAAGCCCGCCGACATCAGAGGAGTTATTGCCCAGTGTCGCGTCGATCTTTTCGCGGTCAAGCTCCGTCGGATCGCCGATCTCGATCATTCCATCGACGAACATCCGCAGCCCCAATTGCGTTGGAATGCGCCCGGCTGAAACATGGGGGCTGTCGAGCAGCCCCATATACTCGAGATCCTGCATCACATTGCGGATCGTCGCCGCCGAAACCTTCTCACTGAAGTCCCGTGTCAGCGTGCGTGACCCCACCGGATCGCCACTTTCCAGATAGCCTTCGACCACCCGGCGAAACACTTCGCGGGATCGGTCGTTCATGTCTTTCAGCAATTCAGGCGTGTTTTTCATCGGTGCTCGCTCTCTTGTCTAATAAAGGTACAAGCCGGGCAAACGTCAATCGGGGTTGCATCAAAGCCTTGTGGGGCGGTATCCCAGGGCAACATCAAAAAGGATATGTCATGCGTCCCTCTGGCCGGAAACTCGATGAAATGCGCGCCGTCTCGATCGAGACAGATTTCACCAAACATGCCGAAGGGTCGGCCCTGATCAAGATGGGCGATACCCATGTGCTCTGCACCGCGACGATCGAAGACCGCGTGCCGCCCTTCATCAAAGGCTCCGGTCTGGGCTGGGTCACCGCGGAGTATGGCATGTTGCCCCGCGCCACCAACACGCGGATGCGCCGTGAAGCTGCATCAGGCAAGCAAGGGGGCCGCACGGTCGAGATCCAGCGCCTGATCGGGCGCGCCCTGCGCGCCGGCGTTGACCGCTCCGCTTTGGGCGAGCGTCAGATCACCGTCGATTGTGACGTGTTGCAAGCCGATGGCGGCACCCGCTGCGCGTCGATCACCGGCGGTTGGATCGCGCTGCGTCTGGCGGTGAACAAGCTGATGAAAGCGGGCGATGTCGTCTCTGACCCGCTGGTCGATCCGGTCGCGGCGGTTAGCTGCGGCATCTACGCAGGCCAGCCGGTGCTCGATCTCGACTACCCCGAGGATTCCGAGGCGGGCGTCGATGGCAACTTCATCATGACCGGATCCGGCAAGCTGATCGAAGTGCAGATGAGCGCCGAAGGCTCTACCTACACGCGCGATCAGATGAACCAGCTGATGGACCTGGCCGAAAAAGGGGTCGGCGAACTGGCCTCCATCCAAAAATCGGTTACCGCATGACGCGCAAGTTCACCGAAAATCGCATTCTCATCGCTACCCACAACGCGGGCAAACTGGCGGAAATGCGTCAACTCTTCGCCCCCCACGGGGTCGAGGTGGTCGGCGCGGCAGAGATGAACCTGCCCGAACCGGAAGAGACTGAGACAACTTTCGTCGGCAATGCCCGCATCAAAGCCCATGCCGCCGCAAAGGCGACCGGCCTGCCCGCGCTCGCCGACGATTCCGGCATCGAGGTCGAAGCGCTCGACAATGCGCCCGGCGTCTATACCGCCGATTGGGCCGAAACAGAGAATGGCCGCGACTTTGTCATGGCCATGACCAAAACGCGCAACCTGCTGGAAGAAAAGAACGCCCCCCACCCCCGCCGTGCCCGTTTCTGCGCGACGCTGGTACTGGCATGGCCCGATGGTCATGACGAAGTCTTCGCGGGCAAGGTGAACGGCACGCTGGTTTGGCCGATGCGCGGCGAACAGGGCCACGGCTATGACCCAATGTTTCAACCTGATGGCCATGAAGTCACCTTTGCCGAAATGGACGCCGAGCAAAAGAACAGCATCAGCCACCGCGCCGATGCCTTTGCGAAACTGATTGCGGGCTGTTTTGGCTGAAGATTGGCAACAGGGCGGCTTCGGCCTTTATATCCATTGGCCATTTTGCGAGGCGAAATGTCCCTATTGCGACTTTAACAGCCACGTTAGCCGCCAGATCGACCAAGCCGCTTGGCGGGATGCCTATCTTGCCGAGCTTCAGCGCGCTGCCGATGAGACACCGGGCCGCGTACTAAACGCGGTCTTCTTCGGCGGCGGCACGCCCAGCCTGATGGATCCCGATGTCGTTGAAGATATCATCAGCGCGATCCGGCGCCATTGGCCTACGGCGAACGATTTGGAAATCACCCTCGAAGCCAATCCCGGCTCGGTCGAAGCCGGCCGCTTCGCCGCCTATCGGCAGGCTGGTGTGTCCCGCGTTTCAATGGGCATTCAAGCACTGAACGATCCAGACCTCAAACGTTTGGGCCGCCTGCATTCGGCGAAAGAAGCGATGACTGCTTTCGACATCGCCCGTAATACCTTCGACCGTGTCAGCTTCGATCTGATATACGGGCGGCAGGACCAATCCGCCGCGGATTGGGAAGCCGAGTTAAAACAGGCTTTATCACTCGCGATAGACCATATTTCGCTCTATCAGCTTACGATCGAACAGGGCACCGCCTTTGGCGATCGCTACGCCCGTGGGAAACTACGCGGCCTGCCCAACGAAGATCTCGGCGCGGATATGTTCACCCTGACCCAAGGCATTTGCAATGACATGGGCATGCCCGCTTACGAGGTGTCGAACCACGCCCGGGATGGCGCCCAATCGCGTCACAACCTGATCTATTGGCGCTATGGTGACTATATCGGGATCGGTCCCGGCGCCCATGGGCGGCTGACGCTAAACGGTGAGAAACTCGCGACGGTTGCCTATAGCAATCCACAGCGGTGGCTCGACGGTGTCGCAAAAGGCGAAGCGGAGAAACCCCGAACCGCCCTGAACCGTAGCGAACAGGCGACCGAGTTTCTCCTCATGGGCTTGCGCCTTAAGGAAGGCGTCGACCTCGCCCGCTACGCCGACATTGCCGGGCATGAAATTGACGACAAAGCCGTCAAACACCTGCAAGAGATCGGCATGGCAACACGCGTGAAAGACAGATTAATCGTTTCAGATCAGGGCGTTATACTCCTAAACGCCGTGATCGAAACGCTTCTGCCTTAAGATCCACCCAGCAAGCGGCAAATCTCATCCAACTGGTCAAGCGTGGTATAGTGCAAGGTCACCTTACCTGCTTCCTGACCCGGTTTGTGGTCCAAACTGACCTTCATACCCAGGTTCGCTGACAGATCACCTTCAAGAGCCTGGGTATCGGCATCTTTCTCTGGACGTTGCGAGAGACGCTCTTTATTTACCATATTACCGCGCTCACCGGCCTGATCTTTCTTGACCAAAGCCTCGGTTGCGCGGACTGAAAGACCGCCCTTGATGACCTGTTGCGCAAGTTTCAGCGGATCCTTCGCTGGGATCAGTGCCCGCGCATGGCCCGCGCTCAACTCATTCTGGCGCACCATCTCTTGGACCGGATCTGGCAGGTTCAAAAGACGCAATAGGTTCGCAATATGGCTCCGGCTTTTGCCGAGCGCTTCGGCCATTTTTTCCTGTGTATGGCCAAACTTATCCATCAACTGCCGATAACCCGCCGCCTCTTCGACCGAGTTCAGATCTGCCCGCTGAATGTTCTCGATGATCGCAACTTCGAGCACCTCGACATCGGTGAACTCGCGCACGATCACCGGAAGGCTATGGACCTTCGCAATCTGCGAGGCCCGCCAGCGCCGCTCGCCTGCAACGATCTCGAAATTGCCATCGGCCAGCGCCCGAACGATCAGGGGCTGAATGACCCCCTTTTCCTTGATCGAGGCCGCAAGATCGTCAAGGTGCTCTTGCTCAAATCGCTTACGCGGCTGGTCCGGGTTCGGTTTGATCCGCTCGATCGGAACGAACTGCTCCGCCGCCGCGGCGCCCTTGGCGGCCACGCTCTCTGTTTCCGCTACATCTGCCATTAGGGCCGAAAGCCCCCGGCCGAGGCCCCGTTTCCGCTCTTGTTTGTCTGCCATACTGCCACCTTATTAACCATTGTTTTTTGTCAGCTCCGCCGCCAAATCGCGGTAGGCTTGTGCCCCTTTCGATGTGGGATCATAACTCAATACGGGCATGGCGAAGCTCGGTGCTTCGCTCACCCGAACATTACGCGGGATAACGGTCTGGAACACCAACTCACCAAGGTTCGCCCGCGCGTCATTCTCAACCTGTTGCGAGAGATTGTTACGGCGATCATACATAGTAAGAAGAACGCCCTCAATCCGCAGGTCTTTATTCCCACTCTGCCGAACCTCTCGTATCGTCAACATAAGCTGAGAGAGCCCCTCCAGCGCGAAAAACTCGCTCTGCAAGGGCACGAGAACAGAATGTGCCGCGATCATCGCGTTTACGGTCAACAGGTTCAATGACGGAGGACAGTCGATTAGAATATAGTCAAATTGGAACGCGTCCATTTGCGTCTGCCGCAGTGCATCATGCAACAAAAAGCTTCTCTTCTCATTGGAAAAGAGTTCGATATCCGCGGAACTAAGATCAACGGTCGCCGGAACGATTAGCAATCCATCCGTCTCTGTACGCTGAATTACGTCCTGCGGCAGGCTATCGTCCAGCAGCAGATCGTAGGTCGTAAATTCGCGGTCTTCAACCTCAATGCCCAGCCCCGTAGAAGCATTGCCTTGCGGGTCGAGGTCAACCACCAATATGCGCTTACCCGCCTCAGCAAGTGCGGCTGAAAGATTGATCGTCGTCGTCGTTTTCCCGACACCACCCTTCTGGTTCGCGATTGCGATAATTTTAGGTCCAGATGGACGAGAAAGGTCAGACACGGGCGATATCCTTAATCTTTAGAATGGCAGCCTCGGGATTGGTCTGAGAGGGTACCGATTCGAGGCCGTAAGTCCAACCCAGCCGCGCCTCTGCGTCCTCCCTCTGCCAACTCTGACCTTTCGGAAAAAGGGCGGTACCTTCGGGCTTGAGATGCAATTCGGCGAACCCTAATAGCTTTGTCAAATCAGCCAAGGCACGCGCTGACAGGACGTCGGCATTTAGGCTTTTTATTTCCTCAATCCGCTCATTTTTTACAGAGGCCTCTAGTTTCAGCTCTCGAATGGCAGTCCGTAGGAATGCGCATTTCCGCTGGTCACTCTCCACCAAAGTAACGTCGAAATGTCGTTCCTCTTGGTTAAGGATCGAAACGACAATTCCGGGAAACCCCCCGCCGCTACCGAGGTCTACCCACACGCCGCTGCCTTCGGAAAGCTTGAAGACCTGAACGGAATCTACAATGTGACGCGTCCAAAGGTCGCCCAAGCTACTCTTAGAAACTAAGTTTATCCTCGGGTTCCATTTCCGAACAAGCTCCGCAAAGGCTTCGAGCTTTTCAAATGTTTCACGTGAAACATCGAGTTTACTCAATTCTCTCATGCTGTCTTTTTCCCGGCGCCTCTTTTAACCCGGGCCAGAATTAATGTGAGCGCAGCGGGCGTCATTCCATCGACACGTGCGGCCTGGGCCATCGTCTCGGGACGTGCAGCTGCGATCTTAGTTTTTAATTCATTTGAAAGCCCCGAAAGCGACTCGAAGGAGAAGTCGGCCGGAATGCGTACATTCTCGTCTTTCTTTAACAGATCAATCTCCTTCTGCTGCCTTACGATGTAGGTCGCATAGAGTGCGTCGCGCTCGAGCTGACGTCGAACCTCAACTGGGGTATCGCCTAAATCGGGATCGAGCGTGAGCAGGTCTTCGAACCTAACATCAGGGAATGCCAAGACCTGATAGCCATTCCGCTTTGAACCGTCTTGATTGACATTGATCCCAACATTGGCAAGCTCTTTCGGGGTGTACTCCCTACTCTGCAGTCGTGTTTTCAGGGCACTTAGACATGAAGTTTTCTCTTCAAAGAGCTGACGGCGAGTTTTAGAAACGCAACCCAACTTGATCGCAAGAGGCGTGAGACGCTGGTCAGCATTATCCGCCCGGAGTGACAAGCGGAACTCAGCGCGTGACGTAAACATCCGGTAGGGTTCTGTGACCCCACGCGTCGTCAGATCGTCGATCATGACGCCGATATAGCTCTCGGACCTAGTGAAGGTTACCGGATCTCGGCCCTGGGCGTGAAGCGCTGCATTCAGGCCGGCGACCAGCCCCTGCGCTGCGGCTTCTTCATAGCCGGTGGTGCCATTGATCTGTCCTGCGAGATACAGGCCGGGAACTGTACGGACCGCAAGGGTCGATGCAAGCGCCCGCGGGTCGATATAGTCATATTCGATCGCGTAGCCAGGTTGCAAAATGACTGCGTTTTCAAGGCCGACCATGCTCCGAACATAGGCTTCTTGTACGTCTGCTGGAAGGGAGGTCGAAATACCATTGGGATAGACCGTATGGTCATCCGCACCTTCAGGTTCCAAAAATACCTGGTGCGAGTCTTTATCCGCAAATCGCACGACTTTGTCTTCGATAGAAGGACAGTATCGCGGGCCTACCCCGTCAATATGCCCGCCATACATCGCAGACCGTTCGAGATTTTCTCGGATAATCTGGTGGGTTTTTTCGTTGGTATGCGTAATACCGCAGACGACTTGGGGTGCGGATACGCTATCAGATAGGAATGAAAACAAGACGGGATCATCATCGCCCGGCTGTTCTTCTAGGATATCCCAGTTGATCGTTCGCCCATCAAGACGCGGGGGCGTGCCAGTTTTCAACCTACCCATCGGAAGGCTAAAGGAGTCGATGCGTTCGGCAAGTTTAACCGAGGCTTTATCGCCCATACGGCCGCCTTGCTGCGACCTATCTCCGATATGAATGACGCCCCGGAGGAATGTCCCTGTTGTGAGAACCACCGAGGATGCGGTAATCGATGAACCGTCAGCCAAGACTACGCCTGTAACGGTATCACCATCCATCTCAAAATCGACGACCTCGCCCTCAATGATATCGAGGTCAGATTGCGCTTCAATCTCGCGCAGCATTTCTGTGCGATAAATCTTCCGATCAGCCTGCGCACGCGGTCCCTGCACAGCCGGACCTTTCCGACGGTTTAATAGACGGAATTGAATGCCCGCTTCATCTGCGACGCGCCCCATGACGCCATCCATCGCGTCAATTTCCCGGACCAAGTGACCCTTCCCCAGTCCTCCGATTGCAGGATTGCAGGACATGACGCCGATTCCATCACGACTCATGGTAACGAGCGCCGTTCGTGCTCCTAGCCGCGCCGAGGCATGGGCCGCCTCTGCGCCGGCATGGCCGCCGCCGATCACGATCACATCAAAATGTTTCACGTGAAACACTCCATCATTTACCTACGCAAAAGCTGGTGAAGATTTCATCCAGCAGGTTCTCGACGTCTATGCGGCCAACTAGAGTTTCCAATGCGCGGATCGCAAATCGAAGCTCCGCGGCAGCCAAATCATAGAAATCCGGTCCCCGAGTCAGGATAACATCTACTTCAGCCAAACACGAGACGGCTTGCTGCAAAGCGACGCGATGCCGCTCATGGGTGGCCAATCCGATGGCTGAACTGCGTTCCGAGAGCGTAGATTGGATGCGGTCAATAAGGTCTGACACGCCCTGCCCGGTCTTCCCTGAGATACCATTCGCAGCAATACCAAGGAGATCTGCTTTAGGCTGAAGAACGATATCCCCTTCATGCGGCGTAAGGACCAGCGTCTCATCTGGTGCGGCAAGGAACACCCGCAGATCCGCCGCTTCGGCGCGTTCAATTGCGCGCTCGATCCCGATGGTTTCGACTTTATCTTCGCTCTCTCGGAGGCCCGCCGTATCCAACAGGGTGACCGGCAGCCCGCCGAGGTCCATCCGAACTTCGATTACATCGCGGGTGGTGCCCGCGATTTCGGAGGTGATCGCCGCGTCGCGACCGGCGAGCGCATTCAAGAGCGTCGATTTACCCGCATTTGGTGCGCCAATGATGGCGACTTCAAAGCCATTTCGAACCCGTTCGGCGACATAGGTGCCTTGTGCTTCTGCCCGCAATGCCTTGCCGACCTTCGAGAGCAGCGCCGTCACTTCGGGGGTGACATCGACGGGCACTTCTTCATCCGCGAAGTCGATCGTGGCTTCCAGAAGCGCAGCGGCGCGGATCAGGTCTTTCCGCCATTCTTCGACGCGCGCGCCAAGGTAGCCAGACAATACGCGAAGCGCTTGCTTTCGCTGGGCTTCTGTTTCGGCCTCAATGAGATCTGCCAGCCCTTCAACCTGCGCGAGGTCGAGCTTTTCATTCTCCAGCGCGCGGCGGGTGAATTCCCCCGCTTCTGCCATCCGAGCTTCGGGGAAGGTCGACAGCAGCGAAAGCATTGCCCGCATCACGGCAATGGAGCCATGCAGTTGAAATTCGACAACATCTTCGCCGGTGAAGGAGTTCGGCCCGGGGAAACTCAGGACCAGCGCTTGGTCGATCACCTCTCCGCCCGTGCCGCGGAGATTACGCAACACGCTTTCGCGCCCTTCAGGGCGTTTCCCGGTAATATCTTGCGCGATCACGAAGGCCTGCGGGCCGGAAATGCGGACTACCGCAACCCCGGCACGGCCCGGCGCTGACGCTTGGGCGAATATCGTGTCCATATTTCACTAACCTATTGTTATTATTTAATAACTCAGGTGTTCATAGAGTCGAAGAAGTCAGAATTCGACTTGGTTTGCTTGAGCTTGCCGAGCAGGAATTCGATGGCGTCGGTGGTGCCCATCGGGTTAAGGATGCGGCGCAGGACGAAGGTTTTTTGAAGGTCCACCTTGTCGACCAAAAGATCCTCTTTCCGGGTGCCGGACTTGAGGATGTCGATCGCCGGGAAGACGCGCTTGTCGGCGATCTTGCGGTCGAGAACGATCTCGGAGTTGCCGGTGCCCTTAAATTCTTCGAAGATGACCTCGTCCATACGGCTGCCGGTGTCGATCAGTGCGGTGGCGATGATGGTGAGCGATCCGCCCTCTTCGATGTTCCGCGCGGCACCGAAGAAACGTTTGGGGCGCTGCAGGGCGTTGGCGTCGACACCGCCGGTCAGAACCTTGCCCGAGGACGGCACCACGGTGTTGAAGGCGCGGCCCAGACGGGTGATCGAATCGAGCAGGATGACAACGTCGCGCTTGTGTTCCACAAGACGCTTGGCTTTTTCGATGACCATCTCGGAGACGGCGACGTGACGGGTGGCCGGCTCGTCGAAGGTGGAAGAGACGACCTCCCCCTTCACCGAACGCTGCATGTCGGTGACTTCCTCGGGGCGTTCGTCGATCAGCAGAACGATCAGATAGCACTCGGGGTGGTTCTTCTCGATGCTGTTGGCAATGTTCTGTAGCAGAACGGTCTTACCGGTGCGCGGCGGGGCCACGATCAGCGAACGCTGACCCTTACCGATGGGAGAGACCAGATCGATGATCCGCGCCGAGCGGTCCTTGATCGTGGGGTCGTCCACCTCCATCGTCAGGCGCTCGTCGGGGTAAAGCGGCGTGAGGTTCTCGAAGGCGACCTTGTGGCGCGCCTTCTCGGGCGCCTCGAAGTTGATCTTGGTCACTTCGGTCAGCGCGAAATAGCGTTCGGTGTCGTCGGGCGCTTTGATCAGCCCCTCGATGGTGTCCCCGGTGCGCAGCGACCATTTGCGGATCATGTCGGGCGAAACGTAGATGTCATCGGGGCCCGGCAGGTAGTTCGCCTCCGGAGAGCGCAGAAAACCGAATCCGTCTTGCAGCACTTCCAAGACACCGTCGCCCGAGATCTCCCAGCCGTCATCCGCACGTTCGCGGAGAATCTGGAACATCATCTCGCCTTTACGCATGGTCGAGGCGTTTTCGATCTCCAGCTCTTCGGCCATGGCGAGCAGGTTTTTCGGCGTCTGCGCCTTGAGATCAGCGAGGTTCAGCGTTTCGGTTGTCATTGAGCATCCTGTTCAGCCGCAGCAGAATGCGGGCTGGTCGATCATTTGAATGTGGCAAGCAGAAACCGCCCCGGACGGGACAGTGGCGCAGATATAGGCGGCCGCAACGCTTGAGTCAATTGCCTCAGAATTTCACGACCACGGAGAAGACGATCACGATCATCAGCAGCGTCGGCACCTCGTTCAAAAGCCGGAACTGGCGGCCCGTGACGGTGCTCTTGCCGCTTTCAACGGATTTGACCTGTTTTTTCAGCCAAACATGGAAAACCGTCATGGCGATGACACTGGCGCCCTTGGTCCATGGCCAGACCATCGTCCAATCCACGATTCCGGGCGTCAGAACGAGGGCGAGGCCGAATGCCCATGTCGCCATCATCGCGGGCCGCATGATGAACTGAGCGAGCTTGAATTCCATCATCGAGAAGGTCTCGTGCAACCGCCCGGCGGAACCCGCCTGTTCGACATGATGCACGAAGAGCCGCGGCAGGTAGAAGAGCGCAGCCATCCAACTGATGACCGACACGATATGGAGCGCTTTAATCCATGGATAAGCGAGGCTGAGAAGATCGAACATGGGGAAGGCTCCGGTGTGCGTGCTTCTTTCTTAATAAATAAGAAAAGAGAAAAGATGTAGTTGATTGTAGGGCGTCTGAATCCTGTGGATTAATGATTTATACCGCCGCTTATCAACAGGTGAACAAACTTCACGGCCCCCTGTGGATGAATCGGCCTCGATTTGCGAAAGTTAAATTTTCTCAAGATCTTGCTGGCGTATTTTCCGGGGGACAAAATGTATCAAAGCGGGGATAACCGGTGAAGTCTCGTGGTTATACGCACAAGCGGCTTATCCCTATTCATCGGGGTGGGAATCGGCGACAAAAACCGCGACTCGGGGCGAGATCTGCGGGCTTGTGCTGTCAACTTTTATCTCCCAGAACAAATCCTCAAGATTTGCGCCAGATCATCACAGGGTTATCCACATGCCGCAGAAAATCATCCTCGCCTCCGGCTCGGAGATCCGGGCGCAGCTCTTGGCGCAGGCCGCGATCCCGCATGAGGTGATCCCCGCGAAGATCGACGAAGAGATGATAACCGCCGCGCTACGCGCCGAAGAGGCCAAGCCGCGCGACATCGCCGATACATTGGCCGAGATGAAAGCCCGTAAGGTGAGCGAGCGGCACCCCGGCGCCTTGGTTCTGGGCTGCGATCAGGTGTTGGAGCATCGCGGGAAGATGCTGCACAAGCCGCAAGACCGGGGCGAGGCGATTGCGCAGCTTCACCGGCTGCGCGGGGATCGGCACTCGCTGCTCTCTGCCGCGGTGCTTTATGAAGACGGTGAGCCGCTCTGGCGGCATGTCGGTCAAGTGCGGCTGCGCATGCGTGAGGCCAGCGATGCCTATATAGAAGACTACGTCGCGCGAAACTGGGAGAGCATTCGCCACGCAGTGGGCTGTTACAAGCTCGAAGAGGAAGGCGTGCGACTCTTCACCCAGATCGAGGGGGATTACTTTCACGTCCTCGGTATGCCATTTCTTGAATTGCTGAATTACCTGACGCTGCGCGGAGACCTCACAACATGAGCCTGCCCAAAATCCCCCTTGCCGGTGTGATCGGATCGCCCATCGCGCATTCCAAATCCCCGCAGTTGCATCGCCATTGGCTGGAGACCTATGGCATCGCCGGTCATTATGTGCCGCTTGATGTCGCCCCCGATGATTTGGAAAAGGTGCTGAGAACGTTGCCCAAGATGGGCTTTGTCGGGGTGAACCTGACGATCCCCCATAAAGAAGCGGTGATGGAGATCGCGGATCTCATCACCGACCGCGCCACTCTGATCGGCGCGGCCAATACCTTGATCTTTCGCGCCGATGGCAAAATTCACGCGGACAATACGGATGGCTACGGTTTCATCGAAAACCTCAAGGCCGGTGCGCCGGAGTGGGATCCGAAGGCCGGTCCGGCGGCTGTTTTGGGCGCGGGTGGCGCGGCGCGGGCGGTTGTCTCGTCGCTTTTGGACGCGGGCGCGCCTGAGATCTGCCTGTCAAACCGCACCCGCGTGCGGGCGGAGCAGTTGCAGCGCGATTTTGGCGGCAGGGTCAAGGTTGTCGATTGGGTGCAGGCAGGCAATATGATTGATCACGCCACTTTGTTGGTGAACACCACATCGCTTGGCATGATCGGCAAAGGCGCCTTGCGGGTGCCGCTGGATGGGCTGCGCCCCGGCACCGTGGTCACGGATCTCGTCTATGCCCCGCTGCGCACCCATCTGCTTGAAACGGCTGAGGATATGGGCTGCGTTACGGTCGACGGGCTGGGCATGTTGTTGCATCAGGCGGTCCCGGCGTTCGAGCGTTGGTTCGGCCAGCGGCCCGAGGTCGACCGCGCCACGCGGACGGCGGTGCTGCGCTGATGTTTCTCCTCGGGCTCACCGGCTCCATCGGCATGGGCAAATCGACCACGGCAAAGTTGTTCGCCGCGGAAGGCTGCGCCGTTTGGGATGCGGATGCGGCGGTGCACCGGCTTTACGCCCCGGGCGGGGCTGCCGTGGCGCCGATCCAGGCGGCTTTCCCGCGAGCGATCGTAGGCGGTGGCGTCTCTCGTGCCGCGCTGAAAGAGATCATCGCCGCCGATCCGACCGCCCTGCCCCGGATCGAGGCCATCGTTCATCCGCTGGTGGGAGAGGACCGCGCGGCCTTCCTCGCGGAAGCCGAGAGCGACATCGCCGTTCTCGACATCCCGCTGCTGTTCGAGACCGGCGGCGAGGCGGCGATGGATGCCGTGGTCTGTGTGACGATCCCGGCAGAGGTGCAGCGCGACCGCGTGCTTGCGCGCGGCACGATGACGGAGGCTCAATTCGACGCCATCCGCGCCAAGCAGATGCCCGCCGAAGAGAAGTGCGCCCGCTCGGACTATGTGATAGTGACCGACACGCTCGACCATGCCCGCGCGCAGGTGCGGGCGGTGATCCGCGACATCAGGGAAAGGCTGCGCCATGCGTGAAATCGTGCTCGATACCGAAACCACTGGCTTTGACCCCGAAAGCGGCGACCGTATCGTCGAGATCGGCGCAGTCGAGCTGATGAATCATATGGCCACGGGCGAGACCTATCACCAGTACATCAACCCCGAACGCTCGATGCCCGAGGAAGCCTTTCAGGTGCACGGGCTTGGCGATGACTTTCTGCGCGACAAGCCCAAGTTCGCGCAGATCGGGCGCGCTTTCCTCGATTTCATCGGCGATTCAAAGCTGATCATCCACAACGCCGCTTTCGACATAAAATTCCTGAATGCCGAGTTGCGCTGGATGGGGCTGCCGCAGATCCCGTGGGAACAGGCGCTCGACACGCTTGAAATCGCGCGCAAACGTTTTCCGGGCTCGCCTGCTTCGCTCGATGCGCTGTGTCGACGTTTCGGCATTGATAACACCTCGCGGACGCTGCACGGCGCCTTGCTTGACAGTGAGATCTTGGCCGAAGTCTATCTGGAACTGATCGGGGGGCGGCAGCCGGATTTCGCGCTGTCCTCGGCGCCAGAGCGCAAGACGGGCGAGCCTGACACGCGCTGGATGCCGAAACCGCGGCCCACGCCCCTGCCCTCGCATCTGACCGAGGCCGAAGCCGCCGCCCATGCCGAATTTGTCGGCAAGCTGGGCGACGACGCGCTGTGGAAACAGCTTGGCTGACGCTTAGGCGTCGGCTTTGGGTGGGTTCTCGGCCTGACGACGCGCGACCTCGTTGCGGTAGAGCGACAGGAAGTCGATGTTTTCAAGGTTCAGCGGCGGGAAGCCGCCGTCGCGGGTCACGTCGCTGACGATGCGGCGCAGGAAGGGGAAGATCATGCGCGGGCATTCGATCAGCAGATAGGGGTGCATCTGCTCTTCCGGCACGTTTTCGACTTGGAAAATACCGACATAGTCGATCTCCAGCACGAAAAGTGTCGCGTCGCCGTCTTTCGCCTTGGAGGTGATGTTCAACTTGATCGCGGTTTCATACTGGTTCTCGCCCGAACGCTTTTTCGCGTCGAGGTTGACCTGAACCTGCACGTCGGGCTGCACATCCGCCGGGGCACCCTTCTGCGCCATGATGTTTTCGAACGACATGTCGCGGATGAACTGGCCCAGCACACGCATCTGCGGTTGCTTGGGTTGTGCGGTTTCGTTTTCTGCCATTTTCTGTGTCCTGTTGTGGTGAATTTCTTAAATCTACCCGGACTTAACAGGTCGGCACGGGCCGCTCAATCCTTAGTCCAGCCCGAGGGGCCCTTGTTCTGGCGCGGCTGTTCGGGGATCTCGTGAAAATCCCCGTCGATCACGTCGCCGCGCGGATCGCCCCGGCGTTGCGGACCGGGCCGCGGCCCCATGCCGCCCGGGGTGCCAAAGCTTTGGACCTTTACCCGGTTGCGGATGGCGCGATAGGCGGCGGCGCGGAAGCGCGGCACCAGAAAGGCGAAGCCTACAGCGTCGGTAAAGAACCCCGGCGTGAGCAGCAGCGCGCCGGAAAACAGGATCATCGCACCATGCACCAAAGGCTCGGTCGGGTCGCGCAGATCATTGAAAGAACTGCGCAATTGGCCAAGCGCCAGCGCGCCCTGAGACCGCACCAACCATGTGCCCAGAATGGCGGTCAAAACCACCACGGCCAGCGTCCAGCCAAGGCCGATGGCGCCACCGACTTGGATGAAAAGCGTGATCTCGATCAGAGGCACGGCGATAAATGCGATCAATAGCCACATGCGGCAGAGTCCTTTCGCTGGGGGCAGAGTGGACTTGCCCCGGTCGAACACCTACATAAGAGCTTAACTCGCATGTTTCCATGCCACCCCTGAATGAGGTTTCGATGAATTCTCCCCTGATACAGCTTCTGGTGCTTGCCGGTATCGCCGTATTCCTGATCCTGCGACTGAAAAACGTGCTTGGCACGCGTGAGGGTTTTGAAAAGCCCCCGGTCACCGATCAAACGCCAAGCGCGCGCAGCGGCCCCGCGTTCGAAGTGATCGAAGGTGGTCCGGATCTCGATATCACCGACCATGTTCCCGAAGACAGCCCCTCGGGCAAGGCCTTGGCCGAGATGAAGCGGGTCGAGCCGTCCTTTGGCGTCAGCGATTTCCTGCAGGGCGCGCGCGGCGCCTATGAGATGATCGTCATGGGCTATGAGCGGGGTGATCTGGCGGAAATTCAACCGTTTCTGGCCGACAACGTTTATGAAAGTTTTGTTGATGGCGTCGCCGCGCGGGAGGACCAAGGTCTGACGATCGACGCGAATTTCATCGGCGTGCGCGAAATGGAACTGATCGACGCCAAGATGGACGAAACCACGAAAGAAGCGGAGCTTACCATCCGTTTTGTGGGCGAGCTGACCTCGGAGGTTCGCAACCGCGAGGGCGAGGTTATCGAGGGCAGCAGCACCGAAATCAAACGCCAAAAAGATACATGGGTTTTCGCCCGTGTCATGGGCTCGGACGATCCGAATTGGCTGTTGGTTTCCACAGACGGGTAGCGCGTGCGCTTGGCGCTCTTGCGCTGTTGGGCGGTGTGTCGATGAACACGCCGTCCGCAGCAGAGGTGCATTATACCGTCATGGATTTCGACCAGCTTGAGGGCTGGGCCGAGGATGACCACGCCGCCGCCTTCGAGGTTTTCACCAGCACCTGCGGCGACATGAAAGATGTCGATTGGCGCGCGCTTTGCAAGCTGGCCAAAGATGGCCCCGACCCCCGGCAGTTTTTCGAATTGTTCTTTCGCCCCGTTTTGATGGAAGACGGCAAAGACGCGCTTTTCACCGGCTATTTCGAGCCTGAGTTGGACGGCGATCTCTACCCCTCCGCCCGGTTTCAATACCCCCTCTACGCCATGCCCCCTGAGGCCGAAGAGATCCGCCCCTGGCTCACCAGACGCGAGATCCTAGATGGTGACGTGATGCGCGACCGCGGGCTCGAGATCGCTTGGGTCGATGACCCGGTTGAGCTTTTCTTTCTGCAGATTCAAGGCTCTGGCCGTATTCGTCTGCCCGATGGCAGCTACCTGCGCGTGGGCTACCGGGGCGCGAATGGCCATGATTACCGCTCTGTCGGGGTCGAATTGGTGCGGCGCGGGGTCTATGAGGCGCATCAGGTCAGTGCCGATGTCATCAAGAATTGGGTGCGCCGCAACCCCGAAGATGGCCGCGAATTGCTCTATCACAACCCGTCATACGTTTTTTTCCGCGAAGTTAGACGGGTGCCTGCCGACAAGGGGCCGCTGGGGGCGATGAACCGGTCCATCACCGCCATGCGCAGCATCGCGGTGGACCCGTCGCATGTGCCGCTCGGCGCGCCGGTCTGGATCGAGAAGGACGGAAAGAAACCCCTGCGGCGTTTGATGGTCGCACAGGATACAGGCTCGGCCATCAAGGGGGCGCAGCGTGCGGATGTGTTCTTTGGCACCGGTGACGAAGCGGGCCGCGCGGCGGGCCGTCTGCGCGATCCGGGGCGGATGATGGTCTTGATGCCCATTCAACGCGCCTATGCTTTCCTGCCCGAGAGCGCGATATGAAACGCCGCCGCTTGAACGAAGACGATCTCGAACTTTGGCGCCGGGTGACCGAGCGGACCGAGAAGCTGGAGCTGAACAAGCTGTTCACGCCTGAGATTGACGCCCCCGCCCCTGCCCCGCCGCAGGTTCGGCGCGCCAAGATCGCGCTGCAGGGCAACAAGCCACAATCCAACATGAAAAAGCGCAGCAACGACCTGCGCCCGACATTGGCCGAGCAGATGAAAGCCGCCCCGGTTCAGATGGACCACAAGGCTTACGGCAAGCTCAAACGCGGCAAGCTGCGCCCCGAGGGCCGGATCGACCTGCACGGCATGACCCTCGACCGGGCGCATCCGGCACTCAATGGTTTCATTATGGATGCCCATGCCCGGGGCAAACGGCTGGTGCTGGTGATCACCGGCAAGGGCAAGCGGCGCGATGATGGTGGCCCGATCCCCGTGCGCGATGGCGTGTTGCGCCATCAGGTGCCGCAGTGGCTGTCGATGCCACCGCTGAGCAGTCTTGTGCTACAGGTCGCGCAGGCCCATGTCAGCCACGGCGGCGGCGGGGCCTATTACGTCTACCTGCGGCGCAACCGTTAACCGCGCAGCAGCGGTTTGTAGCGCGCAATCGCCCATGCGGCCAGGCCTGCGGCAATCAGATAATAAAGCGCGATGGGCAGCATCTGCTGCGGAAAATCGACGCCGAGGTCGATGAACAGCCCCGTCACCCCCGGCCCGATGGCCGAGCCAAAGACCATAAGCGCCGCCGCCACCGCCTTGATCGACCCCACATGGCGGGTGCCGAAATACTCGGCCCAGAAGGCCGCCGGCGCGGTAGATTGCATCCCCTGCCCTATGCCGAAAATTACCAAGCCGATCCCGGCCATCCAAAGCGTGTCGGTATAGGCGAGCACCGCGAATGACAGGGCAAAGGGCAGCATCATCACCGGCACCACGCGGCTGACGCCGAAACGATCGATCGCCCAGCCCGAGAGGAAGGTCGAGGCCACCGCCGAGATTGTGTAGACCGGCATCAAAGCCACGAATTCAACCAAGGCCCATCCCTTCACTTGGGTCAGATGCACCTGCTGAAAGAACAGAGCCGTGCCCCAAGCCGCGGGGCCGATGGCCAACGGGATGATCATCCAGAACAGGCCCGAGCGGAACATCTCGGCCCGGGTCCAATGCCGCCCTCTCATGCCTGCGCGCTGCGCCTGATCGGCCATGCTTTGCGGGGTACGCTCTTGCCGAAGCAGCATCAGGAGCACCGGGATCGTCAGAAGCACCAGCACCGCGGCCAGCACCCAAAGGCTGCGCCATTGGAAGCTGGCGAAAAGCGCGACGAAGATCACCGGCAGAAATGCCTGCCCGGCGGCAAAACCCATTGAAGAAAGCGACAGCGCTTTGCCACGCGAGGCTTCGAACCAGCGCACCATCGCGACCTGTCCAAGCTGAGACATCATCCCCTGCCCGGTCAGCCGCAAGGCGTAGATGACAAAGATCAGCGCAAGCCAGTTCGGCACCGCCGCCATCGCCAGACAGGCCCCCGCCAGCGCCAGCATCACGCCAAGGGCCAGCACCCGCACGCGAAAGCGGTCTGTCAGCACCCCGGCCCAGACCATGGTGATGGCCGATAGCGTGGTGCCAATGGTATAGATGCCGCCCCATTGACCGTCGCTGAGGCCAAAGTCGCCCTTCACTGCGCCCGCGAAGAGCGAGATGAAATAGGTTTGCCCATAGGACGAGGTGAAGGTCAGCAGGAAACCGGCCAGTAGAAACAGCCAGTTGCGCCGCAGAAACGAGAGATACGCCATGCCCCTTTCATCGCCGGGGCATGGAGGAAAGGAAAGCCCTAAAGAACGTAGCGGCTGAGATCGGTGGAGCGGGTCAACTCGCCAAGGTTCCTTTCGACGAAATCGGCATCGACGGTGATCTCTTGCCCCGACCGGTCCGGCGCGTCGAATGAGACTTCTTCGAAGACCCGTTCCATCACCGTATAAAGTCGCCGCGCGCCGATGTTCTCGACCGAGGTGTTCACCTCTGCCGCGATCTTGGCCAGTGCCGCGATGCCCTCTTCGGTGAAGGTGACGGTCAGTTCCTCGGTCCCCATCAGGGCGGTGTACTGCCGCGTCAGCGCATTGTCGGTCTCGGTCAGGATACGGACGAAATCATCTTCGGTCAGCGCCCGCAGTTCGACGCGGATCGGCAGACGGCCCTGCAATTCAGGCAAAAGGTCCGAAGGCTTGGCAATATGGAACGCGCCCGAGGCGATAAATAGGATATGGTCGGTCTTCACCGGGCCATATTTCGTCGAAACGACGGTGCCTTCGATCAGCGGCAGCAGGTCGCGCTGCACCCCTTCACGTGAAACATCGCCGCCGCGCGCATCGGAACGGGCGCAGACCTTGTCGATCTCATCAAGGAAGACGATGCCGTTTTGCTCTACCGCTTCCACGGCGGCGCGGTTCACGGCTTCGTCGTCGAGCAGTTTGTCGGCCTCTTCGCCCACCAGCACGTCATAGCTATCTGCTACGGCCATGCGTTTCTTGGTGGTGCGGCCCCCCATGGCTTTGCCAAAGAGATCGCCGAGGTTCATCATCCCCATGCCCTGCTGGCCGGGAATATCCATCATCGGGAAGGGGCTGGAGGTATCGGCGACCTCGAGCTCGATCATCGTGTCGTCAAGCTCGCCCGCGCGCAGTTTCTTGCGAAACATCTCGCGCGTGCCGTCGCGGGCATCGGTGCCGGCGATGGCGTCGATCACGCGATCCTCGGCGGCCTGTTCGGCCTTGGCTTTGACGTCTTCGCGCATGAACTCGCGGGTCATGGCGATGGAACTGTCCACCAGATCGCGGATGATCTGCTCCACGTCACGGCCGACATAGCCGACTTCGGTGAATTTCGTCGCTTCAATCTTGATGAAAGGCGCGCGGGCGAGCTTCGCCAGACGGCGGCTGATCTCGGTTTTGCCGACGCCGGTGGGGCCGATCATCAGGATGTTCTTGGGGTAGACTTCGTCGCGTAGGTCATCGCTCAGCTGTTTGCGGCGCCAGCGGTTGCGCAGGGCCACGGCCACGGCACGTTTGGCGTCGTTCTGGCCGATGATATAGCGGTCCAGTTCGGATACGATCTCGCGGGGGGTCAGGTCGGTCATGCGGTGATTTTCTCCACGGTGAGTTTGCCGTTGGTGTAGACGCAGATGTCGGCGGCGATCGCCATGGCATCACGAGCGATGGTTTCGGCGTCCCGGTCGCTATCCATCATGCCGCGCGCGGCGGCGAGGGCATAGTTGCCACCCGATCCGATGGCTGCGACCTCGTGTTCCGGCTCCAGCACATCGCCCGCGCCGGTGATGACCAGCAGGTCTTTGCCGTCGGTCACGATCAGCATCGCTTCGAGTTTCTGCAGGTATTTATCGGTGCGCCAGTCCTTGGCCAATTCGACACTGGCACGGGCCAATTGACCCGGTGTCGCTTCCAATTTGGCCTCCAGCCGCTCCAGCAGGGTAAAGGCATCCGCCGTGGAGCCCGCAAATCCCGCCACCACGTCATAGCCGCCGGGGCTGAGCTTGCGCACCTTGCGCGCGGTGCCTTTGATCACGGTCTGGCCAAGGCTGACCTGTCCGTCACCGGCAATCACCACTTCGCCGCCTTTCTTGACGCCAATGATCGTGGTCCCGTGCCAACCGGGGAAATCGTCGTTCTGTGCCATGGGGCCTCCTGTCGCTTGGCGCTCTATATGGCCCCCGTGGCAGGGCAGGACAAGGGCAGCGCCAGTTGCGCGCGAGGCAGGCGCACTGTTGATGACGCAGGGGCACTCCTAGCCTGAAGTGGCCAGAGGCTTGACCCCAATGAAAAGGGCGCCCCGCAGGACGCCCGTTTTCGGAACTCAGTGCCTAAGGCCTTGGCCTTAGATGGATTCTTCGATCCAGCTTTGCAGCGCCGCTTTCGGGCGCGCACCGGCGAGGTTGGACACGACCTGCCCGTCCTTGAAGATGAACAGCGCCGGGATACCGCGCACGCCGACTTGTGCGGGCGAGTTCGGGTTTTCGTCGACGTTGACTTTGACGATCTTCACGCGACCGTTCATTTCATCCGACAGCTCTTCCAGCGAAGGGCCGATCTGTTTGCACGGGCCGCACCATTCGGCCCAGAAATCGACCAGAACCGGAATGTCCGAATTTTTGACTTCGGCGTCGAAAGTGTCGTCGGTGACTGCGACGGTTGCCATGATGCTCTCCTGACAGGAATGGGTTGAGGCCTGAACCTATGAATGCGCGGCAGTGGCGTCAAGATATGGCAGGGCGCGCAGGGCATTTGTCACGATATCGTTGGGTAACACCATAAGCGCGGGGGTCGCGGTCCATAGAATGGCCGTCTCGATCCGTCGATCCGGGTAGATTTGGCGCAGCATATGGGCATAGGCTCCCATCTGGCGCAGCAGCCCGTCGGGGCAGGCCTCAGCCGTGCCGGGGACCACGCGGTTCGTCTTGAAATCGACGGCGAGGATATGATCCTCGGTGATCACCAAACGGTCGATTGTGCCGTGCAGGCGCTGGTCTTTGAGGCTGCCAGTCACGGGCACTTCGGCGAGGGTTGTCTTGGCAAACAATGGGGCGAGGGCAGGGGTGTTCAGCACCGCTTCCGCCTCATCTTCCGCGCGGGCGATCATCTCGGCGGGGTGCGTGCGGGACAACCTCTCCAGAAAGATCTCCCGGGCATCCGGGGCCATCAGCGGCAGATGTTCCAGCAGCTCATGGACCAGCGTGCCATAGCTTAGCGCGGTGTCCATATCGAGCCCGGCCTCACCCGCAAGCGCCTTGGCTCCGCCGAGATCTGAGGGAGAGAGGGTCTTATCCTCCCCCTTTGGAGAGGGGGCAGAACGGGTGAAAACAGTGTCTAACTCAGGCGTTGTGACGGTTTTCTCAGGCGTCTCTATGATGTCGAGCGCATCCCAATCGCCCTGCTGATAGCGCAGCGTGCCATCGTCGCCCAAAGGCTCGGCCCGGAGCCGGGCCAGAGCGGCAGCGGTGATTTGATACCAAGAGGATTCATCTTTCGACAATTCCCCCGCCGCGGCCACGATCAGCCATTTCTCGGCCCGTGTCATGGCGACATAGAACAGGCGGAGCCGCTCTTGCAACGCGGCTTCTTTCATTTCGTCCAGCCGGGCGCGCATGGGCTGGGGCATGTCATCCGCCGAAGCTTTCCAGACGGGGGTGCCATCGACGGTGATGATCTCATCCTTGATCGTCACATCGCGCCGCCCGGTGTCGGGCAGGATCACGATTGGCGCTTCCAGACCCTTGGCGCCATGCACCGTCATCACCCGGATCTGGTTCGACGCGCTGTCGATCTGACGTTTGATTTCCAGATCATCGGTCTGCATCCATTGCAGGAACCCGGTCAGGCTGGGCACCGTGCCGCGCTCGTAGGATAGCGCTTGGCTCAGCATCGCATTGATCCCATCCTCCGCCTCTGGCCCCAGCCGCGCGAGCAATTTGCGGCGCCCATCGTGGCGGGTGAGGATGCGTTCGATCAGATCGTAGGGGCGTAGGTAATCGACATGTCCGCGCAGGTCGCGCAACACGGCGAGGGTGGCGGCGTGGGCCTCGGTCTGGTTGCGCAGGGCTTGCCAGAGGTGATCCTCTTTGCGGTAATGGGCGAGGGAGAATAGCTCTTGTTCCGACCAGCCGAAAAGCGGCGATTTCAGCGCGGTGGCAAGCGATAGGTCGTCGTCCGGCGTCGCGAGGAACGACAGGATCGCCGCCAGATCGCGCACCGCCAGTTCGGCCCCGACCTTGAGCCTGTCGGCCCCCGCGATGGGCAGTTCCGCCGCTTTGCAAGCGCGGATAATCTCGGAAAACAGGGCCGAGCGGCGCTGCACGAGGATCAGAAAATCGCCCGGTTGGATGCGCCGCCGCGCCATGCCGCCCTTGCTGTCGTCGGGGAGGTAATGCTCCTCGGTCGTCAACTCCTTGATGCGCCGCGCGATGCGTTCGGCCAGTTGCACCGTGTGATGCCGTGCGCTGCGCCGGTCGACGGGATCGGTCCAATCGCCTTCCTCATCTGGTCCCGCCTTTTCGATGAAGGGCCAAAGATCAACGCGGCCGGGCAGGCGATCTTTGAAGGCCATATGGCCTTCATTGGCGAAACCGATCTGGATCGCGGGGTCGAAAACCCCATCGACCGCCTGCAAAATCGCCGAAGAGGAGCGGAAGGAATAGGCAAGGCTGCGGCGCTGGAAAAACTGCCCGGCCTCACCGATCTTCTGTTCGAATGTCGCGCCTTTGCGGTCCAGTTCTTCCGGGTCCGCGCCTTGGAAAGAATAGATTGATTGCTTCTTGTCACCCACGACGAAGAGCGTGCGATCCACCTCGTTGCGCGCCCCGGCGCCCGAGTAAAATTCATCTGTCAGCCGTTCGATCACGTCCCATTGCCGGGGGGAGGTGTCCTGCGCCTCGTCGACAAGGATATGGTCGATGCCGCCGTCGATGCGGAACAGCACCCAAGCGGCCACGGCCTTGTCGGTCAGCAATGCGCGGGCTTTGAGGATCAGATCGTCAAAGTCGAGCCAGCCGCGTTTTTGTTTCTCATCCGCGTAGCGTTCAAGAAAACGGGCCGCGAAACGGTGGAGCACATAGGATTTGCGCGCCGTCTTTAGTGCCAAACGGGCTTCGCGGGCATCTTCGACGCGTTGCATCAATTGCTCAAGCTGCGGCATCTGTTCGGCGATGACCTTTTGCGTCGGCTTGGTCGGGAAACTGCCGATCTTGGCGGTAAAGGGCGCCTTGGCGCCGCTTCCGGTCAGAAGGATGTTTTCGAGCTGGGGCAGGGCGGACAGATCATAGCGGTCGATCTCTTGCAGCGCCGCGCCCGCCTTGCCATCGTTGCCGCCTTTGGCCAGCAGATGGGGAATGATCTCCGCCATCATCGCCGCTTCGCTGCCGAGGAAAACCGAGGCTGCGATATTCTCTTCGGTCAGGTCTTCGGGCTGCGCGAAAAGCGTCAGGTTCTCGGGCCAAGAGCGGGGCGCGGCGAAGGCGTCGCGCTGACCTACGATGCTACGGGTAAGGCTGGCGAAATCCTCGCCGGTGTAGTGCCGCGCAATATCGGCAACCAGCGGGGCGTCTTCGCTTTCGGCCATCTCATCGACGATCTCGGCCCGCAGCAGATCGGCGGCGCGGTCTTCGATCTCGGTGAACTGCGGGCTGACCTGCGCCTCCAACGGGAAGCGGCGCAGAAGGGCCGCGCAGAAAGAGTGGATGGTCTGAATCTTCAGCCCGCCGGGCGTTTCAATCGCGCGGGCAAAAAGGGTGCGGGCATTGCGCAGTTGCTCGGGCGTCAATTCCCCCTGCACGCCAAGATCGGCCAAGGCGCTGCGCAGCGTCTCATCTTTCAGCATGGCCCATTCGCCCAAACGTTTGAACAGACGGTTTTGCATCTCTGAGGCCGCCGCCTTGGTATAGGTCAGGCAAAGGATATGCTGCGGCTCCACGTCGTCGAGCAGCAGCCGCGCCACCCGGTCGGTCAGCACGCGGGTCTTGCCAGAGCCCGCATTCGCCGTCAGCCAGGTGGAAGCATCGGGCCGCGCCGCTTCGATCTGGGCGCGGGTGGCATCGTTGAAATCACGCATCATTCCAGATCCTCCGGTCGGGCGGGGCTGGTGCCGTCCCATTCCCCGAACCGCGCCAATTGGTCGAAGTTTCCGGCAAAGGCATCGCTTTGCACCATCCGCCGCGCGGTAAAGCCCTGCCCCTCATCAAGGTAGCGCGAGAGCAGCGCGTGCAGCCCGGCCAGCACCTCTTGCGGGTTTTCCTCCTCCAGCGGGGCGGGGACTTCGACGGGTTTGGAGCCGAGCCCGATGAAAGTCGCCTGCGCTACATGGGCGACGCCCACCTCCGGGAAACCGCCGCGTTCGACCATGGCGGCTTCGATCAAGAGTTGCTTGTCGAAAAGCCGCTGTTCCTTTTTGCCGGGCGGGGTGCCGGTCTTGTAGTCGTAGATCAGCACATCGCCATCGTCAGTCTGGTCGATCCGGTCGGCAAAGCCGCTGAGGGTAAAGCCGAGGTCGGCAAAGGTGTGGCTGCCCCGCGCGCCCTGCTCGAAGGCGACGGGGCTGGAGAATGCGGCGCGTTGGCTTTCGCGGGCGATGAACCAATCGGCGATCCGGTCGATGCGGGCCAGCCACATCGCGCGGGCAGCGGGCCATGGGGCTTCTTCCTCCAGCACCTCGGCGGCCACTTGCATCAGCGTGTCGCGGGTCAGCCGCGCAGGGTCGCGGGCGACCAGTTTGACGAAATCTTCCATGATGCGGTGCAGGACGATGCCCCGCACGGGCGCGTCCGGCGATTGCACCAGCGGGTTGATCGGGCGCAGTTTCAGGCTGTGCTTTACGTAGATCGCGTAAGGGTCGCGGATTAGCGTCTTGATCTCGGTCACCGACAGCTTGCGCGGTCGCGCGGCCCGCGGCGGGCGCGGAGAGGGACGCGGGGCGGGAGGCACGCGCTCCACCGCTTCCAGTGCGCGCACCTGATCGAGCCAGCGGTTGCCGCGCTCCTGCATCGCGCGCCAGGCTTCGGGGCCGCCGGTGTCCCCCAGACCGCCAAGCAGGTTACCCAGACGGTTGAGCCAGCGCGAGGGCACCATCTCGGCCTCGTCCGAGCGGATCGCGCGGGTGATCCAGACCTCGGGGCTGGCGATGGCCTGTTGATAGTCATGCGCTGACAGGCCGATGCGCCGTTCGGGCAGCAGCAGCCCGGCTTTCTCGCGCATCTGACGGTTGAGCCATGGATCGGGCGGCGGCGCTTCGGGCCATGTGCCTTCGTTCAGACCGCCAAGGATGACCAGATCGGCCCCCTGAACCCGTGCCTCCATCGTGCCCCAGATCATAATGTCGGGATGGGGGGTATCGGCCTCGCGCACCTCTTCTTGGGCCAGGAGCGCGCCCAAAAGATCGGCATAATCGGCGGCGTTCATCGCCCCGCCGTGGGCCGCATGTTCCGTGAGGTTCGCCATCACCGCCTCGGCCGAAATGCCCGCGCCTTGCTGCCAAAGCAGGTGGTCGGGGTCGGCGGGTTGACCGGCGGCAATCTTGTCGGCCAGCGCCAGATGCGCGGCGACGCAATCGGGCAGGGGCCGCTCTCCGGGGGTGTCATGGCCGGGGAAGGTCTCGCCCAGCCAAGCGACCCAATCGCGGAAACCGCTGGGGTCTTCCATCCGTTTCGCGGCGCGCTCTGCAATCTCGGCCAAGCCTTCGGCGTCGGGGTAGGGCAGCCCGTGGCGGCGGATCTCAGCCTCCAAGCGCTGGGTATAGAGCTGGTGGAAATTGCGCCCCGCGCCGCTGTGGGTCAGCGGGTGTTTCAACAGGGTCAGCAGCGCTTCGGCATCCAGTTTTCGGACAAAGAGCGCCGCCACATGGCGCAGGAACCGCCCCGGCGGGGAGAGTTGCAGCGGCATCCCGGCGCTGTCGTCGGGCAGGATGCTCCACCGGTCGAGCGCGGCGGTGACCTGCCGGGTGAGCATCCGGTCGGGGGTGATCAAGGCGGCTTTTACGCCATCCTCGGCAGCTTGGCGCAGGCGCAGCGCGATGGCCAAAGCCTCGACCCGCGGGGTGGGCGCTTCGATCAGGGTGATGTCAGCGGTGGCACCTTGCAGGTCTTCCAGCTTCGGCCCTTCGTTCAGCCAGGCATGGGTCACGGGCGCAGGCCGGAGCGAGAGCGACACCAGCTTGTTGCGGGCGGTGGAAACCGGGGGCATCTCGCACCACGGTGCGATTGCGCCGCGCGCCACGCCGAGCATATTCATCAGCTTGCGGAAGCGGTATTGCGGGTGATCCTCGGCCAAAAGCGCCTGATCCAATTCGTTCCAGACGGCGGTCGGCATCTCGAAATCGAACCCCGGCAGGATGATCGCGCCTTGTGGCAGCCGGGCCACGGCCTCCATCAGCAGCGCCGTGGTCCCGCGCGAACCGGTGGACCCGGCAAGGATCACCGGATGCTGCGGTGGCGCGTCCTGCCAACGGACGATGATCCGGGCGACCAACTGCCGCCGACGTGCTTCGGCATCCGGGCGGGTGGTGGTTTGGCCCAGATAGTCATGCGCGATGGCGAGGAAGCGTTGCGCCCGCTCCCAGTGGGCCGAGAGGTTGCCAACGTCCAGCCCGGCCACCGTCTCGGGCGAGACGCCTTCGCCCTGCATTTCGTCGATCAGCCCCGCAAGACTGTCCGACAGCGCATAGAGCGAGGCGCGCGGCGCGAGATCGGGTGCGGCATCCAGAAGGCGTGACACCAGTTGAATGAGTTCCAGCCGCCGTTGCAGCGGCGGTGTCGGGGCGGGCAGCGCAATGCCGGGGGCCAATGCATCAAGGTCGGTGATCAGCCGGATGCGCGGCAGGAAGCCTGCCGGACCCGCGTCGAAATCATGACGCAGCCGGCGCGCCATGCGGTTGGTGTTGACCAGCAACTCGACACGGGCCATCGCCTCGGGCGGGCCATTCTCCAACCGGTCGCACAGCCCGCGCACCAATCCGCGCGGGAAATCGACACCGGGGGCGAGGCCAAAGACCCGGGGACTGTCCTGCGGCTCAAACATCGGCACCTGCCAAGAGGCTTTCGGCAAGGAGAATGCCGCCGGGGTGGCCGACGTCGCACCAGCGTCCGGTATAGGGCAGGCCAAACAGCGTCCCCCGTGCCAGCATCATGTCCCACAACAGGTTGAGCGAGAATGCCTTGGCTTCGATATCGGCCAACAGGTCGGTCTTGATGATCTGCACCCCGCCATAGACCTCGCCCGGCCCGCGTTGCAGACGGCCATCCGCGGCGCGGATAAAGTCGCCCGTGCCGCCGTGGCCGAGGGTATTTTCCAACGGCACGGTCATCAAAAGCGCGTCCATCCGCGCCGGATCCCATGCGTCGCGCAGCATCCTGAGCGGGTTTGCCCCGGCCCAGATCGCGTCACTGTTCGTGGTGAATACCGGACCCGCGCCCAGCAGTGGCAGCGCGTTGCGCAAACCGCCGCCAGTGTCGAGGATCTGGGGCGTTTCGATCACCGTTTGCACATTCTGCGCTTTCAGATGTGCCTCCAACTGGTCGGGCAGGTAATGCAGGTTCGCCACGATCCGCGCAGGCGATATCCCGCGGGCAAGGTCGAGCGCATGGTCGATCAACGGGCGGCCCGCGACCGGCACCATGGGCTTGGGTTGGCTCTGGGTGAGATGTTTCATACGCGTGCCGAACCCGGCCGCGAACATCATGATGGCGTCGGGATTGTCGCGCATTGGTTTCTCAGATGCTCCAGAAATTCGGGGGTCGGCGGGGGCAGCGCGCCTGCGATTGCTTTCGCCACATCGGCAAGCGCGGGATGGCGCAGGTTATGGTGCAGCTGCTGCCAGACACGCGGGATTAAATCGACGTAATGCGGTTTTCCGTCGCGCAGACAGAGACGCGCAAAGATACCCAAGATGCGCAGATTTCGCTGGGCGCCAAGCAGCGCATAGGCACGGCGAAATGCGGTGTCATCCTGCCCGGTTTGGGCAAGATAGTCGTTGATGATCTGCGCCTCCACCGCGCGGGGCACATCGCGACGGGCGTCTTGCAGGATGGAGACGAGATCATAGGCCGGATGACCCAGCAGCGCGTCTTGGAAATCCAGCAAACCGGCCCGCGCCGCCCCTTCGCGCTGCGGCAGCCAGAGCAGGTTCTCGGCATGGTAGTCGCGCAGGATCACGACCTTTGGGCTTTCATCCAGCTGAGCGGCGAGCGGGCGGAAAGCCTGCGCGAAAGCGGCGTTTGCGTTCTGCCCGCCTGCGGGCGCGTAGAAGTCGAAGGCGGGGGCCGCCATATCGGTCAGCCAACCGGCATCGCACATTGGCAGATCCGGCAGGGGGGCAGCGTGCAGTTTGACCAAAACGTCAGCCGCCGCGCGGTAGAGGGGGAGTTCCCAGGCCGGATCCGCCGCCATGAGCCGGGCAAAGAGGTCATCGCCAAGGTCTTCGATCAGCAGCAGGCCAGTGTCATTGTCCGCATGGTAAATCTTGGGCGCGCTGAGGCCACAGCTTGTCAGATGCGCCGCGACATGACGGAAGGGTCGCACGTCTTCGCCGCGTTCCGGCGGGGCGTCCATCAAGATGGCGCGCGCGCCATCCGCTTTGCGCAGCCGGTCATACCGCCGGTTGGAGGCATCGCCCGCCAGCAGCTTGCGGGCGGCTTCGGCCCAGCCGGCGGTTTGCAAAAAACCTTCGATCAATGCGGCGCGTTCGGTCATTTGCGCCACGCCGCCAGCTTCTCGGCCCAACCGCCGCCGGACCATTCTGCGGTCAGCCTGCGGCTATCTTCTTCGGTGCCGGGGCTGAGGCTGATCTGTAACGCAGCGGCGGGTGCGAGTGGGCCGAGGCGATCCGGCCATTCCACCAGACAGATCGCTTCGTGAAAGGCGTCGATCAGCCCCAGTTCCTCAATCTCATGGGTGGAGGTCAGCCGGTAGAGATCGGCGTGCCAGATCGCGCTGCTTGTCGCGTCATAGGTCTGCACCAGCGTGAAGGTGGGAGAGGGGATATCCTCGGGGTGGTCGAGCAATTCGGTGATCAGCGCGCGGGCGAAATGGGTCTTGCCCGCGCCGACATCGCCGCTGAGCAGGATGACATCACCGGGGGACAGGCGGCGGGCCAGTTGCCGGGCGCGCCCGGCGGTGTCATCGGGGCCGCTGAGCAGGAGGGAAAGGGTATCGTCGGACATGCCCCATGCTTAGCGTCCCGACGCGCAGCCGCAAGATTAAAGCGGCTGGGAATGCCCTAGTTGGAGGGTTGCCGCCGGTCGCCCGCCGAGGGGGCGCGGGTAGGCTCCGACCGGCCCGCGCCGATGGGGATCGGGCGAAAGCGAATGAGCGTGACACCCGATGCGATGGCCGAGACTTCGCAAGAAAGCGGCGCGCCCTGATGCGGGTAGATGGGCATGTTCCAGCCCGCACGGTTGCCCCGGCCCATGACGAATTCCGCAACATCGGGCCAGAGCGGATTGGCCGCCGACATTTCCTGCCAAACACGGATCGCATCGTTGATGGTGATTTCGGCAAAGCTTTTGTCCGGATCCTGTTTCCACCGGGCGCGATAGGCGGCGTTGCAGAAGGTTAGCACGCCGGAGGCGGAGAAGACGGCGAAACCGTCTTCAAGCCTGTCGAGCAGGCTTTGGCTCTGTTCAAGTTCGGCCCGGAAATTGCGGGTCAGGGTCACCTCGGCGGTGATGTCTTCGATCAGGAAAGCGGTGGCGCCATCGGGGTGGGGCCGGCCCCGGATGCTGTAGGTCTGGCCGTTCTCCAGCGACCAAGTCTCTTGATAGCGGCCATCGGTTGCGGCGGCGATAACTTCGGCGATTTCGTGACGCCAATTCTTGTAATCCTTCGGCTCCGGCATGCGGCGGCTTTCGCGCAATTGGTCAAAGAAAGAGACCATCGTAGGCCGGGCGCTGAGAAAGGGGGCAGGCAGGTCGGTCAGGTCTACCAGCGCGGGGTTGAACAGGGCCAATTGCCCGTTGCGGTCAAAGATCGCCAGTCCGATGGACAGATGCGCAAAGGTTTTGGCGAGGGTTTGGACAAAGTTGCGCTGCGCCTCTTCGGCGGCAACCACGGCGTTGATGCAGGTGGCGTGGTAGACCTGCACATTATCCTCGGTCGTGGTGGTGAGCGCGTACCAATCGGTCTTTTCCCCATCGCTACGGCGCAGACAGACGCGGTTGGGGTGATCGGGCGAGGGCGTGCTGAACAAGGCGGCGCCGCCGCAGTCCGGGTTTGGTTGGGCATTGCGTTTCAGGGCCCCGTAGGCCCGGTTGTGCCAGATGATATGCCCGCCCGCATCGGTCTGCCACGCGGGGTTTGGGCTGGTTTCGCAGGCGCGGCGCAGGGCGGCGAGTTTCTGAAAGGTTTCTTCCGTGATCTCTTCGGTCGCGCGCGTCTGGGGCAGGTGCAGCCAACAGAGCGCGTCGCGCCAAGTGATCCGCAGCTCCAACGGGCTGTCGCCATCCTCTGCCCTGAGGGTCAGATTGCCGGTGGCCCCATGCCGGGGCGTGCGGGGGAATTCGGGAAACCGCGACAGCAGCGCGTCGCGAATATCCTCCCACTGGTGGTAGCCGGGGGCGAGGGCAAAGCGGGTCAGCGCGTTGTCAGAGCCATGGACCAACTGCCCCTCTTCGAACAGCAGGCTCATGTCGTCGATGCCGGGGGGTGCCGCCGCCGGTCGGCCCGCAGCCGAGCCGAGCCACCAAAGAGCGGCCAGCGCGGTGACGAAGGCGGCGGCAAGCACGATGATGACATCCGGCAATGCCATGACGGAGAACCCTTTCGGCAAATGCGACGCCCTATTTTGAGCGCCAAAGGTTAACGGTGGGTTAACAAAAGCGCCGATCCCGCCCTCAGGCCGTCAGACGCTGGTTCTCGCCCATCACGCTGTCATCGGGGCCAAGGTCCAGCAGGCGGCGTGGCCAGACGACTTCGACCACAGCGCCGCTGCCAGCGGGGGGCAGCCCGCGCAGCCACTCGCTGTCTGATCCATTGGCAAAGCGCAGCCGCGCGCCGGAGCGTTCGAGGAAGGTTTTGGCAATGAACAGCCCCAGCCCCATGCCCTCGTATTCGGGCCGCGCCGTCTCGCTCGATGCACCCCCTCGGCGGCGCAAAAACGGATCGCCGATCCGGCCCAGATGCTGCGGGGGGAAGCCCGGTCCGTTGTCGATGATCCGCACCGAGATATCCTCGGCGGACCATTCGGTTTCGATCCAAACCGTGGTTTCGGCGAAATCCACGGCGTTCTGCACCAGATTGCGCAGCCCGTGGATGATCTCGGGCTTGCGCGGGATCGTCGGGGCGCGGGCCGGGTCTCGGGCCATCGGATTGTCGGAAAACATCACCGTCTTACCGCGCTCCAGATGCGGCTCGGCGGCCTCTTTCACCACGGCGGTCAGCTGCGCGCGCTGCATGTGCAGATCGTCTTTGCCGATGCGGCCCATGTCGCGCAGGATATCCCGGCAGCGGTCGGCCTGATCGCGGATCAGCGCGGCATCTTCGGCCAGATCGGGACGGTCTTCCAGATCGCCCAGCAGTTCGGTGCTGGCCAGTTTGATCGTGGCAAGGGGCGTTCCCAATTCATGCGCGGCGGCGGCGACGACGCCGCTGAGGTCAGAGAGTTTCTGCTCCCGTGCCAGCACCATCTGCGTGGCAGAGAGCGCGTCGGCCATGGAATGGACTTCGGTTGTGACGCGCCGCGAATAGGCGCTGGTAAAGACGATGGCGATCAGCAATGCCGCCCAATGGCCAAAGACGAAGATGCCGGGCTGGCGCAGCACGTCGCCCGATTGCGTCACCAGCGGCAGATGCCACAGCGCCAGCACCGAGGCCGCGATAATCGCCGTGCCGCCTAGAACCAGTGTCGAGCGCAGGCTGAGCGCGGTGGCCGAGATCGTCACCGGGGCCAGCAGCAGCAGTGCAAAGGGATTGTGCAGCCCGCCGGTCAGCGCCAAAAGTGCGGTCAGTTGCAGCAGGTCAAAGAGCACCATGGCGAGGTTCTCGCGCTCGGACAGGCGCTTGTTCTGCGGAAAGACGAAGGCCGCGACAAGGTTGCCCACCACCGAGGCCCCGATCGTCAGGTAACACAGGCCAAAGGCCAGTTGCAGTCCAAGCGCCCATTGCGCCACGGTGACGGCGGTCAACTGTCCGGCGATGGCGAACCAGCGCAGCAGGATCATCGTGCGCAGGCGGATCCAACTGGCGCGGGTGCGCCCATCGAGGGGCCGGATATTTGCCTGCGTCATCTTAGCCCCATCACTTTATTGCGTCTTGCATCACCTGCCATCTAGCGTAGGTCTGCGGCGAAACACGATCAAGACCGGCCAGCATGGCGGAGGACTGACATGAAACGAATGATTGCATTTGGTGCGGCTGGGGTTGCGGCGGTATTTCTGGCCGGGACGGCTTTCATGGTGCTGCGTGGCGAGGACGATCCCTATGCCTCTTGCCGGTCGAGCCAGGTGGCGGGCGGCGACATCGGTGGGCCGTTTGAATTGGTGAATGGGGCGGGCGAAACCGTGACCGATGCCGATGTCATCAAAGAACCAGCCTTGCTTTATTTCGGCTATACCTCCTGCCCCGATGTCTGCCCGCTGGACGTGGACCGCAACGCGGCGGCGACAGAGATTCTTGAGGAGCGCGGCCAGAGCATCACGCCGGTTTTCATCACCGTCGACCCTGTGCGCGACACGCCCGAAGTGGTCGGTGATTTCGCCGAGGTGATGCACCCGCGCATGGTCGGGCTGACGGGCTCGCCCGAGCAGGTCAAAGCCGCCAGCCAAGCCTACCGCACCTACTACAAGGCCCACCCGGCGGATGAGAATGGTGAATACCTCGTCGATCACTCGACCTTCAGCTATCTGGTCATGCCCGAGGAAGGCGTAGTCGACTTTTTCCGCCGTGAAGTACGCCCCGAGCAGATGGCCGACAGCATCGGTTGTTTTCTGGATCGACGCTGAAATTGACCCGCCGCCTTGGCCGCCCCATATTAGCCTTTGAGAGGGGATGTTGATGCAGGATATTTCTGACTTGGGCCCGGACCGCAGTTTGCTTTTGGTCGATGACGATGAGCCGTTTCTGCGCCGTTTGGCCAAGGCGATGGAGAAACGCGGTTTTGAGGTGGAAACCGCAGGCTCTGTCGCGGCGGGCAAGGCCATCGCCACCGCGCGCCCCCCGGCCTTTGCCGTGGTCGATCTGCGGCTTCAGGATGGCAACGGGCTCGACGTGGTCGAAGTGCTGCGGGACAAACGCGCGGATGCGCGGGTGGTCGTGCTGACGGGCTATGGTGCGATTGCCACGGCGGTGGCGGCGGTGAAATCCGGGGCGACGGATTACCTGTCGAAACCCGCCGACGCCAATGACATCGTCAACGCGCTTTTGGCGACCGGAGGGGACTTGCCCGAACCACCGGAAAACCCGATGAGCGCGGATCGCGTGCGGTGGGAGCATATCCAACGGGTCTATGAACTGTGTGACCGCAACGTCTCGGAAACGGCCCGGCGGTTGAACATGCACCGACGCACCCTGCAGCGTATCCTCGCTAAGCGCTCTCCGCGCTAAAGCTCGAACCGTTTCCAGATTTTATCGACGCGGGTGCCATCGGCCAATGTGCAATCGGGCAGCCGTCTGAAATCCTCGAACCCGCGGCTTTGGTAATAGGCCAGCCCGCCCTGATTGTCGGCGCGGATGATGGCGTGGATATGGGCATAGCCCAGTTCCCGTGCCGCCTGTTTGGTCCGGTCGAACAGGGCCGAGCCGATGCCGAACCCCTTCTCTCCCAACCGCACGAAAGTTGCGACATCCACACCGCCTTCGGGCAGGTCGGGGTGGGGTTCGATGTATTGAAAGCCTTTCAGCACGCCCTGCTCGTCCTCCGCCAGATGCCACGCGCTGTCGGGCGCGGCCATCCAGCCTTGCAACTCGCGCGGGGTGACGGGGCTGACTATGGCGGTGGTCCCGCCCTTGGCGATGATCGCGTTCAGCAATTCGGTCAAGGCGCGGGTATCGAGCGCCCCGGCGCGGCGGATGTGGATCACGCCATGTCGCGCAGCAGCGCCGCGTGGCGTTCGGTGAACTCGGCCCGCACCTCGACCGGCGGGCGCAGCAGGATGCTCAGCCCCTCCATCAGTGCCGTATCGGGGCGGCCAAAGAAACGGGTCGCCTCGGTCTCGGAGAAGCCGGCGATCTGGCTGGCCTCCATCCAAGCGCTGACGCGATCCGCCTTCTTGATCTGCTGCTTCACCCGCACCGGCAGGCTGGCGGGAAGGCCGAAACGGAGGTGCACAGCAGTGGTCAACCGCTCATCCAAAGCGCGATAATCCGGCCCCACGGCGGTTTTCACAGGCGAGATCATGTCGCCGATCACATATTCCGGCGCATCATGCAACAAGGCGGCCAAGCGCCATTTCGCAGGCGCGCGGGGGGCGATGCGGGCAAAAATCGTCTCGACCAAAAGCGAATGTTCGGCCACCGAGTAGGCATAGTCACCCCGCGTCTGACCGTTCCAGCGCGCGACAAAGGCCAGACCATGGGCGATATCTTCGATCTCAATATCGACCGGGGTGGGGTCCAGCAGATCGAGCCGTCGACCTGACAGCATCCTTTGCCATGCGCGTGGTTTCTGCGCCATCAGCGGTGGTCCTTACCTCGTGAGCCTTGGGAACAAATCCCTGTCAAACCTGTTCATCCCACGAAGGAGATGATCATGAAACCCGTTTTTTCCGGTACGATAGTTGCAATTACCTTGGCCACCCTCGCCGGTGCCGCACAGGCAGAAGAAGTCTGCATGCCCGCCAAGGAAATGAAGTCCGCCCTGATTGATTGGTACGGCGAGGAGCCTGTGCCGGGTCAGCGTGAGGACAACAGCCAGCTTTGGGCATCGGATCAATCGGGGACATGGACCTTGGTCAAGACATTGGCCGACGGCAACGCCTGCGTGCTGGCCCAAGGTGACGATTGGATGGCGGGCCTGTCGGGTGATAAGCAACTGGCCGCTCTTCAAGAGTGATCCGGCGCGGCCTTTCCCCATTCACATTGAGAATTCGCGGCGAAGGTGCTAACCGCCCTGCAACACTTCAAACAGGAGCGCCGCATGGCCCACGACTATATTGTTAAAGATATCAATCTGGCGGCCTACGGGCGTAAAGAGCTGGACATCGCCGAGACCGAGATGCCGGGCCTGATGGCGCTGCGCGAGGAATATGGTGACAGCAAACCGCTGAAGGGCGCGCGGATCGTCGGCTCATTGCACATGACCATCCAGACCGCCGTTTTGATCGAAACATTGGTGGCCCTTGGTGCAGATGTACGTTGGGCGTCTTGCAATATCTTCTCGACCCAAGATCACGCGGCGGCGGCCATCGCCAAAGCGGGCGTGCCGGTCTTTGCCATTAAAGGCCAGTCGCTGGTTGAGCATTGGGATTACCTTGACAAATCCTTCATGTTCCCCGAAGGCCCGAACCTGATCCTCGACGATGGCGGCGACGCGACGCTCTATATTCTGCTGGGTGCGCGGGTGGAAAATGGCGAAGACGCGCTGATCGCCGTGCCGAAGTCCGAAGAGGAAGAGGCGATCTTTGCCCAGATCAAAAAGCGCATGGCCGAAAGCCCCGGCTGGTTCACCAAAATGCGCGACCAGATCAAAGGCGTCTCCGAGGAGACCACGACCGGCGTTCACCGTCTCTATGACCTCGTGAAACAGGGCCAACTGCCCTTCCCCGCGATCAACGTGAACGACTCTGTGACCAAGTCGAAGTTCGACAACAAGTATGGCTGCAAGGAAAGCCTCGTCGACGGTATCCGCCGCGCCACCGATACAATGATGGCGGGCAAGGTCGCTGTCGTCATGGGCTATGGCGACGTGGGCAAAGGCTCCGCCGCGTCTCTGCGCGGTGCGGGTGCCCGCGTGAAAGTCACCGAAGTCGACCCGATCTGCGCGTTGCAAGCCGCGATGGACGGTTTCGAGGTGGTGCTATTGGAAGACGTGGTCGCGACCGCCGATATCTTCATCACCACCACCGGCAACAAAGACGTGATCCGTATCGAGCATATGCGCGAGATGAAGGACATGGCCATCGTGGGCAACATCGGCCACTTCGACAACGAAATCCAAGTTGCCGCGCTGAAGAACCACAAGTGGACCAACATCAAAGAGCAGGTGGACATGATCGAGATGCCGAATGGCAATCGTCTGATCCTGCTTTCGGAGGGCCGTCTGCTGAACCTCGGCAATGCCACCGGGCACCCGTCTTTCGTGATGTCCGCCTCCTTCACCAACCAAGTTCTGGCGCAGATCGAGCTGTGGGAAAACACCGACAGATACGAGAATGACGTCTATATCCTGCCCAAACATCTGGATGAGAAAGTCGCCCGTCTGCACCTCGATCGGATTGGTGTGAAACTGTCGAAGCTGAACCCGGAGCAGGCTGCCTATATCGGTGTGACGCCCGAAGGGCCGTTCAAGCCCGAGCATTACCGCTACTAAACGGGAAGAGTTCTCTCTTTCAGCAGATTTCTACGCCGTCCCGCAGTCACCGGGGCGGCGTTTTTATTTCAAGTGACTGCGATATATAGGAATATTTTCTCAATCGGCGGATTCAAGCACATATCTGCCAGCGGCGGATGGCGGGCGGAACATAGTCAATCGGGCGGTGTTTCATCCCCAGACCATTGAAAAGGAGTATCGAAGATGAAACGTACATTCCTGAAGTCCACCGTCGCCGCCCTCGCTCTGACCGCGGGCACCGCATTTGCTCAGACCGCCGATACCGAAGCCGGTGCTGCTGCGGAAGCCGAGGCCACAATCTCAAGCGAGAGCGCTACAAACACGGCCAACGATCTGACCGCCACTGTAGAGCAGCAGGCGAAGAAGACCGCCGAAATGTCGCGCGAGAATTCCGACGACTATGAAGGAACCAACGACGCTAACGCCACCGATGAGGTTCTGACCGCGCCGACACAGGGCGCAGAGTTCGAAGGTGAGACCGAAGTCGACAACGAAGCGGAGCTGACCGCCGAGACCGATGGCGCAACGCCAACGACTGAAGCCGAAGCGGATCTGGCCGGGAACGCCGATTCAGAGTCGAATTCGACCCTGAGCACCGACACCAGCGGCACAGCCATGACGGAAACAGACACCGATGTGGCAGCCGATGAAGACACTGATATCGACAGCGAGATGACTGCCGAAATCGAAAGCGAGTCCGAGACTGAACTCGACGAAAACGTCGCTTCCGACACCGAAGCGAACATGGAAACCGACGTAACCCGGACAGACACCGGCATGAGCAACGCATTCTCCGGCATGGTGGTTGGTGATCTGATCGGCCTGACCGTGGTCGAAGCGGATGGCGACACCATCGGTGATGTCGACTATGTCATCAAGACTGACGAAGGCTATGCCGCAGTGGTTGGCGTGGGCGGCTTCCTCGGCTTGGGCGAACACACCGTCGCCGTGCCGCTTGAGCAAATCTCAATGGCCGCCGAGAACGACCTGAAGCTGAGCTCTTGGACCAAAGCCGAGTTGGAAGCCCAGCCGGAAGTTGATGAAGATACAATCGAAGGTCTGGAAGACGACGTTCGTCTTGACGACGCTTCTTAAGCGACAGCCGATATCCTGACCAAGAGGCGCCCCATTCGGGCGCCTCTTTTTCTGGCGGCCACGGCGACAGCCCCGCCGCGCTCGAAATAAATCTTTTGCAATACAGGGATATCGCCTTAGGCTCCGGTCTCAGGAACCCCTGAAGGGCCGAAGACACTATTGGGAGAGATTTTATGGGCAAGCGTGACGAATGGATCGCCAAATACGCAGAAGAGCTGAAGAACAAATGCGGCATGGAGCCGGATATGGACCTTTTGACCAAGGTGACCATCGGCTGCGGTCCCTCGATCTATAACGCCGACGCGCAGACGGTGTCTTCCAGCGATACGGCTGAATTGAATACCGTGAAGGACAATTTCCTGATCAAG
This sequence comes from Sulfitobacter sp. 1A12157, assembly GCF_043557345.1. Taxonomy (NCBI): domain Bacteria; kingdom Pseudomonadati; phylum Pseudomonadota; class Alphaproteobacteria; order Rhodobacterales; family Roseobacteraceae; genus Sulfitobacter; species Sulfitobacter sp. 1A12157. The sequence continues at coordinate 410,433 of NZ_JBIFFV010000001.1, forward strand.
AAGCTTGGCCTGCCGGATGATGAGCATCTTATGGGCGGCATTCAAAAGGTGATCGAGACCTATGGCCGGTCCGAGCGGAACAAGTACCGCGCGGTGGTCTATTACATGCTGGTCAAACACTTCGGCAAAGAGCCTGTCTACGGCTAAGCAAGCCCTAAGAAGCTTATCAAATCCTTACGCTGGACGCGCGCTTGGTTAAGCGCGCGTTTCGTTTTTGCGCGGGCTTTGACAGAGTAGAAAGTTGAGTAAATCACTGTTTTTTGCTATCACGCTTATATCGGCGAAAATGGCCGTGAGCGTTACGAACATGTGTGGTGGTTATGGGAGCACATGGGGTGAGAAGGGTTCTGGCGGGGTGCCGGAACCCTTTTTCGTAAACGCCGATGCGCTGTTAATGTCAGGGCGCGGTCTTGCCCAAGGCGCAGATATGCTGCCATTCCGCGTCAGTGACAGGTTGCACGGATAGGCGCGAATTTTTCACCAGAACCATGTCCTCCAGCCGTGGGTCCGCTTTGATATTATCCAAACTGACCGGTTGGGCGAAGGACCGCACCGCTTTGATGTCCACACATTCCCACCGTGGGTCATCGGTGCTGCTGTCGGAGTGAGCCTCGGCGCAGACTTCCACGATGCCGACGATCTCACGGTCCTTTTGCGAGTGGTAAAAGAACCCGAGGTCACCAATCTTCATCTCACGCATGAAATTGCGCGCCTGATAGTTGCGCACCCCGTCCCATTCTTCACCCGCATCGCCTTTGGCCATCTGGTCGGCCCAGCTCCAAGTTGCGGGTTCGGATTTGAACAACCAATAGGCCATCAGCCGATCACCCGGTTCCAGTGGGTCAGGGTCACGCTTTGGAACAGGCCGGCCTTGGCATAGGGGTCATTCGCGGCCCAATATTCGGCTGCGGCCATATCGGGCACGTCCAGAATGATGAGCGAACCGATCATGCCGCCTTCGGCGTCCAAAAGCGGGCCAGCTTGGGCCACGGCATCGCTGGACTTCAGATAGGCCAGATGGTCGGGCCGGTTTTCCTGACGGATTGGCAGGCCATCGGCTTTGTCATGGGCGATCAGGGCAACAAACATATCATTCTTCCTTTAGGGGGCGGGTCAGCAGAGACTTCATGGCACCAGCCACATCTAGCTGGTTGTCGAGCAATCCGGCAACCGCGCGGGTGATCGGCATATCAAGCGCTGCTTCGCGCGCCAGTGCATCGACGGCGCGGGCGGTCGCGGCCCCTTCGACCGTGGTCGACGGGTCAAAGGGGGTGCCTTGCCCCAGCGATTGCCCCAAACGGTAGTTGCGCGATTGCTCGGAGGTGCAGGTCAGCGTCAGATCGCCAAAGCCGGAGAGCCCGGCCAGCGTCGTCGGCTCGGCCTTCAGATGGGCGGCGAGGCGCTGCATTTCGGCGTATCCGCGGGTCATCAACGCGGCGCGGGCGCTTTCGCCCAGACCCGCCCCAATCGCGGCCCCGCTGGCAATGGCGACAACATTTTTCAGCGCCCCGCCCAGTTCCGCGCCGGTGGTATCCGTGGTGCGGTAGAGGCGCAGGTTCGCCGTGGTGAGTTCCGCCTGCAGCTGTTCGCCCGCCGCAGGGTCAGCACAGGCCAGGGTCAGCGCGGTGGGCAGACCCCGTGCGATATCGGCGGCAAAGCTCGGCCCCGTCAGGATCGCGGCGGTGGCCTCGGGAAGGGTCTCTTCGATCACGCTGACCGGCCCCACGCCGGTGCTGAGTTCGATGCCTTTGCAGCAGGCGACCAAATGTTTCCCGTGAAGCGCGGCGCGATGTTCCTCCAAAACGCTGCGCAGTTTCTGCATCGGTACGGCCAGTAAAAGGATCTCGGCCTCAGCGGCTTGGGCAAGGCTTTCGGTCACGCTGAGCGTCTCGGGGAAAGGGCAGCCGGGCAGGCGTTTGGCGTTCTCGCGCCGTGCGGCCATGTCCCCCGCGTCACGCGCCCAGAGCGTCACCGGCCCTTTGCCGGCAAGCGATATGGCCAGCGCCGTGCCGAATGCCCCTGCGCCGAGGATGGAGATGCTCATGCCTTGGCCCCCTTCTTGCCACTGCCCAGCATCGACGGGCGCGCGGTGTCCAGCGGCCAGCGGGGGCGTGCGGCAAGGGTCAGGTCATCGGCCTCCCGCAGGGCGGCCTGCTCTCCGGCCGCGAAGGCGATCATCGCGGCGTTGTCGGTGCAAAGCGCCAAGGGTGGCGCCACAAAGGTGGCCTCTTGCGCTGCCGCAACTGTCTCTAACGCAGCGCGGATGGACTTGTTCGCCGCCACGCCCCCCGCCACGCAAAGGCTCCGCGCACCCTCTGCCGGATACTCCGCAAAGGCGCGGCGCGTTTTATGGGCCAGCACATCGACCACGGCGGCTTGGAACCCTGCCGCGAGGTCCGCTTGATCCTGTCGCGTCAGCCCGCCACGTTCCGCGACGCATTTGTCACGGGCGCGCAGCACGGCGGTTTTCAAACCCGAGAAGGACATGTCGCAGCCGTCGCGATCCAGCAGGGGGCGCGGCAGGGCAAAGCGCGTCGCATCGCCCTTTTTGGCGCATTCTTCGATCGACGGCCCGCCCGGCTGGGGCAGGCCCAACAGCCGCGCAACCTTGTCAAATGCCTCTCCCGGGGCATCGTCGATGGTACCGCCGAGACGGTCGAAGCTTTCGGGCCCGCGCACCAGTAGAAACTGACAATGCCCGCCCGAGACCAGCAACATCAGATAGGGATAGGGCACGTTATCGGTGAGCCGCGGGGTCAGCGCGTGTCCCGCGAGGTGGTTCACCCCGTAAAGCGGCTTGCCCGTCGCCGCCGAGAGCCCCTTGGCGCACATCACGCCCGACACCACGCCGCCGATCAGCCCCGGTCCGGCGGTCACTGCGATGGCGTCGATCTGCGGCAGGCCGATCCCGGCCTCGGCCAAGGCATCCTCGACACAATGGTCCAATTTCTCGGCATGGGCGCGGGCGGCGATTTCGGGGACGACGCCGCCAAAGTCGGCGTGCAACTCGGTCTGGCCCGCCACGACCGAGGCCAGCACCTTGCCGCGCCCGTCTTCCTCCATGCGCACCACGGCGGCGGCGGTATCGTCGCAACTGCTTTCCAAACCAAGGATCAAGCGGGTCTGAGACTGGGTAGAGGGCATGGGGGCTTTCCGTTGCAAGGCACCTGTACCGCAGGTAACACCGCTAACACGCGCAAACAATGCCGGAGCCTTGCGATGCCGCAGCCAAGATTGCTTCTGACACGTCCCCAGCCCGGTGCCGCGCAGTTTTTGGATCGGCTTTCGCCCGCGCTGCGCGACGGGGCCGTGATCTCTCCGCTGATCGAGATTACCGCGACGGATGCCCCTGTTGATCTTTCACCCTATGCCGGGGTGATCTTTACCTCGGCCAATGCCGTGGCCCATGCGCCGCCGGGGGACGGGCGGCCCGCCTATTGCGTCGGCCCGCAGACCACGGCAGCGGCGGCCAAAGCGGGCTGGCAGGCGCAGATGGTCGGGCTGGATGCCGAGGCGCTGATCGCGACCCTGTCGAAGCGCGCCCAGATCGGCCCGCTCTTGCACCTTGCCGGGCGGCACCGGCGGGCAGATATTGCCGGAATTTTAAGCGCTTCGGGTCAAAGGGTGGAAACCGCCACGGTCTATGACCAAACCCTTCTGCCGCTCTCTACCGCCGCGCAGACCCTTCTAAGCGGCCCGGACCCCGTTATCGTGCCGCTGTTTTCCCCGCGCAGCGCGCAGCATTTCGCGCGCGAGGCCGCTTCGATGGAACGGGTCATCGCCCTGTCGATCAGCCGCGCCGCGGCGCAGGCGCTTGAAGCTCTGCCGCTCTATGCGCATGATGTCGCCGCAGAGCCCACCGGCGAAGCCATGGCAGAGGCCGTTGAAAAACTTTTCCGCTGCACCACCTTGCCTTGAGGGGCATAGGTATGCCGGGTAAGCTCGCCGTTGCGAGTGAATGACAGGTTCAGAATCGAAAGGCGTGAGGCGTGGCAAAACCCAAAAAGACGGTCAGCAAAAGCGAAGCGGACAAGACCACAGCCGATCAAACGCCTCCTGCGGCGGAAAAGGCGACAACGGCGGGCAACGCCGAGGCCCAGAAACCTATCCAAAGCGATGGAAAAGCTACGGAGCCGGCAAAGCCCGACGCGCCCAAGACCGAGGGTGCCAAGCCCGGCGCGGCGAAAACCGAAACGGTCAAGGCCGACTTGTCGAAGACATCCAGCACCACGCCTACAACGGACAAGCCCACGCCTGCGGCCAAGCCGGACGACAAAGCCCCGGCGAAGGCCGAGAGCACTACACCGGCTAAAGATAAGCCCGAGAGCGCTACATCGGCCAAAGAGACGAAGCCCCAGACGGCTTCGCCCAAGGACGATCCCAAGACAAGCGCCACCAGCGCTGCACCTAAGGACAAACCGGCCGCTGATCCCGCGCCCTCGCGCGCCTCGGCGGCTGCGTCCAAGCCGAGCGTTAGCTCCTCCAGACCCGCGCCGGAAAAGACCGAAAAGTCAAGCGCCGCCACGTCCAAGCCGACGCCACCGCCCGCCTCGACCCCGGCGCCTGAGCCCGCCCCGAAAGAGCGCAAGCGCCCTGTGTTCTTTCCCATGCTGCTGGGCGGTGCCATCGCTGCGGGGCTCGGCTTTGCCGCATCTGAATATGACGTATTGGGCACCCGCGCACAAAGCGCGGCGGAATTGCAAAGCGCGATGGAAGCGCAGCAGGCCCGCATCGCGGAACTGGAAGCCCGGGTCGCAGCGCCTGCCACCCTGCCCGAAAGCCTGCCGCAGGTCGACGCACTGCGCGAAGAACTGACAGCCAGCCGCGAGACACTCTCGGCGCTGCAAAGCCAATTGGCCGAGATCGACGCCCGCCTCACCACGGTCGAAAAGCAGCCCGCCACGGGCGGGAACAATCAAGTTGCAGTCGCGGCCTTTGAGCGTGAGATGGAAGCCCTGCGTGCCTCTGTCGCCGAACAGCGCAGTGAGATCGAGAGCCTGCTGGAAAACGCACAAACCGCTGAAGAGGCTACCGCCGCCGCCGCGGAAGCGGCCCGTGCCCAGACCGCGATGACCCAGATGAACGCTGCAATCAGCGCCGGTCGCCCCTTCGAAGCGCCGTTGGCCGAGTTGCAGCAGGCTGGGGTCGACGACATACCCGAAACCCTGCGTGAAAGCGCCGCGGGCGGAGTTGTCACCCTCGCCAATCTCCAAGCGCGCTATCCCGATGCCGCGCGGCAGGCGCTGGCCACCGCCCGTGCCGCCGTGCCGGAAGAGGGCGAAGGCGGCTTTGGCAGTTTCTTGAAACGTCAACTCGGTGCCCGCTCGGTCGCGCCGCGCGAGGGGACGGATGCCGATGCTGTCCTGTCTCGTGCCGAAGCGGCGGTGCGCGATGGCCGCTTGACCGATGCGTTGGCCGAGATCGACACGCTGCCGGCCCCCGCGCAGGACGCGATGGCGGAATGGCTGGCCGATGCCCGCGCGCGTCAGGCGGCTGAAACCGCCGCCAATGAACTCTCCCAACGCCTGACGGCCAACTGAGGAACGAAAAATGCTCTGGTCTCTTATTAAAATCGTTCTTTTCGTCGTGCTGGTCGCCGCTCTGGCTTGGGGCGCGGGTTTCCTGTTGGAAAGCGAAGGCGGCATTCAACTGACCGTGGCGGGCACGGAATATACCCTAGGGCCGCTGCAATCGGTGATCGCCGTTTTGCTGCTGATGCTGGCGGTTTGGGTGTTGCTCAAGATCGTGTCGCTGCTTTCGGCGGTCTGGCATTTCCTGAATGGCGATGAGACGGCGCTGTCGCGCTACTTTGACCGCAACCGCGAGCGTAAGGGCTATGAGGCGCTGTCGGACGGGTTGATGGCGCTGGCCAGCGGCGAGGGTCAGGTCGCGATGGCCAAGGCCGCCAAGGCGGACCGCTATCTCAAACGCCCGGCACTGACCAATCTGCTGACCGCGCAGGCGGCGGAGCTGGCGGGGGACCGTCGCAAGGCTGAGCGGACCTATCGCAAGCTGGTCGAAGACGAAAAGACCCGGTTTGTCGGCGTGCGCGGCATCATGAAGCAGAAGCTGGCCGACGGAGATACCGAAACGGCGCTGAAACTGGCCGAAAAGGCTTTTGCCCTGAAGCCCAAACATGAGGAAACTGGCGATACCCTGCTGAAGTTGCAGGCCGAGAAACATGATTGGGTCGGGGCGCGCAGCACCCTGCAGGCCAAGTATAAAAACGGCCATCTGCCGCGCGATGTGCACAAACGCCGCGACGCGGTTCTGGCACTCTCCGAGGCGCGCGAGGTGATCGACGAGGGTAACAGTGTCGAGGCCCGCGAGGCCGCGATCGAGGCCAACCGCCTGTCGCCCGATCTGGTGCCCGCCGCCGTGATGGCCGCGCGCAGCTATATCGCGCAGGACAAGCCCCGCAATGCTTCCAAAGTGCTGCAAAAGGCTTGGAGCGTGCAGCCGCACCCCGATCTTGCCGCCGCCTTTGCCGAAATTCAGCCGGATGAGACACCGCCCCAGCGGATCAAACGGTTCCGCGCGCTGACCAAATCTCAGCCCGACCATCCCGAGACGAAAATGCTGCTGGCCGAACTGCACATCGCCAACGAAGACTTCCCCGAAGCGCGCCGGGCGCTTGGCAATTTGGTTGAGACCGATCCCTCGGCCCGGTCCGTGACCCTGATGGCGGCGATCGAGCGGGGCGAGGGCGCGCCGGACACCGTGGTCAAAGGCTGGCTGACACGCGCGCTGAACGTCTCGCGCGGGCCGCAGTGGATTTGTGAGAACTGCCATCACATCCATGCCGAATGGGTGCCGATCTGCGAGAACTGCAAGAGCTTCGACACGCTGGAATGGAAGACACCGCCGCTGTCGGAAGTGGCCATGCCGAGCGGTGTTCAGATGCTGCCGCTGATCGTCGGCGCGCCGGAAACGACCCCGACGGAAGGGGCGCTGACCACGCGGACGGAGGATATCGAAGACGCGGAACTGGTGACCGAGGCGGAGAAGCCGACCGATCCCGAGACGCCCAGGAAAGCCCCGGACCCTACAGCTTGATGTCGTAGGTGACCCAATTGGTCCGGGTGGCCAGCCTGTCATAAACACCACGGCCGCGGTAGTTATCCTCGGCCGTGATCCAGCGGACGAGGCTCCAGCCGCGTTTCTGGGCGATCTTCTTGACCTCGGCGATCAGCGCGTCGGCAGCGCCGCTGCCACGGGCTTCGGGGGCCACGAAAAGATCGTCGAGGAAACAACCCGTCGCCGCCGCCAAGGGGCGGGCGAAATGCCGGAAATGGGTCAGTCCGATCACCCGTCCTTCGGCATCTTCGCAGACCAGCCCTTCGACTTCGGTCAGCGGATCATGCAGCCAAGACCAGACCCGCGCGCGCATCTCGGGGGTCTGCTCGACCTTATAGAATTCGGCATAGCCTTGATAAAGCCGCTCCCAATCGGCGCGGTCATGGTCTCTCACGGTTCGGATGGTAAGGTCGGACATGGCGGGGCTCCCTTCGCTGGCTGCGCGATCTTTGCCCCAGTTGGTTCAGAAATCCAGTCCAAGGTCCAGCGTTGTCGCAGAATGTGTGAGCGCGCCCATAGAGATGTAGTGCACCCCGGTCGCTGCGACCTCGGCCAGGCGCGGCAGGGTCATATTGCCCGAAGCCTCCAGCACGATACGCCCCTGCGCCATGTCGACCGCCTGCGCGAGCATCGGCGTGTCCATGTTATCCAACAGCACCACATCTGCGCCGCCTTCGTCCAAGACCTCTTGAAGCTGTGCCAGCGTGTCGACCTCGATTTCGACCCGGATCATATGCGAGGCATTGGCCTTGACTGCCTGCAACACGGGCCGGATGCCCCCGGCGGCGGCAATGTGGTTGTCCTTGACCAAGATCGCGTCGGAGAGGGAAAAGCGGTGGTTGAACCCGCCGCCATGCAGCACCGCTTGTTTCTCAACCATGCGCAGCCCCGGCGTGGTTTTGCGGGTGCAGGTGATCCGGGTCTCGGTGCCCTTCGTCTCGGCCACGCAGGCCGCCGTCAGGGTGGCGATGCCCGAGAGCCGGCCGGCAAAGTTCAGCGCCACACGTTCCGCCGAGAGGATTGCGGCGGCGGAGCCCTCGATCTCCATCAGCGTGTCACCTTTTGCGATCCTGCTGCCGTCTTCTTTCAGCGTGCGCACGTCAAGCGTTGGATCGACAAGGTGAAAGGCCAGCCGCGCGATTTGCATGCCAGAGACGACCCCCTCGGCGCGGGCGCGCAGCCGGGCGGTATAGGTCGTGCCCTCGGGGATCACGCTGCGGGTCGTGACATCACCATAGGTGCCGAGGTCTTCCATCAAGGCGGCACGGACCAGCGGCTCAAGGATCAGGTCGGGCAGGGCGGTGGGCATTTTCAAGCGTCCTCGGGGTTGGTGCGGCGGGCCGTGGCCTCGGCCAATGTCATGAAACTGCGGGCGGCGTCGGGCAGCGTTTCGGGGTAGTCGGTGCGGCAATGCGCGCCCCGGCTTTCGCGGCGGGCGAGGGCCGCGGCGGCGATCAGGGTTGCGGTGGCGGTCATGTTTTGCAGCTGCGCACATTCGGGTTGCGCCGCTTCGATCTCTGCAATGGCCGTCAAGGCGCGGTGCAAGCCCGCCGCATCCCGCAGCACGCCAACCTCTGCGGTCATGGTCTGGCGCAGACGGGTGACGAGGGTTTCGTTCGGCGTTTCGCCAGCGGGCAGATCCGGCAGTTGTACGGCGTCATCCTCGCCCGCCTCGCATTCCTCAAGCATGTCCTGCGCCGCGCGACGGGCAAAAACCAGCGCTTCGAGCAGCCCGTTGGACGCCAGACGGTTCGCGCCGTGCAGCCCGGTCGAAGACGCCTCCCCACAGACCCAGAGCCCGGCGAGGCTTGAGCGGCCATGCGCATCCGTGGCAATGCCGCCCATATGGTAATGCGCCGCGGCGGCGACGGGGATGGGCTGGGTCACCGGGTCGATGCCGTTGCGCGCGCAGGCGGTTGCAACGGCGGGGTAGTCGGTCAGCACCGCCGCGCCCAAAGCCGCGCGGGTGTCGAGCATGGGGCGCAGCCCCGTCTGGGTCTGGGCAAAGATCGCGCGGGCCACCACATCGCGCGGGGCAAGCTCAGCAAGGGGGTGAACCGCCTCCATAAAACGCAGGCCTTCGCGGTTGATCAGATGCGCCCCGGCCCCGCGCAGTGCTTCGGTCGCCAAGGGCGCGGGGTCTTCGCCGCAGTCGATGGCGGTGGGGTGGAACTGTACGAATTCCGCATCTGCAATGAGTGCGCCCGCGCGGGCGGCCATGCCGATTACCTGACCGCGAATGCGGGCCGGGTTGGTGGTCAGCGCATAAAGCCCGCCAGACCCGCCGCCCGCCAGCAAGACCCCCGCGCCGCGCAGCATTGCCGGGGCAGAGCCTTCGGGCCGGGCCAGTTCAACCTCGACCCCGGTGACTTTGCTGCCGTCACTTTCCAAACCGCGGGCCAGCACCCCTTCGAGCACTTGGATCGAGGGTGTTTCGCGCACTTTTTCGATCAGGGCGCGCATGATCTCGGCCCCGGCTTGATCACCCTGCACGCGCACGACGCGGGCAAAGCTATGCGCCGCCTCGCGCGACATGACATAGCCCCCATCGGCGCTGCGGTCGAAGGCGGTGCCGAAATCCGTCAGGGCGAGGATATGGGCGCGGGCCTCATCCGTTACGGTGGCGGCGACGCGCGGCTCGACCGTGCCCGCCCCCGCTTTGATGGTGTCGAGCGCATGGGCTTCGGGGCTGTCGGCCTGCGCCATGGCGGCGGCCACGCCGCCCTGCGCCCAAGCGGAACTGGCCCCCGACCCCAATGGATCGGGCGAGATCAGCAAAACCGGACGCGGCGCAAGACAAAGCGCGGCATAGAGCGCGCCCAGACCGGCCCCAACGATGATGATCCTGCCGGTTGTGATCTGCTCCACGCGCGCGCCCTTCAGAGCCCGAGTTCGCGGGAGAGGTCGATCATCCGTTGCACGGCCACCCGCGCCTTGCTGGCAACCTCGGCCTCCACTTCGACGGCGCCGGACATCGTGTGCAGGGACCAGAGCACCTTTTCCAGCGTGATCTTCTTCATGTAGGGGCACATGTTGCAGGGGCCGACGAAATCGACCTCGGGCAGTTCATCGGCAATGTTCGACGCCATGGAGCATTCGGTGACCAGCATCGCCTTGGCCGGTTTTTCGCGGTGCACGTAGTCGAGGATGCCGCTGGTCGAGCCGGAGAAATCCGCCTCTGCCACCACGTCGGGCGGGCATTCGGGATGCGCGATGATGCGGGTGTCGGGGTTCCACTCGCGGTAGTCGGCGATGTCCTTGGCGGTATAGCGTTCGTGCACGATGCAGGCGCCGTCCCACCAGACGATGCGCTTTTGCGGCACCTGTTTGGCGATGTTCTGTGCCAGATATTTGTCCGGCGTCATGATGATCGTGTCGGCCTCAAGCGCGGCGACGATCTGTGCCGCATTCGATGAGGTGCAGCAGATGTCCGACGCCGCTTTCACTTCCGCCGTGGTGTTTACATAGGTCACCACCGGCGCGCCGGGATATTGCGCGCGCATCTGTGCGACGCCTTCGGCGGTGATGCTTTCGGCCAGTGAACAACCCGCTTCCATGTCGGGGATCAGCACGGTCTTGGCGGGGTTCAGGATTTTCGAAGTCTCGGCCATGAAATGCACGCCGCATTGCACGATGACATCGGCCTCGACCTCGCTCGCCTTCACGGCCAGTTGCAGGCTGTCGCCGACGAAATCCGCGATGCCGTGATAGATGTCGGGCGTCATGTAATTATGCGCGAGGATGACCGCGTTACGCTCTTTCTTCAGCTTGTTGATCGCGGCGACATAGGGCGCATGGATGGCCCAATCGGGGGGCGAGATCACGCGGTCCATCTTGGCGTAGATATCGGCCATTTCAGCCGCCAGCGCTGGCGATGGCGCGAGGTCATAATGGCGCTCAAGCTCGCTGGGCGAAAAGATTTCATCACGCATGGTCGGTCCCCCTCCGGCCTTGGCGCGTGTCACGGCACCGCGCTGGACACCACACCCGGCGTGCTGGCCATAGACGACTGGCGGGGTTTGGGCAAGCCAATACCCTTTAGGGCAAGGCGCTGGCCGCCCGGGGGCGTTAGGTGAATTTGCGGAACAAACGGGTCTGGTCGAACATGTCTTCCAGGCGTTCGGCGCGGTCCTTTGTATCCTCCCAGTTGATGTCCTGCATGGCGGAAATCACGCTCTCCACCAGCAGCAGCGTGGCCGCCGCGCTGTCCCAAGCCGAGGGCGCGACGATCCGGCTGGAGAAACAGATATCGGCAAGGCTATGCACCGGAGAGCGCCACTGGTCGGTGAAGAGGATGATCTTGGCCCCCCGCGCATGGGCCATTTCCGCCAGCTTCAGCGTGTTGTTCTCATAGCGCCGCACGTCAAAAATAACGAAAACATCGCCTTCGCCCACGTCCAGCAGGTAATGCGGCCAAGCGTTTGATGTGGACTGGATATGTGTCACCCGCGGGCGGATGATCTGGGCGTGGAGGAAGAGGTATTCGGCCATCACATGGGTGATGCGCCCGCCCACGATATAGAGCGGATGCGCGGTGTCGGCGATCATCGCGCAGGCGCGGTCGAAGGTGGCAGGCTCGATCTGGCCCAACGTATGGCGAATGTTGTCGATCACCGCATCGGTGAAACGGTTCAGCACATGGCCCGAGGGTGCGCCTTCAGCCCAAGTGTCATGTTTGGCGATGGGGTTCTTGGCCTTGGCCTTCAGTTCTTCGCGCAACTCGTTCTGAAACTCAGGGTAACCCTTGAACCCCAGCTTTTGCACCATCCGCGCCACGGTGGGGGTCGAGACATTGGCATCCTTCGCCAGCGCCGTGAGCGGGCCGAGGCCGGAAGCGGGGTAATTCTCCAAAATCGAATGGGCGAGTTGCCGTTCCGCACGGGTCAGCCGGTCCAACTCTTGCTGGATGCGATCAGAAATGGTCAGCGTCGGTTCAGCCATGGATGCCCCTCTTTTGATGAGTAATAACACAAACTGAACAGCGTTGTAATAAATTTGACATTATTCTGTTGACAGAAGCCCCCCGCCCGAATGAGGTTTGATCTAACTGAGGGGGATAGGGTGTCAGAACAGACAGATCTTTCGAATGAAGCCGTCGAGGTGATCAACGCCGGGGCCAAGGCTCCGCTGGTGTTGGTCTGCGAACATGCGGCGCGTGAGATACCGGCCTGCTACGACGGTCTGGGGCTGGATGCCGCGGCCCGCGAAAGCCATGTGGCTTGGGATCCCGGTGCCTTGGGTGTGGCCCGGGCCATGGCGCAGGATCTGGATGCGGTGCTGGTGGCCGGGCGCGTCTCGCGTCTGGTCTACGATTGCAACCGCCCGCCCGAAGCCCCGGGCGCAATGCCAGCGCAAAGCGAGATTTTCGCGATCCCCGGCAATGCCACGCTTGATGAGGCTGGCCGGGCCGAGCGGGTGGCGCGCTATTACGAGCCGTTCCGCGCGACTTTGGCGGCGACGATCGAACGGGTCGACGCGCCCGCGATCGTTACGGTGCATAGTTTCACGCCGATCTACCACGGCAAGCCGCGCCGCGTAGAGATCGGCATTCTGCACGACAGCGACACGCGCCTTGCCGATGCGATGCTCGCGGTGGCGTCGGGGTTCACGGACCTCTACGTCGAACGAAATGAGCCCTACGGTCCGCAGGACGGGGTGACCCATACGCTAAAAGAACATGGGCTGGCCCATGGTCATCCGCATGTGATGCTAGAGATCCGCAATGACCTCATCACCACCGAAGCCGACCAGCAGCAGATGGCCGAGATGATCAGCAATTGGCTCCGCGCCGCCATGGCTCGGCCCGAGATGAAGGAGGCCACAACGTGAGGTTCATGCGAGGCTATATCCGGGGCATCGACGCGATGAACCGGCGGATCGGGCGGTTCATGATGTATGGTATCTTTGTCCTGATGGGGGTGCTGCTGTGGTCCACCGTCAGTAAAGCCTTCTTCGTCCCTTCGCTTTGGACGCTGGAAATGGCGCAGTTTGTCATGGTGGGCTATTACATCTTGGGCGGTCCCTATTCGATCCAACTGGGGTCGAATGTGCGGATGGACCTCCTTTATGGCGATTGGTCGCTGCGCCGCAAAGCGTGGTTTGACCTCTTCACCGTCTTCTTCCTGATCTTCTATCTCTGCGTGCTGCTCTATGGGGCGGTAAGCTCTACCGCCTATTCGCTGGGCTACTGGGGCACCGAGCCGTTCAGCTTTTTCGGCGGCTTGATCACCGGTAGTGAAGAGGTTGGCCATATGGAGCAATCCAGTTCCGCATGGCGTCCCTATCTCTGGCCGATCAAGGTCGTGATGATCGTCGGCATCTTTCTGATGCTGCTGCAATGTCTGTCCGAGCTCGCGAAAGACGTGCTGCGGCTCAAGGGTGAGGCCATCTGATGTCCTATGAAATGATTGCGACATTGATGTTCTCGTCAATGATGCTGATGCTACTGACCGGCCAGCGGGTGTTTGGCGCCATTGGCTTTATCGCCGTGGTCTCGGCGCTGCTGCTCTGGGGCGACAAGGGCGGCTATGACATCGGTTTCGCCGCCGCGATGAAGCTAATGAAATGGTATCCGCTGCTGACGCTGCCGATGTTCATCTTCATGGGCTATGTGCTGAGCGAGAGCCGCATTGCCGATGACCTCTACCGGATGTTCCACGTCTGGATGGGTGGGGTGCGCGGCGGTCTGGCGATTGGCACGATTGGCTTGATGGTGCTGATCTCGGCAATGAATGGGCTCAGCGTGGCAGGCATGGCGATTGGCTCGACCATTGCGCTGCCGGAGCTTTTGAAACGCGGCTATGACAAAAGGATGGTGACGGGGGTGATCCAAGCGGGGTCGAGCCTTGGCATCCTCGTGCCGCCCTCGGTCGTGCTGGTGCTTTATGCGATGATCGCGCGGCAGCCGGTGGGTCAGTTGTGGCTGGCTGGGGTCATCCCGGGGCTGATGATGGCCGCGATGTTCGTCGCCTATATCGTCATTCGCTGCCGGATGAATCCCGAACTCGGACCCATCCTCTCGGCCGAGGATCGCGACATTCCCCGTGCCGAGAAGCTGCGCCTTCTGCGGGCGGGCATCCTGCCGCTGGTGATCTTTGCGGTGATGATGGTGCCTTTCGTCAATGGCTGGACAAGCTTGGTCGAAAGCTCGGCCATCGGGGCTGCGGCGGCGTTCTTTGCCGCGGTCCTCAAAGGCCGCATGACCCGCGAGGTTTTCGAGAACTCCCTGCGCAACACCTTGGGCATCACCTGCATGTTCATGTGGATCATCCTTGCCGCCCTCGCCTTTGGCGCGGTCTTCGACGGGTTGGGTGCGGTGAAGGCGATCGAGAGCCTGTTCACCGAGAAGATGAACCTCAGCCCCTGGATGATCCTGATCATGATGCAGCTTAGCTTCATCATCATGGGCACCTTCCTCGACGACACCGCGATGCTGGTGATCGTGGCGCCGCTCTATGTGCCCTTGGTCGGTGCGCTCGGCTTCGATCTGATCTGGTATGGTATCCTTTACACGATCACCACGCAGATCGCCTATATGACCCCGCCGTTTGGCTACAACCTGTTCCTGATGCGCGCGATGGCTCCGCCAGAGATTACCCTGCGCGACATCTATGCTTCGATCACGCCCTTCGTGCTGGTGATGGTCTTGGCGCTGATACTCGTCATGGTCTTCCCGCAGATCGCGACATGGCTGCCCGATTACATCTACGACAAATAACAATGAGAGCCGCGCAAAGACGGCCTGACATTTCAACAAAGGAGAGACGTATGACCACTCGCAGAAAGTTTCTATCCGGGGCCGCCGTCGCCGCCCCTGCGGCCCTCGCCGCGCCTTCCATCGTGCATGCCCAAGCGCCGATCAAATGGCGCATGCAGACCTATGCCGGCGCCGCTTTGGGTGAGCAGGTGACCAAACCGGCGGTCGATTACATCAATGCCGCCGCCAATGGCGAGATGGAGATCGAACTGTTCTACGCCGACCAGATCGTGCCCACCGGCGAGCTGTTCCAAGCGATGCAGCGCGGCACCATCGACATGGTGCATTCCGATGACGACTCCATGGCCTCGCCCACGCCGCTGCAACAATTCGGCGGCTACTTCCCCTTTGCCACCAAGCACATCCTCGATGTGCCTGTGCTGTTCAACCAGTACGGTTTGGCCGAAATCTGGAAAGAGGAATACGCCAAGGTCGGCGTTGAATGGCTGTCGGCTGCGGGCCAAGACCCCTGCAACTTCAACACCACCAAAGAGATCAAATCGGTCGCCGATCTGGACGGTCTGAAGCTCTACACCTTCCCCACCGCGGGCCGCTTCCTGTCGAAGTTCGGCGTGGTGCCGGTGAACATTCCATACGAGGACGCCGAGGTCGCGGTGCAGACCGGTGAGCTCGACGGCATGGCGTGGTCCGGCATCACCGAGGATTACACCGTCGGCTGGGCCGATGTGACCGACTACTTCCTGACCAATAACATCTCGGGTGCTTGGATCGGGTCGTTCTTCGTCAATCAGCAGCAGTGGGCCGATCTGCCGGATCACCTCAAGCAGTTGGTCATGGCCGGGATCGAAGCGGGCCACACCTACCGCAACCAGTGGTACTGGGGCGGCGAGGCGCGTCTGCGCGCGCAGGGCGACAAGCTCAAGCTTAGCACCGTGCCTGCCGACGAATGGGCCGAGGTTGAAAACGCGGCCAAGGACTTCTGGACCGAGATCGCCGAAGAGGGCGAAGTGCACGCCAAGATCGTGCAGATCTTCCGCGACTATAACGAGGTCATCAACAAAGCCGGTCCGCCCTACACCAACGGCTGAACCGACAACCGGGGGCGCGCTGCCCGCGCCCCCGCCTTACCCCCTGAAGTGGACAGAACATGCCCGGCACACTGACATTCGACGCGCTGAAAAAACTGGTCAAAGAAGGATCCGTCGATACGGTTCTTGCGTGCCTTGTGGATATGCAAGGCCGGTTGATGGGCAAACGCTTCCATGCCGTCAACTTTGTCGAGACCTCTTATAAGGAAACCCATTGCTGCAACTACCTGCTGGCCACCGACCTTGAGATGGCCACGCCCGAGGGCTTTGCCTCGACCTCGTGGGAGACGGGTTACGGCGACTACGTGATGCAGCCCGACCTCGACACGATCCGCCCGGTGCCATGGCTGGAGGGCACGGTGATGGTGCTCTGCGACGTGCTGGATCACGACACCCACCAGCCGGTGCCGCATTCCCCCCGCGCCATGCTGAAGAAACAAATCGCCCGGCTGAAGGAGCTTGGCTTTGACGCGATGATGGCGACCGAACTGGAGTTCTTCCTTTTCGAGCAAAGCTTTGACGCCATCCGCAAGGGCGGCTACCGCTACCTCACGCCGATCAGCGGCTATAACGAGGATTACAACATCCTCCAGACCACCAAGGAAGAGAACGTGATGCGCCCGCTGCGCAACCATCTCTTCGCTGCCGGTCTGCCCATCGAAAACTCCAAGGGCGAGGCCGAGGCCGGTCAGGAAGAGCTCAACATCCGCTATTCAGCGGCTCTGGACTGCGCCGATTATCACACGATCGCCAAACATGCGGTCAAAGAGATCGCTTGGCAGCAGGGCCATGCGGCAAGCTTCCTGCCCAAGTGGCACAAGGACCGCGTCGGCTCTTCCAGCCACGTCCACCAGTCGCTGTGGAAAGACGGCGAAGCGGCATTCTATGACAGCGAGGGCGCGTTGGGCATGTCCGAGCTGATGCGCCACTATATGGCCGGTCTGATCGCCTATGCCCCGGAATATACCTATTTCCTCGCCCCCTATGTGAACAGTTACAAGCGTTTCGCCAAAGGCACATTCGCCCCAACCAAAACCGTCTGGTCCGTCGACAACCGCACCGCCGGGTTCCGCCTCTGTGGGGCGGGGACAAAGGGCGTGCGGGTCGAATGCCGTATTGGCGGATCGGACTTGAACCCTTATCTGGCGCAGGCGGTCATGCTGGCCGCCGGGATCAAAGGGATCGAAGACAAGATGGAGCTTGCCCCGCCCACACGCGGCGATGCTTATGGCGAGTCCGACGCTGTCGATATCCCCCAGACCCTGCGGGCAGCAACCGAGACCCTGCGCGGCTCGACCTTCCTGCGCGAGGTCTTGGGCGACGATGTAGTGACCCATTACACCCGCGCAGCGGAATGGGAACAGGAAGAATATGACCGGGTGGTGACCGATTGGGAAATCGCCCGCGGCTTTGAAAGGGCCTGAGAATGACGACGGTAAAATGTATCTCTCCGATTGACGGTTCGGTCTATGCGGAACGCGAAACCCTGAGCACGGAAGCAGCGCAAGACGCTGTTGCCCGCGCCCGCCGCGCGCAAAAGGCATGGGCCGCGCGCCCCTTGCAGGAACGTGTTGATCTGGTGATGGCTGCGTTGAAAGAGATCGAGAATTCGACTGACCGGATGACCGAGGAACTGGCCCATCAGATGGGCCGCCCGGTGCGCTACGGCGGTGAGTTTGGCGGGTTGCAGGAACGCACCAGCCACATGGCCAAGATCGCCGCCGATGCGCTGGCCCCTACGGTAATTGAAGACAGCGCCGCCTTTAACCGCAAGATTATGCGTGAGCCGCATGGCGTGGTTTTCGTCGTGGCGCCGTGGAACTACCCTTATATGACCGCGAACAATACCATCGCGCCCGCGCTGATCGCGGGCAACGCGGTGATCCTGAAACACGCCTCCCAGACCATTCTGGTCGGTGAACATCTTGCCGATGCGTACCGCGCTGCGGGCGTGCCGGAGGATGTGTTCCAGAACGTCGTGCTGAGCCATGACACCACCTCGGCGCTGATCGCGGATAACGCCTTTGATTTCGTCAATTTCACCGGCTCCGTCGGCGGCGGTCAGGCGATGGAACGCGCCGCGGCGGGCACCTTCACCGGCGTCGCGACCGAGTTGGGCGGCAAAGACCCCGCCTATGTCCGGGCCGATGCCAATCTTGACGCGGCGGTCGACGGGGTGATGGACGGCGCCATGTTCAACGCGGGCCAGTGCTGCTGCGGGATCGAGCGGATCTATGTGCACGAAAGCCTTTATGATGCCTTCGTCGAAAAGGCCGTAGCATGGGTGAACAACCTCAACCTCGGCAACCCGCTGGATCAGGCCACGACGCTTGGCCCGATGGCCAACGTGCGTTTCGCCAATGAGGTCCGCGCGCAGATTGAAGAGGCCGTGGCGGCAGGTGCTAAGGCACATATCGAGAAGATGGATGCCGACGATGGCGGTGCCTATCTGACGCCGCAGGTGCTGACCGATGTGACCCATGAGATGCGCGTCATGCGCGACGAAAGTTTTGGCCCCGTTGTCGGCATCATGCCGGTCAAGGACGATGAAGAGGCCATTGCGCTGATGAACGACAGCCAGTTCGGCCTGACCGCCGCGATCTTTACCGCCGATGCCGAGGCTGCCGAGGCCATCGGCCAGCGGTTGGAAACCGGCACCGTCTTCTTGAACCGTGCCGACTATCTGGACCCGGCGCTGTGCTGGACCGGCTGCAAGCAAACCGGGCGCGGCGCGGGCCTGTCTGAACTGGGCTATCACGCGCTGACACGCCCCAAATCCTACCACCTCAAGAAAGCCTGAGACATGTCCCTGACTGCAAATTGGTCTTACCCCACCGCCATCCGCTTCGGCGCGGGCCGGATTAAAGAGATTGCCGAGGCCTGCGCCGCTGCGGGCATCAAGAAGCCGCTGCTGGTCACCGACAAGGGGCTGGCCTATCTGCCGATCACCCAGTCCACACTGGACCTGATAGAGACCGAAGGTCTGGGCCGCGCGATGTTCTCGGACGTTGACCCGAACCCGACCGAGATGAACGCCGAGGCGGGCATCAAGGTCTACCGCGACGGCGGCCATGACGGCGTGATCGCCTTCGGCGGTGGCTCCGGTCTCGATCTGGGCAAGGTCATCGCCTTCATGGCGGGCCAGACCCGCCCCCTGTGGGATTTCGAAGACATCGGCGATTGGTGGACCCGCGCCGATGCGGATGGCATCGCGCCCATCGTGGCCGTGCCGACGACCGCCGGCACAGGCTCGGAAGTGGGGCGCGCCAGCGTCATCACCAATTCCCAGACCCATGAGAAGAAGATCATCTTCCACCCCAAGATGCTCCCCGCCGTCGTGATCTGCGACCCGGAACTGACCGTCGGCATGCCGCCGATGATCACCGCAGGCACCGGGATGGACGCTTTCGCCCATTGTCTCGAAGCCTTTTGCTCGCCGCATTACCACCCGATGAGCCAAGGCATGGCGCTGGAAGGGATGCGGCTGGTGAAGGAATACCTGCCGCGGGCCTATGCCGATGGCAGCGATCTCGAGGCGCGCGGCCACATGATGTCCGCCGCCGCCATGGGGGCCACCGCCTTCCAGAAGGGTCTCGGCGCGATCCATGCATTGAGCCACCCGATCGGCGCGGTGCATCACACGCATCATGGCACCACCAATGCGGTGGTCATGCAGCCGGTGCTGCGCTTCAACCGCCCGGCGGTGGAGGAGCGTCTGGCCAAGGCCGCGGCCTATCTCGACATCGTCGGTGGCTTCGACGGGTTCTACGACTATGTCGGCAAGCTCAACGCGGAACTCAACATCCCCGCGACCCTGACCGACCTCGGTGTCACCGACCCCGACATCGACGCGCTGGTGACCTCTGCCTTGCAGGACCCAAGCTGCGGCGGCAACCCCATCGAACTGACGCGGGAGAACACGACGCAGTTGCTGCGTGAGTGTTTCCAGGCACCCGTTTGACTGATAAGACAAAAAGAAAGGGCCGCATCACGCGGCCCTTTTTCGAATTTTGGCGAGATCACTCTGTCGGCTTTGCCTCTTCCTCGGTCTCGGCGTCTGCCTCGGCCTCCATCTCGACCTCGGGGCCGACCGAGACCAGATAGGCCCAGACGTCCTTCGCATCGTCCTCGTCCTTCAGACGGTAGGACATCTTCGATTTCGCACTGGTCTGGTCGAGGTAGTCGGCAAGGAACCCCTTGGTGTCGGCGAGATAGGCGACGAAGTCTTCTTCGTTCCATTTCAGGCCGGCCTCGCCCGCTGCGACGATGGAATCGCCATAGCGGTAATCCTCAACCGACCCCGCGACGCGGTCGAAAATACCATAAAGGTTCGGCCCCGTGCGGCCGCCCTTCTGGATGTCGTTGCCCTCGTCATCGGTGATCATGTGGCAGCTTTTGCACTTGCGAAAGACCTTCTCCCCGGCCTCGGGGTCGCCGCTGGCGTGGCTTTCCGCCAGAAGGGGCGTGGCGCCGAGGCAGAGTGTCAGGATCGTTGCGATGGATGTTTTCATTTGGGGTTCCTCCGGTTTCCGGTGAGAGACTAGCGCCGCGGACGGCCGGGTAAAGACGGCGCCGTTGCGCCAAAATGAAGCAGCGGCGGCGCCTTGGGGGGTTATTGGTTGAGCCGAAAGGCAATTCCCCCGATAAGCGGCGGTGGATTTTTCGCAAGGGGACCAGATGGGCGACGGGCAATGCACAACCGGGATCATACTGCCGGCATGGGTCGACGGCATACTGCAGCCGGTCGAGAAGCTCTCGGCGCATAAGCGCGGGTTGCGGCACAAGGCGGTCTCGGTCTTCGTGATGGATGGGTCGCGCTTGCTGCTGCAACGGCGCGCGCTTGGCAAGTACCACACGCCGGGGCTCTGGGCGAATACCTGCTGCACCCATCCGGCCTGGGAGGAGCCTGCCGAGCTCTGCGCCGCGCGGCGGTTGCGGGAGGAGCTGGGGATCACCGGCCTCGCGCTGCGGCACCGCGGGCAGGTGGAATACCGCGCCGACGTGGGCGGCGGGTTGATCGAACACGAGGTGGTCGAGGTCTTTCTGGCCGATGCCGAGGCGGGGCTGAAGATCGCGCCGAACCCGGAAGAGGTCATGGAGACGCGCTGGCAGGACCTCGACGATTTGCGCGTGGATCTGGCCCGCAATCCGCAAGCCTACACCCCCTGGCTGCGCATCTACATGGACCAGCACGCGGGGCTGATTTTCGGCGGCCACGGCAATGAGTGACAGGAAGGACGCGGCGATGACCGACGACATGCAAGACAAGAAAACACGGGCCGCCGACTGGTTCCGGAAGTTGCGCGACGAGATCGTGCAGGCCTTCCACGACATCGAGGCGCGCCACGTGGGCGAAGCCGAGGCCGGGCAATTCGTCGTCAGCCACACCAAGCGCAGCGCGCCCGACGGCTCGGACGCGGGTGGCGGCGAGATGTCGGTGATGCGCGGCGGGCGGGTGTTCGAGAAGGTCGGCGTGAACATCTCCACCGTCTACGGCGAGTTGGGCGAGCGCGCGCAGGCCGCGATGGCGGCGCGCAAGGGGCTGCCCGGCATGGCCGAGGACCCGCGCTTCTGGGCCTCGGGGATCAGCCTTGTTGCGCATATGCAAAACCCGCATGTGCCGGCGGTGCATATGAACACGCGCATGTTCTGGACCCCGCACGCCTGGTGGTTCGGCGGCGGGGCCGACCTGAACCCCTGCATCGAGTATGACGCGGACACCGCGCATTTCCACGCCCAGATGAAGGCCGCTTGCGACCCGCATGGCGAGACGCTCTATGACGAGTTGAAGGCCTGGGCCGATGAGTATTTCTACATCCCCCATCGCAAGCGGGCGCGGGGCGTAGGGGGAATTTTCTACGACGATCGCAACAGCGGCGATTGGGAGGCGGATTTCGCGCTCACGCAAGACGTCGGGCGCGCCTTCCTGCCCGCCTATGTGCCGCTGGTCGAGGCGCGGCGCGAGATGGAGTGGGACATGCACGACAAGGATGTGCAGCTGCGGCACCGCGGGCTCTATGCCGAGTATAATCTCGTTTATGACCGCGGCACGAAGTTCGGGCTGGAGACAGGGCATGACCCCGACGCGGTGCTGATGAGCCTGCCGCCGATGGCGAAGTGGGTTTGAGGTAGCCACCCCGGCCCGGAATCAAGCCGTAGGCGCCGGGCCATCGCCTGCCCGCCCGCCACGCCAAAGGCGTGCCGCAATATTGAGGGCGCACCTTCGGTGCGACCGGGTAGGCGATTTGGTAAGGCTTGGCGTGACCTCGAGGGCGCACATCAAGGCTGATAGATAAAGTGGCTATAACAGCCGTCAGATCGCCAACCCGCGGGCAGGCGATGGCCCTCATCTCTTAGCGCGGGTGTTCAGCCCCGCGTCCCGCGCACCGTATCAATCATCAACTGCACATTCTCCGGGTCCGCATCCGGTGTGATCCCATGCCCCAGATTGAAGATATGCGGCCCCTTCGACAGCGCGTCGCAAATCGCCCGCGTCTCCTGCACCAGCGCATCCCCGCCTGTCACCATATGCGAGGACTTCAGGTTGCCCTGCACACAGCCATGCGGTTGCACATGTTCGGCCACCCACTCCGCGCTCACGCCGTCATCGACGGCGATACAGTCCGCCCCAGTGGCGGCATGTAGATTGGCGAAACGCGCCCCGGCCCCGCGCGGGAAGGCGATTACCGGCACGCCCGGATGACGCGCCTTCAACGCGCTGATGATCTGGCGCAGCGGCTCGGTCGAATAGCGGTCGAAATCCGTGCCTTCCAGCGATCCAGCCCAGCTGTCGAAGAGCTTCACCACCTCGGCACCGGCCTTGATCTGCATGTCGAGGTATTCGATCGTCGCCAGCGTAATCCGCTCCATCAACGCGTCGAAGACCTCCGCGTTCTCGTCCTTCAGCGCATGGGCCGGCCCCTGATCCGGCGTGCCTTTGCCCGCGATCATATAGGTCGCCACCGTCCAAGGCGCGCCCGCGAAACCGATCAGCGTCGTCTCTTCGGGCAGTTCGCGCGACAGGATGCGCACGGTTTCGTAAATCGGGGCGAGGTGGTCATGGATGGCGTCCGCCGGTTTCAGCGCTTCCATCTCGGCCTTGGTCGTGATCGTCGACAGACGCGGGCCTTCACCGGTGACGAACCACAGGTCGGCGCCAAGCGCCTGCGGCACCAGCAGAATGTCGGCGAAAAGGATAGAGGCGTCGAAACCATAGCGGCGGATCGGCTGCAAGGTCACCTCGGCGGCCAGTTCCGGGTTGTAGCACAGCGACAGGAAATCCCCCGCTTGCGCCCGGGTCGCGCGATACTCAGGCAGGTAGCGCCCGGCTTGCCGCATCATCCAGATCGGTGGCGTCGGCAGGGTTTCGCCCGCAAGGGCACGCAGGATGGTCTTATTCGCAGTCATTATGGCGTTCCTATTTGTGGCAAACCCGTAGGTAGCGCAGGTACAGCAGTTGTCAGTTCATGTCGACGGGGGTAGGGATGCGTCATGACGTATCAGCTTCCCACCCCGGCCCGGCCTCTCAACATCGGCACACGCGGATCGCTTCTGGCGCTCGCGCAGGCAAATGAGGTGCGCGACCGGCTCGCCGCCGCCTTCGACCTGCCGTTCGAGGCTTTCACCATCGTTGTGATCAAGACCACGGGTGACAAGATCATCGACCGCCCGCTGAAAGAGATCGGCGGCAAGGGGCTGTTCACCCGCGAGATCGAGGCCGCGCTGCTGGACGGCTCCATCGACATCGCGGTGCATTCGATGAAGGACATGCCCACGCTGCAACCCGGGGGGCTGCTGATCGACACCTATCTGCCGCGCGAGGATTTCCGCGACGCTTTCATCTCGCCGCATCTCAAGTCCATCGCCGAGTTGCCCGAAGGCGCGGTCGTCGGCACCTCCAGCCTGCGCCGCCGCGCGCAGGTGAAACTGCGCCGCCCGGATCTGGAAGTTGTCGAGTTCCGCGGCAATCTGCAAACCCGGCTGAAGAAGCTCGACGATGGTGTGGCCGAGGCGACCTTCCTCGCCATGGCCGGGCTGAACCGCTTGCAAATGGACGACGTGCCGCAGGCCGCCGTGCATCCCGACGACATGCTGCCTGCCATCGCCCAAGGGGCGATTGGGGTGGAGCGCCGTGAGAGCGACAGCCGCGCCGCCGAGATGCTATCGGCGATCCATGACCGCAAGACCGGCGAACAGCTTGCCGCCGAACGTGCGTTCCTCGCCACGCTCGACGGGTCTTGCGAGACGCCGATCGCTGGTCTGGCCGAACTCAACGGCACTGAGATGCGCCTGCGCGGGCAGGTGTTGCGCCCCGATGGGTCCGATGCGATCGGCGATGACGTGACCTGCGCCATTTCCGACGGCGCCGCGGCGGGCGAGGCGATGGCCCGCAAGCTTCTGTCCGAGGCCGGACCGGGTTTCTTTGACTGGCGCGAATGATCGGCAATCTCTTCACGCTGAAACAGCTTGAAGCGCTGATCTGGGTCGCGGACCTTGGCAGTTTTCGCCGCGCCGCCGCGCATCTGAACACGACACAGCCCAATATCTCGGCCCGGATTTCCGGGCTGGAGGCAACGCTCGGCGTCACCCTGATGCAGCGCGATGCCGGGTCGATCCGGCTCACCGAAAAGGGCACCGCCCTGCTGACCCAAGCCCGCCGTGTCCTGCGCGAAGCCGAAACACTGGTCGAGACCGCCGCGCGGCCCGACCTGATCGACGACAGTCTGCGCCTTGGCGTGACCGAAGTGGTCGCCAGCACATGGCTGCGCCCCTTCCTGCGCGCTTTGGCCGATGCCTATCCCAATCTTACCGTCGAACTTACCGTCGATCTGTCGCGCGATCTGGATCAGGAGCTTGCCGCTCATGCGCTTGACCTGACCCTGCAAACCGCACCCTTCTCGACTCCGGCGAGCGGGCAGTTGGACCTTGCGACCTATGACTACATCTGGGTCGCCGCGCCTGAGTTGGCCGCGCAGATCGGCCCCGCGCCCGACTTTGCCGCCATGCTGCGCCATCCGGTGCTGGGCCATGCGCGCCATACGCAGGCCCATTTCGATCTGATCGGCCATTTCGACGGCACGACCGCGCCCAAGGCCCGTTTGGTGCCTTCCAGCAGCCTGTCGGCAGCGATGAATATGGTGCTTGACGGCATGGGTGTGGCGGTGATGCCGCGTGTCATGGTGGCAGCCGCGCTGGCCGACGGGGCGCTGCGCATTTTGCCCGCCGCGTGGCACCCGCGCCCGCTGCAAGTCGCGGCACGTTACCATGCGGATCGCACGCCCGCCTATGTCACCCGCGCCGCCGAACTGGCCCGTGACTGCGCCCGGGCTTTCGATGCCGAGGATCGAAAAAACCTTTCACACCCATAGAATATAATAATTTGCGCCGATGCTGCGCCCGCCCCTATCCTGTGTCCAAACAGGAGTGAGACATGGCATCAACCATCCGACTGGGCGTAGACATCGGCGGAACATTTACTGACGTGGTGCTGGAAAAGGGCGGCGAGAGTTTCTCGACCAAGGTGCTGACGACCTATGCCGCGCCCGAAAATGCGATCATCGACGGGATGCATCAGGTCTGCGCCAAGGCCGGGATCACGCCTGCCGACCTCACCCAGATCATCCACGGCACCACGCTGGCCACCAATGCGCTGATCGAGCGGCGCGGCGCCAAGACCGCGCTGATCACCACCCAAGGCTTCCGCGACGTGATCGAAATGCGGACCGAAAGCCGGTTCGAGCAGTATGATCTGAACCTCAACCTTCCCGAACCGCTGCTGCCGCGCCAGATGCGCTACACGGTGGAGGAGCGCGTCGATGCCACCGGCGCCGTGCTGCTGCCGCTCGACCGGGCCGAGGTCGAGGCGTTGGCCGGCCGGATCGCCGAAGCGGGCTATGACAGTGTCGCTGTGGGGCTTATCCACTCCTACCTGAACGACGCACACGAGCGGATGATCCGCGAGGTTTTGGAAGAGCGCCTGCCCGGCGTCATGGTCTCGATCTCCTCCGAGGTCTCGCCGCAGATGCGCGAATACGAGCGCTTCAACACCGTGGTCGCCAATGCCTATATCAAGCCGCTGATGAAGAGCTACCTCGGGCGGCTCGAAGGGCGGCTGCAAGACGAAGGCGTCTCCTGCAACATCTTCCTGATGCATTCGGGCGGTGGCATCATCTCGATCGAAAGCGCCGCCGAATTCCCGGTGCGGCTGGTGGAATCCGGCCCCGCGGGCGGGGCGGTCTTCGCCGCCAATATCGCCGCGCGCTACGGTCTCGACAAGGTGCTGAGCTTCGACATGGGCGGCACCACGGCCAAGATCTGCCTGATCAAGAACCAGACCCCCAAAACCAGCCGGGTTTTCGAGGTGGCGCGGACCTATCGCTTCAAGAAAGGCTCCGGCATGCCGATCTCGATCCCGGTGATCGACATGGTGGAGATCGGCGCGGGCGGCGGCAGCCTCGCCCATGTGGACGCAATGCGGCAGATCCGCGTGGGGCCGGAAAGCGCGGGCTCCGAGCCCGGCCCGGCCTGTTATGGCCGCGGCGGAGAGAAGCCCGCGGTGACCGATGCCGATCTGGTGCTGGGCAAACTCGACCCCGAGAATTTCGCCGGCGGCTCGATCCGGCTCGAGACCGGTAATTCAGAGACTGCATTGAGCCAAGTCATCGGGCAGGAACTGGACATGGACGCCGCCACCGCCGCCTTCGGTCTGGCCGAGGTGGTGGACGAGAACATGGCCAATGCCGCCCGCGTCCATGCGGTGGAGAACGGCGAAGACCTCAGCGACTACACGATGATCGCCTTCGGCGGCGCGGCCCCGCTGCATGCCGGGCGACTGTGCGAAAAGCTCGGCGTTGAGCGCCTGCTGGTGCCACCCGGCGCCGGTGTCGGTTCGGCCATCGGTTTCCTGCGCGCACCCTTCAGCTTCGAGGCCAACCGCTCGGTCTATATGAAACTATCGGATTTCGAGGCGGGCCGGATCAAGACACTGCTGGCCGAACTGCGCGACGAGGCCACCGGCTTTGTCCGCAACTGCGACGCCGGGGCCGAGATTCTGTCGGAATACAAGGTCTACATGCGCTACAGCGGGCAGGGCTGGGAGATCCCCATCGTGCTGGACGAGGCCGATGCCCTGACCCCCGATGCTGCGCGTTTCGAAGCGTTGTTCGAGGCAGATTACACCAAGCTTTTCGGCCGCACGGTCGAAGGCTTGGACATCGAGATCACGGTCTGGTCGGTCAACGCCACCACCCCGCCGGAAAAAGTCGCACGGGTCGCGGAAGAGAGACCGGGGAACGCGGCGGATGTGGCTCTAACCCGGCGCATTTTCGACCCTGCGCTGGCCGAATACCGCGAGGCCGACGTGGTGCTGCGCGGGCAGATGGCCCCCGGGCAGACCGCCCAAGGCCCCGCCGCGATCACCGAGGATGAGACGACGATCATCCTGCCCGCCTCGCGCCGGGCGATCTGCCAGCCCGACGGCTGCATCGACATCACCGTGAAAGGGTAAGCCCATGGCACAGACACATTCCAACGTCGCCTATCAGGTCATGTGGAACCGCCTGATCTCGGTGGTCGAGGAACAGGCGCAGGCACTTGTGCGCACCGCCTTCTCGACCTCGGTGCGCGAAGCGGGCGACCTCTCGGCCGGGGTCTATGACACCGATGGCCGGATGCTGGCGCAGGCGGTGACCGGCACCCCGGGCCACGTCAACGCCATGGCCGACGCGGTGGCGCATTTCATCCGGCGCATCGGGCGGCAGAACATCCTTCAGGGCGACGTCTATATCACCAACGACCCTTGGGAGGGCACGGGCCACCTGCATGACATCACCATGGTCACGCCCTCCTTCCACCGCGGCAAGATTGTCGGGTTCTTTGCCTGTACCGCGCATATCGTCGACATCGGCGGGCGCGGGTTCGGTGCGGATGCGGCGAGTGTTTACGAGGAAGGGCTTTACCTGCCGATCATGAAGTTCGCCGATGCGGGCAAGGTCGACGAGACGCTGGTGCGGATCATTCGCGGCAACGTGCGCGAGCCAGACCAGCTCATCGGTGACATCTACGCGCTGACCACCTGTAACGAGATCGGGCACCGACGCCTGATTGACATGATGGAGGAATTCGCCCTCGACGATCTCACCGGCATCGCCGGTTTCATCCTCGATAATTCGCGCCGAGCCACCTTGGAACGGATCGCAGCACTGCCCCGCCAGCAGGCGACGGGCGAGATGACCATCGACGGGTTCGACACGCCGATCACGCTGAAGGTCACGGTAAGCATTGCCGAGGATCACATCCTCTCGGACTTCGCGGGCACATCCGGGATCGACAAGAAGGGTATCAACTGCCCGCTGGTCTATACCAAGGCCTATGCCTGCTACGCGCTGAAATGCGCCATCGCGCCGGAAATCCCGAACAACGCCGCTTCGCTGGAGCCATTCCGCATCACCGCGCCCGAGGACACGATCGTCAACGCGGTGCACCCCGCGCCCGTGGCGCTGAGGCATATCGTGGGGCATTTCGTGCCGGATACGGTCTACGCAGCCTTGGATCAGATCCTGCCGAACCTCGTCCCGGCCGAGGGCGCGGGCTGTCTGTGTAACTTTCAGGTCAGCCTGCGGCCCCGCACCGATGCCAAACCGCCTGCGGGTGCGCGCCGGGCCGAGGTGCTGACCTTCAACTCCGGCGGTTCCGGCGCGCGGCCCGAACACGACGGGCTCAATGCCACCGCCTTCCCCTCGGGCGTGATGACCATGCCAGTGGAGGCCACGGAACACGCAGGCCCCGTGGTGATCTGGCGCAAGGAGTTGCGCCCCGACAGCGGCGGCGCGGGCCGCCAGCGCGGCGGGCTGGGGCAATACATGGTCGTCGGCGCCCGCGAGGGGCATGAGTTCGACATGCAGGCGATGTTCGACCGCGTCGATCACCCCGCGCGCGGGCGGCAGGGGGGCAAGCCCGGTGCCCCCACCACCATCGCCCGCGACGACGGCACGCCGATGCGCGGCAAGGGCAAGCAGTTCGTGCCGCAAGGCGCCAAGGTGATGATGGCCTTCCCGGGCGGTGCCGGCTACGGCCCCGCCGAGGAACGCCCCAAGGCGCAGGTCAAACGCGACCTGCTGCGCGGCTACATCAGCGCCGAGGTGGCGGCGGCGGATTATGGGCTGAGCGCCGAGGAGATCGCCGAGGTGCAAGAGGCCATCCGCAAAGGTGCCGAACTTTGAAAGAGTGGCCGTTCAAGGGCTTATAAAGGCGCGGGGTCATTGACTGTTACAAAGCGCGGGTGTTCCTTGGCGGCATTACGCCAAAAGGAACACCCGTGATGTATGTGATTGACCCCCCCAAGCAAAGCAGCCTTGCCGTTCAAGGCACCAGCGACCGTTTTCCGGTGCGCCGTGTCTTTTGCGTGGGCCGCAACTATGAGGCGCATGTGCTTGAGATGGGCAATGATATGCGCGACCCGCCGTTCTTTTTCACCAAGCCCGCCGATGCCACGCTGGATACGCCCTGCACCGTGCCCTATCCGCCGCTGACGGAGGATTTCCACTTCGAGGCAGAGCTTGTCATCGCCATCGGCAAGGGGGGGGCGAATATCGCGGAAGCGGATGTGATGGATCATATCTGGGGGGCCTCTGTGGGCATTGATTTCACCCGCCGCGATCTTCAGGCGCAGGCCAAGAAGATGGGCCGCCCGTGGGACTGGTCCAAAGCCTTTGACAACTCCGCGCCCATCGCGCCGATCCTGCCCATCGCCGATGTCCCTTCGGTCGAGAAGGGCCGCCTTTGGCTCGCGGTGAACGGCGAGATGAAGCAGGAGGCCGATCTGTCGCAGATGATCTGGTCGGTGCGGGAGCATACCGCCACCCTGTCGCAGGCCGTGACCTTGGCACCGGGTGACATCATCATGACCGGCACGCCCGCCGGTGTCGCGGCGGTAAAGCCCGGCGACGTGATCACCGGGGGGGTCGACGGCATCTCCGAATTCGAGGTCACCGTCGGCCCCCGCGCCTAAGGCGCGTCGCCCGGTCTAGGCCCCGGCCAGCGTGCGTTCCGCCCGCGCGCGGGCTTGGGCCGCCAGATCGGGCAGGCCGGTCTTTTCATAGACCTCGCCCAGCATCAGATTCAGCGGCACGCCATCGGGGTCATAGGTGCGACGCATCTCAAGCACCTGCTGCGCGGCCGAGGCGCGGCCATCGCGCACCAGCGCGTCGAGGTGGATCTGCTCGAACAGGTCACGCTGCGCATGGCTGCCTCCGCATTCGGCCATGCGGGGCAGGGCCATGCCAAGCTCGCGGATCGCCGTAGTCCACTCCCCCTTGGCGTGGGCGGCGATACCCCGGGCGGCGGGCAGCGCGACCTCGGCCCATGCGGCGTGGTCATGGGCGGTGGACTCGGTCGCGCGGGTTTCGATCGCGGTAAGCATACCTGCCGCCTCGGGCCGCCCGGTGCGGCAAAGGGCGTAGAGGTATTGAAGCGTGAGGAAGGGGCTCACCGTATCCGCCCCGCGCGCCGCCACATGCTCGGCCACATCGCCCCACCGGTCGCCCACATCGACGCCTGCGAATTCCATCCGCGCCAATAGGGACACCGCGCCGACTTGGTCTTGGGAATAGTCTTTCTCCAGCCCCCAAATATGCTGATCATAGGCAGCGCGCACATCGTCGTGACGGCCCTGCGACAGGTAGAACAGCGCCAGATGCCACCAATTGTGGCTTCGCATGAAGGAGTTCAGATCGCACCACGTCTCGGCCACGCTCTCCATGAAACGCGCGCCTTCGGCCACGCGGCCTTGGGTCAGCATCACATGGGCCAGCGCATGATGCGCCCAAGGCTCATCATGGCGCAATTCCATCGCCCGGCGGGCGGCAGCCTCGGCCCGGTCGAGCAGGTGGCATTGCTCATAGCCAAAGGCGATCATGCCGTGGGTATAGGCGATGTCTTCGGCCTCGGGCAGAGATTTCAACGCCATGCGCAACATGCCTGCGGCATCACCGGTGTTGAACAGGTGGTATTGCGCCAGTTTCAGCATCGCCAGATCGCGCGGCCATTGGTCGGTGATGGCGTCGCAGGCGGCGACGAGGGCAGGCACATCGCCGTCGATCCAAAGACCAACGGCGCGGATTACTTCTTGTTCGCGGGCATTCGCGCCGGGGGCCGCCTTGGCGCGGTCCAGATAGGGGCGGGCTTTCTCAGGGGCGATGGGGTGTTCGAGGAACATCCACAAAAGGGCAGCATAGGCATTGATCAGCGGGCCGTCGGGGTCGGCATCGGCGGCGGCGATCACGCCCGCGGCCTTGGGCTGGTAGGACAGGAAGCCGTGGATGAAGTCATTGATCGCCTGCAAGGTGTCCGGGCGGTCGGTAGAGGTTTCCAATCCATAAAGGTCTTGTGTCATCTCGGGTCTCCGGCGGTGTCATGGAACTGGTGCAGGTGTTGGGCGACGGCGGGGGCTGCGTCCCAATGGATCGAATGCCCTGCATCGGGCAGGGTGGTCTGCGTCACATCGGGGATTTCTGCAAAAGCCGCCTCGGCGGCGGCGCGGGGGATCAGCAGGTCTTCGGCCCCGTGGAGCACTTGGGTTTGGCAGGTCAGGTCCGAGGGCCGTACCGCCGGGCGGAAACCGCGCAAGGCTTCGAGTTGATGGGCCATGGCATCCGCACTCTGCGCATGGGGATAGGCCAGTGCGGCGGCGAGGGCGGCCTCGGTATTGTTGGGGTCAGTGAAGAAACCGGGGGCGAAAATCCAAGGGTAGAGCGCGCGCAGCCAAAGCTGCTCCCCTTCCGGCGCGCGGCGCACGGCGAGCAACGCGTCGAAGACTGCCATGGTACGCGGCGCGCGAACTGGGGCAGAGGCGAGGATGCTGAGCGCTTGGATGCGCTCGGGCGCGAGGCCAAAAAGCTCAATTGCCATCAGCCCGCCCATGGAATGGCAGACGACATGAAAGGTCTCATGCCCCAGATGATCCATCAGCGCCAGCGCATCCCGCGCCATCTGCGCGACAGAGGTTTCGGCATCCCAAGGGGTCGTGCGCCCGGTGCTGCGGTTGTCGGGCCGGATCAGGGTGAAGCGATCGGAAAGCAAAGGGGCCAGTGCGCCCCAACTCGCGCTGTCGCTCAGCATCCCGGCCAGCATCAAAAGCGGCGGGCCACGCCCGTCGACCTCGTAATGAAGTGAGATATCGGAGAGGGGCAGATCAGGCATTCAACATGCTCCAACAAGGCAAGAGATCCCCATCGGCAGGGGTGGCCGCATAGATGGCGCGGGCGATGGCGCGCGACAGGCAGAGCGCGGCGGCATGGCCGATCATCGCCACATCTCCCGCAGGCCGCGCCGCCGTCGAGAGGGAGAAGACCAGATCGCCGTCATTGGGCATATGCGCGGGTACCACGGCGCGGGCGATGCCGTCATGGGCCGCCACGGCAACGCGCTGGCATTCGGCCTTGGTCAGCGTGGCATCGGTGGCGACAATGGCGATGGTGGTATTGGCGCGGGCGGACATGGCGGCCATCTTGCGGTTCTCGAAGCTCAGCCCCAGCCCGGCGGAAGGGTCCGGCCCCAGCCCGCCGAACTCTGCGTCGATCTCAAAGGGGGCGGCGTGGAAGTAGCGGTCGCCGGGGGTGGTAACAGCCCCCACCGGATTGGCCCCGACAAGCGCGCCGACCATGCTGCCATCTGGCAATTGCAAACTGGCGGAGCCGAGGCCGCCTTTGACCATCGCGCTCAGCGCGCCGGTGCCCGCGCCGACTGAGCCTATTTCGAACTCTTGGCCCGCCGCCTCCAAAGCTTGGCGGCCAAGATCGGCATAGGGGTTCTGCGCCCAATCCTTTTCGCCGCCGTTCAGGAGATCGAACAGGATCGCGCCGGGCACCAGCGGGATCAGCGCGTCCCCCACACGAAAGCCGCGGCCCCGCGCGCGCAGGGCATCCACCACCCCCGAACAGGCATCCAGCCCATAGGCAGAGCCGCCCGAGAGCACCAGCGCATCGACCGCCGCGACGGTCTTGTCGGGGGCCAGCAGGTCCGTCTCACGCGTGCCGGGGGCGCCGCCCATGACGTGGACAGAGGCGGTGAAAGGCGCATCGCCGATCAGCACGGTGCTGCCGGATTTCAGCCGCGCATCCTGCGCGTTGCCCACCTTCAGCCCTGTCACATCGGTGATCAGGTTGCGCGGGCCGGGACGCATCGGCGCGCTCATGGCAGGCTCTTCACGTGAAACATCCCCGCAAGGGTGCGCGTGGGGCAGAGGGCTAACAAGGGCATCGTCTCTCCGGCGTTGATTTCGGGCGGAGTTTGCGCGCTTGCTCGGCGGATGCCAAGGCCCGAGGGGGGATAGGATGCCCCCGCCGGAGGGGCGACACAAAAATGGGCGCGCAGGTTGCCCCGCGCGCCCGCTCCATCCGGTGTGACGGTTTGGTTTACTTCTGCTCTTCGGCGACAGCGGCGGCGACGGCCTCTTCGAAGATGGCGAGGCCTTCTTCGACGATGGCGTCGGAGGCTGTCAGCGGCACCATCACGCGCACGGCGTTGCCATACATGCCACAGCTCAGCAGCAGCAGGCCGCGTTTCAGCGCATGGGCGATGACGCGTTTGGTGAAATCGGCGTCGGGCTTGGCGCTGTCGAAGTCGGTCACGAATTCAACGGCGACCATGGCGCCAAGGCCACGGATGTCCCAGAACCGGAAGGGGGCGGAACGCTCGCCAATCTCGGCAAAGCGGGCTTTGAGCGTTTCGCCCATCGCAGTGGAGCGGGCCAGAAGACCTTCGTCCTCGATCGCCTCGATGGCTGCCAGTGCGGCGGCGCAGGCCACAGGGTTGCCGCCATAGGTGCCGCCCAAGCCGCCGGGGGCCATCGCGTCCATCACATCGGCGCGGCCAATGACACCGGCCAGCGGATAGCCACCGGCCATGGATTTCGCCACGGTGATCAGGTCCGGCACCACGCCGGAGTGCTCGATCGCGAACCATGTGCCAGTGCGGCCAAAGCCCGCCTGCACCTCGTCGGCGATCAAGAGAATGCCGTGCTGGTCACAGATCGCGCGCAGCTCTTGCATCATCTCGAAGGGCACGGGGGTATAGCCGCCTTCGCCAAGCACCGGCTCGATGATGATTGCGGCGACACGCTCAGGCTGGGCATCGGTGAGGAAGAGGTTCTTCAGCCCGGTCAGCGCGTCCTGCACGGTGATGCCGTCGCGCAGAGAGGGGAAAGGCGCACGGAAAACATCTGCGGGGAAGGGGCCGACATCTTTCTTGTAAGGTGTGACCTTGCCGGTCATGCCCAGCGTCAGCAGGGTGCGGCCATGATAGCCGCCGGTGAAGGCGATGACACCCGGACGGCCGGTGGCGGCGCGGGCGATTTTAACTGCGTTCTCAACAGCTTCGGCACCGGTGGTGACCAGCAGCGTCTTCTTGGGCGCATCACCGGGGGCGAGCGCGTTCAGCTTCTCGGCCAGTTCGACATATGGGCCGTAGGGCACGACCTGAAAACTGGTGTGGGTATAATGATCTTCCTGCGCCTTGGCGGCCTCAACCACTTTGGGGTGGCGGTGGCCGGTGTTCAGAACGCCGATGCCGCCGACGAAGTCGATGTAGCGGTTGCCCTCTACGTCCCACAGCTCGGCGTTCTCGGCATATTTCGCGTAGATCGGCGCGGCGGAGGCGACACCGCGCGGCACGGCCGCATCGCGGCGCGCGACAAGATCGGCGTTGGTCTGACCGTCGGGTTGGGTCGCGGGATTGGTTTCGACCACGGAGATCTGCGGCGCGGCTTTGGCTTTGGCAGCGGATTTCCGGGGTGATTTCTTGACGGTGCTGGACATGGAACAGATACCTTATTGCGAAAGAATGGAGCAGTGATGTGTCGTTTAAAAAATCCATATTCCGTTTAATATAATTGTCAATCGCGATTGCAGCCTCTATCTAACAATTCCTGTGACCCCCGGTCGGTCCAAAGCCGCGCCGCGTAGCGGCGGCAGGGCGACCCACAAAGGACAAGCCATTGAACGTCGGCGATAAACTTAAAGCGATCCGCAAGAAACATGGGCTGTCCCAGCGGGAGCTTGCGGCCAAGGCCGGGCTGACCAATGGTACGATATCGCTGATCGAAAAGAACCGAACCAGCCCATCGGTCGCCTCGCTCAAAAGCCTGTTGGACGCGATTCCCATCAGCATGGCCGAGTTTTTCGCGATCCTCGAAGAAGACGACAGTGCCAAGGTTTTCTACCGGGCAGAGGAATTGACCGAGATTTCACCGAGCCATCAGGGCGGTGTGTCTCTGCGGCAGTTGGGCAGTGCCGCGCATCACGCCCTTCAGGTGCTGCATGAGACCTATGAGCCGGGCGCGGATACCGGGCCTGAGTTTCTGAGCCATGAGGGCGAAGAGGCGGGGGTCGTGGTGCGCGGTAGCATCGAAGTGACGGTGGATAGTACGGTCAGCCTGCTGCGCGCCGGGGACGGATATCTGTTCGACAGCCGCTTGCCGCATCGGTTCCGCAACATCGGATCCGAGACCTGTGAGATCGTCAGCGCCTGCACGCCGCCCAGTTTCTGAAAAAGGTGCTCCATAAATATCGACCGCCCCAAGCGTTCTGCTCAGGGCGGTCGATAGGGGGTGTCAGGTCTTAGTAGTCTGACCGGTATTTCGACCTCTGGGTCTCCGTTCGCTGTTCTTCGCGCCCGGTTTGGTCCTCATCCAAATGAAGTTCTCTTCGGCCCGTTGTGAGGGCAAGGATGATGACCGCCGCCAAGGTCAGGATGGTCAGACCGCCGAGAAAAAGCTCCGTGGTCATCTCCGTGTTCCTTTTTAGCACTGCGTTTCAGGTGCTCAACCGCGCGCAGGCCAAAGGGTTCCGACAAAATTTTCGCCTATGACGAGTCTGTGATCGGTCTGCCACGTTTCGGGCCAGATTCCATTGGGGTCTTGGAGCCTTAGTAATCGTAGATCATTTTACTGTCGGTCGGGACGTGGAAGTTCACCCTGATCTGGTAGATGTCGTCGTTGGTTTCGACCTCGACCTGGCCGTTCAACTGGCGGGTAAAGGCAAGGATCAGACGCGAGCCAAGCCCGGTGCCGGATTTCACCTCTTCAGGGTTGCCCATGGTGTTGCGCACTTCAAGCATGGCTTGCTCCGGCCCGGTCTGGATCAGCTTGAGCGAAATAAAACCTTTGCCATGTTCGACCGTCGATACGTATTTGAGCGCATTGGTCAGCGCCTCTGAGACCAAGAGGGTCAGGGGCGCGGCATCGTCAGCGTCGATCTTGATCGGCTCAAAGGACTGTTCCACCTTCACGCCAGACCCGGAAGCCAGGCCGACGGAGAGCATCTGGCCCACGATCTCGGTCAACAACTCACTGGCGTTGACACGGACCAGATCGTCATTCTGATAGAGGTTCTTATGCACCGTGGCGAGGCTGAGGATCCGGTCTTGCAACCGGCGCAGCACAAAACGCGCATCTTCGCTTTTGGCCTGCCGTATCTGCATGTTCATGATGGAAGAGATTAATTGCAGGTTGTTCTTGACCCGGTGGTGCACCTCTTTCAGCAGGATGTTTTTCTGCCGAAGGCTGTCTTCCAACGTCGCCTCGTCCCGCAGGATGGATTCCGCCATGCCGACAAAGGCCGATTCCATCTCGACCAATTCGGTGGGAACCGAGGGGCCGAGCGTTCCGCGTGGCAGGGTGCGGTTCAGCGCAAAGCGCCGCATCTGCCGCCCGAGTTTGCGGATATGGTTGATCGCCAGACGGTTCAGCGCCCAGAAGGCCACGATAAGGCTCGCCAGCCACATGACGATGGGCAAGAGCGCACTCAGACGGGTCGAGACACCAGTGTCCAGAAACGGGGTGTTGCTGGGCCAAACGCTGAGCGCGAAGACCGTGTCGGGCACGATCGGCACGATCACATAGGCGCGTTCCTGGTCATTGGAGTTCTGGGAAAAAAAGACGTTGGGTTCTTTGGTGGTCAGCAGCGACAGGGCGACATCGCTGGGATATTCTTTCTTGGCCACCTCCAGCCCGTTTTCCGTGGTAAGGATATGACCCATCTTATTGAGGGTCATCATCGCGACGCTGCTGTGTTTGCTCTTGGGTTCGCGTATCGCGTTAATGGCATCTTCGGGGATGCTGAGCGCCATGAAGCCGATCAACTCACGATCTTCGTAGACCGGCGCGTTGATCAGCGTCACCACTTGGTTGCTGACGGCCCCCTGCAACACCGGCATCGCGCGGCGGACCGGGTTTTCCAGCAGAGTTTGAAAATTCTCATCCTGCGAAAAGTCATGATCCTGCCCCGTGGAGGAGCAGGTCATTTGTCCGTCTAGCCCGATGAAACCCACAAGCGAATAGATGTCCGACGCCTGTTTGTATTCCCTAAGGAAGGCCGTGCATTCCTCGGGATCGTCCCGCCTAAGTCGCACGATGGCGGTGAGCGCTTCGGCCGCGCCGAAGGCCTCTTGGATCACCCGGCGTTCCGCCGCGGAGGCCTGTTCCGTGACGGCGATCAACGACAATTCCGCGCTCTGCCGACTTTGATCCGCAATCTGCCGTGTCTGTACCACCGCGATCAGCCCAATGGGCAATAGCGCGAGAGACAGAAACAGCAGAATACGGATCGTCAGCCCACGCATCAGATCACCGCTGAAGAAGCCAGATGTCATATTTAGAAAGAAGAAACTTTTGAAGCAGATAGAACAGACATTGTCGCGTCGTCGGTCATTTCAAGTGACTCGTTGTCATGGTGACCGAGCAGTTCGGCAAGGCGGGCACGTGCCCGGTTGGTGCGGCTTTTGATGGTGCCGACAGCGACTCCACACATCTCCGCAGCCTCTTCGTACGAGAACCCAGAGGCCCCGACAAGCAGCAGCGCTTCACGTTGTTCGTCCTTCAACAGGGCCAGTGCCTTGCGGAAATCGGTCATCTGCATGTGGCCGTCATGGGCGGGCTTCTCGGCCAAGCCATCCGTCAGCACGCCATCCACGTCCGAGATTTCGCGTTTCGCCTTGCGGCGCGAGGAATAGTAAGTGTTGCGCAGGATCGTGAAGAGCCAAGCACGCATATTCGTGCCTTCTTGGAACTTTTCGATGTTGGTCCATGCCTTGACCAAAGTGTCCTGCACCATGTCGTCTGCCGTAGCACCATTGCGTGTCAGACTGATGGCAAAAGCCCGCATGGCCGGCAGATGTTCCACCAGCTCGTCGCGCGGATCGGGACGGGTCATCATGACGTTCCTTTTTCTGAATCCTGTTCCTTCAACTTCTGAAGCAGATCCTTGAAACGATCAGGGATGCCTTCTTCGAGCGTCTCATCGAAGACCCGTTTGAGGTTGTCGTCGATGACGCGCTCGCGCTCGTCCTTGTTTCCTGAATTCACTAACATCACCTCTGGCATCGTCGTCTCGTTTGAATAATTATGCATGCATACTGGAACCAAACACAATGTCGACGTGTTTGGTTCCAAGAAAAGTAAAAAGGATTCGACTAGATGAACGATGCGACACAAAAGACCAGCATCAGCGATGAACTGGGAGCCAACATCCCCTACCTTCGCCGGTTCGCGCGGGCGATGACAGGCAGCCAGACCAGTGGCGACACCTTTGCCGCGGCAGCCCTCGAAGCTATCTTGGTTGATCGCTCGGTGCTCGATGGAGTGGATACAAAGACGGGTCTTTTCAAAGTTTTGTACGGTATTTGGGCCAGCGCAGGCGCCCCGGTGGAAGAGGGCGAGAGCGGCCCGCGGGCCAAGGCGCAACGCCATCTTTCCAGCCTTACGAACAACAGCCGCGAAGCGCTTTTGCTGCACACGATCGAAGGCTTTTCCCACGGGGAAATCGCCAAGATCATCGGTGTGGATGAGGCCGAAGCGGGCGAGTTGATCCAGATTGCTCATCGCGAAATGGCCGACAGCACCTCGGGTTCGGTGATGATCATCGAAGACGAAGCCATCATCGCGATGGACATTGAATCCATCGTCGCAGAAATGGGCCATCGCGTGACCGGCATCGCACGCACCCGCGAAGAGGCGGTGAAGCTGGGCAAGGCCGATGTGCCGGACCTGATCCTCGCCGACATCCAGCTGGCCGACAACTCGTCAGGTATCGACGCGGTGAACGACCTGCTGAACGAATTGGGCATGCGCCCGGTGATCTTCATCACGGCCTTCCCCGAGCGCCTGCTGACCGGCGACAAGCCCGAGCCCGCCTTCCTGATTTCCAAGCCCTATTCGGTGGATCAGGTCGTCTCGGCCGTGTCGCAAGCGATGTTCTTCTCCTCCACGGAAACGCTCAACGCCTAACGGCTGGCTAAAAAAACCGGGTTCCCCGCACGCAAAGTCGCGCCGGGAACCCTTTGCATTAAACACAGCCGCTGCCTACCATCATCCAAACACTCAGGAGGCCCGCATGGCCAAGACCACAACCGCCGCCGCAAAAGAGGTGACGATTGACGATCTGTCGGATCAAATCGCCCTTCTTAAAAAAGACATCGCATCGTTGACCGAAAGCTTGGGCGACTACGGCAAGGCCAAGTCGGAAGAGATGCGTAACAACGCCCGCAACGCGGCGAATGATTTCGCCGATACGGGGCGTCTCAAGGCGATGGAAGTTCAGCAACAGGCCGAGGAATTCCTCAAGGCCCAGCCCGGAACCGCTTTGGGGATTGCCGCAGGCATCGGTTTCCTCGTCGGTCTTGTGACGGCCCGTCGCTAAATGCTGTCTTCGGTGATGCAACATCTGCGCGGCTCTGTGCGACGGGCGCTGCGCACCGCCATGCTCAGCGCCGGGGCCGCGCTTTTCTTGCTGATCGGCCTGCTGTTTCTGACGCTGGCGGCTTGGCTTTACCTCATCACCGTCACCACCGCGCTCACCGCCGCGCTGATCCTTGGCGCGGTCTATTTCGGGATCGGCTTTCTCTTGCTTGCCATGGCAGGCGCAGATGCTGAGGGTGCGGCGCCGCCCTCCCGGCCAAAAGACCCTGCAACGTCCGAACACGATGGTCTCAAGAACCTTGTCATGGCATTTCTGGCTGGCATAACCGCGGGTCAGAAAGCGCGGCGTTGACGGCGGCAAGCAGGTTGCTGCTGGAAAAGGGCCGGGCGATAAATTTCAGCCGCTCGCCCACTTTTGCCAGCCGTGGCGTATCATTCATGATGCAGATGATCGGAAACCATTCCTGCAAGTTCGACAGTTCCGGCAGATGCTGATACAACTGCGCGCGCCGCAATGACAGGACCGCAAATTTGATGGCAGTGATGTTGTCTACCAATGCGCTCAAATCAAAGCTTTCCAATACCTCAATTCGAAGTTGCGGAAAGGCGGCAGAAAGCGTTTCATTTATGTCTGAACAGACCAATGGGTCCGGTTCGTAGATCAAGATCGACATGGTCTTCCCCCGGGTAAGCAAAGGCGTCGGTGTAGGGGGTGCGCAAAGCGCGCGCATTAAACTAAGACATATGAAGGCAAACTTATCTGATGACGACACAATGCCGCTATTGCCCCCTTCGCCGCAAAGATGCCTTCCTGCCGATGTCGAAAGAGGAAGTGAGCTTCATGGAGAAGTTCAAATCCGGGGAACTGACGGTCGAACCGGGCACGCCAATCCTGCTGGAAGGGTCGAACTCGCCCCAGCTCTACACGGCGCTTACCGGAATGGGCATCCGCGACAAGACATTGGAAAACGGCAGTCGGCAGGTCATCAGCTTTGTCTTCCCCGGCGACTTCATCGGGCTGCAGGCCGGTATCATGGGCGAGATGGGTCATTCCGTCGAAGCCCGAACCCATATGCGCCTTTGTGTTTTCAACCGCAGTGAGTTCTGGAATTTCTTCAAATCTCACCCCGAGCGCGCCTTTGACATCACCTGGCTGGCCGCCATCGAAGAGCATTTCATGGGCGAAGTCCTCGCCACCATCGGCCAGCGCACCGCGACACAGGCGATCGCATGGGCGATGGTCAAGATTTTCGAACGTGGCCAGTCGCTTGGGATGGTTACCCACAATCAGATGCTGCTGCCCTATTCACAGCGCGATCTGGCCGATGCGCTTGGCCTGTCGGTGGTGCATACCAACAAGACCCTCGGCGCTTTGAAAGAGCGTCAGTTGCTCTCGTGGTCCGACAGGGTGCTGCAAATCAACGATCTCGCCGCCCTGGCGAAAGAGGGGATGACCGATCTCCAAGGTCGTCAGAAACGCCCGCTTCTCTAACCGTCACTCCTGCGCGACATCGATATAGGTATCCGCAGCCTCCGCCCCGCGCTGACCCCGCGGTTTGGCCGGGCCAATGGTGCTGTCCGGCCGCGTCCGCCGCTCGACCTGTGCGTTCAGGGCCGCGCCAAACAGGATCAGAAAGCTGCTGATCCAAAGCCAGATCAACATCGCGATCACCGCCCCGATCGAGCCATAAACCTGATTGTAATTGCCGAAATTGGCCACATAATAGGAAAAACCAATGGAAAGCACGGCCCAGGACAGCACCGCCAAAATTGCCCCGCTGCTGAGCCAAGGCAGCCGCGCCGCCCGCCGGTTTGGCCCAAAACGGTAAAGCACCCCAACCCCGGCAAACAGAACCACCGTCGCCACGGTCCAACGCAAAAGGTCGGCCACCGCATTGCCAAAAGGGCCGAGTGGGATGAAGGCCAGAATGATCGGCGCGACCACCACCGCCAGCAGCGCCACAATGCCCACTGCCACAAGGCTCACCGTCAAGAGCAGGGCATGAAGGTAGTGTTTCGCAGCATTGCGGTTGCGCTCGTTATAGACGGCATTCAGCCCGATCACCATCGCCCCCACCCCGGCCCGGGCGGACCAAAGCGCCACCAGCAGGGACACGATACCGGCCCAACCCAGCGTATCGGCCCGCGCGGTGACCAACCCGGTCACCTGCGTGTTGATGATGTCGTAAACATCATCCGGCAGCAGTCCGCGCACCTCCTGCAACTGGGCAATGACCACGACAGGGTCCGAGATCAGCCCCAAAAGCGCGATCAAGGCCGCCAGCGCTGGAAACAGCGACAGCATGGCGAAAAACGCCACCCCGGCCGAAATCAGCGCAAGATTGTCCTCCGCCGCCTGTTTCAGGCTCGCCTTGAAAGCATCCCAATAGATCGCCGGTCGGGTCGGGGGTCTGCGGAGCACCAATGCCATTCCTCTCAATTCGGCCCCGATGCTGATCGGGGCCGCTATGCCTCAACTGTCCTCCACATCGTCGCGGACCTGGCCCCAGGCAACAAGGGTAAAGACCACCGTGCCACCGATGATGTTGCCCACAAGCACCGGCAGGAAGAAGCCAAAGATCGCCTGACCAAGCCCCAAACTACCATGTAAAAGCAGCGCCGCCATCTCGACTGACCCCGCGACGATATGGGTGAAATCCCCCGCCGCAATCAGCCAAGTAAAGGTCAGAATCAGGAAAAATGCCGTCTCATCCGCCTGCGGAAGCATCCAAACGATCAGCGCCACGATCACGCCCGCCGGGATGCCCCGCCAGAACGCCTCCGACAGCCCCATCCCGGTGGCATGTTCCGAAAGGCTGATAATGGCAGGAAGGATGTTTTCGGGAATGGCAGGCGTATAGATAAACAGCGCCGCCGCCGCAAAAGCCCCGACGACATTCGCCCCCAGCACCACGCCCCACAGCCGCAACAGACTACAGAGCACTCTGACGCTGCGCTCCTGCATCAGCGGCAAGACGGTGGTGATGGTGTTTTCGGTAAACAGCTGCATCCGGCCCATGATGACCGCAATGAAACCCAAGGAATAGCCGAGATTCTCCAGCAGGAACCGCCACTCGGCATCCGGCAGATAGGTCCGGAAAATCGCCTCGCCCAAGACCGAAAGACTGATCAGCATTCCCGCCGATATCCCCGACCAGATCAGCGACCGATTGGTGCGGTTCAACTCGTCACGCCCCTCGCGGCGGATCACCTCATAGATCAGCTTGGGCGACAGCGCCGCCGCCTCACTGACAGAGCGTTCTTCCGCCTCTTCCTGCACGGCAGAGGTCGTGGGCTTTTTCTGGATCAGTGGGGCCATTCGCGTTCTTCCTGAAATTCATGGACATTATGAACATAGCCCGCCACGGCCCCCCGCACAGTAAAAAGACCCTAACCAAACACCGGACCGCCAGCGGCTCCCCCGCCCCCCCCCTTCACCTTCATCCTTTCTCAAATACCGATCCCGCACCCTCAACCAGCCGGATCGGCCGCGTTCGCCCCACCTGCCCGCAAGGCCAACCCCTCGACAATCGCCGTAAGCGCCGCCCCCCGATGCAGGTCCGCCCGTGGGAACCGCGCCCGCATCTCGTCTTCGACCACCGCCATCAGGCTCGACCCGCCGACAAAGATTAGCCGATCCACCGCCTCGGGCGCGAGGCCTGCGTTCTGCGCCGTTGCCTCCGCCGCATCCCCCATCTGCGCGGCGAGTTTCGACAGCCGCTTGCGCATCCAATCGCGGGGCAGGGGCAATGTCGCGCGGGGTTTGAGCATCGAGACGTCGATCATTGGTTCTGTATCCCCTTCGGCCCCCGCGGCATTGGCGCGGATTTTGCCCGCTTCGACAGCAAAGGCGAGGTCATGGCCAAGCTCTTCGTCGAGCACTTTGACCAACCGCGCCAGACGCTTGGGATGTTCGGCGTAGCGATGCAGTTCCGCCGCCGCCTTGCGGGTCTCCGGCCCATAGAGAAACGGAATTTTCGCCCAAGTGGCCAGATCGTTAAAGATCGCATTGGGCGCGATATGGGTGTCGCCTCCGAAAGCGTGGCGAATTTCGCTGCCCATGCCAAGCTGCGGCATCACCCGCCCAATCGACAGGGACCGGTCGAAATCGGTCCCGCCCAGCCGAATACCGTGGCTTTCCAGAATGTCGATCTCATCATTCCCGCGCTGCCGGAACAGCGTGAAATCCGAGGTGCCGCCGCCGATATCGATGACCAGCCCCAGATCTCCCGGATGCAAGGCCGCGCGATTGGCAATCGCGGCGGCTTCAGGTTCGTTCATGAAGTCCACATGCGCGAAACCTGCCCGACCATAGGCCTCGCACAGGTCCGTCAGGGCTTGGGCATCGCGGGCGTCATCGGCAGAGTGAAAGCGCACCGGGCGGCCTGAGATCGCCCTGTCGAAATGCATGCCCGTGGCGGTTTCGGCCTGTGTTTTGACCCGCGCCAAAAACCGCGCCACGATGTCGATAAAATCGAGCCTTTCACCCAATAGCACCCGCCGTTCGCGCATCAGCCGGGTGCCGAGCAGGCTTTTCAATCCGCGCATATAGCGGCCCTCGGCCCCGGCCAGCAGCGCGTCGGAGGCAGCGGCGCCGATCCGCATTTCCTGCGCTTCGAAATCAAAGAACACTGCCGTCGGAAGGGTCTGTGCCTCGGCCTCCAGCGGGATCAGTTGCGGGGTGCCGCCGATGGCGATGCCCGCCGCGGTGTTGGAGGTTCCAAAATCAATCCCCAGCGTGGCCATGATGTTCTCCTGACGCCTTTTCACGGTCGTTCCGATACGCGGCGCGCCCGTGCAAAGCACCCGCGATACCCTTCTCGCGCAAGCTTGGCAACGAAGGCTGGCGCGCCGCGCGGCTTTTGGCTAGCCTCGCAAAAAATACGCCAATATGGGAGACTTTCATGAACCGTTTGAACCGCTTGATGACCGGTGTGGCCAGCGCTGCATTGGCCGTTGCCGCCACGACGGCCCTCGCCAAG
The DNA here is from genome assembly GCF_043557345.1 of Sulfitobacter sp. 1A12157. Taxonomy (NCBI): domain Bacteria; kingdom Pseudomonadati; phylum Pseudomonadota; class Alphaproteobacteria; order Rhodobacterales; family Roseobacteraceae; genus Sulfitobacter; species Sulfitobacter sp. 1A12157. The sequence continues at coordinate 454,986 of NZ_JBIFFV010000001.1, forward strand.
GACGACATCACTGTCGCCATGCAGCTTGAGCCGCCGCACCTCGATCCGACCTCCGCCGCCGCGGGCGCCATCGACTCGGTGCTTTATACCAATGTTTTCGAAGGGCTGACCCGTTTCATGGGCGATGGCTCTGTCGTGCCGGGGCTGGCTGAATCTTGGGAGATTTCCGAGGACGGTCTGACCTATACCTTCAAGCTGCGTGAGGGGGTCACTTTTCACGATGGCTCCACGATGGATGCCGAGGATGTGAAATTCACCCTCGACCGGATCAATGCCGAAGACAGCGCCAACGCGCAAAAGGCGCTCTATTCCGCGATTTCCGAGGTGAATGTCATCGACCCGCAGACCGTTGAGGTCAAACTGAGCGAGCCAAACGGCAACATGCTTTTCAACCTCGCTTGGGGCGATGCGGTGATCGTGGCGCCGGAATCGGTCGAGACGATCAAACAGACCCCAATCGGCACCGGCGCGTTCAAATTTGAGAACTGGAACCAAGGTGACAAGATCACCCTGACCCGGAATGAAGACTATTGGGGCGAAGCGCCCGCGCTGGCCAGCGCGACGTTCAAGTTCATTTCGGACCCGACAGCGGCTTTCGCTTCCGTCATGGCCGAGGATGTCGATGTTTTCACCGGCTTTCCCGCGCCCGAGAACATTCCCCAGTTCGAAGCCGACCCGCGGTTTCAAGTGCTGATCGGCTCGACCGAGGGCGAAACGATCCTGTCGATCAACAACCAGCGCGAACCTTTCGATAACGTTAAAGTGCGCGAGGCGGTGGCCCGTGCCATCGACCGGCAGGCGATCATCGACGGTGCGATGTTCGGCTATGGCACGCCCATCGGCACCCATTTCGCACCGCATAACCCCGATTACGTCGACCTGACGCAGTTGAGCAGCTACGATCCCGAAAAATCCAAGGCGCTGCTGGCCGAGGCCGGTTTCCCCGATGGGTTCGAGACGACATTGCATCTGCCGCCCCCCTCCTATGCCCGCCGCGGGGGGGAGATCATCGCCGCGCAGCTGGCCGAGGTCGGCATCAAGGCGCAGATCACCAATGTTGAATGGGCGCAGTGGCTGGAAACCGTGTTCAAAGGCAAAGATTTCGGCCTGTCGATCGTCAGCCATACAGAGCCGATGGACATCAACATCTATGCCAACCCAGACTATTACTTCCAGTATGACAATGCCGAATTCCAGTCTCTGATGACCGAGTTCAACAAGACGGCAGACCCTGCTGCGCGGAGCGAGATGCTGGCCAAGGCGCAGCGCATCATCGCCGAAGACTATGTGAACGGTTACCTGTTCCAGCTTGCTTTCCCGACGATTGCCAAGGCCGGTGTCGAAGGGCTTTGGGTAAATGCGCCGACGCAGGCGACGGATCTGACGGGTGTCAGCTGGGCGGAGTGATCTGAAAGGATCATGTCCAAGCATTAAAAAGGGCGCGCCTAAAGGCGCGCCCTTTGTAGTGAGATGCGAAGACCTATTAGTCTTTGCCGCGCATGCCGGCCGCGGCTTCGCTTACCAGCGCATCGGGGTTCTGGTTGCAGACGACCATGAAGTCTTCCATTTCCTGCTGCATTTCCGTGTCGGCCATCTCGTCGGCTGCTTCAGAATCTTCGACAGCTTTTGTGTCGTCGATCAGGGAATCTTCGGTCTCTTCAGCGTCAGTCGCTTCTTCCGAGGTAATATCGCTCGGCTCGGAACCGTCGTTCTTGGTTTCGGTGATCAGGGAGCCACCGTGGCCGCCATCTTCCAGCTCGGCAATTGCCATGGATGCGACTTTCATTTTGTCTTCATCGCTCAGTTCCTTATACTGGGCGCAGGTCATGGTGGCCATGTCCATGTGAGCGGCGGCGAATGCGGGTGCGGAAACGGTGCCCAGAAGGCCGGCGATCGCAAGTGTTTTCAAAGTCGTTTTCATTTTCAATCTCCAGTTTTGTCTGTTCTCCCGAAAACAACACCGCATAACCGATATGGTTCCAGCGCATGGCAATAAGCCATGCAAAATCCGCGCTCAAAGAGTTTAAGGGCATGTCACGACTTGATTCTTTCGGCGATTGTGGGGGGCGCAGCTGGACCGAACTTCCCAAAATCGACCATTTTTCACATTCTTGCAGGGGAAACTGCACGCGGGCTCTGGACCCTCCCGAGCGTGCCGCCTAACCTCCGCGCTATGTTGCGCTATGCGTTGAAAAGATTTCTCTCCTTGCTCATCAGTCTCGCGGTTGCGTCGCTGGTGATATTCATGGTGATCGAGGTCGCCCCCGGCGATCCGGCATCCTTTATGCTGGGCTTGAATGCCCAGCCCGAAACACTGGCCGCGCTGCGCAGTGAACTGGGGCTCGATCAGTCCCGGCCAGAGCGTTATCTGGAATGGGTCGGTGGCATGTTGCAGGGTGATTTCGGCACCTCCTACACCTATCGCACCCCGGTGACCGAGATGATCGGCGACCGGCTTTGGGTCTCTGTGCCCTTGGCGCTCTATGCGCTTTCCCTCTCTGTCATCGTGGCCTTTCCGGCGGGCATCTATGCCGCTTCGCGCCGCGGTCGAGCGGGGGATGTGGGCGTGATGGGGGCGACGCAATTGGGCGTGGCGGTGCCGAACTTCTGGTTCGCCATGATCCTCGTGCTGATCTTTTCGATCAATCTGCGTTGGTTTTCGGCGGGTGGGTTCGTCGGCTGGGACAAGGGGCTTTTCGCCGGGCTGCACGCGCTGACCCTGCCCGCCATCGCGCTGGCCTTGCCGCAGGCGGCGATCCTTGCGCGGGTCATGCGCTCGGCCCTGCTGGATGTGCTGGGCGAAGACTTCATGCGCACCGCGCGGGCCAAGGGGCTGACCGCGCGGCAGGCGCTTTGGCGGCACGGGCTGCGCAATGCGCTGATTCCGGTGCTGACCATTATTGGCTTGCAGTTCTCCTTCCTGCTGGCCGGGTCGATCATTATCGAGCAGGTCTTTTACCTGCCGGGGCTGGGGCGGCTGGTGTTTCAGTCGATCTCGGCGCGGGATTTGATCGTGGTCGAGTCGGTCGTCATGCTCTTGGTCTTTTCGGTGATCCTGGTGAACTTCCTTGTCGATCTGGCCTATGCTGCCGTCGATCCCCGGTTGAGGGCCCGCACATGAACCGCAACCTGCTGCTTGGGGTCGTGCTGACCTCTGTCTTTCTGCTCGCCGCGCTGATCTCCTTTGTCTGGACGCCCTATGACTATGCCGGGCTTGATATCGCGAACAAACTGCGTAGCCCGTCGTTGGCGCATCCGATGGGGACGGATCACTTTGGCCGCGACATCCTCAGCATGATCATGGTCGGCGCGCGCACCTCCATCGCCGTGGCGCTGGTGGCGGTGGGCATTGGCATGGGCGCGGGCGTGCCGTTAGGGCTCTGGGCCGCAGCGCGGCGCGGCAGCCTTGTGGATGAGGTCATCATGCGCGGCAATGATCTGGTCTTTGCCTTTCCGGCCATCGTCATCGCCATTCTGATTACGGCGGTCTTTGGCGCCGGGGCGATCAATGCGATCATCGCCATCGGCATCTTCAACATCCCCGTTTTCGCCCGGATCACCCGCGGTGCGGCGCTGTCGCTCTTGCAGCGGGAGTTCATCATGGCAGCACGGGTGGCGGGCAAATCCGCCGCGCGTATCTCGTTCGAGCATATCCTGCCCAATGTCGCCAATCTGCTGATCGTGCAGGGGACCATCCAGTTCTCTTTGGGCATTCTGGCCGAGGCGGGGCTGAGCTATGTCGGCCTCGGCGCGCAGCCGCCGGTGCCCTCTTGGGGCCGGATGCTGGCCGATGCGCAGACCATGGTCAGCATCGCGCCGCATATGGCCCTGATGCCCGGTTTCGCAATCATCCTGACGGTGCTGGGGCTGAACCTGATGGGTGACGGGCTGCGCGACCTGCTTGACCCCCGCCTGAGGGTGGCACGCACATGACGCTTCTGACCGTTTCCAATCTTTCGCTCTCGATCCACGGGCTGCGCATCCTCGATGGGGTGACCTTTTCGGTCGCACCAGGAGAGATCGTGGCCGTGACAGGGGAAAGCGGCTCGGGCAAGTCGATGACCGCACTGGCGGCGATGCAACTCTTGCCCAAAGGCGCGAGGACCACCGGGCATATCATGCTGGGCGACGACGATCTGACCCAGATGGACGAGGCAGCGCTCTGCGATATGCGCGGCAATGACATCGGCATGGTGTTCCAAGAGCCTATGACTGCGCTCAACCCGGTGCAAAGCATCGGTCGCCAAGTGGCCGAAACCATCCGCGTGCATGAACCCGGCGTCTCGCGGGCCGAGGCTGAGGCCCGCGCTGCCGATACGTTGACCCGCGTCGGCCTGCCTCAAGACCGCTTCCCCCTGTCGCGCTATCCGCATGAATTGAGCGGCGGCCAGCGCCAGCGGGTGGTGATCGCCATCGCCATCGCTCTACGCCCCCGCCTGCTGATCGCCGATGAGCCGACCACCGCGCTGGATGTCACCACGCAGGCGCAGATCCTCGCCCTGTTGACCCGTCTGGCGCGCGAAGACGGCATGGGGCTGTTGATGATCACCCACGACCTTGCCGTCGTGGCGGATATGGCCGACCGGATTATCGTCATGCGCAAGGGGCAGATCGTCGAACAGGGGGAGACGCAGGCCCTGCTGCACAACATGCAGCACCCCTATACCAAAATGCTTTTCGCCGCCTCCCGCCATGAGGTGAACCTGCCCGCGCCGCCCGCGCCTCAGCCCCTGCTAGAGGTCAAAGGCGTCTGCCGCGATTACCATCTGCCGCGCAAGACACTCTTTGGCGCGCCCGGCACGTTCCGCGCGGTGGACAACCTCAGCTTTACCCTAAACCGGGGGGAGCGTTTGGGGCTGGTCGGGGAATCCGGTTGCGGGAAATCGACCCTGACCCGGGCGATTTTGGGGCTGGAGCCGGTTCAAGAGGGCAGTATCACTGTCGATGGCCAGCCAGTCTTTACCGGGACGCAGCCGAACCTTGCCGTACGGCGCAAGATGCAGGTGGTGTTTCAAGACCCCTTCGGCAGTTTCAACCCGCGCCACCGGGTCGACCGTTTGGTGACCGAGCCGTTTCACCTGCTCGACACCCCGCCGCAGGGGGCCGAGCGAACCCGCGCGATCGACGAAGCCTTGACCGCCGTGGGGCTGCGCCCGGCGGATGCGCGGAAATACATTCACGAATTCTCCGGCGGTCAGCGCCAGCGGATTGCCATTGCCCGGGCGCTGATCATCCGGCCCGAGTTGATTCTGTTCGATGAGGCCGTCAGCGCGCTTGATGTCTCGGTCCGGGCGCAGATCCTCGATCTGCTGGCCGATCTTTGCAGCCATTATGACCTGACCTATCTTTTCATCTCGCATGACCTGTCGGTGGTGCGCACGGTGACGGATCGGGTGCTGGTGATGCAGTCTGGCAAGATCGTCGAGGCCGGAGAGACCGCGCAGGTCTTTGACGCGCCGCAGCATGACTATACCAAATCGCTGATCGCCGCCGCGCCGGTTCTGCCTGACCTGTCCCAGCCCGTCGGATAGGCTTTGCGGCCCCAGGGGTCAGCCGCATTGATTGCGATGAAAAACCGACCTAACGTGAAATCGGGGATTCCCGCCACAGGGGCATGTCTGCTCGCGGTCTGAATGGTGTGTGAAGAATTTCCCAGCCCAGTCAATTGCCTGAAGGCTGCGGCGCTCTACTTGTGCATGCAATGGTGTCCGCCTAAAGGGTGGTCCGCCAATTATAACAATGGGAGACATCTTATGAAAATGTTCAAAATGCTCGCGATGACCGGTGCCATGGTGGCCGGCACTGCGGCTATGGCGCAGGAAAAATTCATCACCATCGGCACCGGTGGTCAGACGGGCGTTTACTTTGTCGTCGGTCAGTCGATCTGCCGTCTGGTGAACCGCGGCACCGCGGACCACAACCTGAAGTGCACCGCGCCCTCCACCGGCGGGTCGATCGCCAACATCAACGCGATCAAGGCGGGCGACATGGACATGGGCGTGGCCCAGTCCGACTGGCAGTTCCACGCCTACAACGGCTCCTCCCAGTTCGAGGGTGACAAGTTTGACAAGCTGCGCGCGGTCTTCTCCGTGCATGGTGAGCCCTTTAACGTCATCGCCCGTGCCGACAGCGGCATCGAGTCGTTCGATGACCTCAAAGGCAAGCGCGTCAACATCGGCAACCCCGGTTCCGGTCAGCGCGCCACCATGGAAGTCGTGATGGACGCCAAGGGCTGGACGCTGGACGATTTCGCACTGGCCTCCGAGCTGAAACCGGCTGAGCAAGCCGCCGCACTGGGCGACAACAAGGTGGATGCGATCATCTACACCGTGGGTCACCCCAACGGTTCGATCCAAGAAGCCGTGTCGACCATCGACGCCAAGCTGATCCCCGTGGATGGCGACGCGATCCAAGGTCTGATCGACGACAACCCCTATTATGCCGAGGCCACCGTGCCGGGCGGCATGTACAAGGGCACCGACGAAGACGTGAAAACCTTCGGTGTGAAAGCTACCTTTGTGACCTCCGCCGATGTTGACGACGAAGTCGTTTATCAGGTGGTCAAAGCGGTTTTCGACAACTTCGACCGTTTCAAGCGTCTGCACCCTGCCTTTGAGAACCTGACCCAAGAGGAAATGATCTCGGGCGGTCTTTCCGCGCCGCTGCACCCCGGCGCCGAGAAGTATTACAAAGAGCAAGGTTGGCTCGAGTAATCTATCCGTGACATGATAGCTCTGGCGGCGGTACGCTGCCGTCAGAGGCCCGAAGAACAATATGCGCATCCGCCCCAAGGTGGAGCCGACAGGGGGACGATATGTCTGAGAAGGACCAGCAAAAGGCGGCGGCTGTCGAAACCGCCGCGACCGGTGACCGGGGCGGATTGAGCCAGGCGGAACTGGACGAACTTGTCGCTTCTTCCGATACGGGTGGGCGTTCTGTCAGCGGGTTAATGGGCACATTGCTGCTGCTGGTGGCCTTGGCTTGGTCGCTGTTCCAACTCTACATCGCCTCGCCCATCGGCCTTTTCAACGATACGCTGGCCCGCTCCATCCACCTTGGCTTTGCCGTATTCCTTGGCATCATGGTGTTTCCGGCCACGCGCACCAGTTTTCAGGTGGCGCTTGGCGTCATCGTTCCCATCGTTCTTGCCGCGCTCTTTATGGCCAGCACGAAAGACTCCACCGCCATCTGGTGGATCCCGATCCCGGCGGCCTTTGTGGTCGCGACCGTGCTGCTTGGCTCACCCAAGAACCGCATTCCGATTTGGGAATGGGCCTTGGCCATCGTCGGCACCTTTTGTGCGCTGTATCTCTTTATCTTCTACCGTGACATCGCCAACCGCGTCGGCGCGCCGATCCTGCCAGATTATATCGCAGGGGTGACCGGCCTGTTGATCCTGCTCGAAGCCACCCGCCGCGCCCTTGGGCCTGCGCTGATGATCGTGGCGAGCGTCTTTCTCTTCTACACCGTGCTTGGCCCCTATATGCCCAGCATCATCGCCCATAAGGGCAACAGCCTTTCGGAGATCGTGAACCACCAATGGATCACAACCGAAGGCGTCTTCGGCATCGCGCTTGGTGTGTCGACCTCCTTCGTCTTCCTCTTCGTGCTCTTCGGTTCGCTCTTGGACCGTGCGGGCGCGGGCAACTACTTCATTCAAGTTGCCTTCAGCCTCATGGGCCACATGCGTGGCGGCCCGGCCAAGGCGGCGGTCGTGGCCTCGGCCATGACCGGCCTGATCTCGGGCTCGTCCATTGCCAACGTCGTGACCACGGGCACCTTCACCATCCCGCTGATGAAGAAAGTCGGCTTCAACTCCGAGAAGGCCGGCGCGGTCGAGGTGGCTTCGTCGGTCAACGGGCAGATCATGCCGCCGGTGATGGGGGCTGCGGCCTTCCTGATGGTCGAATATGTCGGCATTCCCTATTTCGACGTGGTCAAACACGCCTTCCTGCCTGCGGTGATCTCATACATCGCGCTGGTCTACATCGTGCATCTTGAGGCGATGAAAGCCGGGATGCAGGGTCTGCCGCGTGCCTATACGCCCAAGCCGCTGGTGCAGCAGCTCATCGGCATCGCCTTTGCAATCATCGCGATCTGCGCGCTGTCCTTCGCGGTTTACTATCTGATGGGCTGGATCCGCCCGGCCTTCCCCGAAACGGCGGGCTATATCATCTTTGTCTTCCTCACGGCGGTCTATGTCGGCCTGCTTTATGTGGCGAGCAAGGAAGAACCGCTTGAAATGGAAGACCCCAACGCCGAGGTGACGACCCTGCCGATGCCGGGGCCGACTGCGCGGTCCGGTCTGCATTTCATCTTGCCCGTCGTGGTGCTGGTCTGGGCGCTGATGGTGGACCGACTGTCGCCGGGCCTGTCGGCCTTTTGGGCGGCGGCCTATATGATCTTTATCCTGCTGACGCAGCGCCCGCTGATGGCGATGTTCCGGGGTGAGAGCCAGTTCCTAAATGATGTCAAAGCCGGGTTCCTTGACCTGATCGACGGTCTGGTCACCGGCGCGCGCAACATGATCGGCATCGGCATCGCCACGGCGACAGCGGGAATCATCGTGGGCGCGGTCAGCCAGACCGGTGTCGGCTCGGCGCTCGCGGACGTGGTCGAGGTGCTCTCGGGCGGCAATATCCTTGCCATCCTGTTCCTCACCGCGATCCTGTCGCTGATCCTCGGCATGGGCCTGCCCACCACCGCCAACTACATCGTGGTCTCGGCGCTGCTGGCGCCGGTGATCGTGACGCTGGGCCAGCAGAACGGGCTGATCGTGCCGCTGATCGCGGTGCATCTGTTCGTGTTCTACTTCGGTATCATGGCCGATGTGACCCCGCCGGTGGGTCTGGCGAGCTTTGCCGCCGCCGCCGTCTCGGGCGGTGATCCGATCCGCACCGGTCTGGTCGCTTTCTTCTACTCCCTGCGCACTGCGGCGCTGCCGTTCCTGTTTATCTTCAACACGGAATTGCTGCTGATTGGGGTCACATGGGGGCAGGGGCTGTTCATCTTTGTGGTGGCCACCGTGGCCATGCTGCTTTTCGCGGCGGCGACCCAAGGCTGGTTTTTGGCCCGCAACCGTTTCTATGAAACCATAGCACTGCTGCTCATCGCCTTTACTCTGTTCCGCCCGGGCTTTTGGATGGACATGATCTATCCGCCCTATAGCGAGGAAGCCCCGACCGAAATCGTGCAGGCCGCCGAAGAAACCCCCGCAGGCGAACGGCTGCGGTTGCGCATCTCGGGCGTGAACGATCTGGGCGATCCGCTGGAGTTCGTGGCACTGCTGCCCATCGGCGAAGGTGAGACTGGGGCCGAGAAGCTGGAGGCCGCGGGGCTCATGTTCCGCGAGGATGGCGACAAGATGATCATCGACGATGTTCTCTACGACAGCCCGGCGCAGGGCGCGGGCCTTGATTGGGACCAAGAGGTGCTGCGGGTGCTGAAGCCGATGCCGCAACCCAGCAAGTACTGGATGTTCATCCCCGCCCTGCTACTACTGGCGTTGGTGGTCTTCTTGCAACGGGGCCGTGCCGCGCAGGCCCCCCGTAAGCCTGCGACAGCATAAGGAGAGCGCATCATGTTCGATAACATCCTGCTGACCGTTGATTTGAGCGACCCGAAATCATGGGAAAAGGCCCTGCCGCAGGCGATCGACATGATCCGCCTCTCCAAAGGCACGCTGCATATCCTTTCGGTCGTGCCGGACATGGGCACGCCGCTGGTCGAAGGGTTCTTTCCCGCAGATTACGAGAAACAGGCGACGGGCCGCGCGGCCAAGGCGCTTGAGCAGTTGGTCGAGCGTGAGGTGCCTGATGACGTAAAGGTGAAGCAGCACCTGAAGTTCGGCAAGATCCACCGCGAGGCACTGAAAACAATAAAGAAATCAAACGCCGATCTGGTGGTCATGGGGTCCGAGCACCCCGACAGCCTGCGCGAATTCCTCGTCGGGTCCAACGCCGACCGCATTGTGCGTCGTTCGCCTGTTTCCGTTCTGGTCGTGAGGGCGTAAGACACGTGCGTCGCGGAGATAGGCAAGGAAATGGTCCATTGCGCCGCGTAGTTCGGAGTATTCACGCATGACCCCTTTCGCGATTGCCGGCGTGCAGATGTACGTCAATGCCTTGCAGCCCAATGTCGAGGGCATGATCCAGCGGCTCGACATCCTGATGGCGCGTTTCCCTTGGACGCAGATGGTGCTGTTTTCCGAACTGGCGCCTTTCGGCCCGCTTGACCGGTTTGCCCTGCCGCCCGAGAATGAGACGATCGAACAGTTTCAGGCCGCCGCGCGGCGGCATCGGGTCTGGCTGATCCCCGGTTCGATGTTCCTCAAGCATCCCGAGGATGGCCGCGTGTACAACACCTCGGTCGTCATCAACCCCGAAGGCGAAGTGGTGCGCCGCTATGCCAAGATGTTCCCCTTCCGACCCTATGAGGCCGGGATCGCGGCGGGCAATGAGTTCTGTATTTTCGACGTGCCGGATGTGGGCCGTTTTGGCCTGTCGATCTGCTATGACATGTGGTTCCCCGAAACGACGCGGCAGTTGACCTCGCAGGGCGTCGAGGTGCTGTTGCACCCGGTTTTGACTGGCACCACGGACCGGGATGCGGAACTTGCCATCGCGCGCGCCACGGCGGCGCAATTCCAGTGCTATATCTTCGACGTGAATGGCCTTGGCGCCGGGGGTGTGGGCCGCTCCTGCGTGGTCGATCCGACTTCGATGGTGCTGCACCAATCGGCGGGGCAAGAGGATATGTTCCCGATCGAGATCGACCTCAATATGGTGCGCCGTCAGCGTGAGACGGGGATGAAGGGGCTGGGCCAACTGCTGAAATCCTTCCGCGACCGTCCGACAGACTTCCCGGTCTATGACCGTGACAGCGGCGCAGATGCCTTCCTGCACACCCTTGGCCCGCTCGAAATTCCGCAACAGGGCAGCCGCGCGGGGCTGCATGTCGACGTGCCCGCCCAGCAGGTGCCTGCCGAGATTCCGACCTATAAGGGCAAGAACGGTTTCCCGCCTGAGCCGCTTGCCAGCCCCACCGCCGGGACGGCGCCCGAGGTGGCGCAGACACCGGCGCCCACGGCCCCCGCGGCGGCCATGCCAGATACACATACAACGCCCGATACGCCCGGGCAGAACGACAATACCAGCGGCTAGGCCGAGGTTAGGTTCGCGCAAAGCGCTACCTGAAGCATCGGTCGGCCCTCAAGCAGAGGACGACTGATGCATTCTATGAACGACTATTCCTCGGCCATTCAACTGCGGTCGGATCGGTGGAGCGCCCTGCGCGCCGCCGCCGCTGCCATGTCGCGCGATCCGAAGGGCAAGGGCGCGGCGGAGGGGCGCAGGGAAATCGAGGCGCTGTTTGAGTCACTGGCCCTGATCGAGCCCTATTGGGCCTTTCCGGGCATGTCCGCCTTTGACCACATGCGCCGCCAGTTCGCCCATGGCAATTACGAGGATCTGGCCTTTGCCTTGAACCGGGTGACCCGCGCGCTGACCACCGGCGCCTATCGCCGCCGCACCATTCCGCTGGAACGCGACAGTCTGGATCAGGACGAGCATGATGACGAGGCCATGCTGCCGCCCGAGGCGCGGGCGCTGGCCAAGCCCTATTTCGAAGTGCTGATCGTCGATAATGTGAACGAACAGCAGGAACGCTGGCTGCGCAGCAATGTCACCCGCATGCGCCGGACCGAAGACCCGTTCATCTACGAAGCCGTGGTGGTGCCCAGCCTTGAAGATGCGCTGATCGCGGTGATGTTCAATCACAACATCCAAGCCATCGTTGTCCGCCCCGGTCTGACGTTGAAATCAAAGGTCGATCAACAGATCCTGACCCGCTACCTCGCCCGTGCGGGAGGGCGGGCTGAGATCGACGCGCTTGAGCCTGAAAGCTACGGCCCCGAGCTCTGCCGGATGATCGCCAAGGTCCGGCCCGAGCTTGACGCCTATCTGGTCACCGAACGCTCGGTCGAGGATATCGCGGGGCTCGATCTGGGGATTTGTCGGCGGGTCTTCTACAATCAAGAAGACTTCATGGAGTTGCACCTCAACATCCTGCGCGGGGTGCAGGCGCGCAACAAGTCGCCTTTCTTCACCGCGCTGGTGGAATATTCCAAACAACCCACCGGCGTTTTCCACGCCATGCCCATCAGCCGCGGCAAGTCGATCACCCGCAGTCACTGGATTCAGGACATGGGCGCGTTCTACGGGCCGAATATCTTTTTGGCAGAGACTTCCGCCACCTCTGGCGGGCTGGACAGCCTGCTAGAGCCGCATGGGCCGATCAAGGAGGCGCAGGAACTGGCCAGCCGCGCCTTCGGCTCTAAACAGACATTTTTCGCCACCAACGGCACCTCGACCTGCAACAAGATCGTGGTGCAGGCACTGGTGCGGCCCGGCGACATCGTTCTGGTCGACCGCGACTGCCACAAGAGCCACCACTACGGCATGGTGCTGGCAGGCGCACAGGTGAGTTACCTCGACAGCTATCCGCTCAACGCATACTCGATGTATGGCGCGGTGCCGCTGCGCGAGATCAAGCATCGCCTCTTGGAGTTGAAGGCGGCGGGCAAGCTTGATCGGGTGCGAATGCTTTTGCTGACCAACTGCACCTTCGACGGGCTGGTCTACAACGTCGAACGGGTGATGGAGGAATGTCTGGCGATCAAGCCCGACCTGATCTTCCTCTGGGATGAGGCGTGGTTCGCTTTCGCCCGGTTTAGTCCCACATATCGCCAACGCACCGCGATGAACGCGGCCAATACCCTGCGGGCGAAGTTCAAGTCCGAGGCCCATGCCGCCGCCTATGAGGCCCAGCAAAAGTCCCTGAAGGACGCGGATGATGAGACCCTGCGCAACACCCGGCTGATCCCCCCTCCGCAGGCGCGGGTGCGGGCCTATGCCACACAATCGACCCACAAGACGCTGACCTCGCTGCGGCAGGGCTCGATGATTCATGTCAACGATCAGGACTTCAAAGGCGAGGTCGAGCAGAGCTTCCACGAAGCCTATATGACCCACACCTCGACCTCACCGAACTACCAGATCATCGCCTCGCTCGATGTGGGGCGGCGTCAGGTCGAACTCGAAGGGTTCGAATTTGTCCAACGGCAGGTCGAAGCGGCAATGTCGATGCGCCGCGCGATCAGCGAACACCCCTTGCTGCGCAAGTATTTCAAGGTGCTGACCGCAGGCGACATGATCCCCGAGACCCACCGCGAAAGCGGGGTGACCAGCTATTACGACACCGAACAGGGCTGGACCGACATGTGGGATTGCTGGGAGCAGGACGAATTCGTGCTCGACGCCACCCGCGTGACACTCGCCGTGGGCGGCACCGGCTGGGATGGCGATACCTTCAAGACCCAGATCCTGATGGATAAATACGGCATCCAGATCAACAAGACCTCGCGCAATACCGTGCTGTTCATGACCAATATCGGCACCACGCGCTCCTCGGTGGCCTATCTGATCGAAGTGCTGGTGGAGATCGCCAAGTCGCTCGACGATCTGCTGGACGATGCCAGCCGGATGGAGAAACTGTCCTTCGATCGCCGCGTCACCAACCTGATGGAGAACTACCCGCCGCTGCCGGATTTCAGTTGCTTCCACGAAGCCTTCCGCGCCGCCGATACGCCCGAGGGCGACATTCGCACGCCCTTCTTCCTCGCCTATGATGAGAAAAACTGTGACTATCTCGACCTGAACGGATCCTTGCAAGAGGTGATGGACGCGGGCGACACGGTGGTCTCGGCCAGTTTCATCATCCCCTATCCGCCCGGCTTTCCGATCCTCGTCCCCGGACAGGTCGTCAGTCAGGAAATTCTCGACTTCATGCGCGCGCTCGACGTGAGCGAGATCCACGGATACCGGCCCGATCTGGGCCTACGTGTCTTTACCGCGGAGGCACTGAAACGCGTGCGCCGCAAAGACCTTTCTTCTTCACCCGTTTGACCAAAAGGACCTACGATATGGCAAAAATTCTCAAGAATATCTCCGAAATCCGCCGGTTCTTTCACCGAAACGAGGATCCGGTTTATTTCATCTCGGCCACGAACTTTAACCTCTTGGGCCTCGATGAGTGGGTGAAAAATTTCAAATATATCTGCTACATCGACTGCTACGGCGGCAAGCATCCCAACGTCTTTTGCCCCTCGGAACAGCCTCATGCGGAGTTCCAGAGCATCGAGGACATCAACAACTACCTGCTGCAGCACAAGGAGGTCATCGACTTCGTCAAACGCCGCGGCGGCAAGCCCAAGTTTGTGTTCCTCATGTTCGACGAAGAGACCGAGCGTCTGTCCAAGGAGCTCGGGGCCGAGGTCTGGTTCCCGAAAGCGAAGCTGCGCCAGTCGATGGACAACAAGATCGAGACGGTGCGCATCGGCAACAAGGCCGGCGTGCCGTCGGTGCCCAACACACTGAGTGAAGTGGAAAGCTACGAGCACCTGCGCGAGATCTGCGAGAAGGCCAATCTGGGCCATGACCTCGTGCTGCAATCGGCCTATGGCGACAGTGGCCATACCACCTTCTTCATCAAGTCCGAGGCCGATTTCCGCCGCCACGAGAGCGAGATCGTCGGCGAGGGCGAGATCAAGATCATGAAGCGGATCGACTGCCGTGGCGCCGCGATCGAGGCTTGCGCCACCAAGGAGGGCACCATCGTCGGCCCGCTGATGACCGAGCTTGTCGGCTTCAAGGAGCTGACCCCCTACCGCGGCGGCTGGTGCGGCAACGAGATCCTCGCCACCGCCTTCCCGCCCAAGGTCCGCGAGAAGGCCCGCGATCTGACCTTCAAGTTCGGCGAACAGCTGCGGAAAGAGGGTTATCGCGGTTATTTCGAATTGGACTTCCTGATCGACAAGAAGACCGGCGACCTGTGGTTGGGGGAGTTGAACCCGCGGATCACCGGGGCAAGCTCGATGACGAACCACGCCGCCTTTGCCCATGCCGATGCGCCGTTGTTCCTGTTCCACCTGCTGGAGTTCAGCCGCAAGAAATTCACTCTCGACGTGGATGAGTTGAACGCCCGATGGGCCGATCCGGACAATATCGACGGCTGGAGCCAGATGGTCATCAAACACACCGAGGACAGTGTCGACATCTGCACCGAAGCGCCGGAGACCGGGATCTACAAGATGAAGGAGGACGGCACCGTCGTCTTTGACCGTTTCGACTATCACCGCCGCGCGGTAGAGAGCGAGAACGAAGCCTTCTTCCTGCGCATCTTGCAACCGGGTGACTATCGCTACGAGGGCGCGGATATCGGTATCCTCGTGACGAGGGGGCGGTCGATGACCAAGTCTTTCCAGTTGAACGAACGCGCGAAAAAGTGGATTCATGGGATCAAACGCAGCGTGGATGGCAAACCCTTGCCCACCGCCTCGGCCGGTCCAGAGCTTTCTGATCCGGCGTTCAAGATCCTGTAGAAAGACGAAAGGCCGCGATGTATTGGCGCGCATTGTCCGAAGACCAGCCCGGCCCGAAATGGGCTGGACTCTTCGCGGCCTATTGGCCTGATTACCACGCATGGTGGCTGAAGGAGGGGGAGGCCGCGCGCCCGACCTATGCCCAGTGCCGCCGTGCGCTGGCCCAGCATATGCCCGAGATGCTGCCGCTTTATGACCAGCTTTGCAGTCTTGCAGGCGGCGGCGATCACGCGGCGCGCTTTCTCAGTTTCTACTGTCCGCCGCCCTATCTGTCGGCCTGTTCGCAGGCGATCTGGGCGGGGAAAGAGCCGGTCATGGTGCGCAACTATGACTATAACCCAAATGCCTTTGACGCGATGGTGCTGCGCACCGGTTGGCAGGGGCGGCAGGTCATGGGCACCTCCGACGGGCTTTGGGGGCTGGTCGACGGGGTGAATGATGCAGGGCTGTCGATCTCGCTGACCTTTGGCGGGCGGCGTGTGGTGGGCGAGGGCTTCGGTGTGCCGCTGATCCTGCGTTATGTTTTGCAGACCTGCGAAACCGCGCAAGAGGCAGGCGAGGTGCTGGCGCGGGTGCCCACGCATATGAGCTACAACGTGACCGTGCTGGACCGAAAGCGCAGCTATCTGACGGCTATGATGGCCCCCGATCGCCCCGCTGTCATCACCCGTGCCGCAGTGGCGACCAATCATCAAGAGAATGTGGAGTGGGTCAGCCACGCCCGCTTTACCGCCACGGTCGAGCGGGAGCGCTACCTTTTGCAACGTCTGCGTCTGCACCGCGACCCGGAGGAGAAGTTCATCGGCGCCTTTCTCAAGCCGCCGCTTTATTCCACGGCCTTCAACGCGGGGTTCGGCACGCTTTACACCGCCGTCTACCGTCCGCGCAAACGCGAGATGGAGTTGCGCTGGCCCGGCACGACATGGGCGCTGTCGCTGTCGGATTTCACCGACGGAGCGCGGCAGGTCTTGGTGCCGGGGGCGGCATGAGCGTGGCGGCGCGCAAAGGGCCGCTGTCCTCGCTCAGGGTGGTGGAGTTTTCCGGCCTTGGCCCCGCGCCACTGGCGGGGCAATTGCTGGCCGATCTGGGCGCGGATGTCATCACGATTGACCGCAAAGCCGCCCCGGCGGACCCGTCGGACATCAACCGGCGCGGCAAGCGGTCGGTGGTCTTGAACCTGAAAACCGCCGAAGGGATCGCCGCGGCGAAGGCGCTGATCGCCTCTGCCGATGTGCTGATAGAAGGGTTCCGCCCCGGCGTGATGGAGCGTTTGGGCCTTGGCCCTGACGCCTGCCCCGAGGCTCTGATCTATGGTCGCATGACCGGCTGGGGCCAGACCGGCCCATGGGCGGAAACGGCGGGGCATGACATCAATTATTTGGCTCTCACAGGGGCACTTCATGCCATGGGCCGCGCCGATGCGCCCCCGGTGCCGCCCTTGAACATGGTGGCGGATTACGGCGGCGGGACGATGTTTTTGCTGTTCGGTATCCTTGCTGCCGTCATCGAACGCGGGGTGACCGGCAAGGGCCAAGTCGTCGACGCCGCGATGGTCGATGGGGTGCCTGCGATGATGGGGCTGATCCATGGTATGCTGGCCCAAGGCGCTTGGACCGAAGAGCGTGCCGCCAATTGGCTCGACGGGGCCGCGCCGTTCTATCGGTGCTACACCTGTGCGGATGGGAAATTCATCTCGGTCGGGGCTTTGGAGCCGCAGTTCTACACGATCTTGCTAGAGAAGTTGGGCCTGCCTGCGGCGCTTGCCGAGAGCCAGAATGACAGGACGACATGGAAGGCGCGTATCGCCGATTTCGCCGCGATCTTCGCCACCCGCGCCCGGGACGACTGGGCGGCGCATTTCGACGGCTCGGATGCCTGCGTGGCCCCGGTGCTCAGCTTTTCCGAAGCGCCGGACCATCCGCAGATGGCGGCTCGGGGCAATGTGGTGAGGGTCGATGGCGTGTTGCAATCGGGCCAAGCGCCGCGTTTCGGCGCCACTGCGCCCCAGATGCCCAGCCCCCCGCGTGCCATTGGGGCCGATACCGATGCGCTGCTAGACGAACTTGGCCTGCCGCGCGACCGCGCATGAAAAACCCCCGGCCAAAGGACCGGGGGTAAGTCTCGTCACAGAGGCAAGGCTCAGGCCGCTTTGCGGTCATGTTTGCCTTCTTCGATTTCCTCGACGATCTTACCTACGAAAGCGTCGAGATCCTCGGGCGAGCGGCTGGTCACGATGCCTTGGTCGGCCACCACTTCGCTGTCTTCGTATTGCGCACCGGCGTTCTTCACATCCGTCGCGATGGAGGAGTAGCAGGTCGCCTTGCGGCCCTTGATGATGCCCGCCTCGATCAGCAGCCACGGGGCGTGGCAGATGGCGGCGACGGTCTTGCCGCTGTCGTGGAACTTGCGGATCAGAGCCACCGCGTCTTCGTTGGCACGCAGCAGGTCGGGGTTGATTTGGCCACCGGGCAGCACGATGCCCTGGTAGTCGTCGACGTTCACGTCCCCGAGGGCGAGGTCTGCAGGCACGGTGTTGCCCCAGTCATCTTCGTCCCAGCCCTTGATCTCATTACCGTCGGGCGTGGCCACATGAACGGTGGCGCCGCGGTCGCGCAGATCGTTCAGGGGCTTTTCCAGTTCGGACTGCTCAAAGCCGTTGGTGGCGAGGATCAGGATCTTTGCATTGGTGATATCAGTCATTGCTTTCTCCTTTGTCATTTCTGCTGGACCAACGGTCTGCTTGGGCCCCTGTTCCCCTCACATTCGCGCGAGGGCGATGATCCGCCGGTGCAGATACGCCACAGGGTGGTGAATATTTGTTGATACGTCGAAGGGCGGCATCATATATGCGTTCAGAATGGATCGCCCCAACACCCCCCTTGCCGAATTGCCCATAGACGAATTGATCGTCTGTCCGCAATGCGACGCCGTCTATCGGCTGCGCCGCCCCGCCCATGGGGAGCGGGCGAGTTGTGAGCGGTGCCATACCGCCCTGATCACGCCTCGCAGGAACGCCGGGTTGCAGATCATCGCCGTGGCGGTGGCGGTCATGGTCTTGATCATCGGGGCGGCGGTCTTTCCTTTTCTCACCATCGACGCGGCGGGGGCCAGCAACGCGGTGTCGGTGCTGGATGCGGCCCTTGCCTTTTCCGGCGGGCCGATGATCTTCTTGTCATTGGCCACGGCGGCGCTGATCTTTTTCATCCCGCTCTTGCGGGTGTTGCTGACACTCTATGTGCTGATCCCCGTGGTGCTGGATCGCCCGCCCGCGCGCCATGCCGTCGCCGCCTTTCGGCTGTCAGAGGAGCTGCGCCCTTGGTCGATGGCCGAGGTTTTTGCCATCGGCTGTGCCGTGGCGCTGGTCAAAGTGGCCGATCTGGCCGATGTGGGTTTTGGCCCCGCGTTTTACATGTTCGGCGCGCTGGTGATCCTCGTCATCGCGCAGGACAGATTCTTATGCAAATGGTCCGTATGGAATTCTCTGGAACATCCCAAGACATCGTGAGCGCACGGGAGTTGGGCATCGTGGCCTGCACCCGCTGTAACAAGCCTGCGCCGATGGGCACGGCGCTTTGCAGCCGCTGTGGCAGCAAGCTGGTCTCGCGCGACCGGATGAGCCTTCAGCGTGTCTGGGCCTTCTGGACCGTGGGGCTGATGTGCTACATCCCCGCGAATACCTATCCGATGCTCAAGACCCGGACGCTGTTTCAGGTTGAGGAAAGCACCATCATCGGCGGGGCGGTGGAACTGGCGCAATATGGCAACTGGGGGATCGCCTTTATCATCCTTTTCGCGTCTGTCGCCATTCCACTGGCCAAGTTCATGGCCGTGGCCTTTCTCGCGATCAGCGTCAAACGGCGCTCTGTCACCTCGCAGCGGCAGCGGCATTACCTTTACGAAATGGTTGAGTACATCGGGCGCTGGTCGATGATCGATATCTTTGTGGTTGCGATTTTGTCTGCTCTGGTGCAACTCAAGACACTGGCCGCTATCAATCCCGGTACCGCGAGCATCTTTTTCGCCCTCTCCGTGATCTTTACCATGCTGGCGGCACAAGCGTTCGATACCCGCATGATCTGGGACGCTCAGACCAAGGACGAGGGCCTGAAAACCGATGACTAAGACACCTCCCGACCTCCCGATTTCGCCGACCCGCAAGATGTTTCTCAGCGGGGCTTCGGTGATTTGGATCATTCCGATCCTCGCTTTGATCGTGGCGCTTTTCGTGGCCTACCGCTCGTACAGCGAACGCGGCCCGGTGATCGTCATCGAGTTCGAAGAGGGCGCGGGCATCTCTGCTGGAGAGACCGAATTGCGCTTTCGCGATGTGACGGTCGGGGTGGTCGAGAAGGTCGGCTTTACCTCGGGTCTGGACCGGGTGACGGCGCATATCCGCGTCGACAAGGACGTGGCCCCCTATATCGACAACGGCGCGGTCTTCTGGGTGGTGCAGCCCGAAGTCACCGCGCAGGGCATCACCGGGCTCAGCACGGTGCTGAGCGGTGTCTATATCGAAGGGTCATGGGACCAACAGGTCGGCCCGGCGGCGGAGCGCTTTCAAGGGTCATCGACCGAGCCGCTGATCCGTGGCGGCCAAGGCGGGCTTGAGATCGCCTTCCGCTCCACCGCGAACGGGCATCTGACCGACAATGCGCCGATCCTTTACAAGGGCATCGAAGTGGGCCGCGTCGGCTATGCCAAGATCGCCCCGCGCGGCAATTTTGCCATTGTCGAGGCGCTGATTTTCGAAGAGCACCGCCAGTTGATCAATGAATCCACCCGGTTTTGGGACGCGTCGGGCTTTAGCGTCAACATCGGCCCGGCAGGGGCCGAAATCGACTTTTCCTCGTTGGCGACCCTTGTTGGCGGCGGCATCACCTTTGACACCTTCGTCTCGGGCGGGGCGCAGGTGTCTGACGGGACGGTGTTTGAGATCTACCCCGACAAGGAAACCGCGCGGAACTCTGTCTTCAACGCCTCCGAGGTCGATCCACTGAAGCTGAGCGTCGTGTTCGACGACAATATCTCGGGTCTGATCGTCGGCGCCCCGGTTGAGATGAGCGGGCTTGAGATCGGTGAGGTCGAGACCCTGTCGGGGCTGGTGGATTTCGAACGTTTCGGCGACAGCCGCGTGCGGCTGAATGCGATCCTGTCGATCCAGCCGGCGCATTTGGGGATGCAGGATGACGTGACCGCCGAAGCCGCTTTGGCTTTCCTGAAAGAGCGTGTGGAAAACGGTCTGCGCGCGCGGCTTGCATCGGCCAGCCTGCTGACCGGCGGTTTGAAGGTTGAGTTCGTGGCCGTCGAAGACGCGCCCGAGGCCTCGTTGAACGAGACGGAGAATGGCCTTGCCTTGATGCCGACCACGGAAAGCGACGTCTCCGATGCCGCGGCCACGGTCGAAGGTGTCTTTACCCGCATCAACAGTCTGCCGATCGAAGAGTTGCTCAACAGCGCGATTTCCTTCCTGAACTCGGCAGAGGCTTTCGTGTCGGACGAAGACCTGCGCGAGACCCCGCAGGACGTGCGCACCCTTCTGGGCGAGTTGACCGGGCTGGTCTCGTCCGAAGAGGTCAAGAACGTGCCGGTCGCCCTGAACGGCACCTTGGTGCGGATCGAAGAACTGGTGGCCCAGCTTGAGGAAGAGCGCATTGCCGAGCGCCTGTCCGCCGCGCTTGAGGGCGCGTCGGAGGCGGCCAATGCGGTATCCTCCTCAGTCGAAGGTGTGCCGGAGTTGGTGGAGCGCATTCAGGCGGTGGCGGCCAAGGCCGAAACGCTTGAGGTCGAAGAACTGGTCGTCGCGCTCACCGATCTTACCGAATCTGCTGACGCAGTGATCGGTACCGAAGATGCGGTGGCCCTGCCGGGCGCGCTTAAGCGGGCGTTGGATGAGGTGAACGCCACGCTTGAGGAATTGCGCGAAGGCGGCGCGGTCGAGAGTGTGAACCGCACCTTGGCCTCGGCCCGCAATGCCGCGGACAATATCGCCGTCTCGGCGCGCGATCTGCCACAGGTGGTCGAGCGTTTGACCGCGCTTTTTGCCCAAGCCAGCCGCACCATCGAAGGCTATAACCAAGGTGAACAGCTCAGCCGCAGCGCCGAACGCACGCTGCGTGACATCCAGAAAGCCGCCGATGCCCTTGCATCTTTGGCGCGGACCATCGAACGTAACCCCAATTCTCTATTGCTGGGACGGTAAAGCATGACACTTGCAAGACCCTTGATCACCCTCGGCCTCATGGCAGCCTTGGCGGCCTGTGGCAGTACGGCTGAACGTTTCCCCGTCCGCGCCCCGGCGGTGACAGAGAAGACCCCCATCTCTTTCAGTTCCGTCGAAGTGCGCGATGTCTCATTGCCGACCTATGCCGCCTCCGAGGAGATTTCGGTGCAATTGGCCGATGGCAGTCTGGTCAGCTCCACCGATGTGCTCTGGGCCGATGCGCCTGAGCGGGCCGTGGCGCTGGAGCTTAGCCAGAACCTCGCACGGATGACGGGGCGGCGCATCGCGTCTGAGCCTTGGCCGTTTGAGGCCTTCCCCGATGCCCGGCTCGAAGTGCGCTTTGCCGAACTGGTGGCCACCGAAGCCGGAGAATTCCGCGCCTCCGGCCAGTATTTCGTGGCCGTCCGGGATGAGCGTCGGGAGCGGTCGGGCCTGTTTGACCTCAGCGTGCCGTTCAATCCCGAAGGGGGGGCGAACGCCATTGCCGCAGCGCGGGGGCAACTCGTCCTCGATCTGGCCCGGTACATTGCTCAGAATGGTCTGAAGTAGGGCCAAACGCCGGGCTCTTTCCGCGACGCGCGTTGTTCTGTCTGTTCGGAAAATTCTGAATAGTCTTGATTTGTGCCTCACCTTGTCTATCTACCGTCAACGCACCTGCCGTGGACGGGAAATGATGGATAGCACCGACCAAATCGACCAAGTCCGCGATGACTTCATTACCCGCATGGGGGTGGTGGCCATGGGCGAGGGGCTGCCGCGCATGGCGGGGCAGATCTTTGCGATGTTGGTGTTCGAGGGCGAGCCGATCGCCTTTGGCGCGCTGTCGCGTCGCCTTTCCGTGAGCCGCGCCACGATCAGCACCTCTATTCGCCTGCTCGAAGAGCGGGGTCTGATCCGGCGGGTGAACAAGACGGGCGACCGGCAGGACTACTTTCAACTTGCCGATGACGCCTATGCCGCGATGACGAAATATGCGCTGGCAGGAACCCGCCACGCGAAATCCGAGATTAACGATACGATCAGCAAGCTGCCCGAAGAGGCCGAAGGGGTGCGCCAGAGGCTCGATACTTTCGCCGCCTTCTATGACACGATCAGCGCCGCGCTTGATGACGTAGCAACCCGGGTGAGCAAGCCCAAGAATTGACGCGCGGCCCGATCACGGGGGCGCGGTGATGGAGTTCGATCAATGAGTGACACCTCTCAAGAGCGCCAGACGCTTTCATTCGACAGCGATGCCGGCTCGAAACGGTCGAAGTTCATCGCCGGTGGGATTGCGCTGTTGATCGCTCTTTGGATGGGCAGCGGCTATATCATCCCCTCCGAAGAGACCGAGGAAGCCGCCGCGCCTGCGCCCATTTCCCCCGAAGCGGTGACCGTGGCCGTGCGCGGCTCTCAGGCCGACAGCGTAACGCAGGTCTTTGTCGCCGAAGGACAAGCCCTGCCGGACCGAGACACCATGGTCCGCGCCGAAGCGGGCGGTGAGATCGCCGAGGTGCTTGTCGCCAAGGGCGATGTGGTCGAAGCGGGTGCGTTGATCGCGCGGCTCAGCACCACGGCGCGCGATTCCGATCTGGCCCGCGCGCGTGAGGAACTAAGCCGCGCGCAGCGCGAATACGACAATGCCCAAGCCTTGCTGGACCGCGGCGTCTCGACCGTGGACCGTGTGAGCCAAGCCCGCGCGACCTTGGCCGCCGCTCAAGCCTCGGTCACCGCCGCCGAAGAGGCGCTGAACAACACCGAAATCCGCGCCCCCTTTCCCGGGCGGCTAGAGATGCTCGACATCTCGGCGGGTGAGTTCGTCTCCACCGGTGAGGAAATCGCGCGTCTGGTCGACAACACGCCGCTGACGATCCAAGTGCAGGTGCCCCAGCAGTCGCTCAAAGACATTGAAGAGGGTCAAACCGCCGAAGTTGTTTTCATCACCGGGGCAGAGGCGCAGGGCAAGGTGCAGTTCGTTTCAAGCAGTGCCAGCGCCGAAACCCGGACCTTTACCGCCGAAGTCAGGGTCGAGAACACCGATGGGGCGATCCCCGCGGGCATTTCGGCCCGCGTTCGCATCCCCACGGGCGAGACCCGCGCGCATTTCGTCTCTCCGGCGATCCTGTCCTTGGACACCAATGGCACCCTGGGCGTCAAAACGGTGAATGGCGACGACAAGGTCGTCTTCAACAAGATCGCCATCGTACGCGCCCAGACCGATGGCATCTGGATCGCGGGCCTGCCGGATGAGGCCCGGATCATCACTATTGGGCAGGGCTTCGTCAATGATGGCGAGAGGGTCAATCCGCAGCCCGAAACCGGTGGCGACAGTGAGAGCGAGGCGCAGCCCATGGCGGGTGTGCCCGAGATCGACGAATTGGAAGAGCAGCCAACGGGCGATGGCCAGATCACCGGCAGCGCCGAAGCCGCCCAGCCGGAGCAAGTGGAATGAACACGCTGATCGACGCCGCTTTCAGCCGCGCCCGCGTGGTGATCCTGAGTTTGGTGATGATTTTGGCGGTCGGCGCCTATGCCTATGTCGGCATCCCCAAGGAAAGCTCGCCCGAGATTCCGATCCCGACGCTCTATGTCTCGACCTCTCTCGAAGGCATCTCGCCCGAGGACAGCGAGCGGTTGCTCGTTGAGCCGCTCGAGACCGAACTCAGCGCCATCACCGGGTTGAAACAGATCACCTCGAACGGGGCCGAGGGCCATGCCTCGGTGCAATTGGAGTTCGAGCCGGGGTTCGATTCAGACGAGGCGCTCGACAAGGTGCGCGAAGGCGTGGACCGGGCCAAGTCGGACCTGCCCGAAGACGCCACCGATCCGGTCGTGACCGAGATCAACACGGCGCTTTTTCCGATCCTGACCGCGATCCTCTCGGGCCCGGTGCCGGAAAGGACGCTCAACACCATTTCCGAAGAGTTGAAGGACGCGATCGAAGGGCTGTCCGGCGTGCTTGAGGTGGATGTCGGGGGGGAGCGGACCGAGCTTTTGGAAGTGCTGATCGACCCTACGGTCTTTGAGACCTACAACATCTCTTTCGAAGAGCTGATCAGCCAGATCAACCGGAACAACCGCCTGATCGCGGCGGGGGCGATTGAGAGCGGCGCGGGGCGGCTGGTGCTCAAGGTGCCGGGGCTGATCGAGAATGTCGAAGATGTCATGTCGCTGCCGATCAAAGTGCGCGGCGATACGGTGGTGACCTTTGCCGATGTCGCCACGATCCGCCGAACCTTCAAAGACCCGACCGGATTCGCCCGCATTGATGGCCAGCCCGCGCTGGCGCTTGAGATCAAGAAACGCTCGGGCGCGAATATCATTGAGACGGTCGCGGCGGTGCGCGAATTGATTGACGAGATGCGCGCGGAATGGCCCGACAGCATCACCGTCAAATACACCCAAGACGAATCCGAGCAGGTCCAAGACATGCTCAGCGATCTTGAGGCCAATGTCATCGCGGCGGTGATCCTTGTGATGATCGTGATCGTCTGGGCCTTGGGAGTCCGCTCGGCCCTGCTGGTGGGCTTGGCCATTCCGGGAGCGTTTTTGGCCGGGGTGACTGCGCTTTGGGTCATGGGCTATACGATGAACCTTGTGGTGCTGTTTTCGCTGATCCTCGTGGTGGGGATGCTGGTGGACGGGGCCATCGTGACCACCGAGCTGGCCGACCGGCGGCTGCAAGAGGGGCATTCGCCCCGCGCCGCCTATGCCCATGCCGCCAAGCGCATGGCATGGCCGATCATCGCCTCGACAGCGACGACGCTCAGCGTGTTCTTCCCGCTGCTGTTCTGGACCGGCACGGTGGGGGAGTTCATGAAATTCCTGCCGATCACGGTAATCCTGACCCTGACTGCATCGCTTTTCATGGCGCTGGTCTTTATCCCCGTCGTCGGCGGGATCATCGGCAAGCGCCCGCCGCAATCGGCCAAGGACAAGGCCACGCTCCATGCCGCGGAACAGGGCGACCCGCGTGACCTGAAAGGCTTTACCGGCGGCTATGTCAAACTGCTGCAATTCGCCATCCTACGCCCGTGGATGACGCTGATCCTAGCCATCTCCCTGCTGATGGGCGGCTTTACGGCCTATGCGCAATTCGGCAACGGCATCACCTTTTTCCCTGATGTAGAGCCTGATTTTGCGCAGGTGCAGGTGCGCGCGCGGGACAATTTTTCGATCTACGAACAAGACGCGCTGGTGCGGCAGGTCGAGCAACGCCTCTTTGCCTATGACGAGATTGCCAGCGTCTATGCCCGCACCGGCAGCAGCAACCGCGACAGTGCCGATCTGATCGGCACCATTCAGGTTGAGTTCACCGAATGGGACGAACGCCGGACCGCCGCGAAAATTGGTGAAGAAATCCGGACCGAGATGGCGGCCATTCCGGGGATCGACGTGCAGGTGCAAACCGCCTCGAACGGCCCCTCGGCGGGCAAGCCCGTCAATCTGCGGATCAAGGCGCATGACCCGCAGGTGCAGCAGCAGGTGGTCGATCAGATCCGCGAGAAGATGGCCGATATCGGCGGCTTCACCGATGTGACCGACTCGCGCCCTCTGCCGGGGGTGGAATGGCGCATCGCCGTGAACCGGTCCGAGGCCGCGCGGTTCGGGGCCGATATCTCGACGTTGGGGCAGGCGGTGCAACTGCTGACGCGGGGCATCACCGTGGCGGATTACCGGCCTGACGATGCCGAGGGTTCCATCGACATCAACGTGCGCTTCCCCTCCGATGAGCGCACGCTGGAAGAGTTGCAGTCGCTGCGCGTGCCGACCTCGGCGGGGCTGGTCCCGATCTCGAATTTCGTGACCTTTGAGCCAAGCCCCCGGACCGGCACGATCACACGGGTGGATCAAGAGCGGGTGGTCACGATCGAGGCCAATGTCGCGCCGGGCGTCTTGGTGAACGACCAGACCGTCGCCCTGCGCAGCGCGATCGACGCGATGGACCTGCCGCCGGGTGTCGAAGCCTCTTTCGCCGGGGAGGCGGAGGACCAGCAGGAATCGATGATCTTCCTCGCGGGCGCCTTCATCACCGCTATTTTCCTGATGTTCGTGATCCTCGTGATCCAGTTCAACAGCTTTTATCAAGCCTTCGTCGTCATGTCGGCCATCGTCTTTTCGATTGCCGGGGTGCTCTTTGGTCTGCTGATCACCGGACGGCCCTTCGGGGTGGTCATGGGCGGCATCGGGGTGATCGCGCTGGCGGGGATCGTGGTGAACAACAATATCGTTTTGATCGACACCTACAACGACCTCAAGAAAGCGGGGCTGTCGCCGCTGGAGGCCGCCTTGCGCACCGGGGCGCAGCGTTTGCGGCCCGTGGTGCTGACCTCGGTTACCACGGCGCTTGGCCTGATGCCCATGGTGATCGGCCTCAACATCAACTTCTTCACGCGTGAGATCGTCTATGGCGCGCCTTCCACCCAATGGTGGACCGAGCTGAGTTCGGCCATCGCGGGCGGTCTGGTGGTCGCCACCGTGCTGACGCTTGTGGTGACCCCGGCAATGTTGATGCTGGGAGAGAAGAAGGCGAAACGCGCTGAGCCGACCCCGCCGGAGCCGGAACCGGTCGCCGTCTAGCGCAGGGTCAAGCCGCTAAAGATCAGGCGGCCCACGATCAGGCGGCCTTATCGGCCTTGTCTTCGGTCAGGATGGTGTAAAGCGTGGCCGGGTCGGGGTTCGACCGTAGCTTGGTGCAGATGCTGGTGTCGCGCAGCGTACGGGCCACCAGCGCCAGCGCCTTGAGGTGCTCCACCCCCGCGTCTTCGGGGGCGAAGAGGGCAAAAGCCACGTCGACCGGTTGCCGGTCGACCGAGGAAAAATCAATCGGCTTGTCCAACAGCACGAAGGCACCGACGACCTTGTCGATCCCGTCCATCCGCGCGTGGGGCAGGGCAACACCATGGCCAACGCCGGTCGGCCCGAGGGTTTCGCGCGTCATCAACGCATCCACCACTTGGCCGGCCGGCAGCCCATAGGCTTGCTGGGCGAGTTCGCCGATATCCTGCATCAGACGCTTCTTGCTTGAAGCCGAAGTCAAAACCTTCACGGCCTCTGGCTTGAGGAGTTTGCCGAAATCCATTCCGCTCGCCCTGCTCTGTGGCGGAAGTTACCGCCGTGGGTTACGAAGGGTCGATCCAGCCGATGTTGCCGTCTTCGCGGCGGTACACGACATTCATCCCTTCCTGGCCTTCCTTGCGAAACAATAGCACCGGATCGCCCGACAATTCCATCTGCATCACCGCTTCGCCGACAGACAAAGTTGGCACCTTCGTCTGCATCTCTGCAATGATCATGGGTTGGAGGGTATCAGGTTCCTGCGCATCTGAATCGCTGTCTGACGCGAGGATATAGGAGGACGCCCCCAGAAGTTCAACCGGTTCGGCGCGTTCTTTGTGATGGTCCTTCAGGCGGCGCTTGTAGCGGCGCAGCTGTTTTTCCATCTTTTCGCAGCAGCTGTCGAAGGCGGCGTAGATCTCTGTCGCCTTGGCCTTGGCCGAGGCATTGAGGCCGGTGGAAAGATGCACGGTGGCCTCGCAGGCAAATTCGTGGCCCGTTTTGGAAAACACCACCATCGCATCTGTCGGGCGTTCGGCATATTTGCTGACCGCCTCGTCCAGTTCGGTCCGGACATGCGTCCGAAGCGCGTCGCCAATGTCGATCTGTTTGCCACTGATCTGATACCGCATAACGTCTCCTTGTCTTTCTTGTTCCGAACATTGCCAAACGGTCCACATGCGTGGCGCGCGACAACTTTCAGATATGGAGGAATGGCGCTGCGACCAGGATGATTTTGACCGTTCCTTCGCGGGAAGGGCCATGCAGGATCAAACAGGAACGCGATGTCACCATAGCTCAATGAGGCCGCGTTTCGGTTTGAAAGTCAATGGCGCCGATGCGCACGCCGCCCTTTAATCGCTACAATCAGAGCGGTTTCCCGCATCATGCGGGCAAGGCTTCGCCGAGGTCTGGAAGACCCGGAAAAACGCGCTAAGTCTTAGGAAATACGGAAGTTATCGCCAAGGTAGACGCGGCGCACATTCTCGTTTTGCACAACTTCTTCGGGCGTTCCGGACATCAGAACTTTGCCCTCATGCAGGATATAGGCGCGGTCCACGATCTCTAGGGTTTCGCGCACATTGTGATCGGTGATCAGCACCCCGATGCCGCGTTTCTTGAGGTCGGCAACCAATTGCCGAATGTCCCCGACCGAGATCGGATCGACCCCGGCAAAGGGTTCATCAAGCAGCAGATAGTTCGGGTTGGCGGCCAGACAGCGGGCGATTTCCACCCGGCGCCGTTCCCCGCCCGATAGCGCCAGGGCAGGCGCGCGGCGCAGGTGTTCGATGGAAAATTCGGTCAGCAACTCTTCCAGCCGCTCGCGGCGCTGGTGGCGATGTTTGACCCGAATATCGAGGATTGCGCTGATGTTGTCTTGCACCGACAGCCCGCGAAAAATGCTCATCTCCTGCGGCAGATAGCCGATGCCAAGCTGGGCGCGGCGATACATGGGCAGGGTGGTCACGTCTTTGCCGTCCACGGTGACGCGCCCGCCTTCGGGCGTGACCAGACCGGCCACCGCGTAGAAAGTCGTCGTCTTGCCTGAGCCGTTCGGTCCCAAAAGGGCCACGACCTCGCCCCGGTCGAGCTCCATCGAAAAGTCGCGGATCACCGCTTTCTTGCGGTAAGACTTGCGCAGGTGTTGAATGCGCAGGCCGGAATCGCCCCCGGCGACTTTCAGTTCAGGCGGCATCAGTTGTCGCTGCCGGGCTGCAAAATGGTCTTCACGCCGCCCGACATCTGTGCCGTGCCGTCGTTCAGGTTTACCGTCATCTCTTGCGCGCTCAGGGCACTGGGGCCCTGGGTCATCAGCACGTCGCCGCGCATCACCAAGGTGCCTGCGTCGATGTCGTAATCGGCGCGCTGCGATTCAGCGGCGTCCTCACCAGCGACCAAGACCACGCCGCCGGTCGCCTCCAGCTTGGCGATGCCCTGATCCGAGGCGCGATAGACGACCTCGACCTTCCCGGCGGAGAGGGTCATTTCACCCTGAGAAATCAAAACATTGCCTGTGAAGACGGCGGTGCCGGTGGCATTGTCGACCGACAGGTTGTCGGCGGTCACTTCGACGGGTTGACTGGTGTCTTGCTCAAGCGCGCCGAAGGCGACGTTGGCAGATTGTGCAGAGACAGGGGCGGCCTGCAGCGCGAAAAACAGCGGCAGCATCAAAATAAACAAGTGTCTCAAGGCAGTTACTCTTTCGTTGCTTGCGGCGTGTATATCAGTTTCACACCCTTTGTGAAAAGCAATTGCGATCCGGCGCTGTTCTGCCGATTGGTGATGGCCATGCTTCCGGCGGTGATCTCGCCCGCGGGGCTGGTGGCTTGGACCGGGCCGGGCGATTGCAGGTCAAGCGTGGTGAGGTTCGAGATCATCCGCTCGGACAGGATTTCGTAGCCGGTTGAGGTGCTAACCCGCACATCGCCCGCCAGTTCCGCCGCCTCTGCGCCGGTGTCGAACCGCCCTCTGTCGGAGTGGAGCTTGATCTGGGCGCCGCCCTCCAAGTCTAGCGTGGCCTCGATCTCCTCGGCTTCATTGGTGCCGGTCTCCCCGCCGGGGGTGGTCAGCTTCTCGGCAAAGAATGAGATCAGATCGCCATCCGCGGTGGTGCCGGAATAGAAAGGTCCGGTGATCTGTTGGTCGCGCAGCCGTTCCTGAACCTCTTTGTCGGCGAAAGGGATCACGGCCTGCGGTTCAATCGCCCGCGACAGCAAGAACAGGGTCGATAGCAGCGCCAGCGCGATCAGCGGAAAGAGCACTTTCAGCCACGACACGACGCGAGAGTGGCGATCCCCCTTCATCCCGCGTCACCCAAGCCCGACGCGCAGGCAGTCGTGGATATGCAGCAGACCCACGGGCGATTTGCCGTCGTTCTGTGCGGGGTCGGTCACGATAAGGCAGGTGATCTTGCGGGTGTTCATCACGCCCACGGCCTTTTCGGCCAATTCGTCGGGGGTGATGGTCACGGGCGAGGGGGTCATGACGTCGCGGGCGGTCATGGTCATCAAGCCATCCAGATGCCGGGCAAGGTCACCCATGGTGATGATCCCGGCCAGCGCGCCATGCGCGTCGGTGACGCAGACCACGCCAAAGCCCTTGCGGCTGATTTCGCTCAGCGCCTCGGGCATAGGGGCGTCGGCGGTGACCAGCGGCAACGCGTCGCCCACATGCATCAGATCGGCCACGCGGCTTAGCCGCGCGCCCAGCTTGCCGCCGGGGTGGAAGTCGCGGAAATGTTCGGCGGTGAAGGCGCGGTTCTCCATCAACGCCACGGCCACCGCATCGCCCATCGCCAGCGTTAGCGTGGTCGAGGTGGTGGGCACCACGCCGGTGCCGCAGGCCTCTGCAGCGCGGGGCAGTTCGAGCACCACATCGCTATGGCGGCCAAGGCTGCTTTCGGGGCGGCTGGTGATACCAATGAGCGGAATGGCATAGCGGCGCGAATAGGCGATGAGGTTGGCAAGTTCCGGCGCTTCGCCCGAGTTCGAAATCGCCAGCACCACATCGGCGGCGGTGATCATGCCCAGATCGCCGTGGCTCGCCTCGGCCGGGTGGACGAATTGCGCGGGCGTGCCGGTGGAGGCCAGCGTCGCCGCGATCTTGTTGCCGATATGGCCCGACTTGCCGATGCCGGTGACGATCACGCGGCCCTTGCAGGCGCGCATCAGGTCGACGGCGGCGCGAAAGCGGTCATCGAGGCTATCGGCCAGCAGGGTCAGCGCCTCGGCTTCGCAGCGGATCACGCGGCGGGCGGTGTCGAGGAAAGGTGTGTTCATGCGTGTGCGAAGATGTCCGTGTCCGGCCATCCCTCCAGATCCAGCCGCGCGCGCATCGGCAGGAAATCGAAACAGGCCTGCGCCATGTCCATCCGGCCTTCGCGTATCAGGCGTTTGTTAAGTTCATCGCGCAGCCGGTGCAGGTAAAGCACATCGGAGGCGGCATAGTCGATCTGCGCTTGGGTTAGTTCTTCGGCTCCCCAATCGCTGGATTGCTGCTGTTTCGAAATATCGACGCTCAGAAGTTCTTGGCAAAGCTTGGCCAGCCCGTGCCGGTCGGTATAGGTGCGAACCAGTCGGCTGGCGATCTTGGTGCAATAGACCGGCGTCGCGGTGGCGCCAAAGGTGTTGCGCATCGCGGCAATGTCGAAGCGGCCATAGTGGAACAGCTTCAGCACATGGGGGTTTTCCAGCAGCGCGCAGAGGTTCGGCGCCTCGGTCTGGCCCTTGGCCACCTGCACCAGATGCGCGTGACCATCGCCGCCCGAAAGCTGCACGACACAGAGCCGGTCGCG
Organism: Sulfitobacter sp. 1A12157; assembly: GCF_043557345.1. NCBI lineage: Bacteria > Pseudomonadati > Pseudomonadota > Alphaproteobacteria > Rhodobacterales > Roseobacteraceae > Sulfitobacter > Sulfitobacter sp. 1A12157. The sequence continues at coordinate 486,975 of NZ_JBIFFV010000001.1, forward strand.
ATGCGGATGCAGCCCCATTGTTTCGCAATCAATCGCGACCATCGGCCCAAGGTCGAGGTCATCCGGCAGGTCGTTCTGATAGAGGAAATTTGTCATGAGCACGTCTATATCCTGCTTGCCCGGCATGGGAAAGCAGCGCTTTGCGCCGCGTCAGACGGTGGCCAGATCCCGCAACGCGGGGCGCGGGTAGCGGCGCAGCAGGCGGTCGACCAACAGATGACACTGGTAGCCAGGCCATTCGGGACGGATCAGCCCACCGGGCAGGGCGGGATGCCTTAACACCAGTCGCCGCCAGTTGTGCACGATCAGGCAGCGCAAAACCGCAACGTCTAAGGGTCTGAGTTGCTCCGGAGCGGGAAGTTCGGCATCTAAGGCGCTGAGCGCAACCAAGAGCGCGGCATAGTCGCGCTCAAGCGCGGCAGGTTCCACTGCGCGGCGCAGCCACTCGGGCGGGGGCGTGCCGGGCAGGGTAAGGCATCCCTTGGGGGTCGCGCTCTCGGCCCGTCCGACATAGGCGCGGGGCAGGGCGGCGATGAACCCCGCCTCTCGCAGGGCGCTGTCGGTCTCGGGCCCGTTCTCCTCGGTCACGACCATCTGCCAAGGTTCCGACAGGTCCGGCGGCGCGGCGTAGATGCGCGGACTGGCAGCAGCGCTTTCCGCGCGGCCTTGGGCGGTCAGGCTGTGCTGGCTGATCCGCCCCACCTTTTGCGACTGTAGCCACCCGTCATTGCGCAGTCGGTGCAGCGCCACGCGGCTTGCCTCGGGCCGCACATCTAGCGCGGCCATGATCTGCGACAGCACCGGCCCGTCGATCGCATCGCCCTGTCCCTGCGCCAGATCGCCGAAGAGACTGACCATCAGCGACCAAACCCTCTGACCGCCAAGGCCCGCGAGTGCGGCGACGACCGCCGGTGTGTGCTCAGACGGCATTCATCGTCAGCAGGTCGTATTCCGCAACCGCCTCCTCGCGCTGGTTGGTCAAGGTTACATGCCAGCGGACCTCGCCATATTCCTCGTTGCGCGGGGTCTTGTGCTTGACCGAGAGCCGCACCTTGATGCTGTCCCCGCCCGAGACCGGTTCGAGGAAGCGCAGGTTGTCGAGGCCGGTGTTGGCCAGCACCGGGCCGGGGTCGGGCTGCACGAAGAGGCCTGCGGCAAAGCTCAGCAGCAGGTAGCCATGCGCCACGCGCCCCGGGAAGAAGGGGTTCGCCTTGGCGGCCGCGTCATCCATGTGGGCATAGAAGGTGTCGCCGGTGAAATGGGCGAAGGTCTCGATATCCTCCAGTGTCACCTCACGCGCGGGCGAATGGAAGGTCTCGCCCAGATCGAGCTCGGTGAAGCGGCGGGTGAAGGGGTGAGCGCGGTCGGTGATTTCCTCGGCCCCCGGCACCCATTGCTTGCCGATGGCGGTGAGAATGTCGGGGCTGCCCTGCACCGCGGTGCGCTGCATGTAATGCATCACGCCGCGCACGCCGCCCAACTCCTCGCCGCCGCCCGCGCGGCCCGGGCCGCCATGCACCATATGCGGCAGCGGAGAGCCGTGGCCGGTGGCCTCAGCCATTGATTTGCGGTTGTTAAAGTAAAGCCGTCCGTGGAAGGCCGCGGAACCCATGGTCAACTCGCGCGCGACCTCGCCGTCATTGGTGATGATCGACGCCACCAGCGAGCCTTGGCCGCGGTTCAGAAGCTGCGTGGCATGGGCCAGATCGCGGTAGGGCATGAGGGTGGAGACGGGGCCGAAAGCCTCGGTGTCATGCACCCGCTCGGCGGCGTCGGGATCGGCGCAATGGAACAGCATGGGCGGCAGGAAGGCACCCTTGTCCCGGTCCGCGCCCTTCACGGTGAAATTCTCCGGATCGCCGAAGACCCGCTCGGCCTCGGCACTCAGCAGCCCGACCTTTTCCAGCACGTCGCGTTTCTGACTACCCGAGACTAGTGCGCCCATGCGCGTGTCCTCGGCGCGGGGGTCGCCGATGGTGGTCTTGGCGAGGCGCTCGGAGAGCGCCGCGATCACCGCGTCGACCTGCGCCTGCGGCACCATGATGCGGCGGATGGCGGTGCATTTCTGCCCCGCCTTGGCGGTCATCTCGCGCTGCACTTCCTTGACGAAAAGGTCGAACTCCGGCGTGCCCGGCACGGCATCGGGGCCGAGGACGGAAGCGTTGAGACTGTCCTGCTCGGAAGTGAAGCGGACGGAGTTTTCCATGAGCTTCGGATTGCCACGCAGCTTCAGCGCGGTGTCGGCGGAGCCGGTGAAAGCCACCGCATCCTGACAGCCGAGCAGGTCGAGCATGTCGCCCAAGCCCCCGCTCACGAATTGCAGCGCGCCCTTGGGCAGCAGCCCGCTGTCGAGCATCAGCCGTACGCAGTGCTCAGTGACGTAGCAGGTGGCGGTGGCCGGTTTCACGATCGCGGGGACGCCCGCAAGCAGGGTGGGGGCGAGCTTCTCCAGCATGCCCCAGACCGGGAAGTTGAAAGCGTTGATATGCACCGCGACGCCCTGAAGCGGGGTGCAGATGTGCCGCCCCATGAACTGCCCCTCGCGGCCCAGTTGCTCGGGTGCGCCGTCGAGATAGACATACGCATCCGGCATCTCGCGCCGGCCCTTGGAGGCGAAGACCAGCATCGTGCCGATCCCGCCGTCGACGTCGATCTTGTGGTCCGAGAGCGTCGCCCCGGTGTCGTAGCTCAGGTCATAGAGCGCCTGCTTATGCTCCATCAAATGCAGCGCTAGCGCCTTGAGCATACGTGCGCGGTCGTGGAAGGTCATGGCGCGCAGGGCAGGGCCGCCGTGTTCGCGGGCGAAGCTTAGCATCGCGCCGGCGTCCAGCGCGTCGTTGCCGGCCTGCGCGATCACCTCGCCGGTGATGGCGCTGGCGATGTTGCGGGCGCCGGCCCCGGGGGCCAGCCATTCGCCGGCGGCGTAACTGTGAATATCGCGCATGTCGGCTCCTTCAGTGGGTGTCGTAGTCGATGACGAGCGTGTCGCTCAGCGGGTAGGACTGGCAGGTCAGCACGTAGCCGCGTTCGACCTCGTAATCCTCCAGCGCGTGGTTCGAGATCATCTCGACCTCGCCCTCCAGCACCTTGCCCATGCAGGTCGAACAGACCCCGGCCTTGCAGGAGAACGGCGCCTCCTGACCGTTTTCCAGCGCCGCTTCGAGGACCGACTGGCCCTTCTGCATGGAAAAGCTGCGCCGCGCGCCATCAATGATGACGGTGATCTCGGTGCCCTTCTGGCCCTCGCTGCGCTTCGCTATTTCCTGCTTCGCCAGACGCCCCTGCTGGCTTTCGCTGAAGAGTTCGAACTTGATCTGATCCTCGCCCAGACCGTTGGTTTTCAACGCCTCGGCAATCGCCAGCATCATCGGTTCCGGCCCGCAGATGAAGGCGGTGTCGATCGTGTCGATCTGGATCCAGTGCTTGAACAGCGCGTCGCATTTCGCCTGATCGACGCGGCCTTCGAAAAGCTCCATGTCCTGCCCGGATTCGAGGATATGGATCACCGTCAGGCGGCCCATGTAGCGGTTCTTAAGATCCTCGAGCTCCTCACGGAACATGATCGTGTTTACCGCGCGGTTGGCATAGACCAGCGTGAAGGTCGACTGCGGTTCGCGTTTCAGCACGGTCTTCAGGATCGACAGCACCGGGGTGATGCCCGAGCCGCCCGCGAAGCCGAGGTAGTTCTTGGCCACCTCCGGCTCGATCGGGGTGAAGAACTTGCCCTGCGGCGGCATGGCGTGCAGCATGTCGCCGACCTTGAGTTCGGTATTGGCATAGGTCGAGAAGGCCCCGCCATCGACGCGCTTGATGCCCACCTTCAGCTCGCCATCGTCCAAGCCTGCGCAGATCGAGTAGTTGCGCCGCAACTCGGTGCCGTCGAAGTCCTGCTTGAAGGTCAGGTACTGGCCCTGGGTGAAGGCGAAGGCCTCGGGGTTTTCCGGCTTCAGCGTCAGCACCACCGCGTCGCGGATGGTGTGGTGAATGTCGGTAACGGTGAGAGGGTGGAACTGGCTCATCGGGGCCTCAGATACATTTGAAATAGTCAAAGGGTTCAAGGCAGTCCAAGCACCGCCATTGCGCCTTGCAGGGGGTCGAGCCGAACTGGCTGATGCGCTCCACCGCCTTGGATTTGCAATGCGGGCAGTGCTGCGGCCCGCCGGCGGGCCGCGGCGGCGCGATGCCGTAGGCTTCCAGCTTGGCGCGGCCGGTGTCACTCATCCAGTCGGTGGTCCAGGGCGGGGAGAGCTGGCGTTTCAGCTCCAGCTTCTCGATCCCGTGGCCGTGCAGCGCCGTCTCGATATCGAGGTTGATGATGCTGGTGGCGGGGCAGCCCGAATAGGTCGGCGTGATCGTCACAACCAGCGTGTCGCCGTCCCATGCCACATCGCGGATGATGCCAAGATCGGTGAGCGAAATGGCCGGGATCTCAGGGTCCGGGATCGCCGAGAGCCAGGCCCAGACCGTCTCCAACGTGGGCTTCTCAGCCCGCGCAGCACCGCGCGGGGCGGCACCGCGCACCACCCCCGGCACCGGCGTGGGGGCGGGCCGGCTGTGGGGCGTGGGTTTCACCATGTGGCGTCCGGGTAGGCGCGTTGCAGCCACTGCATCTGGGTCAGCATATGGCCCAGATGTTCGCTATGCCGCGCGCCGGTCTTCCCGCCCCTATGGGCAAAGTCATCCTCGGGCCTCGTTAGGGTCGCCGCCGCCAGAGTGTCGCCGACCAGTTGGTCATAGCTCTTACGCATACCCGCCGGATCGGGGGCGATACCGGCCTCAACCATAGCGGCGTCAGCATCATCGCCGATGAACATCTCGCCCACATAGGGCCAAAGCAGGTCAAGCGCTGCCTGCATCCGGCGGTGGCTTTCCTCGGTCCCGTCGCCAAGGCCGATCACCGTGTCGGAAGAGCGTTCGAGGTGATAGGTCACTTCCTTCGCGGATTTCTCGGCGATGGCGGCGATCTGCTTGTCGCTGGAATCGATCAGCGCGGTGAGCTGCGCCAGATGCCATGCGTCGAACAGAAACTGCCGCATCATGGTCTGGCCGAAATCGCCGTTGGGCTGCTCCACCAGCAGGACATTGCGGAAATCCCAGACATCGCGGTGAAAGGCGAGCGCATCGGCATCACGTCCCGCGCCCTCGACCTCACCTGCCAGACCCAGCCACAACTGCGTCTGCCCGATCAGGTCGAGCGCCACGTTGGCCAGCGCGATGTCCTCTTCCAGCACCGGCGCCACGCCGCACCATTCCGAGACGCGGTGGCCCAGCACCAGCGCGTTGTCGCCCATCCGGCAAAGAAATTCGAACTTGGGGTAGGTGCCGCTCACATCGCCCCCACTTCGTCGGGAATGTCGTAGAAGGTGGGGTGACGGTAAACCTTGTCGTTGGCGGGCTCATAAAGCGCGCCTTTTTCTTCGGGGGAGGAAGCAGCGATGGCGCTGGCCTCGACCGCCCAGATGCTCACGCCCTCGTTGCGGCGGGTATAGACGTCGCGGGCGTTCTTGATTGCCATCTCCGCGTCCGCAGCATGCAGGCTGCCGACATGGCGGTGGCTCAGCCCGTGCTGGCCGCGGATGAAGATCTCCCACAGGGGCCATTCGGTGGGCCGGGCCCTGCCATGGGGGGCGGCTTCGGTGCCTTTGTATTCGCTGGATTCAGGGCTGCTCATGTCGCTTACTCCGCTGCCATTTGTCTGCTGCGCTTTTTCTCGGCGTGGGCCAGAAGCCCCTCGCGCACCCAGCGGCCTTCGTCCCAAGCCTTGTTGCGCGCCGCCAGCCGTTCGGTGTTGCAGGGGCCGTTGCCCTTGAGCACCTGAAAGAACTCTTCCCAATCCGGCTCGGCGAAATCGTAATGGCCGGTCTCTTCGTTGAACTTTAACGTCTCGTCGGGGATCGTGAGACCGAGGTATTCGGCCTGCGGCACGGTCTCATCGACGAACTTCTGGCGCAGCTCATCATTGGTGTTCATCTTGATCTTCCAGGCCATCGACTGCGCGGAATGGACCGAATCCTTATCCGAGGGGCCGAACATCATCAGCGCCGGGAACCAGAAGCGGTTGAGCGCATCCTGCGCCATCTTGCGCTGGGCAGGCGTGCCCTTGGCCATCTTCATCATGATGTCGAAGCCCTGCCGCTGGTGGAAGCTTTCTTCCTTGCAGATGCGGACCATGGCGCGGGCGTAGGGCCCGTAGGAAGTGCGCTGCAACGGCACCTGATTCATGATCGCGGCCCCGTCGACAAGCCAGCCGACGGCGCCCATGTCGGCCCAAGTCAGGGTCGGGTAGTTGAAGATCGAGGAATATTTCATTTTGCCCGACAGCAGGTCGCGGGTCATTTGGTCGCGGGTCACGCCGAGCGTCTCGGCGGCGCAGTAGAGGTAGAGGCCGTGGCCCGCCTCGTCCTGCACCTTGGCCAAAAGGATCGCCTTGCGCTCCAGCGTCGGGGCGCGGGTGATCCAGTTGCCCTCCGGCAACTGGCCCACGATTTCGGAATGCGCATGCTGTCCGATCTGGCGGATCAGGTTCTTGCGGTAGCCGTCGGGCATCCAGTCCTTGGGCTCAATCTTGCCGCCCGCGTCGATGCGCTCCTGAAAGGCGCGCTCTTCGGGGTCCATCTCGTCGAGGGATTTGACGCCCTTGCCGGTGGATTTGATCATCTGTGCATACATCGGTCCGTTCCTTTCGAGGAAAGAAGTGTCAGCCTGCGTTTTCGAGGATCAGGGCGACGCCCTGACCCACGCCCACACACATGGTACATAGCGCGTATTTGCCGCCCGTCCGCTTGAGCTGCAGCGCCGCCGTCATCACCAGACGCGCGCCGGACATGCCAAGGGGGTGACCGATGGCGATGGCACCACCGTTGGCATTCACATGGGGTGCGTCGTCCGGTACGCCGAGGGCGCGCAGCGTGGCGAGGCCCTGGCTCGCGAAGGCTTCGTTGAGTTCGATCACGTCCATCTGCTCGATCGTCAGGCCCGCGCGGTCCAGCACCTTGCGCACCGCCGGAATCGGGCCGATGCCCATGACGCGGGGCTCGACGCCCGCCGCCGACATGGCCACGACGCGCGCGATTGGGGTGAGGCCATGGTCCTTCACGCCTGCCTCAGACGCCAGCAGCATCGCCGCAGCACCGTCGTTCACGCCCGAGGCATTGCCTGCCGTCACAGTCAGATCGGCGCCATTGATGCCGCGCAGCTTGCCCAGTTTCTCCAGCGTGGTGCCGGGGCGGGGGTGTTCGTCGCGGTCGACGACCACGTCATCACCTTTGCGCTGCGGGATGGTGACGGGGGCGATTTCCTCGGCGAAGATGCCCTTTTCGGCGGCGGCGGCATAGCGTTCCTGGCTGCGCGCGGCGAAGGCGTCTTGGTCCACGCGCGACACGTCGTAATCGGCGGCGACGTTGTCGGCGGTCTCAGGCATGGAATCGACGCCGAACTCAGCCTTCATCTTTGGGTTCACGAAGCGCCAGCCGATTGTGGTGTCATAGACGGCATTATTGCGCGCAAAAGCGGTTTCGGCCTTTGGCATCACGAAGGGTGCGCGCGACATGCTCTCGATCCCGCCGGCGATGGCGAGGTCCATATCTCCGGCGCGGATCGCCCGGGCGGCGGCACCGACGGCGTCCATACCGCTGGCGCAGAGACGGTTGATCGTGGCGCCCGGCACCTCGACCGGCAGACCCGCCAGCAGGGCGGCCATGCGTGCCACGTTGCGGTTGTCTTCGCCAGCCTGGTTGGCGCAGCCCATGATCACGTCATCCACGCGTGCCCAGTCCACCGAGGGATTCCGCTCCATCAACGCCTTCAGCGGCACGGCGGCCAGATCGTCGGCCCGGACCGAAGAGAGGGCGCCGCCGTAACGGCCGATGGGGGTGCGCTGCGCGTCGCAGATGAAAGCCTGCATGGGGGTCTCCTGTTGTTGCACCGCAATCTACACATTGGGGCGATTCGGTTCAATCAAAATGTTACGGAATAAATATAGGTTGCGAATTTTGGTAACACTTCATCGCCCTGTCACCAAAGCTTTGCCAAAGAGTCACGCAGCTGTCGGGCATCTGTCACGCGTCGGGGGTTCTGTGCCGCCATCGCCACCCCCAGAGGAAGCTCACGATGACCAAACTGATCCGCCCGACCCGCCGCGCTGTGCTGGCGGGCTCCACCGCCTTTGCCGCAAGCCTTGCCATGCCCAGCCTCAGCCGTGCGGCCGCGCGCCCGGTGTTTACCCATGGGGTGCAGTCGGGCGATGTCGACACGCAGTCCGGCATGATCTGGACCCGCACCGACCGCCCGGCGCGGGTGCAGGTCGAAATCTCCACCACCGAAAGCTTTGCCAATGCGCGCCAGCTTGCGCCGATGAACGCACTGCCGAACCACGATCTGGCGGTGAAACGTCCGATTGAGGGGCTGCCCTCGGATCAGGACATCTTCTACCGCTTTACCGCTGCGGACCTGAGTGACATCAACGCCACCTCCGAGCCGATCGTCGGGCGCTTCCGTACCGCGCCCACCGCGCGCCGCGACCTGCGCTTTGCTTGGTCCGGTGACACCGCCGGGCAGGGCTGGGGCATCGACGAGGAGGGCATGCGCACCTATGCGACCATGGCCAAACACCGCCCCGACTTCTTCCTGCATTCCGGTGACACCATCTATGCCGATGGCCCGCTTGAGGATGAGGTGCAGCTTGACGATGGCACGATGTGGAAGAATACAACCATCATCGACGAGAAGCGCAAGGTGGCCGAGACGCTGGACGAATACCGCGGCCAGTGGAAATACAACCTGATGGACGCCCATGTGCGCGAGATGAACGCCCATGTGCCGACCTTCATGCAATGGGACGACCATGAGGTCGTGAACAACTGGTCCTCCTCGCGCAGCCTGATGGAAGACGACCGCTATAGTGAGAAGTCGATCCATGTCCTTGCCGCGCGCGCTTCGCAGGCCTTCCATGAGATGACCCCGCTGCGCATCACCCCCGCCGAGCCGGGCCGGGTCTACCGCAAGATCAACTACGGTCCGATGCTGGATGTCTTCTTCCTCGACCTGCGCAGCTACCGGGGGCCGAACAGCGAGAACATGCAGACCGAGATGTCGGAGGCCACCGATATCCTCGGGGCCGAGCAGATGGCATGGCTCAAGCGCGAGTTGACCAATTCGGCGGCCACATGGAAGGTCATCGCCTGCGACATGCCCATCGGTCTGGTCGTCGGCGGCGGGGCCGAAGCGGTTGCCAATGGCGACAATGGCGCCGCCAAGGGCCGCGAGCAGGAGATCGCGGGGCTGCTGCCTTTCATCAAGACCGCGCAGGTCGACAACGTGGTCTGGTTCACGGCGGATGTGCATTACACTGCCGCGCATTACTACAACCCCGACAAGGCGCAGTTTCAGGACTTTGACCCGTTTTGGGAGTTTGTCTCGGGCCCGCTGCACGCGGGCACCTTTGGCCCGAACGAGTTGGACGGCACCTTTGGCCCTGAGTTGAAATACGTCAAAGCGCCCGAAGACGGTCAGGTGAACCTGCCGCCCTCCGCCGGTCTGCAATTCTTTGGCTTGGTCGATATCGACGCCAAGACCCAGCAGATGAAAGTGCGCCTGATGGACCGCGCCGATACCGAGCTTTACTCGGTGACGCTCGACCCAAAGGGGGCGGCGATCTAAGCGCCCTCTGGAAGGCACAGTGAGAGGATCGCCCGGATGCGGGCGATCCTTTTTGTTTCAGTAGTCGACGCCGCGCTGTGCTTTGATGCCTGCTTTGAACGGGTGTTTAACCTCGGACATTTCGGTCACCAGATCGGCATAGTCGCAAAGCTCGGGCCGTGCGTCGCGGCCTGTAAGCACGACGGCGGTGCGCTTGTCGCGGGCGTCGAGCCCGGCGATCACGTCTTCGATCTTGAGGTATTCATAGCGGATGGCGATGTTGATCTCATCCATCACCACAAGGTCATAGTCCCCGCTTTCCATCATCTCGCGCGCCTTGCCGAAGGCGGCCTCGGCGGCGGCGATGTCGCGGTTGCGGTCTTGGGTGTCCCAGGTGAAGCCTTCGCCCATCGTGTGCCATGTCACCTCGTCCAGCCGTTCAAAGAACAACCGTTCGCCGGTTTTCCATTTGCCCTTGATGAACTGCACCACACCGACGCGCTGTTTCCAGCCAAGCGCGCGCACCACGACGCCGAAGGCGGAAGAGGATTTGCCCTTGCCCGGGCCGGTATGGACCAGCACCAGACCCTTGTCTGGGTCTTGCAACTCGGCCACCTTGGCGCGCTGTTCGGCCTGACGCCGCTGCATCTTTTCCTTGTGGTCTTTCGGATCCGCGTCGCTCATCGGTCATCTCCTCTATCCGGTTTCGGGGCACCATAGGGAGAGGCCGGGCCGGGCGAAAGCCCGCATTCGATCACGCTTTGGGATCGGTGACAGACCGCGCCTTGCCCCGCTCCATCCCCAGCTGCCGCTCGCGCCAGATCACCAATGCGCCCGCGCTGATCACCAACGCCGCGCCCGCCAGCATCATCATCGTGGGCAGTTCGGCAAAGAAGACATAGCCCAGCAAAATGGCGAAAAGCATCGAGGTGTAATCATAGGGCGCCAGCATCGAGGCCGAGCCAAAGCGATAGGCCGAGGTGATCAGGATCTGCGCCACCCCGCCGATCAATCCGGCGAGGACCAAGAGGCCAAAGGTTTGCGGATCGGGAATGACCCAGCCGAAAGGCAGGGTGCAAAGCGCCAGCAGGGAGGCGGTGCAGGAGAAGTAGAAGACGATCGCGGCAGTGTCTTCGTTCTGCACCAATTGGCGAATGTGAATCTGCACGAGGCTGCGCACCATTGTCGCCATCAGGATCAGCAACGCGCCGATGGTGGCTGTCTGTTCCATCGTGCCGATGCTGGTGAAACGCGGCCAGAGGATGATCATCACCCCCACCAACCCAATCGCCACGGCACTCACGCGGATCAGACGGATTTTCTCGCCCAGCAACACGGCGGCGAGGATGACGGTGAAAATCGGCGTGGCAAAGCCGATGGCCGTGACCTCGGGCAGGGGCAGCAGGCCGAGGCCGGTGAAGGTCAGCCCCATCGCCGTGGTGCCGAACAGCCCGCGCCAGACATGGCCCATCGGGTTTTGCGTCTTTAGCCCGCTTTTCAGTTTGCCGCGTTGCGCGAGCCAGATCAGGATCACCGGAATGGCAAAGAAGGAGCGAAAAAAGACCGACTCGCCTGCGGGCACTTCGTCGGCCAGCGATTTGATGATCGCGGACATGCAGGTGAAAAGCAGGATCGCCGTGATTTTCAGACCGACACCAAGGGCGGGACGGGCGGAGAAATCATCGACTTTCATGCTTTGATTCTCACGCCTCGGGGCCGATTATGCCGCGGTTCTGGCCAATCTGTCCGCGATGCAGCAGCAGGTGATCCAGCAGCACGCAGGCCATCATCGCCTCGCCCACCGGTACTGCGCGAATACCGACGCAAGGATCGTGGCGGCCCTTGGTGATGATCTCGGTCTCTTCGCCCTGTTTCGTGATCGTGCGTCGCGTGGTCAGGATGCTGGAGGTCGGCTTCACCGCGAAGCGCAGCACCACATCCTGCCCGGTGCTGATCCCACCCAAGATGCCGCCCGCGTGGTTCGAGGAATATTCCGGCCCATCCGGCCCCATGGTGATCTCATCGGCGTTCAATTCGCCCGTCAGCATCGCCGCCGACATGCCCTCGCCGATCTCCACACCTTTGACGGCATTGATGCTCATCATCGCGGCGGCCAGATCGGTGTCGAGCTTGCCATAGACCGGCGCGCCGAGACCCGCAGGCACGCCGCGCGCGGTGACTTCGATGATCGCGCCGACGCTGCTGCCCGATTTGCGCAGCCCGTCGAGGTAGTCGGCCCAGTCGCTGGCCGCCTTGGCATCCGGCACCCAAAAGGGGTTTTGGTCGATCTGGTCCCAATCGAACGCCTCGCGGTCGATCTTATGCGGCCCCATCTGCACCATGTAGCCGGTGATCTGAAGCTTTGGGGCCAGCGCCTTGATCGCCTCCCGCGCCAGACCGCCCGCCGCCACCCGCGCGGCCGTCTCCCGCGCCGAGGAGCGGCCACCCCCGCGATAGTCGCGGATGCCGTATTTCTGGAAATAGGTGATGTCGGCGTGACCGGGGCGGAACTTGTCCTTGATGTCGCCGTAGTCTTTGGAGCGTTGATCTGTGTTCTCGATCATCAGCTGGATCGGGGTGCCGGTGGTGACCCCTTCGAAGGTGCCCGACAGGATCCGCACCGCATCCGCTTCGCGCCGCTGTGTGGTGTATTTGTTCTGGCCCGGTTTGCGCTTGTCGAGCCACTGTTGAATCATGCCCTCGTCAATCGGCACGCCGGGGGGGCAGCCGTCGATGGTCGCCCCAAGGGCGGGCCCGTGGCTCTCGCCCCATGTGGTGACCCGGTAAAGATGGCCAAAGCTGTTGATCGACATGGGCGGACCTCCTGTTGTCAAACCCTTAGCGGGGGCGGCGCCCTGCCTCAAGGGGATTTGCCTTGCCAATTGTGCAGGTCCGATCTACCCCTGACGCTACCTCGGGGGGCCTTTGGGCTGAGATGTGCGTGTCGCGCGGACCCGTTGAACCTGAACCGGTTAACACCGGCGGAGGGAAGGTCAGGACAGACATCCACCTTTTACCTTTCGCCGCAAAAGGAGGATGCAATGAAGTATCTTACACTTGCTGCGGGCGTCATGGGCGCATCAGCCGCATGGGCCGAGACGCCTGAATTGACGGTCTATACCTACGACAGTTTCGTCACCGAATGGGGGCCAGGGCCGGCCATCGAAGAGGGGTTCGAGGCCGACTGCGGCTGCGATCTGAAATTCGTCGGCATGGGCGACGGTGCGGCCTTGCTGGCGCGGCTCAAGCTGGAAGGCGCGCGGTCGGACGCGGATATCGTGCTGGGGCTCGACACCAGCCTGATCGCCGCGGCGAAAGAGACCGAATTGTTCGCGCCGAGCGGGTTGCAGGCCGACTATGACCTGCCGATCACTTGGGAAGACAAAGTTTTCGTGCCCTATGACTGGGGCTATTTCGCCTTTGTCCACGGCACCGATCTGGAGGCGCCCGGCGATTTCAAGGCGCTGGCCGAGAGCGATCTGAAAATCGTGATCCAAGACCCGCGCTCTTCGACGCCGGGCTTGGGGCTGCTGATGTGGGTCAAAGCGGCCTATGGCGACGCCGCGCACGAGGTTTGGGCGGGGCTGGCCGATAACGTCGTGACCGTGACAAAGGGTTGGTCCGAAGCCTATGGCCTCTTCCTTGAAGGCGAGGCCGACATGGTGCTGAGCTACACGACTTCCCCCGCCTATCACCTGATCGCGGAGGAGGACGACAGCAAGACCGCGGCGCTGTTCGACGAAGGCCACTACATGCAGATCGAAGTGGCGGGGAAACTTGCCGGGTCGGATCAGCCGGAACTGGCGGATCGGTTCTTGCAATACCTCGTCTCTGATGCCGCGCAATCGGTGCTGCCGACGACCAACTGGATGTATCCCGCCGTGACGCCCGAAGGCGGTCTGCCCGAAGGGTTCGAGGGCATGATCCAGCCCGGCAAGGCGCTTTTGGTGCCGAACGGCGAAGTCCCCGCGCTGCGTGAGGAGGCTTTGGACGAATGGCTGACCGCGCTGTCGCGTTAAGCGGCAAAACGGGGCTTTTCGCCGCCGCGCTGGTCGCGGGGCTGATCCTTGCGGCCTTGGTCGCTGTTTTTACGGCAGCCGATGTGGGTGCAGGGCTCGACCCGGCGGATTGGGCGGCGGTGCGGTTTACCGTGACGCAGGCGGTCTGGTCGGCGGTGCTTTCGGTGCTGCTGGCCGTGCCGGTGGCGCGGGCCTTGGCGCGGCGGCGGTTCTGGGGGCGTGGGGCGCTGATCACCCTGCTGGGCGCGCCCTTCATTCTGCCGGTGATCGTTGCGGTGCTGGGGCTGCTGACGGTCTTTGGCCGGTCGGGCGTGCTGAACCAATTTGGCGCGGCTCTTGGCCTGCCGCCGCTGTCGATCTACGGGCTGCATGGCGTGGTTCTGGCGCATGTGTTCTTCAACCTGCCGCTGGCCACGCGGCTTTTGCTGCAAGGCTGGCAGAGCATCCCGTCTGAGCGATTTCGGCTTGCGGGGCAACTCCAGATGACGCCGCGGGCGCTGTTTCTGGCGCTGGAATGGCCGATGCTGCGGCAGGTGCTGCCCGGTGTGGCGGCGCTGATTTTCGTGATTTGCCTGACCAGTTTCGCCGTGGCGCTGACGCTGGGCGGTGGGCCACGGGCGACGACGATCGAATTGGCGATCTATCAGGCCTTTCGGTTCGATTTCGATCTGGGGCGCGCCGCGCTGTTGTCGGTGGTGCAGCTTGTGCTCGCGGGGGCTGCGGCGGTGGCGGCGCTTTGGCTGATCCCGCCGATCAGCTTGGGCGGCGGATTGGACCGCCCCCTGCGCCGCTGGGATGCGCGGGGCGGCGCGCAGCGGTTGCTCGACATCACCGTCATCGCGCTCGCCGCGCTGTTCCTATTGCTGCCGCTGGCGGCGGTGGTTCTGCGCGGGCTGGCGGGGATCGCGCAGCTGCCCGCCTCGGTCTGGCAGGCCACTGGGAATAGCATTCTAGTGGCGGGGTTGAGCGTGGCGGTGCTGGCCCTGCTGGCGCTGCCGATGGCAGGCTGGATCGCCACCCGGCGGCGCGGCGGGGTTGAGGCGATTGGCCTGATGGGGCTTGCAGCCTCTCCGCTGATGATCGGCACGGGGTGGTTCATCTTGATCAACCCGGTGCTGGACCCGGCGCGGCTGAGCCTGCCGGTGACCGCTTTGGTCAATGCGCTGATGGCGCTGCCTTTCGTGCTGCGCATTCTGGTGCCGCGGCTGCGCGAAACCTTGCAGGACTATGGCCCGCTGACACAGACCCTCGGCATGACGGGTTGGGCGCTGTGGCGGCTGTTGGTCCTGCCGCGTCTGCGCCCACAGCTGGGCTTTGCCGCCGGGCTGACGGGGGCGCTCTCGGTGGGGGATCTCGGCGTGATCGCGCTTTTCGCCGATCAGGATCGTGCGACGCTGCCTTTGCAGATGTACCGTCTGATGGGCGCCTACCGGATGGAGGCCGCAGCGGGCGCGGCGCTGCTTTTGCTGGTCTTGGCGCTGGCGGTGTTTTTCGTCTGCGACAAATGGGGGCGCTGGCATGCTGACGCTTGAAGAGATGCGCATTGAGCGGGGCGATTTCAGCCTCGTCGCCGATATGACACTGGCGCAGGGGCGCAACTACGCGGTGATCGGCCCCTCGGGGTCGGGCAAGTCGACCCTGCTGGCGGCAATCTGTGGGTTCGTGCCGGTGGCGGCGGGGCGGCTGCTGCGGGAGGGGGAGGAGATCACGGATCAACATCCCGGCCAGCGCGGCATGACGATGCTGTTTCAGGATAATAACCTGTTTCCGCATCTCACCGTGCGGCAGAACGTCGGCCTTGGCCTGCGCCCTGACCTGCGGCTGAAAGCGGCGGACCGGGAGGCGGTCGATGCCGCCCTCATGCGGGTGGGGCTCAGCGATCACGCCGCGAAACGCCCCGGGGCGCTGTCTGGCGGACAGCAAAGCCGGGTGGCGCTGGCGCGGGTGTTGGTGCAGGCGCGGCCTTGGGTGCTGTTGGATGAGCCCTTTGCCGCGCTCGGCCCCGCGCTTCGGGTCGAGATGCTGGATTTGGTCCAAGACCTTGCTCGGGAGACCGGGGCGGGGCTGATCATGGTGACCCATGCACCCGACGACGTGCGCCGCATCGCGGATGAGGTGATCTTTGTCGAAGGCGGGCGCGCCCATGCGCCGGGGCCGGCGGCGGAATTGCTCGACAACCCGCCCCCGGCCCTGCGCGCCTATCTCGGCTAGGCGGCGGAAATTTCCGAAATTTCCGCGCCGTTTTCTTTTGAAGAAAACCTCTCCAGCGCTTGGGTCATGCCAAGGGCGGCCTGCGCGGCCTCGCGCCCCTTGGTAACGAAATGGTCGCGGTAGATCGCATTGTGATGATCCGTTTCCTGATAGTGGTGCGGGGTGAGCGAGACCGACAGCACCGGCAGGTCGCAGTCCAACCCCACGCGCATCAGCCCATCGACCACCGTCTGCGCCACGAAGTCATGCCGGTAAATGCCGCCATCCACCACGAAGGCCGCGCAGATCACGGCGTCATAGCGCCCGGTCTTGGCCAGACGTTGCGCCATGAGCGGCAGTTCAAAGGCGCCGGGAACGGCGAAACTGTCCACCTGTGCGGCGTCGATCACTTCGGTAAATCCGTCATAGGCGCGGTCGACGATATCCGCATGCCAGCTTGCACGCACAAAGGCGAAACGGGCGGAACGTTCTTGTGTCATGGTGATCTCCTTTAGGTTCAGACACGTCCACCCAAGGCGATCACGCGCAACGACCGGGGCTTCGCCCCCGTCCTTGTTCGCATTCTCTTTCATCCGGACTGTGACCGTCGGCTCTGGAATTGCACCAGATCTGCTGACACCTTCGAAAAGGCCGCTCGCGGGCTTGCGGGGACCGCTTACCGCCGGTGGGGAATTTCGCCCCGCCCTGAGAATGATGTCAGGTTGCCAAGTTGCACAAGGCTCTGCAATACCAAAACAAACGCATAGGAGACACCATGCACCCCAATCCGATCTACCGCAAAGAGGGCCGCGACCGGAACCTTGCCTTTGCCCGTGACACCGGTTTTGGCGTCTTGGCGATCAACGGGGCTGAGGGGCCGTTGATGGCGCATGTGCCCTTCATCCTGAACGACGCCGGGGATTTGGCCGAGTTGCATCTGGTGCGCTCGAACCCCATCGCGCGGGCGCTGAAAACCCCGCAGCCGGTGCGTTTGGCGGTGACGGGGGCCGATAGCTATGTCTCGCCGGATTGGTACGGGATCGAGGATCAGGTGCCGACATGGAACTATGTGGCCGTGCATCTGGCCGGCACGCTGGTAATGCGCCCGGCAGAGGAACTGCCGGATCTGCTGGCGCGGCAATCGGCGATATATGAGGCGCGGCTGGCCCCGAAGACCCCATGGAAGATGGACAAGATGACCCCCGAGGCGCGGGACAAGATGCTTCGGATGATCGTGCCTTGTCACCTTCGCGTCACCGGGGTCGACGGCACATGGAAGCTGGGCCAGAACAAGGATGCGGCCGTGCGTCTCGCGGCGGCGGATCAGATGGCGGCACATGGATTCGGCACGGATCCGGCGGTGATGGCCGCCCTGATGCGCGGGGTGTGATCGCCGTTGCGTCCGGCGCGGCGCCGTTGAATAGTGCGGACAACCAAGGGGGGACTTCACGTGAAACTATTTTATTCTGCAACCTCGCCCTATGTCCGCAAGGTCATGGTGCTGCTGCATGAGACCGGCCAGCTTGACGATGTCGCGCTGGAGCCGACATCGGGCACGCCGCTGGCCCCGGCCGAGGGCTTTGCCGCGCGCAACCCGCTGACCAAAGTGCCCGCGTTGGAGCGGCCAGACGGCTGCACGCTCTATGACAGCCGGGTAATCTGCGCCTATCTGGATGACCGCGCCGGAGCGGGGCTTTACCCCCAGGGTGCAAGCAGGTGGGACACTTTGACGCTGGAAGCCACGGCGGATGGCATCCTCGATGCCGCGCTCGCCATGGTCTACGAAGGCAAGCTGCGCCCCGAAGACAAACGCATGTCTGAGTGGGTCGAGGGCCAGTGGGGCAAGGTCGAACGCGCCTGTAAGACGCTTAACAATCAATGGGCTGCGCATCTGGCCGGGCCTTTGGACATGGGGCAAATCGCACTTGGCTGCGCCTTGGGATATGTCGATTTCCGCCATGGCGCGCGGGATTGGCGTGCCGGGAATCCCGATCTGGCGGCATGGTTCGACGCCTTTGATTCGCGCCCCGCGATGACCCATACCACGCCGCCGCAGTAAGCGCGCCGTAATGATATTGCCACAATCGCGGTATTTTTGCCGCGTTGTGGCGCGGTTGATCCAAGATGCGCGGCTTTGACATCTGGACGGGCGCGGTCCATCCCGGTAGATAGCGGCGAGAAGTCAGGTGGCAAGGTGACGCCACCCCTATGTCTGACGGCCAGATTTGGCCAAGAATTGGAGTAAACCCGTGTCCCAAGCAGAAGAACACGCAGGCACCCGGAGGGATTTCCTGTATTACGCGACAGCCGGTACAGGTGCCGTCGCCGTTGGTGCCGCCGTCTGGCCGCTGGTCAACCAGATGAACCCCTCTGCCGACGTAAAGGCGCTGTCGTCCATTCGCGTGGATGTGTCCGGCGTCGAAGTCGGGACGCAGCTGACCGTGAAATGGCTGGGCAAGCCGGTGTTCATTCGCCGCCGCACCGAGGCCGAGATCGAAGAGGCAAGCGCTGTCGACGTGTCCAGCCTGCCGGACCCCATCGCGCAGAACGCCAACCTTGGCGGCGACGTGCCCGCCACGGACGCCAACCGCGCCTTGGACGAAAACGGCGAGTGGCTGGTTCAGATGGGCGTCTGCACGCACCTTGGCTGCGTGCCCTTGGGTGATGCGGGTGACTTTGGCGGCTGGTTCTGCCCCTGTCACGGGTCGCACTACGATACGGCGGGCCGCATCCGTAAAGGGCCGGCGCCGCGCAACTTGCCGGTGCCTGTCGCCGAATTCGTGGATGAGTCCACGATCAAACTGGGTTAAGGGAGCGGAAGAGAGATGTCTGGAATTCCTCACGACCATTACGAGCCGAATTCGAACGGCGAAAAGTGGCTGCACCGCCGCCTTCCCATCGTTGGCCTGTTGTACGACACATTGATGATCCCCACGCCCAAGAACCTGAACTGGATGTGGATCTGGGGGATCGTGCTGACCTTCTGTCTGGCACTGCAAATCATCACTGGCATCGTTCTGGTGATGCACTACACGCCGCATGTCGATCTGGCCTTCGCCTCGGTCGAGCACATCATGCGTGACGTGAACGGCGGCTATATGATCCGCTACCTGCATATGAACGGCGCGTCGCTGTTCTTTATCGCTGTCTATGCCCACATCTTCCGTGGTCTCTACTACGGGTCTTACAAGGCCCCGCGTGAGATCACATGGATCATCGGCATGTTGATCTACCTGCTGATGATGGCCACCGGCTTCATGGGCTACGTTCTGCCTTGGGGTCAGATGTCCTTCTGGGGCGCGACCGTGATCACCGGCCTCTTTGGCGCGATCCCCTTTGTGGGCGAGGGTCTTCAGACCTTCCTCTTGGGCGGGCCTGCCGTGGACAACGCGACGCTGAACCGCTTCTTCTCGCTGCACTATCTGCTGCCCTTCGTGATCGCGGGCCTCGTGGTGCTGCACATCTGGGCCTTCCACACCACCGGCAACAACAACCCCACCGGGGTCGAAGTGCGCCGCACCTCGAAAGAGGACGCCAAGAAAGACACGCTGCCTTTCTGGCCCTACTTCGTGATCAAGGACCTCTTTGCGCTGGCTGTGATCCTGACGTTGTTCTTCGCCGTTGTGGGCTTCATGCCGAACTATCTGGGCCACCCGGACAACTACATCGAAGCCAACGCGCTGGCGACACCTGCACATATCGTGCCGGAATGGTACTTCCTGCCCTTCTACGCGATCCTGCGGGCCTTCACTTCCGAGGTTTGGGTCGTGCAAATCGCGTCCTTCGTGACTGGTGGCATCATCGACGCCAAGTTCTTTGGCGTGCTGGCGATGTTCGGGGCGATCGCGGTCATGGCGCTGGTGCCGTGGCTCGACACCTCCTCGGTCCGCTCGGGCCGGTATCGTCCGATGTTCAAATGGTGGTTCGCCCTCTTGGTGATCGACTTCTTCGCCCTGATGTGGCTGGGTGCGATGCCCGCGGAGGAGCCCTATGCGACCTTCTCGCTGATCGCAGCAACCTATTGGTTCGCCTATTTCCTCGTCATCCTGCCCCTCTTGGGCGTGATCGAGAAGCCCTTGGCGCAGCCTGAAACCATCGAAGCCGACTTTGATGCGCATTATGCGCCCAAGGCAGGCGGCACCAAGACGCTTGTGAACCCGGCGGAATAAGGATCATGACCATGATGAAGACCAACCTCCTTTCTGCCGTGGTCACTCTGGGCCTCGCCCTGCCGGGAACGGCAGTGTTGGCACAGGACACGGCGACGGAAGAAGAACTGCTGACCACTCCGGCGGAAACGCCGGAGGTCGACGCGGAAACCGCGCCTGCCGAAGAACCGGCAGCGGAAGAAGCACCCGCCGAGGCAGCACCGGCTGAAGCTGACGCGACGGACGCCGAACCCGAGGCCGAAGCGGCCCCGGCAGAGGAACCGGCAGTCGCGGCAGCTCCTGCCGAGGACGCCGCGACTGAAGAAGCGCCTGCTGAAGAGGCTGCGGCCGAAGACGCCCCGGCTGACGAGGTGACCACCGAAGAGGCACCCGCGGAAGACGCAGCGGCAGCGGAAGAGGCTCCGGCCGAAGAGACTGCCGCCGAGGATGCGGCTGACACAGAAGCGCCCGCCGAAGAGGTCGATGCCACGGACGAAGTACAGTCGACCGCCGAGGAAAACGCCGAAAACGAAGTCATCGCAGAGGATGAAGTCGACGGGCAAGCGCATGGCGATGACCCCAACGTCGGTGTGATGGAAACCGATGATCACGGCACGGACGACCATGCCGACGATCACGCGGATGAAGACGGTGACGGGGGGGATTCCCACGCCACACCGCATATCGACGACATCGACTTTTCCTTCGATGGCCCCTTCGGCGGTTACGACGTAAACCAGCTTCAGCGCGGTCTGCAGATCTATACCGAGGTCTGCGCAGCCTGCCACGGTCTGGAATATGTCGCGATGCGGACATTGGCGGACGAAAGCGGTCCGAACATGCCCGAAGAGCAGGTGATCGAATACGCCAAGGGCTATGACGTCTATGACGCCGAGCTGGACGACACCCGCCCCGGCACCCCGGTCGATCACTTCCCCGGCTCCAACCTGCCGAATGCACCGGACCTGTCGCTGATGGCCAAGAAGCGCGCCGCGTTCCATGGCCCCTACGGTCTGGGCATCAACCAGTTCCTCAAAGGGATCGGCGGGCCGGAGTATATCACAGCACTTCTGGCCGGCTACACCGGCGAAGAGAAAGAGCAGGCGGGCACGGTTCTTTATGAGAACACGGTTTTCCCGGGCGGCTGGATCGCCATGGCGCCTCCGCTTTCCGATGGGCTGGTCGAGTTCGCGGATGAGCATGCCAATGACGTGCAGCACATGGCCGAAGATGTCTCTGCTTTCCTGATGTGGACTGCCGAGCCGAAGCTGGGCGCACGCAAACAGGCTGGCTTTGCCGGGGTTGTTCTGCTGGGTCTGCTCTCGGTGCTGCTCTATCTGACCAACAAAAAGCTCTGGGCGCCGGTCAAAAACCGCCGCAAGGACGACTGATCGGGCCACGGCCTTTGAGACATGCGAAGGGCGTCGGGAAACCGGCGCCCTTTTTTCTGACCATGCGAAGTGACGGCGGCCATTTGGCCTAAAACCTCTCGACAGGCTTCGCCCGGTGGCACAGCGGGCATCGCCCTCTCTCCCTCCGGCGGGCGATTTGAAAAGTTGCAGAATGCAGGATCGTTTCGGGTGTGGCGGACGGTTGGCAGATAGCCTCGTCCGATCGCCCCCCTAGAGAGGGCGTTGTCCTTTGCGCGCTACTGAGTTTGCTCTCAGGCGGTCAGCTGCGCGCCGGAAATCCCGGTGATCTCGGCGCGCACGATGTCGCCATCAACCTGTGGCGCGGCAAAACTCACCTCGGTGAACTGCGTCGTGCGCCCCATGTGCGGATTCTCCATCAGCACATCGTGCGTTTGCCCCACCTGCGCCTTCAGATGCCGTTGCACCTGCCGTTCGCCAGCGGCGCGCAGCCGTGCGGCACGCTCCTTGATCGCAGCACCGTTCACCGCGGGCATCCGCGCCGCGGGTGTGCCGGGGCGGGCGGAGTAGGGGAAGACATGCAGCCAGGTCAGGTCGCATTCCTCGACCAGTTTCAGCGAATTGTCGAACATTGCCTCGGTCTCGGTCGGGAAACCGGCAATGATGTCGGCGCCGAAGGTCATGTCGGGGCGCAGCGCGCGGGCCTCTTGGGCAAAGCGGATCGCATCATCGCGCAGGTGCCGGCGTTTCATGCGCTTGAGGATCATGTCATCGCCATGCTGCAACGACAGGTGCAGATGCGGCATCAGGCGCGGCTCGGTGGCGATGGCCTGCATCAGGTTCTCGTCCACCTCGATCGAATCGATGGAGGAGATCCGCAGCCGCGGCAGGTCGGGCACCAGCTTCAGGATGCGCATCACCAGATCGCCGAGCTTCGGTGTCGCTGGGAGGTCCGCGCCCCAAGAGGTCAGGTCGACCCCGGTCAGCACCACCTCGTTGAAACCCTTGTCCACCAGCCGCTTGATCTGGTCCACCACGACGCCCGCGGGCACCGAACGCGAATTTCCCCGGCCATAGGGGATAATGCAGAAGGTGCAGCGGTGGTCGCAGCCGTTCTGGACCTGCACATAGGCGCGGCTGCGGCTGCCGAAACCGTCGATCAGATGGCCTGCCGTCTCGGTCACCGACATGATGTCGTCGACCTGCACGCTCTCGGTCTCGCCGATGAAATCTGCGGCCATGCCCTGCCATGTCGCGCCCTGCATCTTCTCGGTGTTGCCGATCACGGCATCGACTTCGGGCATGGCGTTAAAGGTTTCGGGCTCAGTCTGGGCCGCGCAGCCGGTGACGATGAGCCGCGCCCCGGGATGCGCCTTGCGGAGTTTTCGGATGTCCTGACGCGCTTTGCGCACCGCCTCGGCAGTGACCGCGCAGGTGTTGACCACCACGGCGTTCTCGAGGCCGGCCTGTTCGGCGAGTTCCTTCATCGCCTCGGTTTCATAGGCGTTCAGGCGGCAGCCCATGGTGCTGAAGATCGGGGCGCTCATGTCAGGCTCTCCAAGAACTCGGGGGTGAGGCTGCCGGAGAAGACATGCATCGTCGGCCCGGTCATCCAGACGCCGTCCTCGCGCCAGTCGATATGCAGCGTGCCGCCGTCGAGATCGATGCGCACGGCACGGCCCGTGAGGCCCCGGCGCGCGGCTGCCACGGCGGTGGCGCAGGAGGAGGAGCCCGAGGCCAGCGTCACGCCGACGCCACGCTCCCAAACGCGCATACGGATGTGATCCGGGCCGACAATCTGCGCGACTTGCACGTTGGTCCGCTCAGGGTAGAGCGGATCATGCTCGGCGCGGGGGCCGAGGTCGGCAAGGTCCACCGCCTCCGCATCCGCAACGAAGAAGGTGCAATGCGGGTTGCCCATGCCGGTGGCGGTCGGGTCGCCGTCGAGCGGCAGATGCAGCGTGTCCATCTCGCGCGCCAGTGGCACCTCGTCCCACTTCAGCTGCGGGTGGCCCATGTTGACCGAGGTCAGGCCGCCCCCGGCGTCTTTCGCCGCCAGATCGCCGCGCGCGGTGGTCAGATGCAGCGAATCGCGGCCCGTGTCGTCCATCAGATAGCGCGCGATGCAGCGGGTGGCGTTGCCGCAGGCGGCGGAGAGCGAGCCGTCGGAGTTGTAAAAGGTCAGATGCGCGTCGCCCGTGCCGTGCGTGATCACCGCAAGCTGATCGAATCCCACGCCAAATTGCCGGTGCCCGATGGCCTGTGCCATCGCCGGGGTCACGTTGATTTCCTCCGCGCGTGCGTCGAGCACGACGAAGTCGTTGCCAAGCCCATGCATCTTCATGAAGGGCAGTCCGGGGGTCTGATCGCTGTACATTCGGCGCATATAACCCCGGCATGAAAACTAATCCAGCATCTCGCAATATTTTCGTAATTAAGGGCTTGACCCTGCCGCCCGTAATTTCTAGTTACCCGCCTAGTGGGCCGTTAGCTCAGTTGGTAGAGCAACTGACTTTTAATCAGTAGGTCGATGGTTCGAACCCATCACGGCTCACCACTCACCCCCCTTTAAATGATTATGGATCAGGTGTTTGGTGCCGCCGGGGGGCGGTTTCGGTCATTCCTGGCCGCGCAACCGGGCCGAGCGCCGCCGCAGCGCTTCGAGCACAAAAAGCATCGTCGCCGAGAGCACGACCAGAAGCGTCGCCACCGCCAGAATCGTCGGGTTAATCTGCTCGCGCAGGCCCGAGAACATCTGCCGCGGAATCGTGCGCTGCTCGGGACCGGCGAGGAAGAGCACCAGCACCACCTCGTCGAAGGAGGTGACGAAGGCAAAGAGCCCGCCCGAGATCACGCCGGGGCGAATGAGCGGAATCACCACGTCCCAGAACACCTTGATCGGCGAGGCACCGAGGCTCAGCCCCGCCACGAAGAGCGAACGGTCGAAGCCGCTGAGCGTCGCGGTGACGGTGATGATGACAAACGGCACGCCAAGCGCGGCATGGGCGATGATCAGCCCGGTGAAGGTGCCCACGAGGTTGAACTGCGTGTAGAAGAAGAACATGCCCGCCGCGATGATGATCAGCGGCACGATCATTGGCGAGAGCAGCAGCGCCGTGATCACCCGTTTGAACGGCATCCAGGGCGAGGCGAGGCCGACCGCCGCCAGCGTGCCCAGCACCGTGGCAATGCTGGCCGCGGCAATGCCGATAAGGAAGGAGTTGCGAATCGCGATGCGCCATTTCTGGTCATCGACGATCTCGTGATACCAGCGGGTCGAATAGGCGTCCGGATCGAGCGAAAGCATCTCTTGGGTGAAGGTAAAGAAGGGCTCTGCGTTGAACGACAGCGGCATGATCACGAGGATCGGCAGCATCAGGAAGATCAGCACCAGCGCGGCCATGATGCGCAGGCCGTAGTGCCCCGCCTTGTGCCAGATCGTGTAATAGTCGGGCAGTTGGCTCATGGCGTCATCCCAGCTTGAGGTTGTCGGTGCCGACGAAACGGTCGAACAGCCAGTAGAGAACGAGGATCAGGATCAGCAGGAGCGAGCCCAAGGCCGCCGCCAGCTCCCAGTTGTTCGACACCTGCATGTGGAAGGCGATGATGTTCGAGATCATCTGCCCGTCGGTGCCGCCCACCAGTGCGGGCGTGATGTAGTAGCCGACCGAGATGATGAAGACCAAGAGCGCCCCGGCCGACAGGCCCGGCAGGCTCATCGGCAGGTAGATCTTGTACCACGCGCCAATCGGGTTCGACCCCATGGAGATCGCCGCGCGCATGAAGCTCGAATCGATCCCGCGCATCACCGCGTAGAGCGGCAGCACCATGAAGGGCAGCAGGATATGGGTCATGGCGAGGATGGTGGAGAACTCGTTGTAGAGCAGCTCGATCGGCTCATTGATCAGCCCCGCCCAGAGCAGCGAGGAGTTTACCACGCCCCCGGCCTGTAGAAGCGCGATCCAGGCGGTGGTGCGCACCAGAAGCGAGGTCCAGAAGGGCAGCAGGACAAAGACCATCAGGAAGTTCGCCGTCGCGGGGCTGGCCTGCGACATGTAAAAGGCCAGCGGATAGCCCAGCAGCATTGTCAGCCCGGTGATCACCAACGCCATCTTCAGTGTCTTGGTATAGAGCTGTTTGTAAATTTGCGTGTCGCGTAGGACGATCTCCCCTTCGGCGTCGTATTCCATATCGACGGCGGTGAGGTAGTAGCTTGAGGTATAGACCTGCCCCGCGCTGCGGATCGCGCGCCAGGTGGCGGGCCGGGACCAGCGCTCGTTTTCCTCCAGCAGCATCTGCGCGCCATCGGCGGCAAGCTCGGCATCCTCGGCCCGGCGCAGGCCCCGGGCGGTGGATTTGATGACGCTCGACATGCCGGGCAAGGCGCGGTTGATCTCATCTGCGAACCTGCCGGAGGTGCGGTTGTTTGCCATGCGCTTCATGTCGATAGCCATTTGGGTGATGACCGCCGCATCGGGCAGGGTCTCGCCCTCCCAGTCCTCCAACAGGGTCAGCGTCTCGGGCACCAGTTCAGCCACGGTAGGGTTGTAGACGCTGCGAAACAGCATCGTGGTGATCGGGGCGACAAAGGCGAAAAGGATGAAGAGCAGCAGCGGCACCACGAAAAGAAACGCCTGCAGGCGGCGCCTGCGCATTTGGCGACGGGCGTTGGCGGCGTCTTGGGAAGTGAGGCTGGACACGCGGTTACTCTTCTATAGGGGTTGGGTGCCCCGCGCCCGGTCAGGCGCGGAGCAGGGTGCTTATTGCAGCAGCCATTCGTTGAACTTCTCGCCCAACGTCTCGCCATAGTCGGCCCAGAAGATGCCATCGGCCTTGACGCCTTCGTCAAGATGCGCGGTGGGCAGATCTTGCTTTACGTCCTCGGGCAGCAGCGCTTGGGCAGAGGCACGGGTCGGGCCATAGGCCACGTCCTGCATGCCCGAGAGCGGCACGGTGCCAGTGGCGAATTTGATGAACTCCATCGCCTCTTCTTTCTTCTCGGTGCCTTTCATGATGGCCCAAACGTCGAGGTCATAGATGTGGCTGTCCCAGACGATCTCGAAGGGCGCGCCATCGTCCTTGATCGCGGCGAAGATGCGGCCATTGGCGGATTGCACCATGGTCGCTCCGCCGTCGTTCAGCAGCACGGGGGCCTGCGACCAGCTATCGTACCAAGTGATGTCGTCCTTGATGGTGTCGAGCTTGGCAAAGGCGCGCTTCTGCCCCTCTTCGGTGGCCAGCACCTCATAGACCTCTTCCGGGGCGACGCCATCGGCCAGCAGCGCCCATTCCATGTTGACCTGAGGCCGCTTGCGCAGACCACGTTTGCCGGGGAACGTCTCGGTATCAAAGAAATCTTCGATGGTTTTCGGGCCTTCGCCGTTCTCGGTGTTCACGGCAAAGACGACGGACCAGACGATATTGCCCACGCCGCATTCATTGGCCAGCGCGTCATCGATGAAGTCATCCGCCGCCGGGGTGCCATCGTCGCCATCGGGCAGAACCGATTGGTCGATCACTTCCAGATAGCCCTCGGCACAGGCGCGTTCGAGGTCGATCACTTCGATGTCGACGACATCCCACAGGATGTTGCCCGCCTCGACCTGCGCCTTCATTTCGGCCACGCCGCCGCCGTAGTCTTCGAACAGGATGTTGGTGCCGGATTTGTCCATATAGGGCTGGATCATATGCTCCATCTGCGCGGCGCCATAAGCCCCGCCAAAGGACGTTACCGTCAGATCCTCGGCCAAGGCGGGGCTGGCGATCAGCGCCGCAGTGGCCAGATAACTCAAATGCTTTTTCATCGGTCTCTCCTTGTCATGCCCAGGTTTTATGCGGGGCCCCGGTTTGCCCCCGGTCGCCCTTAATTGGCAAAGGCGATGCAGTCTTTCGTCAGGGACAACAGCTGCGCCGTCGCGCCCTCGTCGAACTCGGGTGCGGACAGGTCGTTGAGCACTTTGACGATAATGTCGGTGCCGTCCGGCAGGCGGAAATAATATCGGATGAAATCGCCCACGTAGATGCGCGTGACAAAGGTCGCCGTCAGCGCGTTGTCATGCGCATGGGTCGTGGAGTGAATGAACAGTTTCTCGGGCCGGATCGAGACGCGGCATTGCGCGCCTTCCGTCAGCCCTTCGGAGGTCTGTGTGGTGATGGTGCCGGTGTCTGTCTCGACCTTGGCGATCTCCCCTTCGATCCGGGTGACACGGCCCTGCACGAAATTGTTCTCGCCGATGAACTCGGCCACGAAGGCATTCACCGGGCGCTCGTACAATTCCGCGGGCGGGGCGCATTGCTGCACCACACCGTCGTTGAAGACGGCGATCCGGTCGGACATCGACAGCGCCTCGGTCTGGTCGTGGGTGACGTAGATCACGGTAAAGCCGATCTGCTTGTGCAGGCGGGTGATCTCGAACTGCATCTGCTCGCGCAGGTTCTTGTCGAGCGCGCCAAGAGGCTCGTCCATGAGAATGAGCGTCGGCTGGAAGATCATCGCACGGGCCAGCGCCACGCGTTGCCGTTGCCCGCCCGAAAGCTGCCCGGGGCGACGGTCGCCAAAGGCCGAAAGCTCCACCAGCGAGAGATACTCGGCCACCCGGTCCTTGATGTCGGCCTTGGGCATTTTGCGCACGCTCAGCGGATAGGCGAGGTTTTCGGCGACAGTCATATGCGGAAACAGCGCGTAGTTCTGGAACACCATGCCGATGTTGCGCTTGTTCGGCGCGGTCTTGTTGATCGACCGGCCATTGATGGCGATATCGCCGGAGGTAACGCTCTCAAACCCCGCCAGCATCATCAACACGGTGGTCTTGCCCGAGCCGGAGGGGCCAAGAAGGGTGATGAACTCCCCCTCCTGCACATCCATGTCGAAACCTTTGACGACGAGATTTTCCTGATCGTAGCTCTTCTTGACGTTATCGAAACGCAGAAAAGTCTCTGCTTTGGTGTCTTTCATTGTGTCGCGGCTCTCCCTGTCGCTTGGGGGAGTTAAGCAGGTGCGATGATTCTAAACAATATGTTGCACCGTTTAAGAGAATCGCGCCCTTCCCCGCGCTTATCGCGTGAGCATCTAGCCCCCTGTGACGGCAAGATCGGCGGCTTTCGCCACGTTCTGCAAGAAATTGGTGAGAGGGCACCTATGTAGATACCTGACCACGCGGGCAGACTGTCCGACAGGCGAAACCGACCAAAAGGAGAGACCCCCATGGGCAAGCGTATCGCAATCGTAGGGGGCGGCTATCTGGGGGCCGAACTGGCCAAGGCGATGGACGAGATTGCCGAGGTCACCTTGATCGAGCCGCGCAGTCATTTCGTACATGCCTCCGCGATGATCCGCGCCGTGGTGCAGCCCAGTTTGGTCGAGCAATCGCTGATCCCCTATGACCGTTTGTTGAAGCGGGGCCGTGTCGTCGCGGCGCGGGCGACTGGAGTGGATGGCAATGGTGTCACGCTGAAGGACGGGACGCGGGTCGAGGCGGATTACATCGTCGTCGCCACCGGCTCGGACTATGCGACGCCGTTCAAACCAAAGGGCGCAGATATCGACGGGCTGCGGGCCGCGAACCAAGAGACGCGAGAGAAGCTGCTGGCGGCCAAGACCGTGGGCATCATCGGTGCAGGCGCTGTCGGGGTCGAGCTAGCCGGTGAGATCGCCCATGCCATGCCCGACAAAAAGATCACCCTGATCACCAAAGACGACAAGCTTTTTGCCGGAAAGCCCGACAGCCTTGGTGCCTCGCTGAGCAGGAAGCTGAAACGCGCCGGGGTGGAGCTGATCCTCGGCAAGAAGGCCGAAGGGCTTGCCTCCATGACAGAGCCGCACGCGGGCAGCCTCACCCTCGATGGCGGGGCGGCGCGGAGTTTCGACCTGATCTTCCCCGTTTTGGGTGCGCGCGCCGCCTCTGAGTTGTTGAAGACCCTGCCGGGGGTCGAGGTCACCGCCGCGGAGCGGATCAAGACCGACGGCTATCTGCGCCCCTCGACCTTGCCCAATGTCTTTGCCGCGGGGGATGTGGCAGACCCCGGGGACAACATGACCATCGTCGCGGTCAGTCGCCAGTTGCCTTGGCTGAGAAAGACCCTCACCGGGCTGATCACGGGCCGCAAGCTGGCGGATATGAAAACCTATCGCCCGTGGGGCGCGGAGGCGCCACTTCTCCTGCCCTTGGGGCCGATGCGCGGCAATAGCTTTTTGATGCTCTTCACCGCGGGCGATTGGGCAACGCAAAAGATGAAGGGCGCGCATCTCTTCGTATCGAAGTACCAAAAGCTGCTGAATAGGCATTAACCGCAGCCCGAGGGAGAGGCGCTCTATACCTAAGAATAGGGCGCTTATCCCGACGCCAGCAGGCATTGCGCGGTGAGATGTGTGAAGGTTGAGGCAAGTCAACTCAGGAGCACAAGCCATGTCCATTCAGTTCAGCAACAGTTTCGACGCCGCCCAAGCCGTTACCGAAATCACCCCGATCACCGCCTGCGTCAGCATGGGCAAATACGCGACCGCGCAGGGGGAGCTTATCTGGCAAAGGGGTGAGATCGCCTGCGTGCGTTCCGACTCCGCGATGTTCGTCGGCAGACGCATTTAAGCGTTCACGTCATGTTAAGTCTCGCGCCATACGGTGACCCTCGGGGCGTGACTTTAAGTGTAGGGCGAAATGCGATGAACTGGAATGCTATCGTTATCGACGATTCTGAAATTGCGCGTCAGTTCATTCAAGCCTCCCTCGCTGAGGTCGGGTTTTCCTGCGTGGCGGATTATGGCTGCCCCGCCCAAGCTCTGGCCGTGCTGGCGAAGGAGCGGATCGCGACGGATGTGATCATCACCGATTTCATGATGCCCGCGATGGATGGGCTTGAGTTTTGTAGCCAGGTCAGGGGTTTGCCGTTCTATCGGGGCATCCCGGTCGTCATGATCTCGACCCGGAAAGACGCCGATCTGCTGCGCCGCGCTTTGGCGGCGGGGGCAAGCGATTGTCTGAAAAAGCCTTTCAGCTTGGCCGAGCTTGCCACGCGGCTACAGCTTTGCCTGCAAAATGCGGGTGTCCGCGTCCAATAGGGCCGTGCGAGACCGGCGGCTCGCAGCGCCCCGAGGGGTAGGGCGTCGGGGCCGTTTAAGGCCTGATCTACAGTCAATCATCTGTCGGGGAATATGGTGCCCAGGAGAGGCATTGAACTGACGTCTCATCTAGTGTCATCCTGTTTCGATAATTAACCAAGTCTCTGTTTTTAATGTATTTGGTTGTCTCAGCCTGTTTCATCCGATGCCATGCCATGCTATATGTAGGGGTGGATTGATAGGTGGATAGAAAATTGGCGGCATTGAACAAGCTTTCTTCGGCCAAGGTCAGAACGGCCCCTCCCGGCAAGTACTCAGACGGGGGAGGGCTTTGGCTGGTAAAGCGTGAAGATGGCGGCGCTCAGTGGGTACTGCGCGTTACAGTTCACGGACGTCGGCGTGAGATGGGCATTGGCAACCTTCAGGCTGTTTCTTTGAAAGAAGCGAGAGCCGCGGCAGAGAAGTGGCGGGCGGTGGTCCGAGAGGGCAAAGACCCGATTAAAGAGCGTGACCGGCTAAAGCGTTTGGCTGCTAGGGATGAGCACACCCTATCATCGGTTGCGCTAGAGGCATTCGAGGCTCGCAAGTCTCAGCTCAAGGGTGATGGTAAGGCCGGGCGCTGGTTCTCCCCGCTCGAACTGCATGTGCTTCCGAAAATCGGCAAGGTTCCCGTCGAGGAAATTGATCAGCAGGATATCAAGAACGCATTGGAACCCATCTGGCATGAGAAAGCGGACACCGCCCGCAAAGCCATGAACCGGCTGAATATCACGCTTGAGCATGCAGCGGCGATGGGCCTCAATGTGGATCTTCAGGCAATCATGAAGGCGAAAGCGCTTCTGGGGAAGTCGCGTCACAAGGCGAAGAACATTCCCTATATGCCTTGGCCAGAGGTGCCAGCCTTTTACAAGAGCCTTGCTGAGCAGACGCCCACCCATCTTGCATTGCGCCTGCTGATCCTGACAACGGTTCGGTCATATGGAGTTCGCCTTTGTCATTTGGATCAAATTGAAGGCGACGTATGGACCGTACCCGAAGATAACATGAAAGGGCAGGTGGGGGCCGTAACCGATTTTCGAGTGCCGCTATCGAAAGAGGCTCTCGCCGTAATAGAGCTGGCGAAGCCGCTGGCGCGAGATGGATACCTGTTCCCCGGTGTTCGGAAAGGAGTGATTTCGGATGCAGCGATGAGCCGCCATATGGAGCGGCAGGGGTTGGAGGCTCGTCCGCATGGGTTCCGATCAAGCTTCAAGACTTGGTGCGAAGAAACCACCGACGTACCCGAAGTGGTTGTTGAAACGTCATTGGCGCATGTCGATGGCAACAAGGTTAAGCGGTCCTATCGCCGGACAGACCTACTGGAGCGCCGTCGCCCGCTAATGGCGCGTTGGGCGGATCACGTTACAGGCAAGAACGCCAGCAAGGTGATTAAAATTGCCTAATTCCCGTATCTTAAATCTTGTAGAAACCATGTGCCGGTATGAATGGCATCATTCATTTAAGAAAGAGATAACAATGACTGATAAAATTCTGCGCTGCCGGGACGTACAGGAGGTGACTGGTCTCAGCAGGTCCACGATTTACCGAATGATGGGCCGGGATGATTTCCCGAAAGCTACCAAGTTGGGTGTTCGTGCCATTGGCTGGCGTCAGAGCGCCGTGACTGATTGGATTGAGGGGCGTTCTTGTGGAGAATAAGACAAAGAAAGCCCTCTCGCTTATACCTGATGGGTTACTGAGAAACGGGTTGGAAGATGCTGGTTTTGTTTCAATTGACAGCAATTTTCTGAGGGTCGTTTCGATACACCAGAGTAATGCCGAGCTTATCGCGTCGTCTAGATTGAAGGAGGTTTCGCCATGATCAGCCCTGAAGGCTATGTTTCGCTCTACTCGCTGTTAATTCCGTTCCCTAAGAAATGGGACGATGATTACAATCCCGTATGTGTCCGACAGGGCCTTGAACTTACGGACGAATTCTTTGTCTTCTCAAAGGAAGGCGGCCTGTGCGCAGTGCCCAAGCACGTCATCTTCACGGCCCATGATGAGATGTTCTTATTTCTAGATGAGGAAAGCTGGTCTGTTACAATGGACCACCTTCGCGAAATGCCGGAACGGCTGGGGCAAGATTTCGATATCGATTTAGGCCTCTTCGGTGTTTTTGCAGGAAGCCCAATGCCCCCTATACCTCAGGTCGCGCAAGCCCTGCTGGCAGTCGACGGAGACGCTGTGGTCATCAGAGAAACTGAAGTCGATAAAGTCAGAAGTAGGATAAGAAGAGCGTACGCAGAAACGAAGACGCGAACCAAAAACCGGAACCTTCGGGGTGAAGATGCAAAACAGGCGTTTTTAGAGTTTATACGACAGAATCCGGATTGTACGGCGGTAGAGCGCGATGCATTCGGAACAAGAAACCTTAGTCAAGGAAGAGACGCTGCTCGAGTACTCTGGAAAGAGCTAGGCCCTCCAGATGGCAGTAAGCCTGGACGAAAGCCCATCCAGAGGTAAACCTCGCGAGAACGTTGCTTTTGCCTCGGTCCGCGAGGTTTCTCAGTAGTCCGCGACGTTTTCCGCGAAGTTTCTGTCTGCGCAATCTGTCCCCATCATTCTAATAAGATGGGCACAAACAGATGAAGACAACCTCAGACATTTCCCCGCGCTTGCTTAGCATTCCTCAAGCAGTTGCATATACCAGTGAAAGCCGCGCCGTTCTCTACAGGGAGTGGAAGGCAGGAAACCTGGAGTTCGTGAAGATGGGCGGTTCGACCCGCATTCGGCGTTCCGAGTTGGATCGCTATATCGACGCGAAAATGAAAACAGCCGCTTAAAAGAAAACCCCCACCCGCAAGGCGATGCAGGCAGAGGGCAATTTCTTTTCGTGAGTCCGGCAAGACATACGTAAGATAACCCAACGCCGCACGCCTTTCAATCCTGAAAGGAACGCGGAAAATGACTAACCAACTTAACTTCGAACCGAAACCGCGCTGGATTCTCTCGGTGCGTGATCTGCCCGAGGCACGTGAGCGCGCACGCTATCAGGTGACTGGTGCCGACGGTCAGGCCGCTGAGGTCGTCTTGGATAAGCGCAAGCGCCAAGTTGTGGATGCGCTACTGAGCGGCGAACTGTATTGTGCTTCGACTGTACGGATCGGCGATATCATCTTTCGGCTGAAAGAGGACAACGGCCTGCACGCCGAGACAAAAGCTCTCGCGAACGGTCGCAAGTACTACACCCTGCAAGGCAAGGTCCAATTCTTGGGGCCGGTCAGCAAGGAGGGCGCATGCTAATGGCCCTCAAAATCCAGATTGCCCGCTTGCAACGCCTTTACGGCCTGACCGCAACCCAAGCCCGCCTTGTCGCTGGCTTGCACTACGGGGAGGGCGTGTAATGTCCAATGTTTCCAAACTGCCCACGGCAGCGACCAGCTACTACACGGTGAGCAAGTCGGGCCGCTACTCCGACGTGGTGCTGGTGACGCCAAGTGATGGCATGAAGCCTATCAAGACGCGCCTCTATCGTTTCACTGATCGGGATGCAGCAATCCGGCACGGCAAGGATACTGCTGCTAAGGTCCACCGCCCGTTCAAACTGCGCGGGGTAACGGGATGAGCAAGACCCTCAGTAAATACATGCCAGACGCTTATAAGCGTGTTGCCCGCACCGTGGGCTATTCGCTGCTGCTAACTGACGCTGACGCATGGCATGGCCTGACGGTGGTGCTAACGGCACGCCTGACACCTCAAGAGCGGGCCGCTATGGCATGGGCCGTTCTGCGGTCCCTGACACCTGAGCAGGTTGTTGACGTGGCTCAAGCGGTCCTGCTCAACGGCGTAGGCGCGCCGATTGCCCCGTTAACCAACCATATGGACGAGGCAGCATTCTGGGCCGATATGGCAGCACCTGATGAGCGGGAGGCCTATTGCCTCGCCAGCTTTGAGGCGATGCCCTTTGAGCGCCAAGCGGCCTTCCTCGACTTTGTGCAAGGGAGGCTGGCAGCTTGATGCGCGATTTCACAGCAATGGCAGTGCAACTGGATCAGCACCGGGCGGAACACCCGACCGGAGCCGACCGCTTGCCGACGCCTTTCATCTGGCAGGACCCCAATAGCCTGCCCCGTCGCCCATGGGTCTATGGGCGGCACCTTCTGCGCAAGCAGGTCGCAGTGACCGTTGCGCCCGGTGGCGTGGGTAAGTCATCCCTGACCATCGTTGAGGGGCTGGCGATGGTCTCTGAGCGTGAGCTGCTGGGGGAGTGGACAGCCAAGGGCTTGAACGTTTGGCTCTACAACCTCGAAGACCCGCGCGACGAGATGAACCTACGGATCACAGCAGCCATGCAGCACCATGACGTGCAGCCTGATGAGGTCGAAGGGCGCTTGTTCGTTGATACCGGGCGGGAGCGCGAGCTTTGCACGGCTGTTCCGTCTCGCGAGGGCGTCGTTATCGTGAAGCCTCAGATTGAAGAGCTGGCGCGAGAAATCGCAGAACGTCAGATTGATGTGATGGTCGTTGACCCGTTCGTGTCCTCCCATCAGGCGGGCGAAAACGACAACGTCGCCATTGATCTCATAGCCAAAGAGTGGGCGCGACTTGCCGACCGGTGCAATTGTGCGATTGAACTGGTTCACCATACCCGCAAGACCAACGGCGTAGAGGCCACCTCAGAGGACAGCAGGGGCGGCTCGGCCCTTCTGGCGGCTGCACGGTCTGGCCGGGTGCTCAACCGCATGACAGCGGACGAGAGAGAGCAGGCGGGCATTCAGCCCGATGACCTGACTACCTATTTCACCGTGACCCGCGACAAGTCCAACCTCGCACCCGTGGGCAAGCGCACATGGCGGCGCATGGTATCTGTCGAATTGGTGAACGGAGAGAGCGTTGGTGTGGCTGAAACTTGGGAGTGGCCGGATACCTTCGACGGCTTCACCAGCAAGGACCTGATGGCCGTACAGCATGCCATTGAGGGTAAGCAACTGCGCTATTCGGATCAGGCTGGCAGGGATTGGGCCGGTGTAATCGTCGCCGATGTTCTGGGGCTGGACGCAACGAAGGACAAGCGCCGGATCAAGAAAATGATTGAGGCATGGCTGCATTCTGGGGCGCTCATCAAGCTTCAGGTCAATGACGAAAGCAGACGTCCGCGTCCTTGTTTGGAGGTGGGCGAATGGGCATCCGAATGAACCGCTCCACCACCCCCAAAAAGCAGGTGGAGCAAGGTGGAGCAAATACCCCCCTGCACCACTGCTCCACCACCCCTCCCCCTAAAGGGGGGGAGGGGGGTGGTGGAGCGGCAGGTGGTGCCCCCGAGGTGGTGGAGCAAACCGACCTGTCTCAACAGCAGAAACTAATCAGAAAAGGTTCTTCGCATGGGTAAGAAGAGCGACCGTAAAAACGGTGCGAAAACGGATGAACGGAACCCGGATGGCACCTTCGCCAGCGGTAACCCCGGCAGGCCAAGAGGCGCACGCCATAAGGTCACACAGGCCATCGAAGCGATGCTGGAAGGACAGCAGGCGGCGCTAACACAGGCAGCCATAGACAAGGCTCTTGAAGGCGACGTGACAGCGCTGCGCCTTTGTCTCGACCGGATCGCCCCGGCACGGAAGGATGCGCCCGTATCGTTCGACTTGCCGGATATCGAAACGGCGGAAGACGCGGCCAACGCGGCACGCTCTTTGCTCAAGGCTCTCGCCGAGGGTGAAGTAACCCCGCTGGAAGCCGCATCCGTAATGGCGGTGGTCGAGCAGTTCCGCCGCACATTGGAAACCACAGAGATTGAACGCCGGATTACGGCATTGGAGGAAAGCAAATGAGTATCGAACGACGCGTAAGGAAACTGGAAGGCCCGAAAGCGACAGGCGACGGTGAGAACCTTGAGCATATCTTCATTGTTGGCATTGAGGCGGTCGTCACAGAGGACGGCGGCGAAGGCCATGCTAGTCAAGTGAAGGTAAGCGCCTCGACTGAAGAGCCGCAGAACTTTCATGCCTACTGTCTGAACCCAAAGTGCGAAGCGCGTGAACATGCGAAGCACGACGGCGAAACGCTAGAGCAAATGCAGAGCCGCCTGACGCGTGAGCACAAGGAGTTCGTGGCATGACCCTGAAGAGACGCATCACAAAGCTAGAGGGCGGGCCTGCTGAGCCGATGACAGTCTTTGCTACAGTGCCGACCCATTGGTCAGCATCCGAAGCTGCAAAAGCAATCGAGGCAGAGGCCTTGGCCCAAGGTCACAAGGCACCGTTCTTCACTTTCCCCATGCCCCAGGAGGGGGCTGACCGCGTGGCAATACTTGGATCAGAGCGGATGGGTGATCTGCTCGACTACGTCGCGCAACACGGAAGCCACATTGGCAAAGAAAATATGCCCAAGGCTGTGTCTACACCGTGAAGCAAAAGCCGAAATGGGGTATTATAATACCGTGTTTTGTGAAGAGGTGCAGAGATGGAAGGGCCAAGATTGATTGAACGTAAACAGGCTTCGGCGACGGGCCTTTTCGCGCTCTTCCGGAGGGCGGATGCATGAGTTGGCTTCGGTACAACAACGAGTCTGCAATTCGCAGCCAGCCCCTCTCTTCGAAGCTGGTAGATGCACTGTCGTTCCTGCCTGAAATGGGCATTGAGATGGAGGTGCATAGCGGCGGGCAGGCCCCGAAAGGGTCAGGCGGGCCGCGTACTGGCTCGACACGGCACGATCATGGCAATGCGGCAGACGCGGACTTCTACTACCAAGGCCGCAAGCTAGATTGGAACAACCCTGATGACGTGCCTCTTTTTCAGGAGATGGTGAAGCGGGGCAAGCAGCGCGGCGTTACCGGCTGGGGCGCTGGCGACGACTACATGGGCGCTGGCCGTATGCATGTTGGCTTCGGTAACCCCGGTGTCTGGGGGGCGGATGGTAAGGGTGCAAATGCCCCGGACTGGCTGCGCAGTGCATATCACGGCGAACCCGGCCACGTTCACAAGCCGGGCGACGAAAGTCAGGCCATCGCGGATCAAGCGATGAGCGCGATTGGCAAGCAGCCCGCGCGGCAAACAACATCGAGCATATCAACAGGTGACGGTGCGCTCTCACTTCTAGGCGGCATCGCAAACGATACATTGGAGGCACCTATGGAGCCGGAAAAAGCAGGCGGGCTATTGGGTAAGATTTTCCCAAACATGACAGCGAACCGCCGGGATGAAATCAAGATGGGTTTGGCAGGCATGTCGCTGAACCCGAATGTCGGACTAATTCGCGGCCTACACACGCGTATGAGCGACAGGCGTGAGGATGCGAAGACTGCGAAGGAGCAGGCCCAAGCTCAAAAGCGAGAGAACCGGACGGCTCAGGTTATGAAGGCCAGCGGCGCTCCTGACTACTTGGTTCAGGCAGCAGAGAATGGCTACGCCAAGGAGGCGTTTAAAGAGTATCTCCGCCTTAAAGGTGAAAAGCCAAGCGGCCCTAACTACGCTTACCATGATGGTGCTTGGTGGAATGCGGACAATCCGCAAGCTGGCCCTGTTGCAGGATCGCCGGGAGGCGGCGCAAAGCCTTCCGAAGCCGATCAGGAAATCGCGCGCCTCGAAAGTATCGGCATCCCGCGTGACGTGGCGATCCGTATCAAGGAAGGCGTCTACAAGACTGTTACAGACCCCTACACGCGGGAAACGCGAGTTGTAGACCTTTCGTCTGGGAACCCCGTGTTCCAAACAGGAAGCGAAGCTACACCGAGCGCAATACCGACAGAGCCAAGCGCTCAACCGATGCCGGGTGGACAGGGACCAGACGCAAGCGATGCATTTGGTTTCGAGGGCATGGTAAAAGGCGGTATCAACTCGGCGGCTGACTTCATCGGCGTAGACGCACCCTATGACGGCGTACAGCAAACCCAATCAGACTTCGCGGTTCTGCGGGAAAACCTCGTGAACGATATCTCGCAGGGCTACGGACAACGCGTCCCTGCATTCCTGCTCAAGAACATTGAAGACCTGACGCCGAAAACCGGGGGTTTCCAAGGCGCGAGTGATGCGCAGTCAAAGCTCGGCGCACTAGAGCGCAGTTTCACGCAGGAGCTTGGCACGGTTCGGCAACAGCTTGGCAGGCAAATCTCTCCGCAGCAGCGTCAGGTTTTGACCAACAGGGAGGCGGCGCTGAACGCGGCTCTCGGGAAGGTCACAGGCGCGCTGACAAGGTTCGGCAGCAGCGACGGCGGGAACAAGACCAGTAGCGGCGTAACATGGAGGATTGAGCAATGAGCGAGATCACCCTCAACGTCGAAGGTCGGCGCGTAAAAGTCGATGAGGCCTTTCTTCGCCTTTCTCCTAAGCAGCAAGAAGCCACAGTGAATGAGATTGCCGCCTCCTTGGGGCCGAAAGATGATTCCGGACTGATGGGGCAGCTAAACCAAGGCATTGCCAACAGCGCGGGCGGTATTATCGACCTGATCAATCCGTTCGATAAGCCCCATGCCCTCAACCCGTTCAAAGAAGGCACTGGTTCGGCCAAGACAGGCATTGAGGCGGGAATGGATGCTATCGGGGTCAATCGGGCCACGACAGAGCCTGATACGCTGATGGAGAACTTCGCACGCGGCGCAGGTGAGGCGGCTGGCGCAGCACCGATTGGCGGAGCAGTTGCAAAGGCCCTCTCCGGCGCAGGTGGTCTTCTTGGCAGCATCGCTGACGACGCCTCGCAAGCAATGAATACAACACGCGGCGTAGTGTCGGAAATGTTTGCTGGGGGCGGCGCGCAGGCTGGCGCAGGGCTGGCCGAGGATGCGGGCGCGCCTGAATGGGTGCAGCAGACGGCGGCTATCGCAGGCGGTGCGGGCGTGGGGGCTATCCCCGGCGCGGTTCGGTCTACACCTAGCGCAATTGGTGCGCGAAAGCTGACAAGCGCAGTGAAGACCGCTGCCATGCCTTACACCAACGCTGGCGGCAAGGAGGTTGCACGTCAGCGGTTGCAGGAACTGGCAGGCGGGCCAGAGCGGGCGGCAGAGTTGGCACGGCGCGTTGGCCCTACCGAAATTGGTCTTACACCGGCACAACAGACCGGCGACCAGAACCTTCTAGGATTGGAACAGGAGGCCATGCGCCGCGACCCTAACCTGCGGGCGCGGATCGAGCAGCAGACTGATCAGGGCAAACAGGTTGCAGCACAGAACATTCGCAGCATGGGCGGGGACCCTGCGGACGCACAAGCATTCTTCAATGAGCGCCGGAAGACATGGCGGGATAAAATCGTCAGCATGGTGGACCGTGCGACAGACGGTGCCCTGCGGCCCACGGTCAAGAACAGCGAGATGATCAACAGCCAAGAGGTGTCGGAAAAGATCAAAGCCGCTGAGAGCGCCGCTAGAGTGCAAGAAGCGGATTTGTGGGCCAGAGTGCCGCGAGACACCAGAGTAGGCACTACAGCAGCCCGACAGAAGGCGCAGGCCCTGATTGCACAAACTCCGAAGGCACAGAGGGATGATATCCCGCGTGTGGTTCAAGAATTGCTCGGCCCCAGTGCCAACAATGGCTTTGACGAGTTCGAAACCGTTGGCGAGATGCACGGCCTCTACAGCAAGTTGCGCGAGGTCGCCCGTTCTGCGCGTAGCGGCAACGACCAGCAGCGCAACATGGCCCGTATCGCTGATGAGGTTGCGGACGCCGTGCTGGACGACCTTGGCGCAGGTGCAGGCGTAACAGACGCGGGCAAGGCCATCGACAACGCCCGCGCCTTCTCAGCCGAAATGCACGAAGTCTTCAGCCAGGGGGTTGTAGGCAAGCTTTTGAAACGTAGCATTGATGGGGGCCGGTCGATTGACCCCGGCTTGACGCTCAATCGCTCCCTTGGCCGGGGCGGCGCGACCGGCGCAGTGGGTGCTGATGATATCCAGAAGGCGACAGGCAGCTCAGCGGACAGTCAAATGGAGGACTTCGTTACTGGTCTTTTCAATCGTTCCGCCTTCGGTGCTGACGGGACGTTTAACCAGCGTGGCGCGCTGTCCTTCATGCGCGACAATGGAGAAATGTTGCAGCGCTTTCCCTACCTGCGTGATACACTTGATGAAGCAATTAGAACGCAAACACGAGCGTCAAACGCAGCAGACCGGGGTGCTCGCGCCTTGCAAGATGCAAACAGTCCCGCCAAGTCGATTACAGCAGCATTCACTCAGGGGCCTTCGGAGACAGCAATTGATACGGTATTCAAGGCAAAGAGGCCGTCGGTCGCGGCGCGTGAACTTGTCGCCACCGCGCGAAAGGACCCGTCTGGGAAGGCTATGGATGGCCTTAAAGGCTCTTTTGCTGATTACGTGATCCGCAAAAGCACCGATGCCAACGGCCTCAACGGTGAGGCGATGCTGCGTCTTCTGGATACACCGGAAACGGCTGCGATCCTGCGGGCAGCTCTGCCAAATGCGGACCTGAACCGCATCAAGATTATCGGTAACGAGCTGCGGAAACTGCGAGAGGGCCGCAAGGCTGCTCCAGATATCGGCGGGCTGTCACCGCGCTCCCCAAACCGGCTGATTGAAATGGCGGCAAGGGTCATCGCGGCAAAGCAGGGGGCCAAGATGGGCGGGGGCAGCAGTGGGGCCTCGATCCAGACGGCCAACATGGCGTCCAACCGCATGAAGGGCATTCTAGGAAACCTACAGAACGACAAAGCTGAGAAGCTGCTTATCGATGCGGTGTCGGACCCTGAGCTGTTCCGCCTCTTGCTGGTCGATCCCGGCAGCGTGAAGCTAACGCCGAAACAAAGCAGCCGTCTTGCGCCCTACTTCGCCGGAACAGCCGCAGCAATGGGAACGGAATGATGCAGTGGTCGTCAGATGTGTTTTCCGAGGCTGAGGCTTCGGAAACCCTCCGTCACCTGATGCCCTCGCGAGCTACGAAGGCGAGGTGCAGCCTGTTCGGGAAATACCTCAATGAAATACCCCCGCCGCACAGCCCTGACGCATATGTCAGCTATTGCAGTCAGATTGCTGATGCGTCGGAGAGGTTCAAAGAAACGAATAGCCCTGATGCTGAGCTGTGGCTTTATGCCTTGGTGGTTAGGACGCTGTCTTTCGAAGTGGAGACGGATATCGAAGGGCCGATTAAACTGCTCTTCCAAGTGTCATCCCAAAAACAGGCTGAGAGCGGCGAACCCTTGCCCGATGTGAATGAGGCGTAAATCACGCGCTGGCAATCCGCGCCCGCGCTGAAATGCGGTTGGCGGAAGAGTACGACGCGGCGCAGGACCGTGGTGAAGTCGCCAAAGACGGCAAGCCTAAAACCGTTGGCGGTGACAACGGTATTAAACCCGCTACTGCCGCCGACATTGGCCTGCGCCGTGATGAAATCCATGACGCCCGCAAGCTGCGCGATGCAGAGCGCGACGAACCCGGCATCATCCAGCGAAGGGTTGGTAAAGGTTAGGAAAGTTTGCGGTAATCAAAAAATAATGATCATCTAACCTGGGGTTTCGAAAGGGGGCGGAGCGCTCCTTCGCCGGAGAGACATAACAGCCCGTCAGGGAGGTTATGGCTAGTAGGTTCCCGCTCGCGCGATCCGACACGGCAGGCCAATCAGTTTTGGTAAACCGATTTTCAGAGTCTTCCCGTATCTTCCGTTCATGGAAGAAAAGAGTTTCGCAATTTCAGTTAGGATCGAGCATCGCTCAATGGGACGCGCAAAGTCTGCGCGTTACCATGACCTGCGCATGGGGCAAATTCCGGGATACGTTGATCAAGAACGGCTGTCCGAGAACTCCACAATCATGACCCCGGCCTTGCCTTCGACGTTGCGGCAGGTCTGTCTGGCCAACCGCGCCAATCGTCCGACACAGCGTGCCATGAAGAAAGACGCCGCTGTAGCAAGCTGCTTCATCATCACCTTTGGGAAGGCCGCACAGCCAATCTTCGAAGCCCTGCCTAGAGACCAGCAGGACGCGGCGTATGAGGCGGTATCCAAGGCGGTGGCGACCCTTCTAGGGGCCGAGGTAACGGGTCTTGTGGCGCACCGAGATGAGACGGCACCCCACGCCCACGGACAGATGCCGGCCATTCGGGCAGATGGTCGCCCCCTGTCAAAGGTGCTGACCCCAACCATGGCAAAGCGTGTGCAGGATGTTGCCGCCCAAGCTATCGCAGAATTTGCCCCGCAGATTGTAAGGGGCAAGCCAAAGGCCCAAAGGATAGCCGATGGCGAGCCGCGCTCTAAAACGGTTCATCGTTCGGTGGAGCAGTTGCACACTGACCTGCCTAAGGAAATCAGCGAAAAGGCGGCAGAGGTCGAAAAGCTCCAAGGCCGCATTGCAAAGATGCGTGCCAAGGAAAAGCTGACAGAGGCAAATGTCAGAACGCTTGCCACGTATGAACGTCGGTTATCTGAGAAAACAGCGCAGTTGGAGGAAAAGCACCGGATGCTTGTCACAGCCAGCCGTGCCGTTGAGGCCCAGCAGGCGGAGCGGGAAGCATCGCTTAAAGAGAGGGAGGCGGCAGTCGAGCTGCGAGAGAAGGAAGCTACAGCACAGGTCGAAGGCATCAAAGCGGCTGTGGAGGCTATCAGGGAGGGCACAGTCACGCGCGGGGAGGATGGCAGGCCAAAGGTTACAGACGCCACGCACGCGGCCCTCCTGCGTCCTGTATGGCGCACCCTTGGGCCTCTGGTCATGTCCCTTGCCGATATGCGCGATGAGATGAAAGCGGGGCTGCGCCGCTTCCGTGACCTGTTCCGACGCAATGAACTGCAACCGGATATCGCGGACGATGGCAAAGACCTACTGGACGGTATGGAACCATAAAGCCGACCTTGATCACCGCCCAAAAAACCGTGAAGCTTGTTGTCAAGGCAGGCATTTTTGGCGGGTATCTTTCGCCATAATCAGTGGGTATATTCATTCGTTCCGGTTCGATGCCGCTCGTATTTTGACTAGTTGAAAGAGCGAAATGATCAAACTTTTACTCGTTGAAGACGATTCAGACGTTCTTGAGGTAGTGAAGCTATCCTTAGAACTTTACGGTGACTTTGATGTGGTCGATTGCTCCTCTGGAGAAGAAGCACTCCGTATAGTTGGCGACTATAAGCCGGATGTTTTTTTGCTCGACTTCATGATGCCAGAAATGTCCGGTCCGCAGGTGCTTAAGAGGTTTCGTGAGATTCCGGGACTTGAAGACGTGCCTGCTATTTTCCTTACTGCTCGAACAGGGGAAGCCACCAAATCCGAACTGCTAGAAATGGGAGCCAAAGAAGTTATCTATAAGCCGTTCAAACCCACTACACTTGGCGCTCAGATCAAAGCAGGAATAGGGCGATGATGGTAGGTCAAACCTTTTTCTAAGATTTGTCAGCATCACCTGTATGCCTGCCTCGTATTGGCGTGTGTTCGCGCTTATGTCGCATGGTTGAGCAAGATCAGGAGAGACATCAAGGCTGCTACTCCTGCGAAATATAGACGTAAGAACTTCATGCCATCACCCATGGCAAAGATAATAGTTAACTTGTTCTGCATTGACCAGAGACAACCCTAGGAAGAGCGTTTAGTTTTTTGCTAGTGCAGGATTTCTAGTAGAGAGGCTAACGCTTTTCTTTCAAAGAAAAAGGGTGAAAGAAGAAACCCCGCGCGGCTTGTTATGGCCTTCACGGGGTTACCACGTGAGTGGTTTTGAGGCTCAGCATTTCTGCGAGCGGACAAGATACATATAGGCTTGGTATGTCGGAAGGTCAACGGGACACGGGCGAGTTCAATGAATGCCCAAAGCGGCCTTGAGGCTGGCAACGACCTTTTCAAATTCATGTTCAGAGATACGAGGCGTTAGATATTTTCGCTTGCCAGTGTGGTCGCGGTCAGTGCGGAAAAGATCCAGCCTGCCAAAGCCCACTGTCGCAAGCATATCTGCCTTAACCCAGCATATGGTCTGAGGGAAATTCGGTAAGCTGTAGGGCAGCTCTATCCGGCAATGGTAGTCTTCTATCCTATCAGGAGGGGACGTGCTGAGAGGGACTACTGTCAGCAGCCCTGTCCGGTGCCGTAAGCGTGGGGATACCACGATTGCAGGCCGCCGTTTGACCATCTCTGGCGGCTGGAACCCACCTCTGCTGTAATCGCACAGCAAGACCGTGCGCTGCCGTA
Source organism: Sulfitobacter sp. 1A12157 (assembly GCF_043557345.1). Classification (NCBI taxonomy): domain Bacteria; kingdom Pseudomonadati; phylum Pseudomonadota; class Alphaproteobacteria; order Rhodobacterales; family Roseobacteraceae; genus Sulfitobacter; species Sulfitobacter sp. 1A12157. The sequence goes on from NZ_JBIFFV010000001.1 coordinate 531,475, forward strand.
CATCGTACTTGATGGCCACTTATTCGCCCTTGTCCTGCATGGCGATGCCCGAACCGTTTGCAACCTCGCCGGTTCTTAGAAACTGGATGCCTTGCCCTTCAAGAGCTGCCCTGATGGCCTCCGCACTAGAATGCTGCAAGCCGCCCTTACCAGTCTCAAACCGATTAATGGTGGTGAAAGAGACCTCCGCCAATGATGCTAGTTCCCGGACACCTATTCGTAGTGCTCCTCGGGCCATTCTTACCTGCTCCGGCGTCATTTGATTACTCCGTTATCATTTTTGCATACACAGTATTGACATAGGTGGAGGCCTCACCCATATTGCATACAGGATATGCATTAATGCGAACGGAGTAAAGCAATGACCACCGAAGCCCGCTACAATCGCAAAGCCATCATGAACGCTGCTTGGGAGATTGTCCGTAAAGCCAACGTGGCCCTGTACGGGTTCCGGACCATCATGCGCCGCGCCCTGAAAGCTGCATGGGCTAATGCCAAGCATGAACTGGCGATGAAGGCGCGGCAGGAGAAGCAGAAGCAGGCATCACCCAAAGTGATCCGCATCCAAAAGGAAATCGCTGTCCTCGAAAGCAAGACCCATTGGGAGCAGCCCGACTATGCCCGCATTGGCGTCCTTCGCGCAGCTCTGAGGGCCGTGCTCAGTCAATCCAGCGATCATCTCACACATCGCGGTTGAGGGGGTGCCCACGATACCGCGCCTGAATTCCCGACAATCAAACCACCGTGGCCGAACGCCACACGAACGGAGGAAACTCACATGTCTAAATTCACGAACGCCCTACAGGCACTACAAGATGCCCGCCAAGCCCATGAGGCCGCTATCGCAGCAGGTGACGCATATCAGACGGCGAATGGCGGCAAGACGTCACCCGGGAAGGAAGGTGCAGTCGGAGACGCCGCAGAGGCCGTAGGCAAGGCCGAACGCGCCCTCATGGCTATTGAGCCGCAAACTCCTGTTGATGCTTTGCGGAAGGTCAAAGCTCTGATCTGCGACGGCATGGTTGATGAAGCGGTTGCATCTCTTCGCTCTGATGCGGAGCGCCTGACCGAGTGTGAGGGTGATCCGCTGGCTGCTCTCTACGACAGAAGCCGCCCGCTGCGAAAGCTGATCAATACAGTTGATAGTCGCGACCCGCTGCTCGATGACATGATGGAAGAGCTGCACCGCGTCGAAGATGAAATGCTGAAGCATGTGCCGACCACCGCCGAAGGGCTTGCCGCATTGGCTAACCTTCTTTGGGAAACCGAAGGCCCGGTCTCTCATATCGGGTCGCCCGAATGGGAGGCATCGATGAAAAACCCTACCTACATCGCGTTGTTAAATCTCCGCACCGGGGCGCGCCGTTTGGCAGGGGAGGCAGTTCAATGAACATGAACCTCGCAACCGCAATCACCGATGCATACGACCTCAGCAGCCTTCTGCGCGTCTGTGTTCGCTCTCTTGAAGGGGATGCACCAGAGCAGCCGGGAGACGGCGCGGCAACCGCCCACACGGTCAAGCTGGCAAACAACATGGCCGGTGATTTGATCAGCACTCTTGAACTGGTCGAACTGAGAGGAAAGCGCCCGGAACATGATGCCAGCCAGAGAACGGGTGCTGTGGAGCTGCTAGACAAATGGAAAGCAGCCAAACGCACCAGAGACGCATTGATGCAGGCGCTACCTACCGAACAGACAGCCGAACCTGCGGAGATGGCCGAGCTTGATCAGAACATTGAATGGTATGCTGAGCGCATTTCTTGCTTTGAGCCTAAGTCAGATGCAGATGCCGCCGCCATGCTGGAATGGTGTGTCGAGGACTGCGCCGGGGAGTTGCTGTGCGAGCAATATCCTCGCGCTCAGAAGGCCGTGATCAAATACCTGCGGGCCAAGGCCTAACGAACCCGCCTGCGCCTCTCTTTCGGGGCTTGGGCAACGCGGTGGGGGCCGCATTGGAGGCTGTCAGAGATGAACTGCTACACGAACAACCGGAACTGGTCCGACAGGTTTTTGCCTGAGATTAAGCAACTCATCGGCGGTTATCTTTTGGAAACTGCTGCCGACCCTTTCGACCATATCCAAGCCACCGACCTCATGATGCTTGATGCCCGTGACATGCGGGTGGCAGCACGCGTGCGGCGACCCGGCTATGCACAGCGCTATCCCTACCAGTTCACCATACGCTCTGCTGTTGCCTCAGGCGCGCAAACGGAGCTTTCCAAGATTGTGAACGGCAATGGGGACTGGATGTTCTATGGCCACTCTAACGCCGACCAGACGGGCCTTGAGGCGTGGTGGCTGATCGACCTACGGGCCTTCCGCGCCGCGCTCATCCGCAACAGGGTGAACGCTCCGCAAATTGTAATGGGTGACCAGCGCAATCCAGACGGCACGCGCTTCAAGTGGTTCGACCTGAGGTCGTTTCCAAGTGATCCACCGTTGGTTGTAGCTGCATCTTCAGAGGCTTGGCGCCACTAGGCTCATTCGCTTAGGAAGCTATGCACGAAAACGTTTACTTGATTTATGTTAAATCTTTCTCGCGGAGGTTGAACCACTTTAAGTTGCCTTGATAACTATCTAGTAGTTATTTTCAGGAGAGCATCGATGTCGTCTAACGAAGACAGCGGCAAAAGTCTGTTCGTCCGCATTACTGAGAAGTGGAAGTTTTCCCATTGGGCTGGAGCGATAACGATTTTATTGCTGTGGATTGCTGCTGGCTACAAGCTGGTTGCATATTTTCTTGAGCGCTAAAAAGTCGCAGTTGCCTAATTTTTGCCATCGCTGTCTTGCTGCGATGGGTGTCAAAGCTATGTTCTGCCTATGACGCCAGATGAGAACGACGATTCTGCTGACAAGCAAAAGCGACCGATCCACCGGTATGACCTCTGGCATTCACGCGATGGCGTAGGATTCGCTATTGCGTTAGGTCTGCTCTGGATGTTTGGCCTGTGGTTCGTCATGTCGTTCTAGGGGTGTAGAACGCCTCAACCGACAAAACCTTTCGAAGAAAATCCCGTGTGCAGTATCGCCCGATGCCAATCTTGCAGGGTGGATTGAGAGGTGGATTGAAAAATGCACGCTTAAGAAAGGCGCTTATTTAACAATCACTTATTGCGGATATATGGTGCCCAGGAGAGGACTCGAACCTCCACACCGTTGCCAGTACTAGCACCTGAAGCTAGCGCGTCTACCATTCCGCCACCTGGGCACGTATCGTGTGGGGTGCTCTAAGGCTCAGCCGGGGGACTGTCAATCGCAATTTATGCGAAAATCGGAAAATCCTCCACGCAAGGCGCTGCAACCGGGGGTTTGGCCTTGTGACAGGGGCGGTGCGCGGGTACATCCTGTCAGAGAATTTATCTACAGGAGCGGCAGAATGTCTAAGCTGGTCACGATTTATGGCGGTTCGGGGTTTGTCGGACGCTATATCGCGTATCGCATGGCCAGAGCTGGTTGGCGGGTGCGGGTGGCGGTGCGCCATCCCAATGAGGCGCTCTTTGTGCGGACCTATGGTGTGGTCGGCCAGGTCGAACCTGTTTTGTGCAACATCCGCAACGATCGCTCCGTGGCCGATGCGCTGCGTGGCGCGGATGCGGTAGTGAACTGCGTCGGCATTCTGGTCGAGACCGGTAAGAACAGCTTTGACGCCGTCCAATCCGAAGGGGCGGAGCGTATCGCCCGCATGGCCGCCGCCGAGGGGATCGGCCATTTCGTGCATGTCTCTGCCATCGGCGCGGATATGGAGGCCGAGAGCGACTATGCCCGCACCAAGGGCGAGGGCGAGGCGGCCATTCTCAAACATATGCCCCATGCCGTCATCCTGCGCCCCTCGATCATGTTCGGGCCGGAGGACGAATTCTTTAACCGTTTCGCAGGCATGACCCGCACCGGCCCGATCCTGCCGGTCGCCGGGGCCTCGACCCGGTTCCAGCCGGTGTTCGTCGATGACGTGGCCAAGGCGGCGGAAAAGGCGTTGGAAGGGCAAGCCGCTTCGGGCGTCTATGAACTCGGCGGTCCCGATGTGGATACTTTCCGCGGGTTGATGCAGCGCATGCTCAAGGTGATTCACCGTCGTCGTTTGGTGCTCAACATGCCGTGGTTCTTGGCCAAGATCGTGGCCTTTGGTTTCGACATGGTGCAGGCTGCGACCTTTGGACTGTTCACTAACAAGATGCTGACCCGCGATCAGGTCAAGAACCTGCGCAAAGACAATGTCGTGACGGAAAGGGCGCGCGGCTTTGCCGAGCTTGGCATCACCCCCACCGCAATGGATGCGGTGCTGCCCGACTATCTCTGGCGGTTCCGGCCCTCTGGGCAATATGACGCCATCAAAGCATCGGCACGTAACCTGCGGCAGGGATAATGGAACAATCGACCACTCTGATCGCCGCCTTTCTGGGTTTGCTGGAGGGGCTGACAGAGTTTATCCCCGTATCTTCGACCGGGCATCTTTTGCTGGCCGGTCATTTTCTGGGTTTCGAAAGCGCCGGACGGACCTTCGAGGTCGTGATCCAATTGGGCGCGATGCTGGCGATCCTCACGGTCTATTCCGCGCGGCTTTGGGCTGTCTTCTCGGCCGCGCCGCATGATCCGCAGGCGCGGCGGTTCATCTGGTCGGTGCTTCTGGCCTTTCTGCCGGCGGTCGTGATCGGCGTTCTGGCGCATGACTTCATCAAAACGGTCCTTTTCGAGACGCCCCTGCTGATTGCCGTTATGCTGGTGCTGGGCGGGGTGGTCCTGTTGGTCGTGGATCGCATTGCCCCTGCGCCGACCCATTCCGATGCGACCAAATTCCCGCTTTCCATGGCTTTCAAGATCGGTGTGATCCAATGTCTCGCCATGATCCCGGGCACCTCGCGGTCGGGGGCAACGATCGTTGGTGCTCTGTTGCTGGGGGCCAGTAAGCGGGCAGCGGCGGAATTCTCCTTCTTTCTGTCAATGCCGACGATGGCGGGCGCTTTCGCCTATGACATTTACAAGAACCGCGACGTGCTGGACGCCTCGGCCATGGGCGAGATTGCCGTGGGCTTTGTCATGGCCTTTATCTCTGCCGTTTTCGTGGTGCGTTGGGTGCTCGATTACATCAGTCGCTATGGTTACGCGCTTTTCGGATGGTGGCGAATCCTTGTGGGCGGGGTGGTTATCCTCGCGCTTTGGGCTGGGTTTTAGTGGGTAGGTCCGCATCGGACCTTAAATGATGCATAAAAATGATCGCCGAGCCTCCCATTTGCTCGGAAAGAGGTAAATAGGTCAGCATTGCTGTCTTTTATTTACTTTGGCGCTCTCGTATACGAGCCTTCTGACGGAATCTGTCGAAGGAACGGGTATATGGCGAAGCAGGTCATGCTGAAATTTACAGACGTTGCGCGGGATATGCCCGAAAAACGCCCGCCAGATTTGCGCCGGACGGATTTCGATGAAATTTACGCCGAATATGCGGATGCAAAAGCGGCAGAGCAGTCGAGCCGGTGCAGCCAATGTGGCGTGCCCTACTGCCAAACCCATTGCCCTTTGCACAACAACATTCCCGACTGGCTCCGCCTGACTGCCGAGGGGCGTCTGCAAGAAGCCTATGAGATCAGCCAGGCCACCAACACCTTCCCCGAGATCTGTGGCCGTATCTGCCCGCAGGACCGCCTCTGCGAAGGCAACTGCGTGATCGAACAGTCGGGCCATGGCACCGTCACCATCGGCTCGATCGAGAAATACATCACCGACACGGCGTGGGAACAGGGCTGGGTCAAACCCGCTGCCCCGCGCGAAGAGCGGCCCGAAAGTGTCGGCATCATCGGCGCGGGCCCCGGCGGTCTGGCGGCGGCGGATATGCTGCGCCGCGCGGGCGTGCAGGTCACTGTCTATGACCGCTATGACCGGGCGGGCGGCTTGCTGACTTATGGCATCCCCGGCTTCAAGCTTGAGAAAGACGTAGTCGAGCGCCGCAATGCGCAGCTTGCCGACGGTGGCGTGACCTTTGAGTTGAACTGCGATGTCGGTGTCGACATCAGCTTCGGCGCGATCCGGGGCAAGCATGACGCCGTGATCATCGCGACCGGCGTCTACAAAACCCGTGAGATCGAAGCCCCCGGTGTGGGCGGATTCGGCGTGGAGCGGGCGATCGACTTCCTCACCGCCTCCAACCGCAAGAGCTTTGGCGACACGGTCGAAGAATTCGAAAACGGCCGTCTGAACGCCGCGGGCAAGAAGGTTGTCGTGATCGGCGGCGGCGACACGGCGATGGACTGCGTGCGCACCTCAATCCGTCAGGGCGCGGAAAGCGTCAAATGCCTCTACCGCCGTGACCGGGCCAATATGCCGGGCAGCCAGCGCGAAGTGCAAAACGCCGAGGAAGAGGGCGTGATCTTCGAATGGCTGAGCGCGCCCAAGGGCTTTGTCGGTGATCCGGTGACCGGTGTGATGGTGCAAAAGATGCGCCTCGGCGCGCCTGATGTCACGGGCCGCCAGTCGCCCGAGGTGATCGAAGGCGCCGACTATGTCGAAGACGCCGACATGGTGATCATGGCCCTCGGCTTTGAACCCGAAGACCTGCCGACGCTCTGGAACGAGCCGGCGCTGCCGGTGAACCGTTGGGGTACGATCAAGGCCGACTACGTCACCGGGGCCACCGCGCTCGACGGGGTCTACGCGGTGGGCGACATCGTGCGCGGCGCGAGCCTCGTGGTCTGGGCGATCAAGGACGGGCGCGACTGCGCGCAGGCGATCCTCGACGATTTCAACGGGGCGCAGCGCATCGCGGCGGAGTGACGGCACCGGGGCGGCTTTGCCGTCCCGCCCCATGCGGCGCTGTCCGAGACCAAGAATGAAATAGACGTGACGCTCGGCAGCCCTGCCTTTGTCAGAGCGCACGAGAACAAAACCAAGGCCGAAGTCACAGCAGGATTTGCGGCGTTTGTGGAAGGAACCAAGCCATGACCAAATATGATGACGCCTGGGTGGCCCGCGAAGAAGCCAAACGCGCGATGATGGCCGAAAAAGGCATGTATAGTTTCGAGGAAGAGCATTCCTCCTGCGGCGTGGGCCTTGTGGTAAACATCAATGGCGAGAAGACCCGCGAGGTCGTCGTCAACGGGATCAATGCGCTGAAAGCAATCTGGCACCGCGGCGCGGTCGACGCAGATGGGATGACCGGCGACGGCGCGGGCATTCATGTGCAAATCCCCGTCCCCTTCTTCTATGAACAAGTCCGCCGCACCGGCCACACCCCGCGCGAGGATGAGTTGATCGCGGTGGGCCAAGTCTTCCTCCCGCGCACAAATTTCGCGGCGCAAGAGACCTGCCGGACCATCGTGGAGACCGAAGTGCTTCGCATGGGCTACTACATCTATGGCTGGCGCCATGTGCCCGTGGACATTTCGGTGCTGGGCGAAAAGGCCAATGCGACCCGGCCCGAGATTGAGCAGATCCTGATCTCCAACGCCAAGGGCGTGGATGAAGAGACTTTCGAGCGTGAGCTTTACGTCATCCGCCGCCGGATTGAGAAAGCCGCCATCGCGGCGCAGGTGCCGCAGATGTATATCGCGTCGATGTCCTGCCGCTCGGTCATCTACAAGGGCATGATGCTGGCCGAACAGGTGGCGGAGTTCTATCCCGACCTGAAGGACGACAAATTCATCAGCGCCTTCGCGATCTATCACCAGCGCTATTCCACTAACACCTTCCCGCAGTGGTGGCTGGCGCAGCCCTTCCGCATGTTGGCCCATAATGGTGAGATCAACACCCTCAAGGGCAATATGAACTGGATGAAGAGCCATGAGATCCGCATGGCCTCTGCCACCTTTGGCGACATGGCCGAGGACATCAAACCGATCGTGGCGGCGGGCTCCAGCGACTCTGCCGCGTTGGATTCGGTCTTTGAGGTTCTGGTGCGCGCAGGCCGTTCCGCACCGATGGCCAAGACGATGCTGGTGCCTGAGTCGTGGTCCAAACAGGCGGTGGAACTGCCGCAGGCATGGCGTGACATGTATTCCTATTGCAACTCCGTCATGGAGCCTTGGGACGGTCCCGCCGCCTTGGCGATGACCGATGGCCGCTGGGTCTGCGCCGGGCTTGACCGCAACGGGCTGCGCCCGATGCGCTATGTCGAAACCTCGGATGGCATGTTGATCGCCGGTTCCGAAGCCGGGATGGTGCCGCTGGACGAGGCGCGCGTTGTGGCCAAGGGCGCACTTGGCCCCGGGCAGATCATCGCGGTGGATATGGCAGAGGGCAAACTCTTCCATGACACTGAAATCAAAAACAAACTGGCCGCCAATCAGCCCTTCGGCGAATGGGTCGGCAAGATCACCGAGATGGATGATGTCCTTGCCGGTGTCACCGAAAAACCGCTGTTCGAAGGCGCCGAACTGCGCCGCCGTCAGGTGGCCGCGGGCTATACAATCGAAGAGCTGGAACAGATCCTCGCGCCGATGGCCGAGGACGGCAAGGAAACGCTGGCTTCGATGGGCGACGACACGCCTTCGGCGGTGCTCAGCGGCCAGTACCGTCCGCTGAGCCATTTCTTCCGCCAGAACTTCAGCCAGGTCACCAACCCGCCGATCGACTCCTTGCGCGAATTCCGGGTGATGAGCCTCAAGACCCGCTTCGGCAACCTCAAGAACGTGCTCGACGAAGACAGTTCCCAGACCGAGATCATCGTGCTCGACAGCCCCTTTGTGGGCAACGCGCAGTTTGATGAGCTGATGGCCCAGTTCAAGGTGCATACCGTCACCATCGACTGCACCTTCGAGCCCGGTCCCGGCAACCTGAGCGCCAGCCTCGCGCGCATCCGGGCCGAGGCGGAAGACGCCGTGCGCTCGGGCGCGGGGCATCTGGTGCTGACCGATCAGCACAGCGGGGCTGACCGCGTGGCGATGCCGATGATCCTTGCCACCAGCGCGGTGCACAGTCACCTCGTGCGCAAGGGTCTGCGGACCTTTACCTCGCTCAACGTGCGTTCGGCGGAATGTGTCGATCCACATTACTTCGCCGTGCTGGTGGGCTGTGGTGCGACCGTGGTGAACGCCTATCTGGCCGAGGATTCCCTCGCCGACCGGATCGAGCGCGGGCTGCTGGACATGACCCTGACGCAGGCGGTGCAGAAATACCGTGAAGCGATTGACCAGGGTCTGCTCAAGATCATGGCGAAGATGGGGATTTCCGTGATCTCCTCCTACCGCGGGGGTCTCAACTTCGAGGCGGTGGGTCTGTCCCGCGCCATGTGTGCCGAATATTTCCCCGGTATGACCAGCCGCATCTCCGGCATCGGCGTCGTCGGCATCCAGCGCAAGGCCGAGGAGGTCCACGCCAAGGGCTGGCAGGGCGACGGGGTGGTGATGCCCATCGGCGGCTTCTACAAACTGCGCCGCTCGGGCGAAAAACACGCTTGGGAGGCGAGCAGCATGCATATGCTGCAAATGGCCTGCAACAAAGCGTCCTACCAGATGTGGCAGCAGTATTCGAAGAAGATGCAGAGCAATCCGCCGATCCATCTGCGTGATCTGCTCGACATCAAGCCCAAGGGCACGCCGGTGCCGTTGGAAGAGGTGGAAAGCATCACCTCCATCCGCAAGCGTTTCGTAACGCCGGGCATGTCGCTGGGGGCGCTGTCACCCGAGGCGCATAAGACGCTGAACGTGGCGATGAACCGTATTGGCGCGAAATCCGACAGCGGCGAGGGCGGCGAAGATCCAGCGCATTTCGTGCCGGAGGCCAATGGCGACAACCCCTCGGCCAAGATCAAACAGGTGGCCTCGGGCCGGTTCGGCGTGACGGCGGAGTATCTGAACCAGTGCGAAGAGTTGGAAATCAAAGTCGCACAGGGCGCCAAGCCCGGTGAGGGGGGGCAGCTTCCGGGCATGAAGGTCACCGACCTGATCGCGCGGCTGCGGCATTCGACCAAGGGCGTGACCCTGATCTCGCCCCCGCCGCACCATGACATCTACTCGATCGAAGATCTCGCGCAGCTGATCTACGACCTCAAGCAGATCAACCCGCGCTGCAAGGTGACGGTGAAGCTGGTGGCCTCCTCCGGCGTCGGCACCATCGCGGCGGGTGTGGCCAAGGCCAAGGCCGACATCATCCTGATCTCGGGCCACAACGGCGGCACCGGCGCGTCCCCGGCGACCTCGATCAAATATGCGGGCCTGCCTTGGGAGATGGGCCTCACCGAGGCGCATCAGGTGCTGTCGATGAACAACCTGCGCGACCGGGTCACCCTGCGCACCGACGGCGGGCTGCGCACCGGGCGCGACATCGTCATGGCGGCGATGATGGGGGCCGAGGAATATGGCATCGGCACCGCAGCGCTGATCGCGATGGGCTGCATCATGGTGCGCCAGTGCCAGTCCAACACCTGCCCCGTCGGCGTCTGCACGCAGGACGAAGCCCTGCGCGGCAAGTTCACCGGCAATGCGGACAAGGTGGTCAACCTCATCACCTTCTACGCGCAGGAGGTGCGGGAGATCCTCGCCTCCATCGGGGCGCGCAGCCTTGATGACGTCATCGGCCGCGCGGACCTGCTCACACAGGTCAGCCGAGGCTCGGCGCATCTTGATGATCTGGACCTCAATCCGCTGTTGATCACCGTCGATGGCGCCCATGAGAACGTCTATGACCGCGACAAGCCGCGTCAGGTCGTGCTCGACACGCTGGACGCGCAGATCGTCCGCGATGCCGCGCGCTTCCTTGAGGATGGTGAGAAGATGCAACTGTCCTATGCCGTGCAGAACACCCATCGGACCGTCGGCACGCGAGTGTCGAGCCATATCGTCAAACGCTTCGGGATGCGCAATTCTCTGCAACCGGATCACCTGACGGTGAAGCTGACCGGCTCGGCTGGGCAGTCGCTGGGGGCCTTTGCCGCGCCGGGGCTCAAGCTCGAAGTTTCGGGCGATGCGAACGACTATGTCGGCAAGGGTCTGTCGGGCGGTACGATCGTGGTGCGGCCTTCGATGGCGAGCCCGGTGGTGGCGTCGGAGAATACGATCATCGGCAACACGGTGCTCTATGGTGCGACGGCGGGATACCTCTTTGCCGCGGGCCGGGCGGGCGAGCGTTTCGCTGTCCGCAACTCGGGCGCGCATGTGGTGATCGAAGGCTGCGGCAGCAACGGTTGTGAATATATGACCGGCGGTGTGGCGGTGATCCTTGGAGAGATCGGCGCGAACTTCGCCGCCGGGATGACCGGGGGGATGGCCTATCTCTATGATCCCGAGGGCTCGGCCCATAAGTTGATGAACGCCGAGACCATCGTGACCTGCCCGGTCACCGTGGCGCATTGGCAGGATCAGTTGCACGGGCTGCTTGAGCGCCATGTCGCCGAGACCAAGAGCCGCAAGGCCGCCGATATCCTTCAGCATTGGGAGACCGAGAAGCACAACTTCTTGCAAGTTTGCCCGAAGGAGATGTTGGTGCATCTGCCCGCGCCGCTGAGCGTGGAAGAGGCGGCGGTTCCGGCGGAGTAAGCTATCCCCCGCGCGGCTCCGGTCGCGCGGGGAGGGGCACCGCCTGCCCGCGGGTGGGCGATACGACGCCGCGAACTGCCACTTCATGGTGCCGCCATGGTGTGTCTTCGCGGGTCTCGCTGAGCCTCGCCAAATCGCCTATCCGTTTGGGCGCGCAGGCGAAGGCCCGGCGCCTTCGGCTTGATTCCGGGCCCGGGGTGGTAGACAGACCGGGATGCGCTACTTCCTCCGCATCGGAGGACTTCATGCGTAAAATTCTGATCACCCTTGCCTTCCTAACCGGTCTCGCCGCCTGCACCGACACCGCCCCGCGCGGCGGGGGCGACATCCTCGTGCTCGGCGATTCCATCATGGCGTGGAACGGCAATGCCGCGATCCCCGATGTCATTGCAAACCAAACAGGGCGCAGTGTCACCAGCCGTGCCGTGCCCGGCGCGCAGTTCGACAACGGCTCGGCCATCGCCTCTGCCGTGGGTTTTGACATTCAACAGCAGTTCCCCGGCGGGCGCTGGAACTGGGTCGTGGTCAATGGTGGTGCCAACGACCTGAACGCCGATTGCGGCTGTGGCGCCTGCGGGGCGGCCGTGAATGCGCTGATCGCACCCGACGGCCAAAGCGGCAGCATCCCTGTCTTCCTGCAGCGTCTGCACGCCCAAACCGGCGCGCAGGTCATGTGGATGGGCTATTACGCAGGCTCCGGTTCGGGCGCTTTCGCAGGCTGCCGCGATGATCTGGTCGAAATCGAATCCCGCATCGCCCGCCTCGCCGCGAACCGCCCGGGCATCCATTTCGTGGATTCCGAAGATGTGATCGACCGGGGGGATCGCGGGCTCTTCGCTCGCGACAACGTACATCCCTCGGCCCAAGGCTCTGCTCGGATCGGAGCCTACCTCGCGCAAGAAATCACAGCGCGCGAGAGCCGTTCACAAAAATCCGCAGACGGCCTATAGCTGATCCATGGCGACACGGAAAAAGACCGCCCCCAGGGGCAAGAAATCGAGCAATGCAAGCCCCCCGTTGAAGAAACGCGCGGGCCGCTGGCTGGTGCGCGCCTTGGCGCTGGCCTTTGCCCTGGCGGTGCTGTTGGTGCTGCTGTTCCGCTTCGTCAATCCGCCCACCGGTTTCTACATGCTTTCGGAATCGCGCCGTTTGGGCGGGGTTCAGCGCGACTGGGTGCCGCTTGAGCAGATCGCCCCCGTGATGGCCCGCGCCGCCGTGGCGGCAGAAGATGCGAATTTCTGCAACCACTGGGGTTTTGACATGCAGGCGATCCGGACCGCGATCGAAAACGGATCGGCCCGCGGGGCGTCGACAATCAGCCAGCAGACAGTCAAGAACGTCTACCTCTGGCATGGCCGCTCGTGGCTGCGCAAAGCGCTTGAGGCCGGGATGACCCCGCTGGTCGAAACCCTCTGGCCCAAGCGGCGGATCATCGAGGTCTATCTGAATGTGGCCGAGTTCGACGAAGGCATCTTTGGCGTGGGGGCGGCGGCGCCGCATTACTTTGGCGTCGCGGCGGCAGACCTGAGCGCCACGCAAGCCGCCCGGCTTGCCGCGATCCTGCCCGACCCGAAAGAGCGTTCGGCCTCGCGCCCCGGTGACTTTACCCGCAAGCGCACGGCGCAGATCATGGACGGGGCGGCGACCATCCGCGCGGACGGTCGCGCCGCCTGTTTCGAGAGTTGAAAATCCCTCCGCCAGCAGGCATGGAAGAGTGCAATCCCTTTAACCACACGGACTTTATATGACGGCTCGCTTGTTTCACGTTCCCTTGTCCCCCTTCTGTCGCAAGGTGCGGCTCAGCCTTGGGGAGAAGAAGATCGAGGTGGAACTGGTCGAGGAGCGCTATTGGGAGCAAGACCCCGATTTCCTGCGCCGCAACCCGGCGGGCAAGGTGCCTGTGCTGCGGCTTGACGGGATCATGATGGCCGAAAGCGCCGCGATCTGTGAATATATCGAAGAGACCCGCCCTGAGGCATCCTTGCTGCCCAGCGACCCGGTACAGCGCTTGGAAGTGCGGCGTTTGGTCAGTTGGTTCGACGACAAATTTCATGACGAGGTGACCTCGAAACTGCTGTATGAGCGGGTTAACAAGAAAGTCACCAAACAGGGCTACCCGGACAGCAAAAACGTCAAGGCCGGGGCCAAGGCGATCAAATATCACCTCGATTACATGGCGTGGCTGCTGGATCACCGCCGCTGGCTGGCCGGCGACGTGATGACGCTGGCCGATTTCGCCGCCGCGGCGCATCTGTCGTCGCTCGACTATATCTCGGACGTGGATTGGAACCGCTCTGACGTGGTCAAGGACTGGTATGCCAAGATCAAGTCGCGCCCGGCCTTCCGCTCGATCCTCGCCGATCAGCTGCCGGGCTTCCCGCCGCCGGTGCATTACAACAACCTCGACTTCTGATGCCTGCCCGCCCCCGCGCCGAAATCGGGCCGGAGGCTCTGAAGGCGCGGGTGGTGGCCCGGGCGCTTGAGGAAGGCTTTGTCGCCTGCCGCATTTGCCGCCCCGAGGACGTGCCTGAGGTGCCCGAACGGCTTGCCCGCTTTGTCGAGGCCGGGTTTCACGGGCAGATGGGCTGGATGGAAGAGCGGATGCATTGGCGCGGCAACCCTGCCGCCCTTTGGCCCGAGGCGCGGTCGGTCATCATGCTGGCCGAAAGCTACACCCCCGAACATGACCCCCGCGCGGTGTTGGAGCATCCCGACAAGGGCGCGATTTCGGTCTATGCGCAGGGGCGGGACTACCACGATATCGTCAAGAAACGGCTGAAGCGGCTGGCGCGCTGGCTGATGGAAGAGACCCGCGCCCTTGACCCGGAAGTGAAGGTCTTCGTCGATACCGCCCCGGTGCCGGAAAAGGCGCTCGCGCAGGCCGCCGGTTTGGGTTGGCAGGGCAAACACACCAACCTGCTAGGCCGCAAGTTCGGCAATTGGGCCTTTTTAGGCTCGGTGTTCACCACGCTCGATCTGCCGCCCGACGCCCAGGAGGTGGATCACTGCGGCTCTTGCCGGGCCTGCCTCGATGCTTGCCCCACGGATGCCTTCCCCGCGCCCTATCAACTCGACGCGCGGCGCTGCATTTCCTATCTGACGATCGAACACAAAGGGCCGGTCGATCTGGACCTGCGCGAGAAGATGGGCAACCGGATTTACGGCTGCGACGACTGCCTCGCCGCTTGCCCGTGGAACAAGTTCGCCGTGGCGGCCAGCGATATGCGCTATCATGGCCTTGCGGTGCAGCCCGCCGATCTGGCCGAGCTTGCGGGCCTTGACGATAGCGCTTTCCGCGCGCGCTATTCCGGCTCTCCGATCAAACGGATCGGGCGGGATCGTTTCGTGCGCAACGTGCTCTATGCCATCGGCAATTCCGGGCTGGCGCGGCTGCGCCCCGTGGCGCAATCTCTGACCGAAGACGCTGACCCCACCGTGGCCGATGCCGCGCGTTGGGCCGCAGCGCGTTTGGCATAGGAGGCACGCCCATGGCGGTGTTACTGGGCGTCGACACGGGCGGCACCTACACGGACGCGGTGCTGATCCGCGATGAGACCGAGGTGATCGCCACCGCCAAGGCGCTGACCACCCGCGCCGATCTGGCCGTCGGCGTCGGCAAGGCGGTCAGCGCGGTTTTGGCCCAATCCGGTGTGGCGGCGGAAAAGATCGCCATGGCCTCCCTCTCGACCACGCTGGCGACCAATGCGCTGGTCGAAGGGCAGGGCGGGCGCGTCGCGTTGATCTATGTCGGGTTTCGCGCGGCGGACCTTGAGACCCATGGCCTGTCAGCGGCCCTTCGGGGCGATCCTCGTCTGCTGCTCTCCGGCGGGCATGACCACGCGGGGGCAGAGGTGGCGCCCTTGGACGAACCGGCCCTGATCGCCTTTTTAGAGACGCATAAGGCCGAGGTCAGCGGCTTTGCCGTGGCCAGCCAATTCGCCACGCGCAACCCCGCGCATGAGCAGCGGGTCGCGGAACTGGTGGCCGAGGTCACGGGACGCCCCGTCTCGGCCTCTCACAGTCTCTCGGCCAAGCTGAACGGGCCGAAGCGGGCGCTCACGGCGCTGTTGAACGCGCGGTTGATCGGCATGATCGACCGGCTGATTGGCCGGGCAGAGGATCAATTGCGCCATCTCGGCATCCACGCGCCTTTGATGGTGGTGCGCGGCGATGGCGCCCTGATGTCGAGCGCACAGGCCCGCGAACGGCCCATCGAGACCATCCTCAGCGGCCCTGCGGCGTCACTGGTGGGCGCACGCTGGTTGACCGGGGCAGAGACGGCACTGGTATCGGATATCGGCGGCACGACGACCGATGTGGCCCTATTGCGCGACGGTCGCCCGGCGATTGACCCGGCGGGCGCGCAGGTCGGTCCCTACCGCACCATGGTCGAGGCGGTCGCGATGCGCACCCACGGGCTGGGCGGTGACAGCGAGGTGCATTTCACGTCTGAAGGGCTCACCGCAGGCGTGACCTTGGGGCCGAAGCGGCTGTTGCCAATCTCTCTCATCGCGGTCGACGCGCCGGAGGTGGTGCATAGCGCCTTGGATGCGCAGCTGCGCCGCAGCGTGGTGGCAGAGCACGATGGCCGCTTTGTCCGCGCCGTAGTGGTGCAGGGGGCCGAAGGTCTGGCTCCGCGCGAAATGGCACTGTTGGAGCGGATCGGCGGCGATGTCTGGCCCTTGGGGGATGTGCTGCGTAATCGGGTCGATCAAAGCGCTTTGGCGCGATTGGTGGCACGCGGGCTGGTGCAACTGGCGGGGGTGACGCCCACGGACGCGAGCCATGTGGCGGGGCATCTTTGCGCATGGGATGCCGGTGCCGCGCGCAAGGCGCTGACCCTGTTCGGGCGCAAGCGCGGCGGGTCGGGGATGCGGTTCTGTCCTGATCCTGATGACCTCGCTCAGATCATCCTCGACCGGTTGACCGACCAGACGACCTTGGCCCTGTTAGAGACCGCATTCGCCGAAGAAACACCCGGTTTCGACCTGCCGCCAGAGGTTCTGGCGCGTCATGTGCTGATGCAGCGCGGCCTCTCTGGCCATCGCGGCGTGCTGCGGATCGATGCGGGGCTGAACTTACCTGTGGTGGGGCTGGGCGCCTCGGCGGCGACCTACTACCCGGCGGTGGGCGAAAGGCTGGGCAGTGAGATGATCCTGCCCGCGAACGCTCATGTCGCCAATGCCATCGGCGCGGTTGTGGGGCGGGTGATCATGCGCGAGAGTGCGACCATTACCGTTCCGAACGAAGGGGTGTTTCGCCTCCACCTCGCCGATGGGCCGCAGGATTTTTCGACCGCTGATCGGGCCTTGGCCCAAGGGGAGCGCGCTTTGACCGAAGCCGCCCGCGCCCGCGCATTCACAGCCGGGGCGGCGGAAATCGAATGTCATGTGACGCGGGATATCCGTCTCGCGGATGTCGAGGGGCGGGAGGTTTTTGTCGAAGCCGCGCTCACCGTCGAAGCCTCGGGCCGCCCTCGGGTGGCGGTGGGCTAACCCCCGGCGCGGGGCCGGGGGCAGCGGTTCATTCTGCGGCGTCGCGCTTGGGCAGCACCCAATCGGCGCGCGGGAAGTGGCAGGTGTAGCCGTTCGGCAGCCGCTCAAGATAATCCTGATGCTCGGGTTCGGCCTCCCAGAAATCGCCCACGGGCTCGACCTCGGTCACCACTTTGCCGGGCCAGAGGCCAGAGGCTTCGACATCGGCGATGGTGTCTGCGGCCACGGCTTTCTGCTCGTCATTCACATAGTAGATCGCCGAGCGATAGCTCATCCCGATGTCGTTGCCCTGACGGTTCACTGTGGTCGGGTCGTGGATCTGAAAGAAGAATTCCAGCAACTCGCGGTAGGAGGTCTTCGCGGGGTCGAAGATGATCTCGATCCCCTCGGCATGGGTGCCGTGGTTGCGGTAGGTCGCGTTGGGCACGTCGCCGCCGGTATAGCCGACGCGGGTCGAGACCACGCCGGGGCGGCGGCGGATCAAGTCCTGCATGCCCCAGAAGCAGCCTCCGGCCAGCACTGCGCGTTCGGTTGTCATGTCACATTCTCCACTTGGTTGAGATATTCGCCATAGCCTTCGGCCTCCATGTCGTTACGGTGAATGAAGCGCAGGGAGGCGGAATTAATACAATAGCGCAGGCCGCCGCGGTCGGGCGGGCCGTCGGGGAAGACATGGCCGAGATGGCTGTCGCCGTGCTTGCTGCGTACTTCCGTGCGGATCATGCCGAGCGAGGCGTCTTCCAATTCTTCGACATAGGCAGGCTCGATCGGCTTGGTGAAGCTAGGCCAGCCGCAGCCGCTTTCGTATTTGTCGGAGGAGGCAAACAGCGGCTCGCCCGAGACGATGTCGACGTAGAGGCCCGGTTCCTTGTTGTCGAGGTACTTGCCGGTGCCGGGGCGTTCGGTGCCGTTGCGTTGGGTGACGTGGAATTCTTCGGGGCTCAGCGCGTCAATCGCGGCGTTGGTTTTCTCGTATTGGGGCATGGCGTCCTCCATTCATGGGCTTGGCCTATAAGATGGGGTGTGGCGGTGAAATTCAAAGGGGGTGCGGCTCACACTGGCGTTACGCTCTGCGCTGGCGCGACACTTGGACGGCAAGGATGCCGCCCGCGATGATCGCAACGCCAAGGATGTCGCGCGGCCCCAGCGTTTCGCCCAGCAGCAGCGCTGCGATGGCCACGCCGAAGAAGGGGTTGAGGAAGTGAAAGGTCGCCGCCCTTGTGGCGCCGATGCGGTTGACCAGCCAGAACCAGGCCACGGTGGCGGCAAGGCCGGGGACAAGGCAGGTATAGGCGAAGGCCAGCGTCAGGCGCAGACTGGGGTCGATGCGGGGTGTTTCGAACAGCGCGGTGGCGATAGAGAGGGCAACGCAACCGACGAGCATTTGCAGGCCCACGACCATCAGGAAGTTGCCGCCCGAGGTCGCGCCGCGCACCAGCAGAGTGGCGGCGGTGAGGGCCACCACCCCGATGGCGCATAGGATGAGGCCATAGAGGTCCACCTGCCCGCCAAGGCGCGCGCCCATGATGATGGCGACGCCGATGACACCGGCAAACAGTCCTGCAATGCCTAGAGGGCGCAGTTTTTCACCCAAGAAGGCCCAAGCGGCGAAGCCGACCAGCAGCGGCATGGTGGAGGCGATGATCGCGGCGAGGGACGCCTCGATGGTCTGCATGGCAATGAAGTTGAGGCCGAGGTAGACTGCGTTTTGCAGCACGCCGAAGATGATCGTCGCCCGCCACTGCGCCGGGGTGAGCCGCCAGCTTTGCCCCAAAGCCAGCGCGATGCCGACGCCGATCAGGCCCGAGATCAGGTAGCGCAGGGAAAGGGCAAGAAGGGGAGAGGCGTCCATCACGATGATGCGGGCGGAGGTGAAGGCCGAGGACCACATCACGGCAAAGGCCAGACCCATGAGAATTGCGCGGATGTCCATGAAATGCCCCCTGTGCTGAACTTGCTAAGCAATGGCGGGTTTGGAAGGGGAGGGCAAGGTGCAGAAAACTGGTCAGTATGCCACCCAGCCCGTAGTCAAGCCGCAAGCGCCGGGCCATCGCCTGCCCGCCCGTCACGCCATAGGTGTTTTTTTGTTAGGGCGCGCCTTTGGTGCGACCGGGTAGGTGATTGAGCGCGGCTGGGTGGCGCTTTGCAAAGTCATCGCATGGCTGCATCATAAAGTGGCACGACGCAATGTCGGATCGCCGACCCGCGGGCAGGCGATGGCCCTCGTGGCCAACGAAAAAGGGCCGCCCGAAGACGACCCTTTCGTAAACGCTCAGCCCAAGGCTTACTCGTTCACGCTGTCCTTCAGCGCCTTCGCGATGGTCATCTTGACCACTTTGTCGGCGTCTTTCTTGAACTGTTCGCCCGTGGCGGGGTTGCGGACCATCCGTTCGGGGCGCTCACGGCAATAGATTTTGCCAACGCCCGGCAGGGTCACGGCACCGCCGGCGGACACTTCGCGGGTGATCAGGTTGCAAACGGCGTCGAGCGCTGCGCCTGCGGATTTCTTGTCGGTGTCCATCTCTTCTGCCAGAGCAGCAACGAGCTGGGTCTTGGTCATCGGTTTTGCCATTTTATTCTCCTTAGACTGCCCGCTTTTTAGGGCCTCATGGCCGGAATGTAACGGTATGTTGTGGGATAACACAACGAATTGTGGCGCTATAAACGCGAAAACATGCGATTTTCCGCTGTTTCGAGCCCTATAGGAACGCCGTTTCGTCGAAGGATCGCAATTTCCGGCTATGGATCCGCTCCAACGGCATGCGGCGCAACAGCTCCATGGCGCGAATGCCGATCATCAGATGGCGGGCGACTTGGGTCTTGTAAAAGTCCGACGCCATGCCGGGCAGTTTCAACTCCCCATGCAGCGGTTTGTCCGACACGCATAGCAACGTGCCATAGGGCACCCGGAAGCGATAGCCGTTGGCGGCGATGGTCGCGCTTTCCATATCCAGCGCCACGGCGCGAGACTGGCTCAGCCGTTGCACCGGGCCAGACTGGTCGCGCAGTTCCCAATTTCGGTTGTCGATGGTGGCGACGGTGCCGGTGCGCATGATGCGTTTGAGCTCATAGCCCTCAAGCTGGGTGACCTGCGCCACCGATTGCTCTAGCGCGATCTGGATCTCGGCCAGCGCCGGGATCGGTACCCAGACCGGCAGGTCGTCGTCCAGCACGTGGTCCTCGCGCAGGTAACCATGCGCCAGCACGAAATCACCCAAAGCCTGCGTGTTGCGCAGACCGGCGCAATGGCCGACCATCAGCCAGGCATGGGGCCGCAGCACGGCGATGTGGTCCGTCGCGGTCTTGGCATTGGACGGCCCGACGCCGATGTTGACCAGCGTGATGCCTGACCCATCCGCCCGCTTGAGGTGATAGGTCGGCATCTGCGGCGTCTTCAACGACTCGCGCAGCGGCGCATCTGGGTCGGTGATCTCGGCGTTGCCGGTCGAGACGAAGGCGGTATAGCCGCTTTCGGGGTCGCGCAGCATCTCGCGGGCGTATTGCTCGAACTCCGTCACGTAGAACTGGTAGTTGGTGAACAGCACATGGGTCTGGAAATGCTCAGGATCCGTGGCGGTGTAATGCGCCAGCCGCGCGAGGGAGTAATCGACCCGCTGCGCGGTGAAGGGCGCAAGCGGGCGCACGTCGTCCTCGGGGACATAGGTGCCGTTGACGATATCGTCATTGGTGGTCGACAGATCCGGCACGTCAAAGACATCGCGCAGGGTGAAATCGGCGGCCCCTTCTTGGGGCACGTTCATCGCGTTGTCCCCGGACATGGCGAAATGCACCGGGATCGGCGTTGTCGAAGGGCCGACGATCACCGGCTGGTCGTGGTTTTCGATCAACAGGCCGATTTGCTGGATCAGGTAGTTCCGAAACAGATCGGGCCGGGTGATCGTCGCCGCAAAGGTGCCGGGAGAGGAGACATGCCCGAAAGACAGCCGCGTATCCACATGCGCATAGGAGGAGGTGCGAAACCGCAGCTCGGGGTAAAAGGCGCGGACGCGGGCATCGGGGGCCGAACTCTCCATCGCCTTGGCAAAAGCTACCCGCAGGAAGGTCGTGGCCTGCTCATAGAGTTCGGTCAAACGGTCCACGGCAGCGGTCGCATTGCGGAAGCTTTCCGGGGTCGGGGTGTCCGGGGTCAGGATCGTCGTCATGTTTGCGGCTCTAACAATGGGATAATTTCAAATTTTTGCACGTCGACCAGCCCAAGGTCCGAGATCCGCAGCTCCGGGATCACCACAAGGGCCAGAAGCGAGTGCTGCATATAGGCGTTGTTGAGCTTGCAGCCGCAGTCGATCATCGCCTGCACCAGACGGTCGGCGTCGGCGGCCACCTCGGCGGCGGGGCGGTCGGACATCAGCCCCGCGATCGGCAGGGCGACCAGCGCCAGTTCCTCGCCCTCGCGGAACACGGTGATGCCGCCGCCCACCTCGCGCAGGCGGTTCGCAGCGCGGGCCATCTCCTCGGCATCGGTGCCCACGACGATCATGTGGTGACTGTCATGCGCAACGGTCGAGGCCATGGCCATGCGCCCCTCGTAGCCGAAGCCCGAGACGAAGGCGTTGGTGACCGTGCCGGTGGCGCGGTGGCGCTCCACCAGCGCGATCTGGCAGACCTCGCCAGTGCCCTGCACGCGGCCTTCTGTCACCGGCAGTTCGAACTTCAGCGCTCGCGTCGGGGCTTGGTTCTCGACCACGCCGATGACATTGGCGGTGACGGCATTGGCGCCCTCGGGAGCGGGGATATTGAAGTCCGCCGCCGCGAGGTCGCGTGCCATGTTCACCGTGTTCCGGGCGGTGCCGGGCCAATCGTAGTGCGGGCAGTCGACGATGCATTTGCCGCCCTCAGCCACGACCTCACCACGGGCGATCACCATCTCCACCGGGAAGCTCGAAAGGTCCGAGGTCAGGATCACGTCGGCGCGGCGTCCGGGGGTAAGAGAGCCGATCTCGCGTTCCAGCCCGAAATGCGTGGCGGTGTTCAGCGTCGCCATCTGCAACGCCACCAGCGGGTCGCAGCCGCAGTCGATGGTATGCCGCAGCACGCGGTTCATGTGGCCCTCGTTGGTGATCGTGCCCGAATGGCTGTCATCGGTGCACAGGATCATGTTGCGCGGGTCGAGCCCTTTCTCGGTGATCGCGGTGATCTGGGTCTTCACGTCGTACCAGGCAGAACCGAGCCGGATCATTGAGCGCATGCCCTGCCGCATCCGCGCTATCGCGTCGGCCTCGCAGGTGCCCTCGTGATCGTCCGCCGGGCCGCCGGCCACATAGGCGGCGAAGGCGGGGCCAAGGTCGGGCGAGGCGTAATGCCCGCCCACCGTCTTGTTCGCGCGTTGCGTGGCCGCGATCTCGGCCAGCATCTGCGGATCGGCGTTGCTGACGCCCGGGAAGTTCATCATTTCGCCCAGTCCGATGATGCCGGGCCATGTCATCGCCTCCGCCACGTCCTCGGCGGTGATCTCGAATCCGGTGGTCTCCAGCCCCGGCGCCGAGGGCGCGCAGGAGGGCATCTGGGTGAAGATGTTAATGGGCTGCATCAGCGCTTCGTCATGCATCATCCGCACCCCGTCGAGGCCCAGCACGTTGGCAATCTCATGCGGGTCGGTGAAGGCCGAGGTCGTGCCATGCGGGATCACCGCGCGGGCGAATTCGGCCGGGGTGAGCATGGTGCTCTCGATATGCATGTGCCCGTCGCAAAGGCCGGGGGCCATGTAGCGCCCCTTGGCCTCGATGATGCGGGTGCTCTCGCCCCGGCAATGGCTGGCGTCGGGGCCGACGAAGGCGATGCGCCCGGCAGCGATGGCGATGTCATGGTCGGGCAGGCATTCGCGGGTGTGCACATTCACCCAAGTGCCGCCGGTGATGATCGTGTCGGCGGGGCGGCGCCCGGCGGCGACCTCGACCAATTGCGCGGCCACATCGGGCCAGGGGGGGACCGTTTTATCTGTCATGTCCAAAGGTGCCATAGGGCCGGGGGAGGTTCAAGCGATCCTGCCCTAGGAAAGGGCGCGCGATGTTGCCAGAGCGCGCCGCTTACGGCTAACTGACGCGCAAGGCATTTGTGGAACGGCTATATGAATTTTCTCTTTGTGCATCAGAACATGCCCGGCCAATATCGAGAATTGATACAATGGCTGGCGCAGGCGGGCGGGCATCGCATTTATTTTCTGACCCAACGTCAGAACGCGCCGCAGTTGCCGGGGGTCGAAACCCGTGTCTATCGCCCCCATCACCGCCCCGAGGAGAAGGCCTATGGTCTGTCGCGCATTTGGGAGGAAGCTTCGGGCAATGGGTTTGGCGCCGTCAACGCCGCCCAGCAGATCGAAACGCGAGAGGGGTTTCGCCCTGACATCATCATCGGTCACGTCGGTTGGGGAGAGCTGAGTTTTTTCAAACAGCTTTGGCCGGATGTGCCGATCATCGGTTATTTCGAGTATTACTATAACATGACCGGCGGGATGGTAGGTTTTGACCCTGCCGAGAAAATCTCGGCCCATGCGCCCTACCTCAACCATGCCCGCAACATCGTGCCGCTGGCCAATATCGAGACCGTCGATCTGGGCCATTGCCCGACCCAATGGCAGCGCGACCGTTTCCCCGAGAGCTTTCACCGCAAGCTTTATGTCTGTCACGACGGCATCCGCACCGATCAGCTCTTGCCCGACCCGGATGTAAGCCTGCGTCTGGGGCGTTTGGCGCGGCCCGTGACGCGCGAGGATGAGATCATCACCTATGTCGCGCGCAATCTGGAAAAGACGCGCGGCTTTCACACGATGATGCGCGCCCTGCCGCGTATCTTGGCCGAACGGCCCCATGCGCGGGTGGTGATCGTCGGCGGCAATGAGGTCTCCTACGGCAAGCAGAGCGATCATCCCGGCGGTCTGCGCGGAGAGATGGCGGCAGAGTTGCAGGATCGGGTCGATTGGGACCGCGTGCATTTCGTGGGCAAAGTGCCCTATCCCGACTTCAAGAAGCTGGTGCAGATCAGCCGCTGCCACATCTATCTGACGATGCCCTTCGTGCTGTCTTGGTCCCTGCTCGAAGCCATGTCGATGCAGGCCACGATCGTCGCCTCCGACGTGGCCCCGGTGCGCGAGGCCGTGACTCATGGTAAAACCGGCCTGCTGGTGGATTTCTTCGACCCCGATGCGCTGGCGGCACAGGTGGTAGAGGTGCTTGCCCATCCGCAGGACCATGCCCATCTCGGCCCGGCGGCGCGGGCGCATGTGGTCGAGAACTACGATTTCCTGACCCGCTGCCTGCCCGAACACCTCGCGCAGATCA
This sequence comes from Sulfitobacter sp. 1A12157, assembly GCF_043557345.1. Lineage (NCBI taxonomy): Bacteria > Pseudomonadati > Pseudomonadota > Alphaproteobacteria > Rhodobacterales > Roseobacteraceae > Sulfitobacter > Sulfitobacter sp. 1A12157. The sequence continues at coordinate 555,724 of NZ_JBIFFV010000001.1, forward strand.
ACGCATTGGTGCCCGAGGGCAAGCGGATCGGCTAGGGTCAGTTGCCGAGGTTTCCGGCGGTATTCACCAGCCCGAAGACCGATCCGACAAGGCCCAGAATGGTGCGGGTATCCGACAGCGGGCTTTCCGTCGCGAGCACCAGATCGCCGGATTGAATGTGAAAATTCCGCGCCGAGAACAGCCCGTCGGATGTCGTGAGATCCAGCGTGAACACCACCCGCGTGCGGCGCGGGCCGCGCACGCCCGTACTCACCGCGCTGGCGGGATATTCGCGCAGGATCAGGATGCCTTCGGGGTCGGCGCGGGATTCGTTCACCCCGCCGATGATCGCCAATGCGTCCAGCGCCGAGACTTCGTCGCGGTTGAAGGGAAACTGTGCCTCTCGCCCGGCGGCACCCAGCGACAGGAAATAGCGGCGGTCATCTTCGATGATCAGCTTATCGCCCCCGATCAGCCGGGTATCGAGGCTTGGGTTCTCATAAAGCCGGTCGATCGAGGTGGTATAGATATTGGCGCCGCGCAGCAGTTTGACCTGCGGGTTTTCGATGCTGGGGAGCACGCCGCCGCCAGCCGAGATGGCGGCGAGAACGGTGAAGTTGTTGTCCGGCATCAGGACGTTGCCGGGCTTGTTCACCCCGCCCACGAGGTCAACCGAATTGCTGCGCCCTTCGGTCATTGCCAATTGCACCTGTGCGGAGGGCACGATCCCCTCAAGCTGTCGTTGCAGCAATTGACGGGCCGAATCTGGTGTGCGGCCAGAGACTTTGACCTTGCCGATATAGGGCATGAAGATCGTCCCGCTTTCTGAGACGCGAATGCCGGGCAGGGTGGCGACTTGTTGAGCCGGTGATGTCAGCAGGGAGTTATCGCCGCTGTCCCAGACCAAAAGGTCGAGCCGATCGCCGGGGCGGATGACTTGGGCATTCGACCCCCGGCTGGCGCCAATCCAACTATGGCGCTTCCCATCTGTTCGGGGCCATTGGGCGACATGGGGCAGAAAGGCGTGGGTCACCGGATAGACAGCGATATCCGCATCCGGAGTTTCCGCCGCCTGTGTCACCTCTTTCTGAATGGCGGCGCCGCGCGGAAGGCTCGCGCAGGCCGCGAGAGAGGATGCCAGCAGGATCGAGAGGAACAGCTTGCTGAAGTGCTTCATAAGATGCGCATCGCTTCCGAATGTGTTGCCGGCAAACCGGGGTATTTAATCAAAGTCTAATGTAAAATAACGGGTCTCGCAGGATGCTGCCTGCGCGGCCTATGATTACAATTCCAATTCGGCAGGATAATGACTGAACCTATGGCGTCAATGATTTCAATGGGCAGTGCGGCTTCGGACAGGGGGGTGGCATTCGACGGCGTGGTCTTACTTGGCGCGACGGGTCGGCTGGGCGGCATGTTGCGCCGTCATTGGCCGAGGCCGGAGGCGCTGCGCAGTCAGTCAAGAGAGCCGCGTCCCGGCTTTTATGATTTCAAGCTACCGAATGCGGAAGAGACCCCCAGCGATGCGGCCCTCGCAGCCGCACGTGGGGCAAGGGCGATCATCTCTTTGGCGGGTGTGACGCCAGCCCGGACGGGGTCCAGGGCTGCCGCCTTAGAAGATAACACCACCCTCGCCTTAGCTGCGCTGAACTTGGCAAAGGTGGCAGGCGTCCCGCGGCTTCTCGTCGCCTCATCGGCGGCGGTCTACGGCGCAGCAGATGGCCCGCTGCGAGAGGGTCTGTCCTCTACCCCGCTTTCGGAGTACGGCAGGCAGAAGCTTGCGATGGAGCAGGCGGTGCATGAGGCGAGCGGAAAGACCGCAGTCACCGCGCTGCGGATCGGCAACGTAGCGGGGGCGGATGCGATCCTCGGCGGCTGGCGACCGGGCATGCTGATTGATCGCTTCCCCAATGGCCGCACGCCAAGCCGCAGTTACATCGGGCCGGTGACCTTGGCGCGGGTGCTCCACGCGCTTTGCCATGTAGAACATCTGCCGCCCATTCTGAACATCGCGGCTCCCGGCGCGGTCGAGATGGATGCGTTGTTGGATGCGGCGGGGCTGGCGTGGGAGCCCAAGCCGGCCCCTGCTTCCGCCATTCCCGAGGTGCGGCTGGATACGAATGCACTTGAAAGCCACTTTGATTTCGCGCCAGAAACTCAAACGCCCGCCGGTTTGGTGCGAGAATGGCAGCAGGATATGAACAAACGATGAAGACCCATCAATGACTTGGCGCAAGCGCATTTTCGATCTGTTCTTCGCCAGCCTGCTTGTCGTCATCCTGGGGCCGATCCTTCTGGGGTTGCTGGTCTGGCTGCTGGTCAAAGAGGGACGGCCACTTTTCCATGTGGCCGAGCGGATGAAAACGCCGAAAGAGAGTTTCAAGCTTTGGAAGCTGCGCACGATGACCGTGGCCGAAGAGGATCAGGGCGTGTCGGGCGGCAACAAGGCTGCCCGGATCACCCCCACGGGCGCATGGCTCAGGGCGCGGCGCTTGGATGAGTTTCCCCAGCTTTGGAACATCCTGCGCGGTGATCTGAGCTTTGTCGGCCCCCGCCCGCCGCTGCGTGAATACGTCGAGCGTTTCCCCGAAGTTTACGGCAAGGTTTTGAAATCCCGGCCCGGCGTGACCGGACTGGCCACGATCCGGTTTCACAAACATGAAGAACGGCTGCTGTCAGGCTGCGAGACCGCGGCAGAAACCGATCATGTCTATTGTCGCGTCTGTGTCCCGCGCAAGGCGCAGCTTGATCTGATCTATCAGCGCCACCAAAGCGTCTGCTTCGATTTTGATCTAATGCTGCAAACCGTCCAGAACCTCTTTAGCCGTGGTTAAAGTTTACGGTGGTCGCACGAGACGCCGTTAAGCAAATATGTTAAGAATTGGTTTTGTTAACCAAAGCGTGGCATTGTTTGCCGCATATTTAAGCAGTTGTAGATTCGGATGGCGATGTATTATGCGCGTTTGGCCGTTTTCGCCCTTAGTTTGGTGCATCGGTGCCAAGGACAGAAGATGGTAGTGCGCAGGCGGAGAGTGCAGTGCATTCTCGAACACAGCCGTAAACAGGGGAGCGGCGCATGCTGAGCATTATCAAGTCGCTGACCAAGCGGCAAAAGCGTGTTATCATGCTGGCGCTCGACTCCTGTCTGATTTTACTGGCTGCCATCCTCGCGCTGGCGGTGCGTGGGCTGCCTGAACCCTTCGTCGTTGTTTTCTTAAATTATGCCCTGACGCTGCCCCTTACCCTGATCGTCGGTGTGATCGTTTCGATCCGCTTGGGGGTCTGCACCACGCAACTCAATGCCTATGAAACCGTAGCGGTCGGAAGCACCGCGATACTGGGGACCACCCTTGCAGCCGTATCCCTGCTGGGCGCGACCCTTCTGGGGCTGGATTTCCCTATCGGCGTGCATGTGATGTTCGGAGCGATCTTTTTCTCTCTTGTGGTGCTGTCGCGGGTCATCTTGTTGCATATCGTTTTGCAAATCTACCGGACGGGCGACGCGCGGTGCCGTGTTTTGATCTACGGCGCGGGCACCACGGGGACGCAACTGGTTTCGGCCCTGCGCGGCCATGAAACGATCGAACCGATTGCCTTTGTTGATGACAATATCGCGCTTCAGGGGCTCAACGTCTCGAAGCTGCCGGTCTATTCGCCACGGGGCATCGCGGAACTTGCCGTCGAAAAGCAGATCGACCGCGTGTTGCTGGCCGTGCCGTCGCTCAGCACCCCCAAACAGGCCCAGATCGCCCGACGGTTGGAGAAGCTGGGTCTCGAGGTGCAAACCCTCCCTTCCTTCGCGCAGCTGATCGGCGAAGAGGCTTTGGTCGACAAGCTCTCCCCCGTCTCTCCGAGCCGCTTTTTGAACCGGGATGAGGTCGCGCCTTTGATTAACGAAGGTGGCGAAAGCTATGCGGGCAAAGTGGTTTTCGTCTCGGGGGCAGGCGGCTCCATCGGGTCGGAACTGTGCCGCCAAGTGCTGCTGTGCCGGCCCACCAAACTGGTGCTTTTCGAGTTGAGCGAACTGGCCCTCTATAACGCCGACATGGAGATTCGCCAGTTGGCCGAGGGCAGCGATATTGAGATCGTCTCGGTCTTGGGGACGGTAACGGATACCCGGCAACTGCGCAAAGTGCTGTCGCAACACGGGGTCAATGTGGTCCTCCATGCCGCGGCCTATAAACATGTGCCCTTGGTCGAGGCGAACCCGCTGTCGGGGCTGGTGAACAATGTCCTTGGAACCCATGCTTTGGCCGAACAGGCCGCCCGGGCAGGGGTAGAGCGTTTCATCCTCGTATCCACCGACAAGGCCGTGCGCCCGACCAATATCATGGGCGGGTCCAAGCGGCTTGCCGAACTCGTTATTCAGGATATGGCGCGCAAATATGGCGGTCCGGGCGGTGTCATCTTCTCCATGGTCCGCTTCGGCAATGTTCTGGGGTCCTCCGGGTCGGTCGTGCCACTGTTCCAAGAGCAGGTCAGCCGCGGTGGCCCGTTGACGGTGACAGACCGGGGTGTGGCGCGTTACTTCATGACGGTCGAAGAGGCTGTGCGCTTGGTCCTACAGGCCGGATCGCTGGCCCAAGGGGGCGAGGTCTTTGTTCTGGACATGGGCAAACCCGTACCGATCCTCAAATTGGCGCGGCAGGTGATTGAGACCGCCGGCTACACCGTGCGGGACGAAGACAACCCCGATGGCGATATCGAGATTGAGATCACTGGTTTGCGCCCCGGTGAAAAGATGACCGAAGAACTCACGTTGAGTGGTCTGCTGATCAATACGGCGCATCCCAAAATCTATTCCGCGCGGGAAAACGGGCTGCACGAACTTGAAATCGCTTCGGCCCTGCGAGACCTGCGTGAAGCGCTGGTGGCGAATGACGAAGCACTGGCGCGTCAGGTGGTGTACCGCTGGGTCGAAGGGTTTGCCCCGCCTGAGGCGTTGCGAAAGTCCTCATAGCGATGTGCAGGGTAGGCTCTAATGATCGCAGCGGATCGACCTTCTGAAAGAGTAAATCCACCGCTTGCCGCTTGTGGTCGCGGCCCATGCGGGCCACTTTGGCGGCATGGATAAAACGCTTCTTTCCCTCGGCCATGGCTATAGCGCGCGTGCCTTGGCGGCCCGGTTGATGCCGCAGGGCTGGCGCATCATCGGCACGACCCGCAGCCGCGAAAAACTGGATGAGATCGCAGCGTCGGGGGTGGAGCCCATGCTCTGGCCCGGCAGCGATCTGTCTGAGCTTTTGCAAGAGGTTCCCAACCTATTGGTCTCTGCCGGGCCGGGGCCGGAGGGGGATCCGGTTTTGCTGGAACTGCAGGATGAAATCACCGCAGCGGCCCCCCATTTGCGGTGGGTCGGCTATCTGTCCACCACCGGTGTTTACGGCGACCACGGGGGCGCTTGGGTTGATGAGACGACACCGCTCACCCCCTCCACCCGGCGCGGCGCGGCGCGGGTGCAGGCCGAGGCGGCATGGGGCGCGATTCCCGGCCTACCGCTGCATATCTTCCGGCTCGCGGGCATCTACGGCCCCGGGCGCGGGCCTTTCGCCAAGGTCCGCAAGGGCACGGCGCGGCGCATCATCAAGCCGGGGCAGGTCTTCTCACGCATTCATGTAGAGGATATCGCCCAAGCCTTGGAACTGTCGCTGGCCGCGCCGCAGCCGGGGGCGATCTATAACCTGTGCGACGACGATCCCGCTCCGCCGCAGGATGTGATCGGCCATGCCGCCGCGCTTTTGGATCTGCCTATGCCCCCGGCGGTGGACTTCGACAAGGCTGAGATGACCCCCATGGCCCGCAGCTTTTACGCAGAGAGCAAGAAGGTCCGGAACGATCACGCCAAGGCGGCGTTGGGCTGGCAACCGATCTACCCTGACTACCGTTCTGGTCTGGCCGCGCTGCTGGAGGCGGAAGACTGAATCCAAGGCATCGCCCGAGGCATCGCATGCGTCAAGACGAACACACGTTGGCCTATCTGCTGGATAGCATGGAGCGCGCGGCAGAGAAGGAAGCGGTGTCGATCAACGACGTGCTGCATGAGATCGGCGACCGTTCGATCACCCCTCTGATCCTGATCGTCGCCTTGCTGCTGGTCTCCCCCCTGTCGGGCATTCCCGGCGTCTCGACCCTCGCGGCGGTGACGATCATCCTGCTGGCCGTGCAGGCGGTGACCGGACGGCGCAGGCTATGGATGCCGCAGTTTCTGTTGCGGCGCGAGGTCGCGGGCCATCGGTTGAGTGGCTGTGTGCGCTTTCTGCGCCGCCCTTGCGCTTTCGTCGACGGACGCTGCAAGCCGCGCCTTCAGTTCCTCACCACCGGGCCGATGCGGTTCATCACGCTGGTGGTGGTCACGATCATCCCGCTCGGCTGGCCTTTTATGGAGGTACTGCCGATGATGTCATCGCTGGGGGCGGGCACCGTCGCCCTCTTGGTGTTTGGGCTGTTCACCCGCGACGGGCTCTTCGTGCTTTTGGGCTATCTCTGTGTGGCGATCACACTGGCTGCGGGCGCACTGCTGGTGCTGACCGCCGCCAGTTAGGCGCGCTGCGCGTCCAAGTCGCCGATCCCCAGCACCGCGAGCACCTTGGCGGCGATCTGTTCGGCGTTCATCCCCGCCACGGCATACATATCCGCCGGGCTGGCCTGATCGATGAAGGTATCGGGCAGCACCATGGAGCGGAACTTGAGCCCCTTGTCGAACACCGCCTCATCCGCCAGCAGCTGTGCCACATGGCTGCCAAAGCCACCCACGGCGCCCTCTTCGATGGTGATCAGCGCCTCGTGGTCGTGGGCGAGCTTGAGGATCATTTCACGGTCCAGCGGCTTGGCGAAACGGGCATCGGCGATGGTGGGGGTGATGCCCTTGGCCCGAAGCTGTTCGGCGGCTTTCTCGACCTCTTCCAAACGCGTGCCGAAAGACAGAAGCGCGACCTTGCTGCCTTCTTGGATCATGCGGCCCTTGCCGATTTCCAGCGGGGTGCCGCGCTCTGGCATCTCGACCCCGCGCCCTTCGCCGCGCGGATAGCGGAAGGCGATGGGGCCGTCGTCATGGGCGGCGGCGGTGGCGACCATATGGCGCAACTCGGCCTCATCGGCGGCGGCCATGACCACGAAGCCCGGCAGATTGGCGAGGAAGGCCACGTCGAAGGCGCCTGCGTGGGTCGGCCCGTCCGCGCCGACCAATCCGGCGCGGTCGATGGCGAAACGCACCGGCAGGCGCTGGATTGCGACATCATGCACGACTTGGTCGTAGCCGCGTTGCAGGAAGGTGGAATACATCGCGCAGAAGGGTTTCATCCCGGCAGCCGCAAGCCCCGCGCAGAAGGTCACGCCATGCTGCTCGGCGATGCCCACATCGAAACAGCGACTGGGGTAGCGTTCGGCAAAGAGGTCAAGGCCGGTGCCGTCGGGCATAGCTGCGGTTACGGCGCAGATCTTGTCGTCCTCGGCGGCCTCGGCCAGCAGGCTGTCGGCGAAAACGCGGGTGTAGCTCGGCGCGTTGGAGGGGGCTTTCTTTTGCTCGCCCGTCACCACGTTGAACTTGGCCGTGGCATGGCCGCGATCCCGCGCGGCTTCGGCGGGGCCGTAGCCCTTGCCCTTCTGTGTCTGAATGTGGATCAGGATCGGCCCGGTCGCGCGCTGATGCACGGTGCGCAGCACCGGCAGCAACTGGTCCATGTCATGCCCGTTGATCGGCCCGAGGTAGGAAAACCCGAGGTTCTCAAACAGCGTCCCGCCCACGGCCATGCCCTTGAGCATATCCTTGGCGCGTTTGGCACCCTCGCGGAAGGGCTCGGGCAGCAGGCTCACCGCGCCCTTGGCGGCAGCCTTGAAGTCCTGGAACGGCGCCTCGGCGTAGAGGCGGCTGAGATAGCTCGACATCGCGCCGACCGGCGGTGCGATGGACATCTCGTTGTCGTTGAGGATCACGATCAGACGCTTCTTCAGATCGCCCGCGTTGTTCAGCGCCTCATAGGCCATGCCCGCGCTCATCGCACCGTCCCCGATCACGGCGATCGCGTCGCCCAGTCCTTCGGGGATCACACCGCCCAGATCGCGGCCCACGGCGAAGCCGAGAGCGGCGGAGATCGAGGTCGAGCTATGCGCCGCGCCAAAGGGGTCGTAGGGGGATTCGCTGCGCTTGGTGAAGCCCGACAGCCCATCCTTCATGCGCAGGCTGCGGATACGGTCGCGGCGTTCGGTCAGGATCTTATGCGGGTAGCACTGGTGGCTGACGTCCCAGATGATCTTGTCGCGCGGCGTGTCGAAAACCGCGTGCAGGGCAACGGTCAGTTCCACCACACCGAGGCCCGCGCCGAGATGCCCGCCGGTTTCCGACACGGCCGAGATCGTCTCAGCCCGCAACTCCCGCGCGACTTGGGTCAGTTCGGCATCGGACAGGCGTTTCAGATCCGCAGGGCGGGTGACCTGATCAAGCAGGGGTGTGGCGGGTTTGTCACTCATCGGGGCCTCTCTGGTGCCGCATTGGCGCATGTGCCGCCCGGCTAGCTGTCGCGGGCAATAACGAAGGCGGCAGCGGCTCGCAAGCTCTGCGCCTCTGGTCCATATTCAGATAGGGCGTCGCAGGCCATGTCCACCAATTCGGCGGCGCGGGTCTTGGCCCCGGCCAACCCAAGGTGGGACACGAAAGTGGCCTTGCCCGCCGCATCGTCCTTGCCGACCGCCTTGCCCAGGGTTTCGGCGTCGCCTTCGACATCGAGGATGTCATCGGCGATCTGAAAGGCAAGACCGAGGTGTTTGGCGTAAGTTCCAAGGGCGGTGGCATCGGCACCGGCCATGCGCGGCCCGGCCATGGCGGACCATTCGATCAGCGCGCCGGTCTTGCCCGCCTGAAGCGCCGTGATCTCGGCCAGCGACAGCGGTGCGGGGGCGGTTTCGGCGGCGATGTCCAGCGCTTGGCCGCCTACCATGCCGCCCACGCCCGCCGCTTGGGCGAGGCTGGTCATCAAGGCCAGACGCGGCTCCGCCGGGCAGGGCGCTTGGCCGAGCAGTTCAAACGCCAGCGTTTGCAGCGCGTCACCGGCCAGAACGGCAGTTGCCTCATCCCATTTGCGGTGCACCGTGGGCTGGCCCCGGCGCAGGTCGTCGTCGTCCATGCAAGGCAGGTCGTCATGCACCAGCGAATAGGCATGCAGCGCCTCGATCGCCGCCGCCGCCGGGGCGGCCATGCCGGGGGCGATGCCATGCAGCCGGGCGGATTCGATCACCAGAAAGCCGCGCAGCCCCTTGCCGCCGCTACAGGCATAGCGCATCGCCTCGGCAACGGGGCCGTCATACGCGCCGAGCGCGGCCTCGATCTGCGCTTGCGCCAGATCGCGGGCATGGGCGAGCGCCTCTGCCAAGGGACGGGGGGTGGTTTCTTTCATGCGGGCGGTCAAAGCCCGTCGACGGGTTTCAGCCCATTCGGGTTGCCATCGCCATCGAGCGTGATCGCGGCGACCTTCTCTTCGGCCTCTTTCAGCTTGGTCTCGCAGCGCGCCTTAAGCTTGGCCCCGCGTTCGTAAAGCGCGATGCTTTCGTCCAATGCGACATTGCCGTTTTCAAGCTGGCCCAAGACTTTCTCAAGCTCGGCCATGGCGGTCTCAAAGTTCATCTCTTCTACGGGTGTGTCGGACATTGCGCGCCTCGTTGTCGGAATTTCGCGCGACAATAGAACTTCGCGCCGCGCATTGCCAGCAGACTTGCGCGATGAATTTTACCGGCCTGTTTGAGCAGGCGGGGCGAGGTCAGTCCGGGGCCAGCATATAGCCCGCGCCGCGCACGGTTTGCAGGTATTGCGGCTGTTTCGGATCGCTTTCGATCTTGCGGCGCAGGCGGGTGATCTGCACGTCGACGGCACGTTCCTGCGCTTGCCCCCGGTCGCGGCCCAATTCTTCGACCAATTTGGCACGGCTGAGCGCGACACCGGGCTGGGCGGCAAAGATCTTCATCAGCTGCACCTCGGTCGCGGTGAGGCGCACCAGATCGTCGCCCTGCCACATCTCGCCCCGCTCCATGTCATAGCGGATCACGCCGAGCGACAGCACCTTTGGCGCGGTGTCGGCGGCAGAGGTGTCGGGCATCCGCCGCAGGATGGCGTTGATGCGCAGCAGCAGTTCTTTTGGCTCAAAGGGCTTGGGCAGGTAGTCATCCGCCCCGGCCTCCAACCCTTCGATGCGGTTGTCGGTCTCGCCCTTGGCGGTCAGCAGCAGGATTGGCGTTTGCAGGGTTTCGCGCAAAGCGCGGGTCAGGGCCATGCCGTCTTCGCCGGGCATCATCACGTCGAGCACGATGAGGTCGAACTCCAACCCCGCCAGCACCCGCCGCGCATGGGCCGCGTCGCGGGCCGTGCTGACCAGAAAGCCGTTCCGCATCAGGAATTTCTTCAACAGGCTGCGGATCCGCTCGTCGTCGTCGACGACCAGCAGATGCGGGTCGAGATCGTTCATGGGGCGCTTTCGCGCAGCCGGTCAAAGCTCTGGCGCATTTCGGGATCCATCATGGCCTCCAATACCGTTCTGAAACCGGCCACGGCTTCGGGTCCGGCGGTGCGAAAGGCCAGACGCATCCGCGCGCGCTGCGCGTCCGATAGCTCCTGTTCCAGCTTGCGACCCTCGTCGGTCAGGAACAGATGCCGCTCGCGCTTGTCATTGCGGCCAACCTTGCTCTGCACCAGACCATCGGCAATCAACGTGCGCAAGACACGGTTGAGCGATTGTTTCGTGACCCCGAGGATATTGAGCAGGTTGTTCACCGTCGTGCCGGGGGCGCGGTTGATGAAGTGGATGGCGCGGTGATGTGCGCGGCCATAGGCCATATCGGCCAGAATCCGGTCGGGATCGGCGGTGAAACCGCGATAGGCAAAGAACATCGCCTCGATCCCCTGCCGCAGTTGTTCGTCCGTCAAAAACAGCAGGCTGTCGCCGCTGCTAGGGGCCATCATACGCCCGTCCGCCATAGTATGTCTCATTCTTTCTCGGGCCTGTTGGGGATCAGTTTACGTCAGCGTTGTTGACATTCCAATAGTGAAAGGCTATCGAATCTCGTGTTTTGCGCAATTAAATGTCTGCATCTGCCGATTTTTGCGCAATTTTTGAAAAGATAGCGCGTCATTTGGAGGGGGAATACCATGGCAGGCGGATATGACAACCGGGATGGGTACATCTGGATGGATGGCAAAATGGTGGATTGGCGCGAGGCCAATGTCCACATCCTGACCCATGCGATGCACTATGCGTCTTCGGTGTTCGAGGGCGAGCGTGCCTACAACGGCAAGATTTTCAAAAGCCGGGAGCATTCGGAGCGGCTCAAGCGCTCGGCCGAGATGATCGACTTCGAAATCCCCTACACCATTGATGAGATCGAAGCGGCCAAGGCCGAAGTCCTCGCCGCCTCGGGCTTGCAAGACGCCTATGTGCGCGCGGTGGCTTGGCGCGGTGTAGGCGAAGACATGGGTGTCGCCTCGGCCCGCAACCCGGTGCGCTTGGCCATCGCGGCATGGGAGTGGGGTGCCTATTACGGCGACGCCAAGATGAAGGGCGCCAAGCTCGACATCTCCAAGTGGAAGCGCCCCAGCCCCGAGACGATCCCGAGCCATGCCAAGGCCGCCGGCCTCTACATGATCTGCACCATGTCCAAACACGCCGCCGAGGCAAAGGGCTGTTCGGATGCGATGATGTACGACTACCGCGGCTATGTGGCCGAGGCGACAGGTGCGAATATGTTCTTCGTCAAGGACGGCGAAGTGCACACGCCGCTGGCCGATTGCTTCCTCAACGGCATCACCCGCCAGACCGTGATCGGCATGCTCAAGGACAAGGGCATCAAGGTACATGAGCGCCACATCATGCCCGAGGAGCTGGAGGGTTTCGAGCAGTGCTGGCTCACCGGCACCGCCGCCGAAGTGACCCCGGTGGGGCAGATCGGCGACTGGACCTTCGAGGTCGGCGCGCTGACGCGCGAGATCGCCACCGACTATGAAAAGCTGGTGCGCAGCTAAACGCTGCCGCTGAACTTTGCCAAAGTCACGCCGCCGTCCTGCAAACCCTTGCGGACGGCGGTTGCGATTTGAACGGCCTCTGCGGTGTCGCCATGTAGGCAGATCGTGTCGATCCGCGTGGGGATTTGTTTGCCGCTTTCGGTGATGATCGCGCCTGCCTTGACCATCTCGACCATGCGCGCCGCTGCCGTTTCCGCGTCATGGATCACAGCACCCGGCTTGCTGCGGTCGACCAGCGTCGCGTCGTCGTTGTAGGCGCGGTCGGCGAAGATCTCCCCGGCCCATTTGCAGCCCAAGGAGCGCACCGCCGCTTCCTGCGCCGTAGCAGCAAGGACCATGACGATGAGGTCGGGCGCCACGCTCAGCGCCGCCTCATAAAGGTCGCGGGCCAAGCCTTCATCCTCCGAGGCCATATTCGCCAGCGCTCCGTGCAGCTTCAGGTGTCGCACCTCCGCCCCGACGCTGCGCGCCATGCCCACGCTTGCCGCCACCTGATAGCGGATCTGGTTCTGCAAGGTGCCGCGCGGCACCGAGAGGCGGTTGCGGCCAAAACCGGCGAGGTCCATGAACCCCGGATGCGCGCCGATGCCGACGCCGTTTTCATCGGCCATGCGCATCGTCGCGGCCATCACGTCGGCGTCGCCCGCGTGCCCGCCACAGGCGATATTGGCCGAGGTCACGACGCGCAGAAGCGCCGCGTCGTCGCCCATTTTCCAAGGGCCAAAGCTTTCGCCCATGTCGGCGTTGAGATCGACTGCGGTCATGTCTAGTCCTTCTCGAAAGGGTCGGCCATGGCCGAAACCACGCCGGAGATCAGTTGATAGCCCAAAAGGTCGCGAATGCGCGCCGGGTCGCGCAACAGCGGCTGGCGGCGTTTGGGCAGGGCGGCAAGGTCAGCGCGGTAGCGCGTCTCGGCGGCCAGCGCTTCGTCGAGGTCGACGAAGGCGAAGTGCAGCGCAGCACCCGGCTGGGCCTGCGCGACGATCGGCAGGTCGCAGGGGATCACCGTGCCGATGCGGGGGTAGCCGCCGGTGGTCTGGCATTCGCACATCAGCACGAAGGGCGCGCCGTCGCCGGTGATCTGGATGTCGCCGGGGGTGATGACTTCGGACACGATGGTCAACTGCCCGCCGGTGGCGAAACCTTCGCCGTCATGATCCATCCGCGCGCCCATTCGGTTGGCGCGCGGATCACGGCGAAAGGTGGTTTCGGTGAAGCGCTGGCGGGTCGTCTCGTCGAAGGCATCGGTCTGCATGGAGGCGACGATGCGCACCTTCTCCGCCCCGAACCGGCTGTCGCGGGGCAGGGTGAGGTTCGTCTCGCCCCCCTTGTCGGCCCCCAACGGCAGGGTCTCACCACTTTGCAGCAGCGCGCCGATGCCAGCGGCCAGATGGCTGGCGCGGGCGTTCATCACCGGTGCCACGTCAAATCCACCGCCGACATGCAGGTAGCCATAGGCCCCGTCCCGCGCGCCGCCGATGGTCAGCTTCGCCCCGGCGGGCAGAAGGTGGCTGGCGTTCCACGCGACCGGCTCGCCGTCGATGCTCACCTGCATCTGCGCCCCGGTCAGGGCGATGCGGGTGTCCTGATTGACCTCGAAACTGCCGCCGCTGCCCGCCATCTCCAGCGCGGCGCTGTTGGGGTCTTGCCCCAGCAAGGCGGCCCCCTCGTGCAGGGCGGTCGGGTCCGCCGCGCCGCCGTGAGTCAGTCCAACGGCGCGGTAGCCGGGGCGGCCAAGGTCTTGGATGGTCATGGCCGGACCGGCTTGATGGATGGTCAGCGTGCCGCTCATGTCAGCGCCTCCCGCTCGGCCCCGCCGGTGGGGTCTTCGGCGATCCGGTCGAACTCGTGCCGGGTGATGGAGGGGAAGATCAGCTCATCGCCCGGCGACAGCGGAAAGGGCATCTCACTGCCCGGGCGGAAGGTGCGAAAGGCGGTCTGGCCGATATGGCGCCAGCCGGTGGGGGAGGCATTGGTGAAGATGATCAACTGGCGGATCGCCGCGACCAGCGACCCCGGCGGCACCGATTTGGTCAGCCCCTGCTGGCGCGGAATGTCCCAATGCGGGGACAGTTCGCCCATGTAGGGCTGGCCGGGGGCGAAGCCGATGGTCAGCACCCGGACCCGCGCCTGCGACAGTTCCGCAATGGCCGCGTCGGGGTCGAGGCCCGCGGCCGCGGCGGCCTCCTCCAACTGCGGGGCGAGGTCGGTGCCATAGACCGTGGGCACATGCCACAGGCTGCGCCCGGCGGGAAGGGCTTCGGCGAACCAGTCGCGGGTTTCGAGCAGGTCGCGCAGGCGGTCGGTCATCGTGGTAATGGCCTCTTGGGAGACCTCGAATTGCACGAAGGTCGACACCAGCGAAGTGCTGGTCTCGCGCACCTCGGGCCAGCCCTGTTCCTCTACCGCCGCGCGAAAAGCGAGGGCGGCGCGGTTGGCGGGTTCGGACATCTTCTCGGCAAAGGTGACCAATAGGCCAGAGAGGCCGACACTGCGGATGCGGGGCCAGTCAGTCATTGCGAAGCATCCTTTCGTAAAGGCGCGGCAGCAGCAGCGGGGTCAGATACATCGGCAGTTGCCAGCAGCCGATAAAGATCATCAGCGGCGCGATGACATCCGCAGGCAGCGCCACGAGAAACAGCGCGATATTGCGGTTGCCCGCGCCGATCGCCAGTGGTCCGGCCACGGCGCGCAGCGGGCCGCGTCGGGTCAGCAGCAACGTGCCCGCCTGCAACAGATAGCTTAGGGCAAAGGCCAGCAGCGTCCAGCCGGCCACGGCCCATGGATCGCTGCGCAGCGCGGGGGTCAATGCGGCCATTAACCCCACCACGATGACCGAGAAGGCGAGCACCGATGCGCCATCCAGCGCTTCGGTCTGGCGCGGGGAGGGGTGGGGCAGAAAGACATGGCGCAGGGCAAAGCCCAGCCCCGTCGCGCCAAGGATCACGGCCAAGAGCCTCAGGGCGGCGAGGGCGATTTCCGAGGCCGGGCCGAGTTGTGGCAGGGCCGCCAGCACTGGCAGGACGGTCAGCGGAAAGGCGGCGGTGCCCAGCACCATCAGCTGCATCATCCGCCCCGTATCGAGCCGCATCAACAGGGCGAGGTTCACGCTGCCCGTCAGCGCCGGGGCCGCAGCGGCGAGGGTCACGGCCAGTGCGGCGGGGGTCTGTCCCAGCCCGGCCAGCACGAAGCACCCCAACAGCAGCAGGGACAGCAGCGTCTGCAAGGCCAGCACCGAGGCCAGCCCCCAGATCAGGTCGCGCACCGCACCAAGGGCCGCGCGATGCCCGATCCTGAGCGCGGTGATCGTCAGCAGCGCTGCCACCATCTGCGGCAACCACCCGGCAAGAGCCGCCGCAAGGCCGGGCAGGGCCAGCCCCGCCAGCAGCCCGACGATCAGGCAGGCCCGCGCATGGCGCGAGGCCAGTCTCAGCATATAGCGCATGGCCCTTCACCGCTAAACGGGTGCGCTGCGCAGGTTTTCGGGCAGCCATGTGGCCACTTCGGGGAACCAGATCAGCACGAAGACCATAAAGACCATGATCGCGAACATCGGCAGCGCGGCCTTGGTAATATAGCCCATCTCGTGGTTGGTCATGCCTTGCAGCACGAAGAGGTTGAAGCCAATCGGCGGGGTGATCTGCGCCATTTCGACGACCACGACCACAAAGATGCCGAACCAGATCAGATCGATGCCCGCGCTGCGCACCATCGGCTCCACCACCGCCATGGTCAGCACGACCGAGGAGATGCCGTCGAGGAACATGCCCAGCACGATATAGAAGACCAAGAGCGCCATCAGCAGCTCGAAACGCGAGAGCTCCATCGCCGCGATCCCGTCGGCCAGCGCGCGGGGCAGGCCGGTGAAGCCCATCGACAGTTTCAGGAAGGCCGCCCCCGCAAGGATCAGCGCGATCATCGCAGAGGTCCGCATCGCCCCCATCAGGCTCTCGCGGAAGCTGTGCCAGTTCAGCGAGCCCTGAAACAGCGCCAGCGTCAGCGAGCCGATGACACCGATGGCCGCCGCCTCGGTCGCCGTGGCAAAGCCGAGGTACATGGACCCGATCACGACCGTGATCAGCGCAAAGACCGGCAGCAGGAAGCGCGAGTTGCGCAGCTTTTCACCAAAGCTCATGCCGGTCTCCGCATCGGGCTTCCAATCCTTCGACAGCATGCTGGTAACAGCGACATAGCCCATGAACATCAGCGCCAGCAGCAGCCCCGGCAGCACGCCCGCGAAGAAGAGTTTGGTGATGCTTTCGTTCACCGTCACGCCGTAGACGATCAGCGCCAGCGACGGCGGGATCATCAGCCCCAGCGTGGCCGCACCCGCCAGTGTGCCGATGATCATCTTTTCAGGATAGTTGCGCGCGCGCAGCTCGGGGATCGACATCTTGCCTACGGTGGTCAGCGTCGCGGCGGAAGAGCCCGAGACGGCCGCAAAGACCGTGCAGCCGACGATATTGGTATGCACCAGCCCGCCCGGCAGTTTCGCGAGCCACGGCGACAGCCCGCGGAACATGTCCTGCGACAGCCGCGTGCGGTAGAGGATTTCGCCCATCCAGACAAAGAGCGGCAGCGCGGTCAGCGTCCAGCTTGAGGAACTGGCCCAGATCGTGGTGATCATGGCGTCGCCCACGGGGCGGGTGGTGAAAAGCTCCATCCCGACCCAAGCCACGCCCATCAGGGCAAGGCCGACCCAGACGCCGGTGCCAAGGAGGAAGAAGAGGACGATCAGAAACAGGGTGATGGCATAGATCTCGGTCATGGCGTCATTCCCCGAAGCTTTGATCGACAAGGTCGCGGGTGACGCGGTGGTCGCCCTTGAAGATGAGGTGCAAAAGATTGTCGGTGAGCGCGATGGCAAGGATGCCGCCGCCGATCACCATGACGGATTGCGGAATCCAAAGTGCGGTGGCGTCTTGGTCTTGGCTGACTTCATGGAATTTCCACGACCAGTAGACGAACCAATAGGCGTAATAGGTGAAATACCACGCGACCGCCGCCGCCACGGCAAAACACCAGATATCCAGCAGCCGCCTCCCGCCCGCGCTCAGCGCGTTAAGCAGGATCGACACGCGGATATGCGAGCCGCGGTTGAGCGCATTGGCGAAGGCGAGGAAACTGGCCCCGGCCATGGCATAGCCCGCATAGCTGGCAGCGCCCGGAAAGACATTGCCGGTCCAACGGGCGACCATCTGCGCCACGATCAAGGTAAGGATGGCCACCAGACAGAGCGCGGCAAGCGCCCCCGCCCCGGTATATAGCCCGTCCAATAGTCTGCGCAGCGCCTTCATGCGGCTCTCCCTCCGTCAAGTCATGCCCGGGCATGAGAACGGCGGCCCGGGTGACGGGCCGCCGCAGGTTTCGTGATTATTGCATCGCCTTGTAGTCATCGACGATCGCCTGACCGTCTTCGCCCGCGGCTTCGAGCCATTCCTGCGTCATGGTCTCGCCCACTTCGCGCAGGCCCGACATCAGCTCTTCGCTGGCGGGCTCGACGTTCATGCCGCCTTCGCGCAGCCCGTCATAGGTGAACTGGGTGTAATCCTTGGACGCTTGCAGGCCACGCTCTTCGGCCTCGGTCGCGCAGGTGGTGATCGCCTCTTTGTTGGCGTCCGAGACTTCGGCCCAGACATCGGCGTTGATCATCACGTAGTTGCGCGGCAGCCATGCGTCGACTTCGTAGAAATGCGTGAGGCTCTCCCAGACCTTCTGGTCATAGCCGGTGGCCCCCGACGAGATCATCGATTCCGCGACACCGGTGGCGAAGGCCTGGCTGACTTCGGCGGCCTCGATGGTGACGGGCGACATGCCGGTCAGCTCGGCCAGACGCGCGGTGGTGTTGTTGTAAGAGCGGAATTTCACGCCCTTCATGTCCTCGACCGAACCGACTTCCTTTTTGAAGTAAAGCCCTTGGGGCGGCCATGGCACGTTATAAAGCAAGACGAGGTTCTGCTCTTCCAACACGGATTCAACCTTGGGCTTGGCGGCTTCCCAAAGCTGCGCGCTGGCCTCGAAAGAGGGCGCGAGGAAGGGGATGGAGTCAAAGCCGAAAACCGCGTTCTCGTTCTGGTGGCCAGAGAGCAGACGCTCGCCCAGCTGGACCTGCCCGGTCTGGATCGCGCGCTTGATGTCTGCGCCGGCGAAGAGGGCGCCGCCCGGATGGACGGTGATCTCGATCTCGCCGCCGGTCTTCTCGCCCACGCATTCGGCGAATTGCACGCCGTTCTCGGAGTGGAAGTTCGAGGCCGAATAGGCCATCGGCATGTCCCATTTCTCGGCCGCGAAGGCGGGCATGGCGGTGCCCAGCGTCAGGGCGGTCATCGCGGCGCCCGCCATCAGTCTTGCTGTCAGTGTCATGTGGTTTCTCCCTTGTTGTTGCAGTCCCACGCTTGGCGTCATTCGTCGAAGCGTTGGGGGTGATACGGGGTCAGATCCGTGTTTGGCGTCTGCCCCATGATCAATCCGGCGATCAGTCGGCCCGTTTTCGGCCCGCCCGTCAACCCGATGTGATGGTGCCCGAAGGCAGTGTAGACCCGGCTCGTCCCGATCTGCCCGATAAGGGGCAGCGAGTCGCTGGGGGCGGGTCGGTGCCCCAGCCATTCGATTTCTTCGCTGGCGGTGAGATGGGGGAAGGCGGCCTTGGCCTGACGGCGCAGCAGCGCCAGCGGGGCTTTGGACGCGCCCGCCTCCAACCCGCCGAACTCGACGATCCCGGCACAGCGCAGCCCCTCGGCCATCGGCGTGGCAACGAATTTGCCCGCCGCCATCATGGTGGGGCGCGACGGGCCGCCCTCGGCATCCTTGAAAACGATGTGGTAGCCGCGTTCGGATTCCAGCGGCACGTTGATCCCCAGTTTGCGCATGAGCGGTTTCGACCAGACGCCGGTGGCCAGCAGCACGTCATCGCAGGGCATCGGGCCTTGATCGGTGAGGACCGAAGTGACCTTCTCGTCGACGATCGCCACGTCCTGCACTTCGGCCTGTCGGATGGTGCCACCCATCCCCTCGAAAGCCTTGGCCAAAGCGCGGACATAGCCGCCGGGGTCGGCGATGAAGCCGTGGTCGGCCAACCGTGCGATGCAGTTGATCTGCGGCCCATAGGCCGGGTCGAATTCCCTGACCGCGCCGCCGTCGATGATTTCCGGCTCGAAACCCGCCTCGCGGCGCAGCGCCCAAGTGTAGGCTTCAGCCTCAAAGGCCGCGCGGTTGGTATAGGCAAAGCAATAGTCGCTGTCGCGGACCCAATCCGCCAGCCCCAGATCGGCGCAGAGGGCTTTGTGTTGCGCCACGCTGTCGCTCACGATGGGCACCAGCCCGGCAGAGATGCGTCGGGTGTCGCGGTCATTGGCGTGGGCCATGTAGCGGCGCAGCCACGGCAGCAGGCGGGGCAGGTAGGGCCAGCGCAGGAACAGCGGGAACTCGGGGTCGCGCAGCATGCCGGGCGATTTGCGCAGCAGGCCCGGCCCGGTCACCGGCGCGACGCCCGCCGCCGCCAGCACGCCGCCATTGCCATGCGAGGTGCCGCGCCCCGGCTCGGCCCGGTCGACGAGCGTTACCGCCGCCCCGGCGCGGCGCAGCCAGATCGCGGCAGAGACGCCGACGATCCCGGCGCCGATAACAACGACATGCTGGCTCATGGGTGGCGGCTTTCGATTTCGCGTCGGGTCATGGCTGGGTTCCTTTGGGGCATCTTTTACACAAAAAATCACCACGTCAACAAAATGCTGATAAAATGTCATCGTTAGGGTTTCGCTTGTCTCGCCCTGCCCGCAAAGGCACCCTGCGCCCAAACGGAGGGCATATGACAAACGAGACGGGCGCGCGGCTGGGGATCCTCATGCTGGACACGCGGTTTCCCCGCATTCTGGGGGATGTCGGCCATGCGGGCAGTTGGGACTTCCCGGTGCGCTATGCGGTGGTGCCGGGGGCCACGCCTGAAGCGATCGTGTGCGAGGATATCGAGCCCTTCGTGCAGGCTTTTATCGCGGTGGGGCGCGACTTGATCGCCGAAGGCTGCACCGGCATCGCCACCACCTGCGGCTTCTTGGCGCTGATCCGGCCCCGTCTGGCCGAGGCGCTGGGCGTGCCCGTTGCTGCCTCGGCGTTGGAGCAGGCGGGGCAGATCGCCGCCTGCCTGCCGCCGGGGCAAAGGCTGGGCATTCTGACGATCTCCGCCGCCACGCTTTCGCCCGCCCATCTGCGCGCGGCGGGCGTGCCCGAGGGCAGCCCGGTGGTGGGGATGGAGGGCAGCAGTTTCGCCCGAACGATCCTCGGCAATCTGCCCGATCTCGACGTGGCGCAGGCGCGGGCCGAGATGGTGCAGGCGGCGCAGCGATTGGTGGAGACCCACATAGATGTCGGGGCGATCCTTTTGGAATGCACGAATATGGTGCCATATGCCCCCGACATCGCGGCGGCGACCGGGCGGCCCGTGCACTCGATCCACAGCTATCTCAACTGGTTTCACGCAGGGTTGCTGCCGCCCGGCTTCGGCTAATGCGGCCCGCGCAGCCAGCCGTCGGTGAAGCTGATCCGGCGCACCCCGGTCAGCGGCAGGAGGCGGTGCAGCTCTGCCTCCAAGGCCGCCTGCCGCCCCTTGCCCCAGCGAACCCCGCGTTCGGGCCAGAGCGCAGTGACGCGCAAGACGTCCAGATCGCGATGCGCCTTCATATCGACCCGCCCCACCAGCCTGTCGCCCTGTAACAGCGGAAAGACATAGTAGCCGTATTCGCGCTGTGCTTCGGGCACGAAAACCTCGATCCGGTAGTCGAAACCGAACAGCCGGGCGGCGCGTTTGCGGTCACGCAGGGCGGGGTCGAAGGGGCTGAGCACCCGGAGCCGTTTTGGCGGTTCGCGGGTAAGGGTTGGGTCATCGGCCCAGCCGGGGCGGGCAAAGGCGGGGCGCAGGCTGCCGTCGGCGGCCTCAATGTCGATCTCCTCCAGCCGCCCCGCGGCCTGCTCTGCCACGCACCAGCCGCGCGCCTCGGCGGGGGAGGTATGGGCCCAGAAGGCGGCCAATTCCCCCGCCGTGGCGAAACCCAAGCGCGCCAGCGCCTGATCGCAGCACCAGTCGATCGTCTGCTCTATGTCGGGGGCATTCGCCGGGTCGCGCAGCGCGGCGGGGACCACCCGCTCGGTCAGGTCATAGCGCTTGCGAAACCCCTCGCGCCCGGTCACGGCCAGCGCGCCGCTACGCCACAGATATTCCAGCGCGGTTTTCGACGGATGCCATTGCCACCAGCCCCCGCTGCTGCGCGGCTCGTCCCGGCCCACGTCGGATGAGGTGACGCTGCCCTCCGCCCGGACCTGCGCAAGCACGTTTTGCATCTGTGTTTCGAAATCATGCCGCTGCCAATCCTTCCAGCGGCCCAGCAACTTGGCCGCATCGCGGGTCCGGCGCAGATGCCATTGCGGGTAGAATTCCATCGGGATGACGGCGGCGTCATGGGTCCAATGCTCAAACAGCGCCCGGTCTTTTTCATAGAGCCGCTTGAGCGCTGCAGGGCGATAACGCGGACGGCGGGCGAACAGGATCAGATCATGCGCCCGCGCCACCGTATTGATGCTGTCGAGTTGCACAAAACCCAAGTCATGGATCAGCTTGAGCAGTGCCGCGCCCTTGGCCGAGCCCTGCGGCGGGTCCGACAGCAGGTGACGCGCCAGAAACAACCGCCGCGCGGCGGCATTGCCGAGCCTTGGGCGGCTCACCCCTGACGGCGGCGGCGCAGGGTATCGCCCAGCGACAGCGTTGGCGTCAGGGTGATCTGGGTCTGCATCTCCGGGTCCGAGTCAGGCTGGGTCTGGTTCAGGATGATCCGCGCCGCGGCCTGACCGATCTCGTTCCGGCAAGCATCCATTGTCGCCAATTGACGCGGCAGACCTTGCAGCAGTTCGACGTTGTTGAACCCGGCAAGGCCGATCTGACCGGGAATGTCGATGCCTTGGTCGATCAGATGCAACAGTCCGCCCGCACCGATCATGTCATTGGAGTAATACAGAAAATCAAGGTCGGGCGAGCGTTCGAGCATCTCTTGCGTCATCTCGCGCCCCTTTGCCAGCGCGGAGCCGCCGGAGTAAAAGGCCCGGTCTTCGATCTCGACCCCTGCTTTGGCGAGCCCTTCGGTAAAGCCCTCGAACCGTTTGCGCGCGCGGTGGTCGAGGGGCATTTTCGTGCCCATGAAGCCAATCCGCTCATAGCCCTCGCGCAGGATCGCCTGCGCCATCTCGCGCCCGGCGCGGCGGTGCGAGATTCCCACCATCGCGTCGACGGGTTTGCCGTCGGTGTCCATAATCTCGACCACCGGAATGCCCGCATTGCGCAGCATGGCGCGGGTGGCCTCTGAATGCTCCAACCCCGCGATGATCACCCCAGAGGGCCGCCACGAGAGCATCTCATAGAGCACCCGCTCTTCCTTCTCGGGCAGGTAGTCCGTCACCCCCACGACCGGTTGCAGCGGCGTGTCTTCGAGCACTTGGTTGATGCCGTTCAGGACTTCGGGGAACACCATATTGCCCAGCGATGGGATCACGACCGCCACAAGGTTCACGCGCTGGCTGGCCAGCGATCCGGCGATCTGGTTTGGCACATAGCCGAGCGCCTTGGCGGCGGCGAGAACGCGGTTGCGGGTGGCCTCCGACACGTCGCCGCGTTTGCGCAGCACACGGCTGACCGTCATCTCGGAAACGCCGCAAGCATAGGACACATCACGCAGGGTCAACGGGCGTTTGGGGGGTGTGGTCAATTTGGTTTTCCTGTTTGCCTCACCCATAGGTAGCGCGAAGCGGGAGGCGCGATCAAGCATTGCCGCAGCCCTGCCGCGCGGCGCAGCCATTCGGTTGCCAATCTGCCGATGACATCGCCAGACGCTTGCGCTAAACCCAAGCCTGTCGGCCCCGTGGCTCAACTGGATAGAGCAGCCCCCTCCTAAGGGGCAGGTTGCAGGTTCGAATCCTGCCGGGGTCGCCAGCCACCATCCTCACCCCCTTGTGCCTTGAAATCCCCATCCGGTCTGTCAGATTGCCCGGGATATAATCAGGAATGGCAGAGGCTTTGATGAAAATAGGAACTTTTGTGATCGGGGCGGCCTTGCTGGCCGTTGCCGGATGTACGGTGCCGGCGAGCGGGCCGCAGGGCGGCTCGGCCCGTGTGGGCAATCTGCCGGAGTCGGTGGTGAGACTTGCCGCGCCGAACCAAGATCTGTCGACGGCGCGTTTGCTGCCGGAGGATGGCTGCTATTGGTATCAGCACAACGGCCCGGTCGAAACGACGCTGGTGCCGCTGCGGGCGGTGGGTGGCAATCCGATCTGCACCAAACGCCAAGCCTGACACAACAACGGGGGCTGCTATGCGGCCCCCGTTTTTCGCTGCAGATTAGCTGCTGGCAACAACGCTTTCTTCCGCCGAATAGAGATAGGCCGTCGAGCCGGTCCGCACATTCGGGTAGAGTTGGTTGATATGCGCCATGATCATCCGCACACAGCCTGAGCTTGCCCGGCCGCCGATGCTCTGCGGCTGCGGGGTGCCGTGGATGCGCAGATAGGTGTCGCGGTTCCCTTCAAAGAGGTAGAGCGCCCGCGAACCGAGGGGGTTTTCCGGGCCGGGCGGCACGCCGTCTTCCAAGCCCGCGTAAAGCTCGGGATCGCGCTTGATCATGTTCTGGGTGGGGGTCCAATGCGGCCATTCCACTTTACGTTTGATCGTATAGGTGCCCGGCTCATAAAGATTGCCACGCGCGATCGCCACGCCGTAGCGCATCGCAGTGCCGCCCTCTTCGATATGGTAGATATAGCGGGCCACTGCATCGACGTGGATGTCACCGACGCGCAGGTTGTCATTCGCCACGACCCGTTGCGGCAAGAAGCGCGGGTGCACGCCCCAGGGGTTGCTTGTCGCCGGGTCAAAGCCCGCCGGGGTAACCTGCGCATCCCATGCGGCTTTCTCTGCCGCGCTTGGGCGTGTGCGGGCCATCAGGGGGGTGGCAATCGCGCCGGAAAACAGCGCCGTGGTGGTCTGAATGAAATGACGTCTTGTCAGCATGTGGTCGCTCCGTGGTTGACCTCTATGCGCGGGGCAGGGTCGTATGCGTGTATGAGAGACTAACGGCCTTTCCCCGCTAGAGGTTCAAGGAAGAAGGCGGTTGCTGAAGAGATTGTGATCTAAAACACACGGTTTTCACGAGAGAACGGGGCGCGGGCGGGTGGGCGCGCGCCCCGAATGCTGCGGGGGTAGCAGGTAGGGAAGGCCCGGTCAGCCGCGTCCCCGGTAGGGGGGCACCCCCTGATCGGGGATCCAGACGCCCTCGGGCAGGGGGCCGGTTTGCCAGAACACGTCAATGGGAATGCCGCCGCGCGGATACCAATAGCCGCCGATCCGCAGCCACTGCGGGTCAAGGAACTCGGCCAGCCGTCGGGCGATGGAGATGGTGCAATCCTCGTGAAACGCGCCGTGATTGCGGAAAGAGGTCAAAAACAGCTTCAGCGATTTTGATTCCACCAGCCACGGGCCGGGCACATAGTCGATCACTAGATGGGCAAAGTCGGGCTGGCCGGTCATCGGGCAGAGCGAGGTGAACTCCGGCACGGTGAAGCGCACGTTATAGGCCACATCGGCCTGCGGGTTCGGCACCCGCTCCAGTTCGGCCTCTTCGGGGCTGGCGGGAATACGGGTTTCCCCGCCGAGTTGTTTGAGATTGCTGTAGATGTCGTCGGACATGGGGGTCTCCATCGGTCAGACGCCGCGCTTATTGCCCCAGATCAGGACATGAAGCTGCGGCAGGATACGGGGGGCGAACCAGTGATCGGTCATGGCAAGATCGGTCAGCCAGCCTAGGCGGTCGGCCAGCGCCTGCGGGTCCACCGGTGTGGCGGGATCGACCTCGGGGTTGCCGGGTTGAAGGTAGAGCGGGATATCGAGGTGATGGGCATGCACTTCGCGCGCCCAATGGTAGTCGATCTCGTCAAAGATCACGATCTTCATCACCTGCTGCCGCGCCTGCGCGCCGAGGGTCCGGCAGGCGTCGAATGCGTCCCAGTCGACACGCTCACCGCTTGATGGCGGTTTGGGGGAGAGCACAAGCGTATCGAGATCGGCAAACCATGGCCGCGCGATGGACCCTTGGGTCTCACAGGCGAAGCGATAGCCCGCGGCCTTGCCCATGCGGATCAGCGGACCGAAATCCTGTATCGCCGGGTTGCCGCCCGAGAGGGAGACGGTCAGCGGTTGGTCCTTGGAAAGCTTCCGGACCCGGCGCCAGACATCCTCGGTCGACATGGGGGCCCAGCTATGGCGGTATTGGCTGTCGACGGCATGCAGACTGTCGCACCAGCTGCACCGATAGTCGCAGCCGCCCGCGCGGACAAATACCGTCGGCTCCCCGATCAGCGCGCCTTCGCCCTGAATGGTGGGGCCGAAAATCTCGGCGATGCGCAGGGTCATGGCCGGTATTCCGCCCAGGTCTTCGGGGTCTCGCTGACCAGCACGGCAGAGGTCTCGGGCCAGCGGGCGGCGCACCAATCGTGGAAATGTTTCGCCATGTTCTCGGCGGTGGAGGGGCCGTCGAGCACATCGTTCAGATGCCGGTGGTCAAAGTGATCGTCGATATAGGTCTTGAGCGGTTTCAGGTCGTGGTAATCGCGCACGAAACCATCGGCGTTGAGCGTCTCGGCGGCGAGTTCGATCACGACGATATAGTTGTGTCCATGCAGCCGCGCGCATTGGTGGTCATCGGGCAGGTGGGTCAACTGGTGGCTGGCGGAGAAGTGGAATTCCTTGCGAATACGGAACATCAGCCTTCCCCCTGTGCGGCGAGGGCCGTGGTCCAATAGTCGGGATCGGCGTAGACCGTGGGGTCGGTGACCCCGGCCAGATGAAAGGCTTCGCGCCGCTCGACACAGGTGCCGCAGCGCCCGCAATGGACCGCGCCGCCCTTGTAGCAGGACCACGTCTCGGCGAAGGGGGTGCCGTGCTGCGCGCCTTGGCGGACGATCTCGGCCTTGCTGTGCTCGACGAAGGGCGTGTGCAGCCGCACATCGGCATAGCCGTCAAGCGCGGCCTGCTGCATCGCGTCGAAGGCGCGGGTGAAACCGGGGCGGCAGTCGGGATAGATGAAATGATCGCCGCCATGCACCGCAGTGGCCACGGCCTCATCCCCCTCGGCCGCGGCAATGCCAAAGCCGATCGACAGCATGATCGCATTGCGGTTCGGCACGACGGTGATCTTCATCGTGTCTTCGGCGTAATGCCCGTCAGGCACGTCGATATCGTCAGTGAGGGCGGAACCCGAAAGTGCCGCACCGATGCCGCGCATGTCGATCAGGTGAAATGGCACGCCAAGCCGTTCCGCCGCCGCGCGGGCGAAATCGACCTCTTTACGGTGGCGTTGGCCATAGTCGAAGGAGACGAGCCGGGTGAGGTGGTGCACCTTGGCGGTGATATGCGCAAGCGACACGGAATCGAGTCCGCCTGAGCAGATGACAAGTGTTTTCATTTTGGGGCCCTTGTTTTGATGTCCGGGTAGGCTGCGACCGGATGGCGGGGCTTATTTCAGAATTTGCGCGGATTGCAAGCCTTGCGCTTGGGCGCGCAGGACCGCCGCAGCAGAGGCGAGAGAGTTTCCGCCAAATCCCGATAAAATAGGGATTTTGCTTTAACGACTAAATCTAAGTTAACTTTAGCCAAGGCCGCATTCGCGCTATGGTGAGCCTATGTTAAAAAGCAGCCAAAGCGTTACGCTTGACGCCAGCCATTATGAATTGATCGAGGCGATGACCGACGAAGTGGTCATCCTTGATGCCGCCGGCAAGATTGTCGCGGTCAATATGGCATGGAAGATCTTCTGTGAAGAGAACGGCGGCGACGCGGAAACGCATTACGTGGGGGCCAATTACTTTGACATCTGCGAAGCGGCGGTCATGGATGCCGTGGTGCAGGCGGAAACGGTTCTGGATGGGCTGCGCCAAGCGCTGAAAACCGGGACTTCCTTTGAGGGGGAATACCCCTGCGACGGACCGGGGGTGCGGCGCTGGTTTCAACTCAATGCCAACCGCATGACGGTCCAAGGCGCGCCCTGCCTGCTGTTGCAGCACCGCAATGTCACGACGCGCCGTATGGCGCATGACGATATCGAACGTGCCCATGTGCAGGCGGAAACCTTTGCCGCCCTCGTGGCCACCACGGGCGAAGCGATCCTGACCTATGACATGGAAGGCCGCATCATCAGCTGGAACCCCGCGGCTGAGCAGCTTTACGGCTATACGGAGGAGGAGGCTTTGGGCCAGTCGGTCGAGCTTTTGTATCCCCCGGATTGGCCGATGCGGGTGCTTGAGTATCGCGATCAGATCATGGCGGACAAGCTGCGCCAGTTCGACGCGGTGCGCGTGGCCAAGGACGGCACCGAGCGCCATGTCACCATCGCCTGCACGCCCATTCGGACGCTTTCGGGGGATGTCGTCTCGATCTCGAACATCCATCATGATGTGACCGCGACGCGCAAGGCCGAAGAGGTGCGCGATCTCGTCTCGCGTGAGGTGATCCATCGGGCAAAGAACATGCT
The DNA here is from genome assembly GCF_043557345.1 of Sulfitobacter sp. 1A12157. NCBI lineage: Bacteria > Pseudomonadati > Pseudomonadota > Alphaproteobacteria > Rhodobacterales > Roseobacteraceae > Sulfitobacter > Sulfitobacter sp. 1A12157. The sequence continues at coordinate 583,261 of NZ_JBIFFV010000001.1, forward strand.
CTCTCTGGTCACGGCGATGCAGCGGCAGACGGCGAATTCGGCGGCATCCCTTGCGGAGTTCAACAAATCCTTCGGGGCCCGTATTCAGGCGCTGGCCCGCTCCACCGATTTGCTGGTGGATGGCGGCTGGTCCTCGGTGGATCTGGCCGAGCTGGTGCGCGCGCAGTTGGATCCGTTTTTGCATTTGCAGTCCAAAGCGGTGGATGTGGATGGCCCCTCGGTCGCTCTGGGACCGCAGGCGTTGCAACTGATCGGCATGGCGCTGCATGAGCTGGCGACGAATTCCACGAAATACGGCGTGATGAGCGACGGCTGCGGCGATATCCAATGCCACTGGTCCCATACCGAAAAGGGGGGGCTGCGTTTTCAATGGATCGAGACCGGCATTACCTTTGACCCTTCCGCCAAAAAAGCCACCGGTTTCGGCAGCAAGGTTCTATCCGTATTGGCCCCCGCCATGGTCAATGGCGCGGCTGAAACGGTGACCAGCGAGAACACCCTGACCTGGACAGTCACGATTCCCGCCGCGCATTTGGGCAAACTGGTCTGAGCGACGCCGCGCCTGCCGTGCTGCGCAGGTGGGCGGTTCACCTAAATCGCCCCTTGGCGGAACTCTCCTACGCTGGAAACTTGTTCCTCCTTTGAGACGTCGTTCGAAAAGGCAAAAGGAGGTTAGGATGGCCAATGGACAGGGCAAGACCGCAAAACTTTACCGGATGGTGATGGAGCAACACCTCTGTCCCTTCGGGTTGAAATCGAAAGACCTGCTTGAGCGGCAGGGCTACCACGTCGAAGATCACCACCTCACGACCCGCGAAGAGACCGATGCCTTCATGGCGAAGGAGGGTGTGGAGACCACGCCGCAAACCTTCATCAAGGGGGAGCGGATCGGCGGCTATGACGATCTGCGTGTGCACTTCGGTTTGGACAAGCCCAAGGAAGAGCAATCGGACACCAGCTATCAGCCCGTCATCGCCATTTTCGGCGTGGCCTTCCTGATGGCACTGGGGCTTTCGTGGTATGCATTCGGCAACATCTTCACGCTTCGGGCCTTCGAGTGGTTCATCTCGATCTCCATGTGTTTCCTCGCTGTGCAGAAGTTGCAGGATATCGAAAGCTTTTCGACGATGTTTCTGAACTACGACCTCTTGGCGCAGCGTTGGGTGCCCTATGGCAAGGTCTATCCTTTCGGAGAAGCACTGGCGGGTATTCTGATGACCGCCGGCGCGCTGACTTGGCTCTCGGCCCCTGTGGCGATCGTGATTGGCACGATTGGCGCGGTTTCGGTGATCAAGGCGGTCTATGTCGACAAACGTGAATTGAAATGCGCCTGCGTCGGCGGGTCGAGCAATGTGCCGCTTGGGTTCGTCTCGCTTACCGAGAACGTCATGATGCTGGGCATGGGGGGTTGGATGCTGCTCAAGGTCTACGGCTGAGCAGATTACAGTGACCCGAGTTTTGTGCCGAGGGAGGTGCGGGGGGTATCTGGTCGGGCTGAGAGGATTCGAACCTCCGACCCCCTGCTCCCGAAGCAGGTGCGCTACCAGGCTGCGCTACAGCCCGACCGATGTGCAGCGCAATAGCGCAGCTTGGCGGGTTTGGCAATTGGTCAGTTGCAGGGATTTTGCGTGGCGTTTGGGGGAAGCGGGGGGAATTGGGGGCGCTGCCCCCGCAGCCTGCGGCTGCTCCCCCGAGGGTATTTGAGAAAGGATGAAGGGGAGGGGGCGGGGCGTGAAACCCCGCCTTGGTTTCTTATAGGCTGGCGTCGAGGGCCTTGAGGATGGCATCGCCCATTTCTTCGGTCGTGATGGGGGTGCCGCCTTCGGGGCCCATCAGGTCGGGGGTGCGGGCGCCATCGGCCAGCGCGCGTTCGACGGCTTTTTCCAGACGAGCGGCTTCTTCGCCTTGGTCGAAGGAGTAGCGCAGCGCCATGGCGAAGCTGAGGATACAGGCGATCGGGTTGGCTTTGCCTTGGCCTGCGATATCGGGAGCGGAGCCGTGCACGGGCTCGTAGAGGGCCTTGGGGCGGCCATCGGCGTTGGGCGCGCCGAGGCTGGCGGAGGGCAGCATGCCGAGGCTGCCGGTCAGCATGGCGGCGCAGTCGCTGAGGATGTCGCCGAAGAGGTTGTCGGTGACGATCACGTCGAACTGTTTCGGCGCGCGCACGAGTTGCATGGCGCCATTGTCGGCATACATGTGGCTGAGTTCGACGTCCGGGTATTCTGCGTCGCGCACCCGTTGGGTGACTTCGCGCCACAGGATGCCGCTTTCCATGACGTTGGCTTTTTCCATGGAGCAGACTTTGTTGCCGCGGCGGCGGGCGAGTTCGAAAGCGGAGCGGGCCACGCGCTCGATCTCGCTTTCGGTGTAGCGCTGCGTGTTGATGCCGACGCGTTCATTGCCTTCCTCGAAGATGCCGCGCGGTTCGCCGAAATAGACGCCGGAGGTAAGTTCGCGCACGATCATGATGTCGAGCCCCGCGACCACGTCTTTTTTCAGCGAGGAGAAATCCGCCAGCGCGTCAAAGCATTGCGCCGGGCGCAGGTTGGAGAAGAGGTCCATTTCCTTGCGCAGGCGCAGCAGGCCGCGTTCGGGTTTCACGGAGAAGTCGAGATCGTCGTATTTCGGGCCGCCCACGGCGCCCAAGAGCACGGCGTCGACTTCGAGGGCGCGGGCCATCGTGTCGTCATGCAGCGGGGTGCCGTGTTTGTCATAGGCCGCGCCGCCGACCAGATCATGCTCTACGTCGAAGGCCAGATCGCGCTTTTCGCCGAACCAGTCGATGATGCGCGTGACCTGCGCCATGACCTCGGGGCCGATGCCGTCGCCGGGGAGGATGAGCAAGGATGGGTTGGCCATGGGAAACTCCTGAAAATACGGTTGGAGATTGGGTAGCCTGCGGGTTCCGGAGGGTCAAGATAGGGGGCGTCAGCGGGTGAGGTCGACCCAGACGAGGGCGTGTCGGCTGGCGCTTTCGCCCTGGGGCCAGATGAGGCCGGTGTCACTGATTTCCCAGTCGCGGGAGGGCAGGATGTAATCGACCCGCATCGGGCCGGTTTGGGGCCAGTCGACCGTGGGGCGGTGCGGCAGGGGGTCTTGCAGCGCGGGGTGGGATAAGAGGGCGGCGATGGCTTCGCCGCGCCCGTCGCCGCGCTGCGGGTCGAGATTGGCGTCGCCCAGCAGGACGAAGGGCGGTGCCGGCGGTGTGCCGATCTTTCCGGCGAGGTGGTGGCGCCAGAAGGTGGTTTCGTCGTGGTTGCGGCGGCCATTGCGGTCTTCGGGGCCGTCGAAGACCGGCGGGGTGGCGTGGTAGGTCAGCAGCGTGACGGGGCCCTCCGGAGTTTGGATCGGTAGGGACCAGTGGCCGTTGGAGGAGAGGCGCTGCGTGGCATGGGCTTCGGCCCCCGCGAAGGGGGCGCCGTTGATCATCGGGTAGAGTGTATCGGGGAGGTCGCGCCAGAGGAGGGTGCTGAAATCTTGGAGCTCGGCCTCTTGGATTGGGTGGCGTGAGAGGATCGCCATGGCGCCTTGGCCGAAGAAGCGGCCATAGCCTTGGGCGTCGCGGGGGGTGCCGAGCCTGCCGTCACCGTCAAGGTCGACGCCGCTTTGACGGCCTGCATTGGGCGGCGCGGCGAAGCGGTGGGGATAGGGCGCGCCCGCGGCGGTGAGCGCATCGGCGAGGGCATTGAGGGCGGCCTGTTCGAGATCGTAGTCGATGCCTTGTAGCGCGATGATATCGGGATCGGCGCTGGCGATGGTTTCGATCACGGAGGCGACGGCAGGGTCATTCCCGCGCAGGATGTCGCGCAGGAGCAGGCCCGGCCCCTTGCGCGACAATTCGGTGTTGAAGGTGGCAATGCGCAGCGGTTCGGCCTGCGCGGTGCCGGTCAGCAGGAGCAGCGCCAGCAGGAAGCGGATCAGGCCGCCTGCATATGCGCTTCGGCGTAGGCGCGGCGGCGCTTGTCGTGGATCATCTCGGCCACCCGCCCCATGGCGATGCCGCGCATGATCATACTGGCCGGAAGGAATGCCCATGCGCTTATTGTCCAGATCATGGTTTGATGATTGCTCAGTGAGATTGGATCTAGCAGATCGGCGGTGGCCTTGACCACTGCGGGGATGAAGAAGGGCAGAAGGAAGCCAAGCGCGATGTTGATCCGCGCATCCCGTTGCAGCCGGTAGAGCACATCGCCGCCCGCCGTTGGGTCAAAGAGCGGCAGGTTCACCCAGACGTTGAAGGCCCCTTGGCGCGCGGGCCAGCCCATGACGCGCACCAGCACCACGAAGGTCGCCAATGCGATCAGCGAGACCAGATAGGCCAGCCCCGCCGCCGTGCGGATCAGGTTGACCGCCTCGAGAGGGGCGTCAGCGGGCATCATCAGCACCACGAGGCGCACGGGGGAGTAGGGGAAATCAAGCGCATTGCCCAGTATCGTGCCAAGCGCGGTGAGTGCGCCGGTCAGCAGGGTGGGGGCCGTTTGACCCCGCGCGATAAGCGACAGGACGAGGATCGTGAAGAACAGGCTGATGAACCGCAGCCGATTGAAAGGCGGCGCATCGCGGAATTCGACGATGCCGGGTTGGCGGGCGTTGTATTCCATGAAGGTCAGGATCGCCGCGATACAGGCGAGCAGCACGGTGATCTGGCTGGATTCCGCATCGGCCCCCGGCAAGAGAAGCGCCGGGATGGCAATCAATAGCGCCACCAATAGGCCACGCGTCGCCGCGCCTGTCATTCGTCCGATCACTGCTCTGCCCTTTCAAACTGGCCAGCCGCGATACGATGCCGCGTGCTTGTTCCAACTTGATGCCCCCGGTTGATGGGGTGTGCCTCATTCTGGTCCAATTTTTGCCTTCTTTCCGCACATGCCTCAAGGCTCCGCGAAGAGAAGAGCAGGATACTGGGGTATTTTGAGGGAGGGGGTGGTGCCTTCTTGCATCAATTCCGTGGCGGTTTGATGGCAGGCGGCAACATCTTGTGGGCGCGCGATCTGCGCCCACAAGTTTGATCATGCAGGCCGGGCGTCAGACCCAAGGGCGGCTTTGGCCCAGCGAATCCTCGTAGCTGTCGATCGCGGCACCTTTTTCGAGCGTCAGGCCGATGTCGTCCAGCCCGTTGAGAAGGCAGTGCTTTTTGAAGGCGTCCACTTCGAAGGGGAAAGTCTCACCATCTGAGGTGGTCACGGTCTGGCCTTCCAGATCAATGGTCATCCGCGCGTTCGATCCTTTTTCGGCGTCTTTCATCAGTACATTGACCTGCTCTTGCGGCAGGGCGATGGGCAGGATGCCGTTCTTGAAGCAGTTGTTGTAAAAGATGTCGGCGAAGCTGGGAGCGATGACGCAGCGGATGCCAAAATCGAGGATCGCCCAAGGTGCGTGTTCGCGCGACGATCCGCAGCCGAAGTTGTCGCCTGCCACGAGGATCTGCGCGTCGCGGTACTGCGGCTGGTTCAGCACGAAATCGGGGATTTCGTTGCCTTCGCGGTCATAGCGCATTTCGTCGAACAGGTTCACGCCAAGGCCAGAGCGTTTGATCGTCTTGAGAAAGACCTTGGGGATGATCATGTCGGTGTCGATGTTCACCAGCGGCATGGGAGCCGCGGTGCCGGTGATTTCTGTAAACTTTTCCATCGGGATATCCTTCGGAGAGTGCGGGAACCACGCCGCCTGACGGCGCGTTCTAGGCAAATGGTGTATCAGGAGGGCATGGCATGTCGTACCAAACCGGCACGAAAGTGGAATGGGACTGGGGCAATGGCACCGGGACCGGCAAGATCGTCAAGAAATACACGCAGAAGATCACGCTGAAGCTGCAGGGCAGCGAGGTGACCCGCAAGGCGAGCGATGACGAACCGGCCTATAAGATCGAACAGGACGACGGCAGCGAAGTGCTGAAGTCCGGCAGCGAGCTGCGCAAGGCTAACTGAGCCCTGCGCAACGCGCCCGGTATCTATGCCCCACTCGCTCACGCCAGTTCGCGCACATCGGTCAGGTGACCGGTGAGTGCGGCGGCGGCGGCCATGCCGGGGGACACGAGATGCGTGCGGCCCTTATAGCCCTGACGCCCCTCGAAGTTGCGGTTCGACGTGGCCGCGCAGCGTTCGCCGGGGGCGAGCTGGTCAGGGTTCATCGCCAGACACATGGAGCAGCCCGCCAGACGCCATTCGAAACCGGCCTCGCGGAAGATATCCGCCAGCCCTTCCTCCTCGGCCTGTGCCCGGACGAGGCCCGAGCCCGGCACGACCATGGCACGCAGACCGTCTTTGATCTTCTTGCCCTTCAGCACTTCAGCGGCGGCGCGCAGGTCTTCGATGCGGCCATTGGTGCAGGAGCCGATGAAAACGGTGTCGATCTGGATGTCGGTGAGCTTCTGGCCCGGTTTCAGGTCCATATACTCCAGCGCACGTTTCACGGCGTCGACCTTGCCGCCCTTGAAGTCTTCGGGCGAGGGGACCGTCGCGTCGATCGGCAGCACGTCCTCGGGCGAGGTGCCCCATGTGACGACCGGTGCGATGTCCTCGCCCTTGAGCGTCACGACCTTGTCCCAATGGGCGTCCTCGTCAGAGAAGAGGGTTTTCCACCAGTCCATCGCCGCTTCCCACTGCGCGCCTTTCGGGGCGTGGGGGCGGCCTTGGCAGTACGCGAAGGTCTTTTCGTCCGGCGCGATCAGGCCCGCGCGCGCGCCGCCTTCGATCGCCATGTTGCAGACGGTCATACGGCCTTCCATCGACAGGTCGCGGATCGCCTCGCCGCAGTATTCGATGACATAGCCAGTGCCGCCCGCGGTGCCGGTGGCGCCGATGACCGACAGGGTGATGTCCTTGGCCGTGACGCCGGGGCGCAGCTTGCCGGTGATCTCAACCTTCATGTTCTTGCCCTTGCGCTGGATCAGCGTCTGGGTGGCAAGGACATGTTCGACCTCAGAGGTGCCGATGCCGTGGGCCAGCGCGCCGAAAGCCCCGTGGGTCGCGGTGTGGCTGTCGCCGCAGACCACGGTCATGCCGGGCAGGGTCCAGCCCTGCTCAGGGCCGACGATATGCACGATGCCTTGGCGCACGTCCGAGACGGGGTAGTAGTGCACGCCGAATTCACGCGCGTTCTTGTCGAGGGCGGAGACTTGAATGCGGCTGTCCTCGGTCATCGCTTCGGGATCTTCGCGGCCCTCGGTGGTGGGCACATTATGGTCCGGCACGGCGATGGTCTTGTCCGGTGCGCGCACCGTGCGGCCCGACATGCGCAGACCTTCAAAGGCCTGCGGGCTGGTCACTTCGTGCACCAGATGGCGGTCAATATAGAGCAAGCAGGTGCCGTCATCGGCTTCGTGGACGACATGGGCGTCCCAGATTTTATCGTAAAGCGTCTTGGGGGACATGATGGTCCTCTCCCGTGGTTTGGAATGGCTATGGGTGTGGCTGAGAGGGCGGCTTATAGTCGCGCCAGAACGCTATGCGTCGCGCCGAAAAAGCGTTCGCGCAGACGCGCACGGTCGCAAAGATCAAACACCAGTATCATGGGGCAAGGGATATAGACCCAAAGCGAGTCTCGCAAGGTGGCATCGTGGGGGGATGAGGGGGGCGGCTTTGCAGCGGTTCTTGCCCTGAGGGGGAGGCTGTGCAACCGTGATCTTCCTTAGGTGCGAAGGCCATACATGATCCCTGAAACTCACCCCTTTTCGAACTTCCTTCTTTCGCTACAGGCCTTGTTCGACAGTGTTCTGGGCTTTGGCGAAAGTGTCCTGAGCCCCGGCTGGCGGCAAAACCAGATCCTGATCCTGCTCGCTTTGGTGGCGCTCGCTTGGGTGTTGCACCGGGTCACCGGGATGATGTTGCAAAACTGGGTCCGCTCCCGCGAAGGCTGGTCCAAATGGCAGTTGCGTGTGGTGGTGCAGGTCAAGCGACGGCTCGGCCTGATCTGGTTCGCGCTGTTGGCGGGGCTGCTCTATCAGGTGATGCAGAACGTGACTTGGCCGTCGCGGTCATATCTCATCGGTTTGGCGGCGACGCTGGCAGCGATCTACGTGGGCATCGCTTTCGCCGCGCGTCTGGTGCGCAACCGCCCCTTGCGGCGCATGGTGACATGGGGGCTGTGGATCTATGCCACGCTCTACATGTTGAACGTCGCCGATGATGTGGCAGTGTTTCTGGACGGTGTCGCCCTCACGATTGGTGAGTTCCGCCTTTCGGTGCTGACCATTCTGACCGCGCTGGTGGTGATCGGCGCGCTTTTGACCATGGCGCGGCTGGCCAGCACAACCACCGCCGCGACGATCCGCAAGAACGAAGACATCAGCCCCTCCATGCAGGTGCTGGCGGTGAAGGGGGTGCAAATCCTGCTCTACGGCCTTGCCTTCTTCATCGGGGTGCGGGCGGTGGGGATCGACCTCACGGGTCTCGCCGTGCTCTCGGGTGCGATCGGTGTGGGCCTTGGTTTCGGTCTGCAAAAGGTAGTGTCTAACCTCGTCTCGGGCGTGATCATCCTGCTCGACAAGTCGATCAAGCCCGGCGATGTGATCAGTCTGGGAGAGACCTTTGGCTGGATCCAAACACTGGGCGCGCGCTATGCCTCTGTGGTGACGCGGGACGGCAAAGAATACCTGATCCCGAACGAAGACCTGATCACCGGGCAGGTGGTGAACTGGTCGCATTCCAATGACTTTGTGCGGCTCGATATCTATTTCGGCACGGCCTATTCCGACGATCCGCATCTGGTGCGCAAACTGGCGGTGGAGGCGGCCAAGGGGGTCGACCGGGTGCTGAGCTACAAGGCCCCGGTTTGCCATATCGTGGGCTTTGGCGATTCGTCTGTGGATTACATCCTGCGCTTCTGGATCAAGGATCCGACCGGCGGGCTGACCAACATTCGCGGCAATGTCTATCTGGCGCTTTGGGATGCCTTCAAGGAACACGGCATCTCCATCCCCTTCCCGCAGCGCGAGGTAAAAGTCATCGAAGACAGTCAACTGGCCCTGTCGCGTGCCACAGCATCGCGGGATATGCCTGAGTGAGCGGGGATTTGCGCCACGGTTAACGCTGCCTGCAACCGATCCATTGAAAAATGAACCCCGTGTCGCTAAATTGGGGCTGCTCGGCACCGGGGCAAGCGTTCAGCATTGATGGTGCTATTTACGAAGGAGGACAATGTCCTGTCTCTTAACGTTGACGCAGCGCAGGCTGCTGACCATGGGGCTGCAATGACTGCCGCCTCGCAAATCGCAACCAGCGACGACCTGCTGGCGCTTATCCTTTCCTCGCTGAATGACGACAAGGCCGAAGATATCGTGCAGATCGATCTGCGCGGCAAGACGGCCATCGGCGACTATATGGTGATCTGCTCGGGCCGCTCCACGCGGCAGGTTTCGGCGATCTCGGAAAAGCTGGCGCAGGCCGTCAAAGATGCCACCGGACGCACGTCCAAGATGGAAGGCCGCGAAACCGGCGACTGGGTCTTGATCGACACGGGCGACGTTGTCGTGCATGTTTTCCGGCCCGAAGTGCGTGAATTCTACCAGCTTGAAAAGATGTGGCTGGGTGGCGACGACACGGCCACAGCGGCACCGCACTGATCCCGCTTAGCGGGCCTAGGTCATGCGGGTTCACATCTGTGCCATGGGCCGGCTTCGCGCCGGTCCGGAAAAATCCCTTGTCGATGATTATCTGACCCGGTTCGACCGGACGGGGCGCGGTTTGGGCCTTGGCCCCGCGCGCGTGGTCGAGATGGAAGATAAGAAGAACGGCGGCATGGCCGCCGAAGCCGTGCTGCTGCGGCGCGCGATCCCCCAAGGGGCGGTGATCTGCGTGCTGGATGAGCGCGGCAAGGTCGAAACCTCCCCCGCATTTGCCGAACGGCTCGGCAAGTGGCGTGATGCGGGGCGGGGGGATTTGGCCTTTGTCATCGGCGGGGCCGATGGCATCGACCGCAGCCTCCGGGCAGAGGCGGATCATGCCCTCTCTTTTGGCAAGATGGTCTGGCCGCATATGCTGGTGCGGGTCATGCTGGCCGAACAGCTGTACCGTGCTGCCGCGATCCTTTCGGGCGGGCCTTATCACCGGGTCTGAAAGGGCGCAGGTCAGGGCAGCGGGATCGTCACCAATTCCGAAGACCAGCCGCTGACGCTGTCGCGCGCCTGAATGCTGACCTCTCTCATCCCCTCGGGGATGCGCACGCCCGAAAGCGAGCGGGTGAAGGGCTGCTCTTTCACATGCGGATGCGCCAGATTGCGGGTGCCCAAGGGTTTCCCATCAGGGTCCAGAATGCGCCAAGCGTCGGCATAGTGATCCCAACCACTGTCGTTATGCCGAATGGTGACGTCAAACTTCCACAAATCGCCCTGGCGATCGACCGTGACGTTCAGAATGGCGGGCGGATCGGCGAAACCCGGCGCGGCAAAGGCCATGAAGGCGACAATGAGGCTACGTTTGAACATGGGACACCAATAAAATAACGAACTGAATATAGCGCATTTCGGAAAGGTTCCAAGGTAGGCGGAAGTTGGGCCCGGTGCAATTCACCGTGAAGCCGCAATTTAGTGGTGCATTTGCATCAAGCGCGCGGCAAACTGGCCAAACCCGCGCCATAGGCTCTATGCTGCGGGGTCAGAGGAGGGACCGCAATGCAGATGCCAATACCCGATGCCGGGATCATTGCGCGCAAGGCGCGGGTCGTGGCGCGGCTGCGCGCGGCGCTGCCCGGCACCGCCGTGATCGACGATGCGCATGAGACCCGTGCCTATGAATGCGACGCGCTGACGGCCTATAAATGCCCCCCTTTGGCCGTGACCCTGCCTGCCAATACCGAAGAAGTCTCGACCGTGCTGCGGATCTGCCACGAGGAGGGCGTGCCGGTGGTGCCGCGCGGCTCGGGCACCTCGCTTGCCGGTGGCGCCTTGCCCACCGCCGATAGCGTGGTGCTGGGGGTGGCGCGCATGGCCGAGGTGCTTGAGGTCGATTACGACAACCGGCTGATGCGCGTGCAGACCGGGCGCACCAACCTCAGCGTCACCGGCGCGGTGGAGGAAGACGGCTTTTTCTATGCGCCCGACCCGTCCAGCCAGTTGGCCTGTGCCATCGCGGGAAATATCGCGATGAACTCGGGCGGGGCGCATTGCCTGAAATACGGGGTCACCACCAACAATCTCTTGGGCGTCACCATGGTGATGATGGACGGCGAAGTGGTCGAGATCGGCGGCGGCTATATGGACGCGGGCGGGCTTGACCTGTTGGGCGTGATCTGCGGCTCCGAAGGGCAGTTGGGGGTGGTGACCGAAGCCACCCTGCGCATCCTGCCCAAACCCGAGGGCGCGCGGCCCGTGCTCATGGGGTTCGACGACAACGCCGTGGCCGGGGCCTGCGTCAGCGATATCATCAAGGCCGGCGTCTTGCCCGTGGCGATCGAGTTCATGGACCGCCCCTGTATCGAGGCGACAGAGGCTTTTGCCCATGCGGGCTACCCAATGTGCGAGGCGCTGCTGATCGTCGAGGTCGAAGGCTCGGATGCCGAGATCGACCACCAATTGGCCCTGATCACCGAGATTGCCCGCCGTCACAACCCGGTGGAGCTGCGCGAAAGCACCAGCGCCGAGGAAAGCGCCGCGATTTGGCTGGGCCGCAAGTCCGCCTTTGGCGCCATGGGGCAGATCAACGACTACATGTGCCTTGATGGCACCATCCCGGTGAACGAGTTGCCCATGGTGCTGCGCCGCATCGGTGAGATGTCCGTTGAATATGGCCTCAAGGTCGGCAATGTCTTTCACGCGGGCGACGGCAATATGCACCCGCTGATCCTGTTTGATGCCAACAAACCCGGCGATCTGGAGAAATGCGAGGCCTTTGGCGCCGATATCCTGCGGCTCTGCGTCGAAGCGGGCGGTTGCCTGACCGGGGAGCATGGGGTCGGGATCGAGAAGCGCGATCTGATGCATGAGCAATACGGCCCCGCCGATCTAGAGGCGCAATTGGCCGTGAAGGATGTCTTCGACCCGGCATGGCTGTTGAACCCGGCCAAGGTCTTCCCCCTCGACGTGACGGAAGGGCGGCGCGGCAGCGGCGCGTCGGTGGCGGCGTGACGGTGACTTCCGAGGCGGAACTGGTCGAGGCGATCCGTGGCGCAGATGCGCCCCTTTCCCTGCGGGGCGGCGATACGCGTGGCATGGCAGGGCCGGGTGCGGCACTGTCGCTTGCCGGTTTGCGGGGGATCACCCTTTACGAGCCGGGCGCGCTGACGCTGGTCGCGCAGGCAGGCACGCCGGTCTCCGAGATCGAGGCCACCTTGGCTGCCGAGGGGCAGCGGCTGGCCTTCGAGCCGATGGACCATCGCGCCCTCATGGGCCGCAGCGGCACGCCGACCATCGGCGGGGTCTTTGCCGCCAATGTCAGCGGTTCGCGGCGGCTTGCCGTTGGGGCCGCGCGGGATTTCCTGTTGGGGGTGCGGTTCGTCGATGGGCAGGGGGCCATCATCAAGAACGGGGGCCGGGTGATGAAGAACGTCACCGGCTATGATCTGGTCAAGCTGATGGCCGGGTCGCAGGGCACCTTGGGCGCATTGACCGAAGTCTCGCTGAAGGTGCTGCCGAAACCCGAAACCAGTGCCACGCTCGCGCTGTCCGGGCTGGACGACGCCGCCGCCATCGCCGCGATGGCGCTTGCGATGCGCAGCCCTTTCGAGGTGACCGGCGCGGCCCATGACCCGGCGCAGGGGCTGACGGTCTTGCGGTTGGAGGGGTTCGAGACCTCGGTCGCCTACAGGATTGGGAGGCTGAAGGATCTGCTTGCCGCCACCGGGGGGGAGATCGAGGTGCTTGCAGAAGGTAGCTCAGAGACCCTCTGGCAGGGTTTGCGAGATGTGGCGCCCTTCCACGGGGCGACGGGCGATATCTGGCGCCTGCATTGCCGCCCGACCGAGGCTCCGGCGCTTGCCGCTAAGGCCGGGGCGGAGGCGCGGCTTTATGATTGGGCCGGGGGGCTGCTTTGGCTGCGCATGGCCCCCGGCACGGACCTGCGCGCGCGTTTGGGGCGGTATGACGGCCACGCGACCTTGTTGCGGGCCGAGGCGGCGGGGGCGCTGCCCCGGCAGGAGCCCGAAGCGCCGGGGGTGGCGCGGTTGACGGCGGGGCTCCGGGCCAAGTTCGACCCCCGTGGCCTGTTCAATGCCGAAGCCTTGGCCCAAAGCGCATGACTTTGGTGCTGGTCTTCCTCTTTGTCTTTCTGATCGGCCCCTTTCTGTTCAAGGCGCTGATCGCCGTGCCGCCTTCGCTTAGGGCCATCCGTGCCTTGGCGGCGATGGTGCTGGCGACCTTTCTGATCGCGCTTGCCTTGCGCTATGGTCTCACGCGCTATTGGAGCGACAGCGCTTGGCTGTTGGGGGCCATCGCCTTGGCGCTCTGGGCCGCTTGGATCGGGGTGATCGCGCTGGTGGTCCAAGCGCTGCGCCGGGCCGATCCGCGCCCGGCAATGCGCCGGTGGAGCGGGGTGCTTGGGGCCGTGGGCACGACGGTGCCGTGGTTCGGCCTCGTCCTCGCCAATCTGATGCGCAGCACATAGGAACGGAGCCGCCATGCAAACCACCTTTACCCCCGCGCAGTTGCAGGATCCTGACACGCAGCGCAGCAACGAAATCCTGCGCGCCTGTGTGCACTGCGGCTTCTGCACGGCGACCTGCCCGACCTATCAGGTCTTGGGCGATGAGTTGGACAGCCCGCGCGGCCGCATCTACCTGATCAAGGACATGCTGGAGAACGACCGCGACCCGGACCCGAAGACGGTTCAGCATATCGACCGCTGCCTCTCTTGCCTCGCCTGTATGACGACCTGCCCCTCGGGCGTGCATTACATGCATCTGGTCGATCACGCCCGCGCCTATATCGAAGAGCGTTACAAGCGCCCCATGGGGGAACGTGCCCTGCGCTGGATGTTGGCGCAGATTCTGCCCTATCCCACACGGTTTCGGCTGGCGCTGCTCGGGGCCAAGATCGGACGGCCCTTTGCCCGGCTGATGCCCGACGCGCGGCTGCGCGCCATGCTGGAAATGGCCCCCAAGACGGTCCCCCCGGTCAGCCGCAACGATGACCCGCAGAGCTTTCCCGCCCAAGGCAAGCCGCTGCGGCGGGTGGCCCTGATGACCGGCTGCGCCCAAAAGGCGCTGAACACCGATATCAACGACGCCACGATCCGGCTGCTGACCCGCGCGGGCTGTGAGGTGGTGGTGGCCGAAGGGGCGGGCTGTTGCGGTGCGCTGACCCACCACATGGGCAAGACCGATGAGAGCCACACCCACGCCGCCCGCAACATCCGCGCATGGCGGGCCGAGATCGACGGCGAGGGGCTGGATGCCATTGTGATCAACACCTCGGGCTGCGGCACCACGGTCAAGGACTATGGCCATATGTTCCGCAATGACCCGCTGGCAGAGGATGCGGCGCGGGTCTCGGCCCTTGCGAAGGATGTGACGGAACTGCTGGCAGAGCTGGGACTGCCCTTTGTCGAACCGGCAGCGTCGGGCATGGTCGTCGCCTATCACGCGGCCTGCTCGCTGCAACATGGGCAGCAGATCAAGGCCACGCCGAAGACCCTGTTGAAACAGGCGGGATTCACGGTGGTGGAACCGGCGGACAGTCACCTCTGCTGTGGCTCGGCGGGCACCTACAATTTGATGCAGCCCGAGATTTCGGCCAAGCTGAAAGAGCGCAAGATCAAGACCTTGGAGGCCAAATCGCCGGACGTAATCGCGGCGGGCAATATTGGCTGCATGATGCAGATCGGATCGGGTACCGGGGTGCCGGTGGTGCATAGCGTCGAACTGCTCGATTGGGCCTGTGGCGGGCCGAAACCGCCCGCGCTCAGCCGTGATCCCGATGCGCCTGCGCAGGTGCCGCGTTTGCGTTAAGCCTGCGCCGTATTTTCGCCGCAACTCCCCTATATCCGCCAAGTAAACATGGTTTCGAGGTGCATTTTGCGACAATTCTGGGCGGCTATTCTCGGGGTCTTTACCCTTGCCACGGCGGCGCTGGCCCAAGACAGCGCGCTCAAGGCGCTCGACAATGGTGTGGATGCCGCCGCTTGGGAGGCGGTGGGCCGGCTCGACATCGGCGGGACAGGCTTTTGCACCGGCACCCTGATCGCCCCGCGTCTGGTGCTGACCGCCGCGCATTGCCTGTTTGACCGCGAAACCAAGGCCCGGATCGACCATGGCGAAGTGCAGTTCCTCGCCGGTTGGCGCAATGGCCGCGCCGGGGCCTACCGAGACATTCGCCGCGCCGTGGTGCATCCCGATTACGTCTACGACGGTGAGGTCTCCTCGGGCCGGGTGCGGAACGACCTGGCGCTTTTGGAACTCTCGCGCCCGATCCGAAACACCACCATCCGCCCCTTCGGCACTGCCGCACGTCCGCGCCCCGGCGACCGTGTGGGCGTGGTCAGCTATGCCCGCGACCGGGCCGAGGCACCGTCTTTGCAAGAGGTCTGCAAGGTGCTGGCCCAGCAAGAGGGGGTTCTGGTGACCTCCTGCGCGGTTGATTTCGGCTCAAGCGGGGCGCCGATCTTTAGCTTTGTCGCAGGCGAGGCGCATATCGTCTCCGTCGTCTCGGCCAAAGCCGAGGTCGAGGGCGCGCAGGTCTCGCTCGGCACGGCGCTTGGCGCGCCTCTGGCGCTGCTGCAAGCGGAACTGGTGGCAGGCAAGGGCGTGTTCCTGGATTCCAACCCCGCAGGCAAGCGCATCCGCGTCGGAGAAGAGCGCGGCACCGGGGCGAAATTTATCCGCCCGTAATTCTGCACAGCAGGACTTGAAAGCGCGCAAATCCTTTCCCACATGAGCCTTGCCGAGGTGCCTCAATAGGGCTTCGGCGCTTGAAAAAACCGGGTCTGTCCAATGGTGGAAGGCCCGATATGTCAATCGCTCACTGATGAGGATGAACACATGCGTAGCTTTGATTTCGCACCCCTTTACCGCTCCAGCGTTGGTTTCGACCAGATCGCCAATATGATGGACCGGGTTCTGACAAATGATGGGGCCACCCCCAGCTATCCCCCCTATAATATCGAAAAGCTCGATAACGATGCCTATCGCATCTCGATCGCCGTCGCCGGTTTTTCGGACAGCGACCTGAGCGTCGAAGTGCGTGAGAAGGCGCTGATCGTCTCCGCCCGCAAGGCGGATGAAGATGAGGCCAAGACCTATCTGCATCGCGGCATCGCGACCCGGGCTTTTGAGCGTCGTTTCCATCTGGCGGACCACGTTCAGGTCATCGGCGCGGCCCATGCCAATGGCATGTTGCATATCGAGCTTGAGCGTCAGGTGCCCGAGGCTCTGAAACCGCGTCAGATCACCATCTCTTCCGAGGTAAAGGCGATCGACAAGGACGTGGTTGACGCCAAATCCGTGAACTAAGCCTACCCGTTCCAACGCTTTGCAAAGGCCCGCTTTTGGCGGGCCTTTTTTGTGAGCGGCGCGGCCCCTGCGTGGGTGAATATCTGCCGAAGGCTAAGCTCGAAAACGGCGGCTTTCTGCTGCGCGAGGCATGGGGAGAAACCGAGCGAAAGCTGTCGGGTTGAGTGGGGGACCGGGCAGGCGTGCCCGGGCAACAGCGTGCAAAGTACCGCACGCGCAATGAAAGGAAGAACCATGACGACCTATGCAAATTCCCTACGCAAGCTTTCCCTGACGACGGCTGTCGCCGCTCTTATGGCTGCGCCGGTTGCCGCACAGACGCTGGACGCCGGTGTCGGCACCGATGCCACCGCCGATTTGGCTGGCACGGAGCTGGACACGACAGCCGGAGCCGAGGTGAATGGCACCATGACCACCGAGCAAGCCATCGACGAAACCGCGTCCTCTGACATTGAGGCGGATGCCGATATCGCGCTGGATGGCAGCAGCCTGGCCGTCGCTTCAGATGACACTGTCATCGGCACGATCTCGAACGCAGAGCCGCAAGCGGACGGTTCCGTGCGCTACTCCATTGATCTGGCCGAAGGCTTCGCCGCCAATAGTGACCGCGCAGTCGTGCAGATCGACCAAGAGGTCGATGCCGATGGCCAGTTGGTCATCGGTATGACGGGCGAAGAATTCGCCGCGGCCCTGTCCCAACGTGTGAATGTGGACGGCGCGGCGCAGACCCGCACCAACTAAGGCGGGTCACTCTAGGGCGTATCTCTCCCCCGCCCGGAAGCCGGCAGCATGAAAGTGCTGTCGGCTTTTTTGCGCGCGGGGTTGGCACTGTCTTGCAAAGAGGCCAGAAGGGGGCTACCCCAATTTAGTTATGATATAACATCTCGAATCATGACGCAGGCCAAATCACGGAGAACGACATGCCCCAAACTACCGCATCCCCCCTATTCTTCCTGACACTCAGCGCGGGCCTTGCCCTTTCGGCCCCGGTCTTGGCCGAAACGAAAGAGGCATCGCACGACCACGATCATTCCCATGCGCATGACCACGCCCGCGACCGGAACGACATTTACAAAGGCTACTTCGATGACGCGCAGATCAAGGATCGGCCCTTGTCGGATTGGGCGGGCGAGTGGCAATCGGTCTACCCGCTGTTGCAGCAGGGCGCGCTGGACGCGGTGATGCAGCACAAGGCCGAGCACGGCGACAAGACGGCGGCGGAGTACAAGGCCTATTACGAGGTCGGCTATGCCACCGATGTGGACCGCATCACCATTGACGGCAATGCCGTGACCTTCTTCCGGGACGGTGATCCGGTGCAAGGGCGCTATGCCAGCGATGGTTATGAGGTGCTGACCTACAAGAAGGGCAACCGCGGCCTGCGCTATGTCTTTGCCAAAGAGGGCGGCGATGCCGAGGCGCCGGAATATATCCAGTTCAGCGACCATATCATCGCGCCGCAAAAGGCCGATCACTATCACCTCTACTGGGGCGACGACCGCGCCGAGGTGCTAAAGGAGTTGACCAACTGGCCGACCTATTTCCCCGCCGAGCTGAGCGCGTCTGAGATCGCGGCGGATATGCAGGCGCATTAAGGGCGGCCCGCGGCATGACTGGCAAAAAGCGAAACCTGCGCAGCGGGCTGAAACGGCGGCGGCGTCAGGGGAACCCGATGGCGGCCTTTGACCAACTGCCGCCGCCCCTGCGGGCATGGCTCGCGCAGGCGGCGCTGCCGTGGTCGCCGCGTTCGGCGCAACGGCTGTGGTGTCGGGCGTTGCAGCGCTGCGAAGGGGATGTGGCGCAAGCGGTCTCGCATCTTTCGCGGGCGGAGCGCCGGATGCTGGCACAGGACCGGCTGACGCAATAGCCCAATGCAAAACGGGGCGCGCTATGGCACGCCCCGTTTCTTTAACTTCCGCCGGTGCTTAGACCGACAGGCAGACGTATTTCATCTCAAGATAGTCTTCGATCCCGTGGTGCGACCCTTCGCGCCCGAGGCCGGATTGCTTGACCCCGCCAAAGGGCGCAAGCTCGGTCGAGATGATGCCGGTGTTGACGCCGACGATGCCATATTCCAGCGCCTCGGCCACCTTGTAGACGCGGCTGAGATCCTTGGCGTAGAAATAGGAGGCAAGGCCGAAGATCGTGTCGTTCGCCATGGCGATCACGTCATCCACATCGTGGAACTTGAAGAGCGGCGCGAGCGGGCCGAAGGTCTCTTCCTTGGCGACCTTCATGTCCTGCGTCACGCCGGTCACGATGGTGGGCCCGAAGAAGTTGCCGCCCATGTCGTCCTTGGCGTTGCCCAGAATGATCTCGGCCCCGTTGTCGACCGCATCCTTGATGTGCTCTCGCACCTTATCCGAGGCTTCGGGGTTGATGAGCGGGCCAAGGTCGGTGCCTTCTTCAAGGCCATCACCGACCTTCATCTGGCTTACGCGCTCCTTCAGTTTCTGGGCGAAGGCGTCATAGACACCCGCCTGCACGTAGATCCGGTTCGCACAAACGCAGGTTTGGCCGTTGTTGCGGAACTTGCACATGATTGCCCCCTCGACCGCCGCATCGAGATCGGCGTCGTCGAAGACGATGAAGGGCGCGTTGCCGCCCAGTTCCATCGAACATTTCATCACCTGATCGGCGGCCTGTTTCAGCAAGATGCGCCCGACCTCGGTAGAGCCGGTGAAGGTCAGCTTGCGCACCGCCGGGTTTTCGCAGAACTCCTTGCCCACGGCGGACGACGATGAGGAGGGCACCACGTTGAACACGCCCGCCGGAATGCCCGCGCGCTCGGCCAAAACCCCCATGACGATGGCCGAGAGCGGCGTCTCCGCCGCCGGGCGCGCCACAAAGGAACAGCCCGCCGCCAGCGCTGGCGCGGCTTTGCGGGTGATCATCGCGTTGGGGAAGTTCCACGGCGTGATCGAGGCCGCGACGCCGATGGGCTGTTTCATCACCATGATGCGCTTGTCGCGCTGATGGCCGGGGATCATCTCTCCGTAGACGCGCTTGGCCTCTTCGCCGAAGAACTCGATGAAGGACGCGCCATAGGCGATCTCGCCCTTGGCTTCGGCCAGCGGCTTGCCCTGTTCGGCGGTGAGGATGGTGCCCAGATCGTCCTGGTTCTCCATCATCAGGTCGAACCATTTGCGCAGCACGGCGGCGCGTTCCTTGCCGGTCCAGCTGGCCCAGTCCTTTTGCGCCTTCTCGGCTTGGGCAATCGCGCCTGCGACCTGCGCGCGGCTGAGGTCGGCGACCTGTGCGATGACATCGCCCCGCGCGGGATTGGTCACGTCAAATGTACCGTCGTCGCCTTCGACCCATTGGCCGCCGATATAGGCGCGGGTTTCAAGCAGGCTGGGGTCTTTCAGCAGTGATTTCAGATCCGTCTTAGCATCAGTCATGTCATCTCTCCGCTATTCTCTATAGCCTCCAAAGCAACAACGAGTATGATTGTCCAGTTAAGTTTGATCAAATCCGGGGTGGGAGACCCAAATGATGCTAGATGACGCCTATGCAAACGCTGCCTATATCGACGGGGCCGACGGCTTTCCGCCCCGCTGGGAAAAGGAGGCAGCGGCATTCCGCGCGTCACTGGGCGCGCGGGCGCAGCTTAACGTGCGCTATGGCCCGTCAGACCGTCAAAAGTTCGACTTCTTCCAGCCCGAGGGTGTCTCGCGCGGCACGGCGGTCTTTGTGCATGGCGGCTATTGGAAGGCTTTCGACAAGAGCTATTGGTCGCATCTGGCCGCTGGTCCGCTGGCGCGGGGCTATGCCGTGGCGATGCCGTCCTATGACCTCTGCCCCGATGTGCGCATTTCCGAGATTTCCAGCCAGATCGCCGCGGCGCTGACCGAAGTGGCGAACCGCACACAGGGCACCATCGTGTTGTCGGGCCATTCGGCGGGCGGGCATTTGGTGGCCCGCATGACCGACCCGCTGCTGTTGGGGGCCGAGGTGCGCGACCGGATCACGCGGATCGTGCCGATCTCGCCCGTGGCCGATCTGGCACCCTTGTTGCAAACCGAGATGAACGACACCCTGCGGCTGGATGAGGCCGAAGCCGCCGCGGAAAGCCCGATCAGGATGACCCCGCCCCATGGCGTGGATGTCACCGTGTGGGTCGGCGCGGCGGAGCGGCCCGTCTTCCTTGAACAGGCCGAGAATTTCGCCCGCAGTTGGGGCGCGAAACATGTGGTGGCCGAGGGCAAGCACCATTTCGACGTGATCGATCCGCTGTCAGAGGCGGACAGCGACCTGACCAAGGCGCTGCTGGGCAGCTAAGGCCCGCATTCTCCGGCAAATGTCCCGCCTTATTGCGCGTAAGGCATTTGCCGCAGTGCCGCGGAAACACTATGTCAGAGGGGCAAAGGCCCCTGTTCGGCCGCGCGACCTAATGGAAAGGGCCGAAGATGAGAATCGTTAAATGGGTGTTTTGGGTGACCGTCTGGGTGCTGGTGGGGGCGTTCTTTCACTATACCCTGCCGCAGACCGATATCGTGCGTGTCACGGACACCTATGAAAAGCGGATCGACTTCGGCAACAACTCGATCTTCTGGTCCGGCTCCGCGACCGATAGCGCGGGCCAAGCGGTCAACCGCGATGTCTTTTTCATCCAGACACGCCGGGCCAAGGGCGATGTCATGGTCTACCGCAACGAAGACACGGGCTGGGGCTGGCCGCCCTATTTCAAGTTCGACACCGCCAACCTTCAGGCCGAGGCGGCGGATGCCCGCAGCACCACCGGCGCGCCGCAGTATTACGCGTTAAAGCACTACGGCTGGCGCAGTGAGCTACTGTCGATCTACCCCAATGCCATCTCGCTTCGCCCGGTCGAGGGGCCGGAGGCGAGCAAGGGCATCCCCTTCGTGACCATCATCGTGCTGACCCTCGCCGCGGCGCTGTTCTATGCGATCTGGGTGCGTTGGCGGCGGTTCCGCCGGGCGCGGCTAGACCCAAAGATCGAGGCGATCGAGGATGACATCGCCGCGCGGCGGGGCCGCTTTGCCCGCTGGCGGGCCGAACGACGCGCGCGGAAATAACCTCACCACGAACTGCAGGCGCTGAGCGGGGCAAGAAGTGCCCCGCGGTCAGCTTAATTCTGGTATTCCATCCTATATGGACATCATCCTCGTCACCACGGTCATCGCGTCGCTCTTTGTCGTTATCGGCTTGGCGGAGCCTTTGGCGGCGCGGCTGCAATTGCCCTACAGCGTGATCCTTGCGGTACTGGGCATCCTGATCGGGGTCTCGGCGACCTTTTTCCTGCGCACCGATCTGACGGATGCGCTGAACCCGGTGGCGGCGGCCATTCTGGGGCTGCCGATCCGGTCAAACGTCTTTCTTTATGTCTTCCTGCCGACGCTGCTGTTTCAGGCGACATTGGGCATGAACTTGCGGCGTATGGTCGACGACTGGGTGCCCATTCTGGTGCTGGCGGTGGTGGCCGTGGTGGTGGCGACGGTCAGCATCGGCTACGCGCTGTTCTGGGTCAGTGCGATCCCGCTGGCGGCCTGTCTGCTGATCGGGGCCATCGTCTCGACCACGGACCCTTCGGCGGTGGTCTCGATCTTTCGCTCGATCTCGGCCCCGCGGCGGCTTGCGCGGATCATTGAGGGCGAAAGCCTGCTGAACGATGCCGCCGCCATCGCGCTTTTCGGTCTATTCATGGGCTATGTCATGCTGGGCATTCCCGACCCGGAACTGGGCACTGCGCTTGCGCAATTCCCGATGCTGATCGCAGGCGGAGCGTTAGTGGGCTGGCTCGGCGCGCGGATCGCGGTTTGGGTCATGGCGCTGTTTGCGCGGCATGAATTGGCGCAGCAGTCGATCTCGGTCGCGCTGCCCTATCTGGCCTATATCGTGGCCGAGCAAAGCGTCGGTGCGTCGGGGGTGATTGCCGTGGTGGCGGCGGGGCTGACGCTGAACCTCACGGCACCGGGGCGGCTGCCGCCACAGGCGTTGACCAACCTGCGCGAACTTTGGGACGTGCTGGCCCATTGGGCCGGGGCGCTGATCTTTATCCTCGCCGCCCTGCTGATCCCGCGGTTGTTGGAAGAAGTCCGGTTGGAGGATTTCTTTCTTATCGCCGTGGTCGTGGTCGCTGCCATTTTCGCCCGCGCGGTGATCCTTTTCGGCCTGCTGCCCCTGCTGACGGCGGCAAAGCTCTCGCCTGCGGTCGAGCGGCCCTATCGGGTGGCGATCCTCTGGGGGGGGCTGCGCGGGGCGGTCACGCTGGCGCTGGCACTGGCGGTGACGGAAAGCGTGCGGGTGCCGGATGACATTCAGCGGATCGTGGGTATCTTGGCCACCGGCTTCACGCTCTTTACCTTGTTGGCTCAGGGTACGACATTGCGTTTGATCATCGGGCGGCTGGGGCTTGATCAACTCTCGCCCATCGACCACGCGCTGTCGCGACAGGTCATCGCCGTGGCTTTGCAGACCGTGCGCGAAGACGTGGCCCAAACGACCGAGAATTACGATCTGAACCGCGACATCGTGCGCTCCGAGGCGAAGCGTTTCGGCGAACGGCTTGAGACAGCGGTCAAGACCGCGGAGGAGGCGACCGATATCCTTGATCGCGACCGCATCGCGCTTGGGTTGATCGCACTGGCGGGGCATGAGCGTGACACGATCCTTGCGCGGGTGCGGGAGCGGACGATCTCGGCCCGGATGGCCGACCTGGTGCTCTCGGATGCGGACCGGCTGATCGAAGGGGCGCGGACCCAAGGCCGCAGCGGCTATCAACGCGCGGCCCGGCGCAGCGTGGCCTATGGGCGCACTTTTCGTGCGGCGGCGGTGCTGCACGGGCGCTACGGCGTATCGGGGCCGCTGGCGCGGATGACGGCGGATCGTTTTGAAATGCTGCTGTCGCAACGGTTGATCCTGAGGGATCTGGGCACCTTCATCGATGGCCGCATTCGCCGGATCCATGGGCGACGGGTGGCGGAATTGCTGCATGACCTGCTGGCGCGCCGCATCGAAGGGATTGAGACCGCGCTGGAGGGGCTGCGCTTGCAGTATCCCGGCTACGCCGAAGAGCTGGAACGGCGTTTCATCCGCCGCACCGCGCTGCGTTTGGAAGAGCGCGAATATACATTGATGCGCGAAGACGGTCTCTTTGGGGCCGAAGTCTATACCGCCTTGATGCAGGAACTGGCCACCCGGCGCACCGCGGCGGAGGGGCGGCCGGGCCTTGACCTCGCCGTGCGGCGGGGCGCTTTCATCGAACAGTTTCCACTGTTTGCGGATTTGGGGGAAGGCGCGCTCAAACGGCTGAGCCGCGCGCTCAAGACCCGCTATGTCGATATCGGCGATGTGGTCTTGCACAAGGAAAGCCCCGCGCGCAGCGTGTTCTTCATCGCCTCCGGTGCAGTCGAACTGGAAAGCGCGGGCCAGACTTGGCGTTTGGGGCGGGGGGAGATGTTCGGCCAGATGGCCATCCTGACGAACCGCGTCCGCCGGGTGGATGTGCGGGCCATCGCGCCGACCACGCTTTTGGTTCTGGACGAAGACCGGTTCCGCCGCCTGCTGGAACGAAGCGCGGCCCTGCGCGAGGCGGTGCGTGCCAGTGCGGAGAAGCGCGGGATCGACCCGGTGGATCTGATCTCGGGTGGGCGGGGGTAGCTCGGCGCGTCAAACGCTGGTGGGGCGTTTGGGGCCGGTGTGGTGCAGGGTATTTGGGAAAGGATGAAGATAGGGGGGGTGCGGCCGGTAGGGGCGGCCGCACCTTTGGCTTGGGTTAGTCGTCGGGGGTGATTTCGCCGGTGGTGGCGTCGATTAGCAGGTCGCGTTCGCCGGTGGCGTCGGTCAGTTCGACTTCATAAACCATGCGGTCATCTTCATCGTCGAGCGAGACTTCCTCGACCCATGTGCCGTCTTGGCCTTCAAGTTCGGTCAGCGCAGTCATCAGCACATCGCGGGCCGTGCCAGCGGCGCGCAATTCGTCTTCTTGGAAGAGGCCGCTGAGGAAGCTGGTAAGCTGCTCTTCGGACTGCTTCATCACCTCACCAGTGGCGGCGTTGACAATGACTTCGTAAACGGCTTCGCCGCGAACGAGGTCGATCTCATAGACCAGCGCGTCGCCTTCGGTCTCGATCTCAGCCTCCAGCACGCCGCCGTCGATGCTGCTTTGCGCGGCTTTGATGGCCTGGGACATGCTGATGCGCTCGGCCTCGGGGGCGGTCTCTTGCGCGAAGAGGGCTGCGGGGGCGAGCAGGAGCGAAGTGGCGAGGGCGGTGAACTTATGTGTCATGAGAAACCTCTTGCGTTGTGGTGTGTCGGGCCGCGGGGCGGCGTTCACGGCTCAACGCTTGACGCGGGGGGCTGTTCCAGACGGGAGAGGCGGGGCGGCACTAATCTGCGAAAAGCCCTGCGGGCTGGACGATCGCGCGGGCCTCGTCTTCGGTCACCTTGAGGAAATGGGCGAGGGCTGCGGTGTTGGTTCCGAGGTCGGCGTATTCGGAGAGCCGGCTGTAGTTTGCGAATTGGGCGTCGCGGATTTGGTCGACTTCATGCAGCATGTTGCCGCGGACCGTGGGGAGCAGGCGGGACAGGTTTTCTTGCGATGTTTGCGCGCCGCTGAGGCCGATGCGCCGGGCGTGGCTGCAAAGATAGGCGTCGGTCAGTTTGCATTCCAGTTCAAGCATGCGCACCTGCGCGCGGTCCGAGGCGAAATCGCGCAGCAGGTCGAGGTTCGACGTATCGATGCAGACGATCAGCCGCGGGCTGTCGTAGTAGTCGTAGAGCATCCGCATCAGGGCGCGGCGATGGCGGGTGCGCTTCTCCAGCGTGGTTTGAATGCCGCCGAGATCGGGCAGAGGGGTGTCTTCTTCGTTGAAGAGGAAATCCACTGCCGGAAAGCCGGTTTGCTGGCGTATCCGTCCGACCAGCCGTTTTGCCACATGCCATTTCTTGGCGATGATGATCAGCAGTTCACGTTCGCGGCCAAGGCTGGATTCCGTCTCCCAAAAGCGGGGGGCGAAGCGGCGGCCGATGCGGCCCCGCACGGTGAGGAATTCGAAGAGGTTGCGGCCTTCGTCGCTGATCTGGAACGGCACCCCTTGGGCAGCGTAGAGCAGGCCGAGGCGGCGTTTGAGGTCCAGTGCCTCGGGGCTGATTTTACGGGCGAAGAGGTGGTTCTGGCCGAGCAGCAGGTCATAGTGGTCATTGTAGAAGGTGACCGGCATGCCGTAGTCGGAAAACAGCAGGAAGGTCAGGCTGCGGTTGGCGATTTCGCCCTCGGGGACGAGGTGGCGCACGAGGGTTTGAAAGAAGGTCTCATCCGGGATCCAGGTGCTGCGGAAAAAGCGGATCACGTCGGGGCGCTCGTGGCTGAATGCCATCAGCGCCTCCACGGTGCGGCGGCGCAGGCACCACCATTGGCTGCCGATTTGCACCTGAAGGTCGGCAGGGATCTTGCGGGTGAGACCAAGGCGTTTCTGGGCCTCGAACATTGCATAGAAGCGTTTGCGCTGTGTGCGTTCGTTGAACCAGTGGCGATAGATCAGCCGCTCTTCTTTCCAGCCGGTCTTGATCCAATCGCTTTCGAAGTAATCCACGCTTTCGATGAAGTCGGTGTCATTCTCATCGAGGAACCGATGCGCGTATTCGGCGGATTTGATTGCCATGCAATCGCCAGAGAGCAGGTAGAAATGCGTGGCGCGCGGGAAGGCTTCCATCGCGGCGGTGAGCGTGTCGAGCGTGGCTTGCACCAAGGACCATTCGCCCCAGCCGCAGCGGATGCGCTTGCGCGGGAATGTGACGTTTGGGTTGTCGCACAGGGCCGCGGTGACCTGGGCGTAGTCTTCGGCACTGGCGGAGGCGTCGAAGTGGATCGCCATGTAATCGCCCACGGCGGTCAGCCGCTCGGCCTGCCGGATGATGGCCTCCGGATCCTTGTGGCACAGCAGGATATAGGCAATTTTCGCCATGCAGGATACCGAATGTCCTTGTCGCGGCCCGCTTGCATCGGCCTTTTGTCGTGGATCACCTTCCTAGTTAATCCTGAAGACCGATTGAATAAACAGCATTTCTTTGCTTTTTTGCACCGAGGTCTGACTGTTGCTTAAAACAGCCAGCGCCAGCAGGAGGCAGGACGCGCATGGGTTTTCCCGGAACATGGATGACGGAAAGTGAGAGCATGGTGTACCGCGTGGTGCCCAAATGCGCCTGTTCGACCATCGGCCAGATCATGTATTATTCCGATCATGGCGCATTCTTCGATGGCGACATCCATGATGCCAAATCAGGCATTCATAAATGGGCCTTGGATGGGTCGCAGGGGCCGATTACCGAGAATGTGACGGCGCGCAAGTCCTATGCCTTTACCTGTGTGCGCAACCCTTACACGCGGATCCTGTCGTCTTTCTTTGACAAGATTTGCGGCATTCAGCGCAACGGGCGGCGCTATCGCGGCAATCTGGTGCCGCTGCTGGTACAGAAATACGGGATCGACGTGGGCGGTGAGGACGGCAAGCAGGAGTTCGACCAGATCGCGAGCTTCCGGCGGTTCCTGCTGTTCGCGCGCGATAGCATTCGTTGGCGGCGGCCAATGGACCCGGATATTCACTGGTCGGCGGTCTCGGGTCATGTCAGCACGTTCATCGTCAACGGCGGCACCTACGACCAGATCTTCTGGACCGAGCGGTTCAACGATGGGATGCAGCAGGTGCTTGATGCCGTAGAGGCGCCGCACCCTGTCGATCTGGCGGCGATCCCGCGTTTCAACGAAAGCGAAGGCCATGGGCCTAAGCGGGCGCATCCGGTCGAAGATTACTTCGACGATCTGTCGATGCATCTGATGCGCGAGATCTACAAGCGCGACTTCGATCTGTTCAAATATGACTTCGACAACCCCGGCAATAAGCAGCCTCTGGGGGAGATCGATTTGGATGAGGTACACGCCAAACTCGGTGACTGAGCGGCAGCATCTTGCACCGGGGCGGGGGGCGCTCTACATGCTTTGGCATGTCACAGGTCAAGTCCAGTTCCAAATCCGATCCGAATTACAAGGTGATCGCCGAAAACCGCCGCGCGCGGTTTGATTACGCGATCGAAGAAGATATCGAATGCGGTATCATCCTTGAGGGATCCGAGGTGAAATCCCTACGCGAAGGCGGGGCGAATATCGCCGAGAGCTATGCCGCCGTGGAGGATGGCGAACTGTGGTTGGTGAACGCCTATGTGGCGCCCTACAAACAGGCCAAGACCTTTCAGCATGAGGAGCGCCGCCGGCGCAAACTGTTGGTCAGCCGTAAGCAATTGGCCGATCTGTGGAATGCGACACAGCGCAAGGGCATGACGCTGGTGCCCTTGGTGATGTATTTCAACCATCGCGGCATGGCGAAGATCAAGATCGGTGTGGCTAAGGGTAAGAAGCTGCACGACAAGCGCGAGACGGCAGCCAAGCGCGATTGGTCGCGGCAGAAGCAGCGGTTGTTGAAGGATCACGGGTAGGTTTCGCTTCGACCGAGATTACCACCGGCCCGGAATCAAGCCGCAGGCGCCGGGCCATCGCCTGCCCGCCCCGCCGGGTAGGCGATTTGGTAAGGTTTGGCGCAGCTTCGCGAGCGTACATCACGGTTGAGACATAAAGTGGCATGAACCGACGTCACATCGCCCACCCGCGGGCAGGCGATGGCCCTCAGCACGCCTCGCCGCCCCCCTTCCACTTGCCAGCATCCCCTGCCGGTTATAGGCATGGGCAACGCCCGCGACGAAGGAGGCCCCCATGGCCGACGATCCCAAGACATTGGTGTCAACCGATTGGTTGGCTCAGCATCTGAAAGACCCGGACCTGCGCATCCTTGATGCCTCGTGGTATCTGCCCGACGCCGGGCGCGATCCGAAGGCGGAGTATGACGCTGCGCATATCCCCGGCGCGCGCTTTTTCGACATCGACGATATCTCAGACGCGCGTTCGGACCTGCCGCATATGGCCCCGCCGATCGAGAAATTCATGTCGCGGCTGCGCGCCATGGGTGTGGGCGATGGGCATCAGGTGGTTGTCTATGATGGCGCGGGGCTGATGTCCGCCGCGCGGGTCTGGTGGCTGTTCCGCCTGATGGGGCAAGAGAATATCGCCGTGCTGGATGGCGGGCTGCCCAAATGGCAGGCCGAGGGGCGCGAGACCGAAGACATGCCCCCCGTGCCACGCGACCGCCATATGACCGTGCGCTTCCAGAACCAACTGGTGCGCGACGTGACACAGGTGGCCCATGCCTCCAAACTCGGCGATCCGCAGATCATCGACGCCCGCGCCGCAGCACGTTTCCGCGGCGATGCGCCTGAACCGCGCGCGGGACTGCGTGCGGGCCATATTCCCGGCGCGCGCAATGTGCCCTTCACCGATTTGCTCAACGACGACAAAACGATGAAGACCCCCGAAGAGACCCGCGCCATTTTCGAGGCGGCGGGCGTGGACCTGTCGAAACCCGTCATCACCTCCTGCGGCTCGGGCATCACCGCCGCCGTGCTGGCGCTGGCGCTGGAGCGGATGGGCCACCGCAAATGGTCGCTCTACGATGGTTCTTGGGCAGAATGGGGCATGTTCCCCACCGTGCCCGTGGCCACCGGCGCGGCTTAATCCTTTACCGTTACCTTCCAACCGGAGAACCCAATGTTCGAGACGCTCAAGGCGCAACCCGCCGATAAGATCCTCGCCCTTGTACAGGCCTACCGCGAAGACCCGCGCGACACGAAGATCGACCTCGGCGTCGGTGTCTACAAAGACGCCAGTGGCAACACCCCGGTGATGCGCGCCGTCAAAGCCGCCGAGCAGCGCATCTGGGAAAACCAGGAAACCAAGGTCTACACCGGTCTGGCCGGCGATCCGGCCTATACCAATGCGATGGCCGCACTGGTTCTGGGCGACGCCGTGCCGCGCGGCGCGATTGCCGCCGCCGCCACCCCCGGTGGCACCGGTGCCGTGCGTCAGGCCTTTGAACTGGTGCGTATGGCCAACCCCGAAGCGCGGGTGTTCGTCTCTGACCCAACATGGCCGAACCACCTGTCGATCCTGTCCTATCTGGGCATGGAGGTGGTGAACTACCGCTATTTCGACAGCGCGACCGGCGGCGTGAACTTCGACGGCATGATCGAAGACCTCAAGACCGCCAAGAAGGGCGATGTGGTCCTGCTGCATGGCTGCTGCCACAACCCAACGGGCGCGAACCTCAACAGCGCGGAGTGGGACGCGGTGATCGACGTGCTGCAAAACACCGGTGCCGTGCCGATGATCGACATCGCCTATCAGGGCTTTGGCGACGGGTTGGAAGCGGATGCTGCCGCGACGCGCAAGGTGGCCGCTTCGGTGCCCGAATGTCTGATCGCGGCAAGCTGCTCCAAGAACTTTGGCATCTACCGCGAACGGACCGGCATTCTGATGCTGGTGGCCGCCGAGGCGGCGCAGGGGCTGAACCAAGCTACCCTGGCCTTTCTCAACCGCCAGAACTACAGCTTCCCGCCCGATCACGGCGCGCGGATCGTGTCGACCATCCTGACTGATGACGACCTCAAGGCCGACTGGATGGCCGAGCTGGAAGACGTGCGCAACGCCATGCTGGGTCTGCGAGAGCAACTGGCGGATGAGTTGCAGAAACTCTCCGGGTCGGATCGCTTTGGCTTCCTTGCACAGCACCGGGGCATGTTCTCGCGCCTTGGCACCACGCCGGATAAGGTCGATGCGCTGCGTGAGAAACATGGCATATATATGGTTGGCGACAGCCGTATGAACATTGCCGGGCTGAACCAGAACAGCGTGCCGATCCTTGCCCGTGCGATCATCGACGTCGGTATCTAACGGCATTCCGGGCCGCGCAGGTCGCGGCCCGGAGCGGCTTCCAATTGTTGCCGAGCGATGGGGCCCTGCCTCTATTCCGGCCTGTTTTAATCAAAACTTGGTCGAAATGGCATGTTTAGATAGCGTGAGTGAAAACTCAGGGTCGGGTCAATTTTAGTATCGTTATTACAATGCATTCGTTTGGATGTGAGTTTGCCTGCGGTAGAGCTGGTGATCGTGACGGCATCGCTTGTCACGGTCTTGGGCTATTGGGTGCGCGGGCATAGCAGCCTGCCCGGTAAGCATTGGTTTTTGCTGGCCATTCTGGCCATGGACCTCTGGCTTCTGTCGGTCGGGGTCGAACTTTCCGCCCCCTCTGCCGCCTGCGCCTTTGGAGTCAGTCGCCTTGCGTGGATCGGCTTTGTGCTGCTGCCGACCTTTTGGGCTTTCTTCCTCTATGAATATGCGCTCGGGGCCAAGGTGCCGCGGTGGTTGGTGCCGCTTTGCGCAGGGTTTGCGCCCGCGTTGATCACCCTCGCCGCGGTGACGAGCGGTTGGCATGAGAAGTTCTATGGCCCCGAAACCAAGTGGTTGATGAGCGCAGAGGGGGCCTATGTCCAATCCGACCACGGCCCGCTGTTCTTCATCGCGATCACCTATCTTTACATGGTCATCATGGCGGCGGCGGTCGTGGCGGGGCGGGCGGTGCGTTCGGCCAACCCGGCGGTGCGCAGCTTTTTCCTCAAGCTTTTCGCCGCGACGCTAATCCCCATGGTGGCCAATCTGGCCTATATCTTGGGCGGCATCACCCTGTTCAACACCGATCCGACGCCCTTCTCCTTCGCGCTTTCGCTGACGCTGGTGGTCTGGCTGGTGGCCGATAACCGCTGGATCGACGTGAACGCAATCGCGCGCGAGCTGTTGTTCTACAACAGCACCGATCCGGTTTTCGTGGTCGACCCGAGCGGCGCTGCGATCGAGACCAATCCCGCCGCCGCCGACCTCTTGGCCCGGGAGGCCGACCCCGAGGCACCGCTGAGCGCCTTTGGGGAGTTGGGGCCGATCATCCGCTATCTTGCAGTCCATGGCAGCCTGCCCGATGTGACCGATATCCGACTGGGCCACCGCCATTTCGCCGTACGCGCCCATGCGATCTCTCTGGGCGCGGGGCAGAAGCAGGCGGGTTGGGCCGTGGCGTTGGTGGATGTGACCGTGCAAAAGATCGCCGCCGAGAAGGCCATCGCCGCCGAGCAGATGCAGGCGCAGTTCCTCGCCACGGTCAGCCATGAGCTGCGCACCCCGCTGACGGTCATCAACGGCGCCCTTGGCCTGCTGTCGCAGGGCGGGGCCAGGGTGAGCGATGCGCAAAAGGCGCGCTTGCTGGCAAAGGCGATCGGCAGTTCAAAGACGCTGACGACCTTGGTCAATGATCTGATCGACACCCAAAGCCTCAGCAGTGCAGAGTTCAGCATCGACCTGCAACCTGCCGCGCTCGCGCCGCTGGTGCAAAAGGCCGTGGCGCGGGCGGAAAGCCTGCAACCGGAGAAGGATATCCGCTTTAGCTGCGAGATGCCCGAGGCGGTGCTGACGGTCCAAGCCGATGCAGAGCGGTTGGGGCAGGTCTTTGGAAATGTGCTGTCGAACGCGGTGAAGTTCTCCGCACCGGGCGGGCAGGTGGAGGTCAGCCTTCGGCAGTCCGAAGGCATGGCGCATGTGCAGGTCAGCGACAGCGGCTGCGGCATTCCTCCGGGCGCGGAAGAGCAGGTCTTTGCGCCCTTTTCGCAGGTCGATGGCTCCGATACCAAGATCGCCTATGGCAGCGGGCTGGGGATGCATATCACCCGGCAGATTCTGGACCGGCACGGCGGCAGCATCCGCTATGTCAGCGCCCCGGGTGTTGGCACGACCTTTACGATTTCTTTACCCCTAGTGGGCTAACGCAAACCGCCCGGCCATTGCGAGCCGGGCGGTCGATTGTTTGGCGATGTCGCCGGGGCTTAGCCCTTGGCGAACTCGGGGTAGGCTTCCATCCCCAGTTCCGACATGTCCAGACCGGTGATCTCGGCCTCTTCGCTGACGCGGATGCCACCGGCGGCTTTCAGGATCAGCCAGACGACGAAGCTGACGATGAAGACAAAGAGGCCAACCGCGGCAAAGCCGATGATCTGTGTGACGAAGGATGTGCCTTCGGTATAGACCGGCACGACCAGCGTACCCCAGAAACCGGCGATCAGGTGAACCGGGATCGCGCCGACCACATCATCGATCTTGAACTTGTCGAGCATCGGCACGGTCAGCACCACGATGACACCGCCCACGGCACCGATCCAAAGCGCACCGAAGAGCGTCGGGTCAAGCGGCCCTGCGGTGATCGAGACGAGACCGGCCAGCGCGCCGTTCAGCACCATGGTCAGGTCAACCTTCTTGTACATCACCTGCGTCAGGATCAGCGCGGCAACGGCACCGGCGGCAGCGGCCATGTTGGTGTTGGCAAAGATCTGCGCCACGGCGTCCACGTCTTCGATGGTGCCCATGGCAAGCTGCGACGCGCCGTTGAAGCCGAACCAGCCCATCCACAGGATGAAGGTGCCCAAAGTGGCAAGCGCGAGGTTGGAGCCCGGCATCGGCACGACGCGGCCATCCTTGCCGTATTTGCCCAAACGCGGCCCCAGTACGATGGCCCCAGCGAGGGCGGCAAAGCCACCAGCAGCGTGCACGAGGGTCGAGCCGGCGAAGTCGCTAAAGCCCATGGCGGAGAGGAAACCGCCGCCCCACTGCCAGGACGCCTCGATCGGATAGATGAAGCCGGTCAGCACGACCACGAAGATCAGGAAGGGCCACAGCTTGATCCGCTCGGCCAGCGCACCCGACACGATGGAGGCGGTGGTGGCGCAGAACATCAGCTGAAAGAAGAAGTCGGAGGCGTTGGAATAGCCGCCCGCGTCGATCTCGGTCTTGATGTCCTTGGTGGCAAGAGTGCCAAAGACGCCTTCCATGATCCAATTGCCGTCACCGGGATACATGATGTTGTAGCCGACCAGCCAATACATGACCGCGGCAAGCGCAAAGAGGCCCATGTTCTTGGTCAGCTGCGTGGTGACGTTCTTGGAACGCACCAGCCCCGCTTCCAGCATGGCGAAACCCGCCGCCATCCAGAAGACGAGGAAGCCGCCGATCAGGAAAAGCAGGGTGTTGAAGATGAAGGTCGTATCCGCCAGCGTCGCGTATTCCGCGTCCTGTGCCAGCGCCAGCCCGGGCAGGGCGCTGACCGCCGCTGCGAGGGGAAGTATTAACATGGGTTTCATATGGTCGTTTCCTGTCTGCGGGTCCGAATGCGTGCTTACCGAAGCGGGCGGCTGCCCGTGCAGCATGAGAAAACCGGATATCGGACGCTCTTGGACAGGTTTGCTTGCCATATTTGCGCCATTGCTTGGCAGTGCCGCTTAAAAAGCGGGCGCAGGCTGAAATCTGCCTATAAATTAATCAGACATTTGACGCCGATTGGACCTTGCAGTGCTAAACAATCCACTGCAGTCAGGCTAAAGTGGCGAAAAATAGGGCCGAGCAGGCGATATTATGACCGACAAGAACAAGCGCAAACGCCCATTGGTGGCCGACAAGCGGTATCCCGGTAAGGCCAAACCCAAGGCCAAGACTGCGGCGCAGGGCAAACCGGCCACGCGCAAGGCCGCGCCCGCCCGCCGCAAAGCCGCCCGTCCCAAACGCCCCCGGCGCGGCGGTATCGTCGGTTTCTTTGCGGGCCTCGCCCGTTGGATTTGGCGCTTGATCTGGACAATCACGTGGCGCGTGAGCCTTGTGATCTTCCTCGTCCTCGCTTTGGCCGTTGGCTATATCTACACCTCGATCCCGCCGCTTGAGACGCTGTTGGATGGCCGCGCACGCGGCTCTGTCACCATGCTCGACCGTGAGGGAGAGGTCTTTGCCTGGCGCGGCGATCAGTTTGGCGGCGTGGTCTCGGCGGAATCGGTTTCCAAACATCTGAGAAACGCGGTCATCGCCACCGAGGATAAGCGATTCTATCGCCATCTGGGCGTCAGCCCGCGGGGCATCGCCTCGGCGGTGCGCATCAACTTGGCCGAGGGGCGCGGGCCGCTGTCCGGCCACGGCGGTTCGACCATCACCCAGCAGACGGCCAAGCTGCTTTGTCTGGGGGAGCCCTATGACCCCAGCAGCGGCATGACGGAAAAGGAATACGAGGCGGAATGCCGTCGTTCGTCCCTCAGCCGCAAGGCCAAGGAAGCGCTCTTTGCCATCGCGATGGAGCTGAAATACACCAAGAACGACATCCTCTCGATCTACCTTAACCGCGCCTATATGGGCGGCGGCGCCTTTGGGGCGGAGGCCGCGGCGCAGCGGTTCTTCGGCAAGCCCGCGGCGGCCCTCTCGCCCGCGGAAGGCGCGATGCTGGCCGGTCTTCTGACCGCGCCCACGACCCTCTCGCCCACCAATAATCTGGACCGGTCGCAAAGCCGCGCCGCCACGGTGATCCGCCTGATGGAGGAGCAGGGCTATTTGACCGCCGCCGAGGCTGACGAGGCCATCGCCAACCCCGCGCAACTGTCCGAGGCGGCAGAGGCCGAGGCGGGCGGTTATTTCGCCGATTGGGTCATGTCCTCGGGGCCGGAGTTCTTTACCCGCAACACCACCGAAGACGTGATCATCAAGACCACCCTCGATCAGCGCATTCAGCGCGCGGCCGAGGACGGGTTGAAATGGGTGTTTGAGAATAAGGTCCGCGAAGGCTCAAAGGCGCAGGCGGCGATCGTGGTGATGTCTTCAGATGGCGCCGTGCGTGCGCTGGTGGGGGGGCGCAAGACCAAGGTTGCGGGCGCCTTCAACCGCGCGACGCAGGCGATGCGCCAGACCGGCTCGGCTTTCAAACCCTTCATCTATGCCGCGGCGCTCGATCTGGGCTATTCACCCGATGACATCATCGTAGATGAGCCCTACTGCCTGAACATTCCCGGCTCGGGTCAGTGGTGCCCCAAGAACTACACCAAGAGTTTCAAGGGCCCGGTGACCCTGACCGAGGCGCTGAAAAGCTCGCTGAATATTCCGGCGGTGAAAGTCTCGGAAAGCGTGGGCCGCGAGACGGTGAGTTCGGTCGCCACGCAGTTCGGCATCAAAAGCGATCTGGCCGCCGGTCCGGCGCTGGCGCTTGGCGCATCGGAAAGCACCCTGCTTGAGATGACCGGCGCCTATGCCGGTATCCTCAACGGCGGCTCATCAGTGACGCCCTACGGGCTCGTCGATCTGCGCCTCTTGGGTGAGACCGAGCCGCTGATGGGCACCGGCGGCGGCATCAACGAACGCGTCATTCAAGAAGATGCCGCGCGCCAGTTGGTCTATATGATGGAAAAGGTGATCTCCGAAGGGACCGGCCAGCGCGCCCAGTTTGGCGGGCGGCAACTGGCGGGCAAGACCGGCACCACCTCGGCCAACAAGGATGCTTGGTTCGTCGGCTTCTCGGCGGATTACGTGGCCGGGGTCTGGATGGGCTATGACGACAACACACCGCTTACCGGGGTCACGGGCGGTGGGCTGCCCGCGGAGATCTGGCGCGAAACCATGAGCCGCGTGCATGAGGGGATACCTCTTTCGGAATTGCCAATGCAGGCACCCGCCCCGCCCAGCAACCTGAGCGAGGCACAACCCGAACCGCAGCCCCAGCCGCAACCGCAGGGCGGTGGCAACCAAGGCGGCGCGGATAACGTGATCGACCGCGTTCTGCGCGACATCTTCGGGGGCGGCAGCAGTGGCAGCGGCGCCAGCGCGCCCGCGCCGAACTTCCTCGACCGCTGAGGCGGTCGGGGGCAGGTCGAAAAATCAATAGCATTGGGTTGTTAAACTCAGTATCAATTCCCCGAAGGCGGGAAGGTGCTGCGCGCGTGGCGGGCAGCGTTGAAAGGGATTGATGCAAAGCGATGTGGTGAACAGGGGGCTGTCCGAACTGCGTCGCGTGCGCAGGCGCAGCCGCGGGCTTTATTGGGCGGTGGCCCTGTTCAGCCTTTTTGCCAATATGCTCATGCTCACCGGCCCGCTCTATATGTTGCAGGTCTATGACCGCGTGCTCGGCTCCGGGTCAGAGGAAACGCTGATCGCCCTCTCGGTTCTTGTGGTCTTTCTCTATGCGGTGATGGGGCTTTTGGATTACACGCGCGGTCGGATCATGGCGCGGGTGGGGGCGCGGTTTCAATCCGATCTCGACCGGCGGGTGTTCGACGCGGTGGTGCGCAAATCCGCCGTGGCGCCGGACGTGAAAACCAACGCCGGCCTTGCCGATCTCGAAGCCGTGCAACGCCTCATGACCTCCTCGGTGCTGATGGCCGCCTTTGACGCGCCATGGACGCCGATCTTCTTCGCCGCGATCTTTCTGTTCCATCCGATGCTGGGCTGGCTGGCCTTGGGCGGTGCCGCCGTGCTGGTGGTGATTGCGGTGGCCAATCAGATGCTGTCGCGCGAAAGCCAAGCCCGGGCTGGCATCTCGGGGCAGGCGGCGGATGCCATGTCGGGCCAGATCAGGGTCGAGGCCGAGATGGTGCAGGCCATGGGGATGCGCGATGCCGCCTTTAACCGCTGGCAGCAGGCCCGGGGGCAGGCGCTGGCGCAGCAGGTGAAGTCGACCGACGTGGGCGGCACTTTCACCGCGATGACCAAGACGCTGCGGTTGTTTCTGCAATCCGCCATGCTGGGCCTCGGCGCTTGGCTTGTCTTAAAAAACCAGATGACGCCGGGCGCGATGATCGCAGGCTCGATCCTATTGGGTCGGGCGCTGGCCCCGGTGGAACTGGCGTTGAACCAATGGCCCGTGGTGCAGCGGGGCCGGGCCGGTTGGGCCAATCTGGCGCAGCTTTTGGGTGCGGTAGGGGAGGAGCCTGCGCGCACGGCCCTGCCACAGCCAAAGGCGAAACTGGCTGCCAAGGCGCTGACCGTCGTGGCACCGGGTGAGAAACAGGCGGCGCTCAAGTCGATCAACTTCACCGTAGAGCCGGGGCAGGCGGTCGACGTGATCGGCCCCTCGGGGGCGGGGAAATCGACCTTGGCCCGCACACTCACCGGGGTTTGGCCGCCTGCGGGCGGGTCTATCCGCCTCGACGGGGCCGCGCTTGAGCATTACGGGAGCGAGACTTTGGGGCGGCATATCGGATATCTGCCGCAGCG
Source organism: Sulfitobacter sp. 1A12157 (assembly GCF_043557345.1). Lineage (NCBI taxonomy): Bacteria > Pseudomonadati > Pseudomonadota > Alphaproteobacteria > Rhodobacterales > Roseobacteraceae > Sulfitobacter > Sulfitobacter sp. 1A12157. Next base: position 620,597 of record NZ_JBIFFV010000001.1, read on the forward strand.
CGTTCAACTGTTCGACGGCACCATTGCCGAAAATATCGCCCGCCTCTCCCCCGAGCCCGATGACGCCAAAGTGGTCAAGGCGGCCAAAATGGCGGCGGCCCATGAGATGATCCTTGAATTCCCGCAGGGCTATGACACGCCCATCCGCGCGGGGCAGGTGCGGCTTTCGGGCGGGCAGATGCAGCGGATCGGGCTGGCGCGGGCGCTTTATGATGACCCGGTGATCGTCGTGCTGGATGAGCCGAACTCGAACCTCGACAACACCGGCTCGCAGGCGCTGAACCACGCGATCCGGCAGATGAAGGCCAGCGGGCGGTCGGTGCTGATCATGGCGCATCGCCCGGCGGCCATTCAGGAATGCGACACGCTGCTGGTGCTGGATAACGGCATGCGCAAAGCCTTTGGCCCCAAGGATGAGGTGCTGGCCGGGATGGTGCAAAACCACCGCGAGATTCAGAAAGCGCCCGCGCGCTCGGGGGGCGTGGTATGAGCGGTCGCGAGGACAAAGACTGGTCGGCGAGGCGGCCCTTGATCCTTGGCTTCATCGGGCTGCTCCTGCTCTTCGGCGGTTTCGGCACTTGGGCGGTGACCAGCCAAATCGCCGGGGCGGTCGTGGCTTCGGGCCGGATCGAAGTCGACCGCAACCGGCAGATCGTCCAGCATGAGACCGGCGGCGTGGTGGCCGACATCCTTGTGGATGAGGGCGACAGCGTCGCTGCCGGGGATGTGCTGCTGCGGCTGGATGCGGAGCAGTTGACCTCGCAATTGGCCATTGTCGAAGGGCAGCTTTACGAGCTTATGGCCCGCCGCGGACGGCTGGAGGCGCAGCGCGACGAGGTCGAGACCGTCACCTTCGACGAAGAGTTGCTGACCGCCGGGACGGCGAACCCCGATGTGCAGGAACTCGTGGACGGGCAGCGCAACCTTTTTGACGCGCGCCGGGTCAGCGTGGCGCAAGAGCTTGAGCAATTGGGCAAGCGCCGGGCGCAGATCAACGCGCAAATTCGCGGGGTCGATGCGCAGGAGGCCGCGCTATCGCGTCAGTTGGAGCTGATCGAAGAGGAATTGGCCAATCAGCAGTCACTGCTGGACCGGGGGCTGACGCAGGCCTCCGCCGTGCTCACCCTGATGCGCGAACAGGCCCGGCTGCGCGGCCAGATCGGAGAGCTTTCGGCGCAAAAGGCGCAGTCGCAAGAGCGTGTGACAGAGATCGACATCGAACGGCTGAAATTGCGCTCCGCCGGGCGGGAAGAGGCGATCACCCAATTGCGCGATCTGCGCTATCGTGAGTTGGAGATGGCCGAACAACGCCGCGCGCTCAGGGCCGAGATTGACCGCCTTGATATTCGCGCGCCGGTGTCGGGGGTGATCTATGGCATGCAGGTGCAGACCCCCCGCTCGGTTGTCCGCGCGGCGGAGCCGCTGATGTATCTCGTCCCGCAGGACCGTCCGCTGATCATCGCCTCGCAGGTGCAGACCATTCACATTGATCAGGTCGCCGTGGGCCAAGAGGTGAACCTGCGTCTTTCGGCGCTGAACCAGCGCACCACGCCGGAACTGGTGGGCAAGGTATTGCAGGTCTCCGCCGACTCCATCGAGGATGACGCCACCGGTCAGAGCTATTACCGGGCCGAGATTGCGCTGAACCCCGGTGAGACGGATAAGCTGGAGGCGGGCACCATCCTCCTCCCCGGCATGCCGGTCGAGGCCTTCATCCGCACCGGAGAGCGCTCTCCCATGGCCTATTTGCTGAAACCGATGGCCGACTATTTCGCCCGCGCCTTCCGCGAAAGCTGAGGCGGGGCAGGTGGCAAAGGGGCTTTCCCTTGGCGCGGCTGGCGGTTAGCGTCCGCCCAGAACCGCAACCAAAGGAAGCCCGTCATGTCCCTGACCGCCCGCCTTGCCGATCTCGGCATCACCCTGCCCGACGCGCCCGCGCCCGCCGCGAACTACGTGCCCTTCGTGGTCACCGGCAATACCGTCTATGTCTCGGGCCAGATCTCCAACGGGCCGGATGGGTTGATCACGGGGCGTTTGGGCGCCGATATGGATGTCGACGCCGGTGCCGCCGCCGCGCGCAGCTGCGCGCTGAGCCTTCTGGCGCAGGTCCGCGCCGCCTGTGATGGCGATCTGGACCGGCTCAAGCGTGTGGTGAAACTGACCGGCTTCGTGAATTCCACTGCCGATTTCACCGACCAGCCAAAGGTGATCAACGGCGCCTCCGATTTCATGGTTGAGGCCTTGGGCGACGCAGGCCGTCACGCCCGCTCTGCGGTCTCTGCCGCGTCGCTGCCGCTGGGTGTCGCCGTCGAAATCGAAGGCATCTTTGAAATCGAATGACCCTTCCTGCCGCCTTTTTGAACATTCCGCTGGCGCATCGCGCGTTGCATGACCTCGCCGCTGGACGGCCCGAGAACAGCCGCGCCGCCGTGCGCGCGGCTGTCGATGCGGGCCTGGGCATCGAGATCGACCTGCAACTCAGCGCCGATGGCAAGCCGATGGTGTTCCACGATTACGGGTTGGAGCGGCTGACGGCAGAGCGGGGCGCGGTTCGGATGCGCGACGCAAGGGCCCTTGCCGCGATCCCGCTGAAGGGTGGCGATGAGGGCATCCCGACGCTTGAGGAAATCCTCGACCTCGTTGCCGGGCGCGTGCCGCTCTTGGTGGAGTTCAAGGATCAGGACGGTGCCATGGGGCCGGATGTCGGTGCGCTTGAGGCCGCCGCGGCGGAACTCCTTGGCCGTTATCGGGGTGATCTGGCGGTCATGTCCTTCAACCCGCATTCGGTGCGCGCGCTGGCCCGGCTTTTGCCCGAGGTGCCGCGCGGTCTGACCACCAGCGCCTATCGCCCCGATGAATGGCCGCTGCCCGCCGCGACCTGCGACCGGCTGCGCGAGATTGCCGATTACGCCGACAGCGGGTCTTGTTTCATCAGCCATGAGGCCGACGATCTGGACCGCCCGCGCGTGGCGGAACTCAAGGCCGAAGGGGCGGCGGTGCTCTGCTGGACGATCCGCAGCCAAGCGGAGGAAGAGGTCGCGCGTCAGGTGGCGCAGAACGTGACCTTCGAGGATTATCTGCCGCGCCCGCGCCCTTGATCTGCGAGGCCGAGGCCACACATAGGACGCAAGGCAGGCAAGGTTCAGATGAACGCGCAGGAAATCGAGATTACCGTGGTGCCGGAATTGGCGCAGATCGGCCAAGAGGATTGGGACGCCTGCGCCTGTCCCGAGGCCGCGGATGGGGGCCGTCCGCGCGACCCTTTCACCACCTATCGCTTCCTCTCGGCGCTTGAGCGCAGCGGCTCTGTCGGCCCCGGCACCGGCTGGCAGCCGCAGTATCTGGTGGCGCGGATCGCGGGGCAAGTGATCGCCGTGGCGCCGATGTATGCCAAATCGCACAGCCAAGGCGAATATATCTTCGACCACAACTGGGCCCATGCCTATGAACGCGCGGGTGGGCGCTATTACCCGAAACTCCAGATCGCGGTGCCACATACCCCGGCCACCGGGCGGCGTTTTCTGGTGCGTCCCGGGTTCGAAGAGGCGGGCACGGCGGCGTTGGTTCAAGGCGCGGTGCAGCTGACCGACAACAACGCCCTGTCCTCGCTGCATGTGACCTTTTGCACCGAGGGCGAAGTCGCGCGGGCCGAAGAACTCGGCCTGATGAGCCGCAAAAGCCAGCAATTCCATTGGCACAACCGCGATTATGCCGATTTCGACGGGTTCCTCGCCAGCCTGTCTTCGCGCAAGCGCAAGAACATCCGCAAGGAACGCGCGCAGGCGCAGGCGTTTGGCGGCACGATCCATACCTTCACTGGCGACGAAATCGCGCCGGAACATTGGGACGCCTTTTGGCAGTTCTATCAAGACACCGGCGCGCGGAAATGGGGTTCGCCCTATCTCACGCGGGACTTCTTTGACCATGCGCAAGAAAGCCTGCGCGGCGATATCGCTTTGGTGCTGGCCGAGCGCGACGGGCGTTGGGTGGCCGGGGCGCTCAACTTCATCGGGCGCGAGACGCTCTTTGGCCGCTACTGGGGCTGCACCGAACACCACCCCTTTTTGCATTTCGAACTGTGCTATTATCGTGCCATGGATTTCGCCATCGCCCATGAGCTTGCCCGTGTCGAGGCGGGCGCGCAGGGCGAACACAAGCTCGCGCGGGGCTATCTGCCTTCGCCCACATGGTCGCTGCATTGGATGCGCGACCCGGGCTTTGCCGCCGCCGTGGGGGAGTATTTGCAGGCCGAACGCGACGCCGTGGACGAGGAGATCAGCGTGCTGACCGACTACGGCCCTTTCAAAAAGACGACGATCGAGGAACAAGAATGACCGAGAGATTGAGCATCGAGACCCGCAAGACCCTGCTTCAGCCGCTGTTTAATACGGGCTGGGAGATGGTGGAAGGCCGGGATGCGATCCACAAGACCTTCAAGTTCAGTGATTTCGCCGATGCCTTTGGCTGGATGACAAGGGTGGCAATCTGGGCGGAAAAATGGAATCACCATCCGGAATGGAGCAACGTTTACAACCGGGTGGAGGTGACGTTGATCACCCATGACGTGGATGGGCTCAGCTCGCTCGACGCGAAGCTGGCGCGCAAGATGGATGGTCTCTTTGGGGCCGGGAAAGACTGACGGAGAGACCGGATGCAAGATTTGTTTGAAACCGAGTTGTGGCAGGGCAAGACAGTCGCCGATCTGCTGACGCTGGAATTTTTGGCCAGCGCGGCGGGGTCGGTGATCGCCGCGATCGTCATTCTGCTGTTGGGCTGGATCCTGTCCACTTGGCTGCAACATCGGGTCGAGAATCTGGGCAAACGGCACAAGCATCTCGATGAGATGCTGTTCGAATTCCTCGCCTCCATCGTGCGCTATGTGGTGCTGGGGTTCACCGTTCTTTTTGTTCTCAATACCTTCGGGGTCAAGACGACATCGGTCGTGGCGGTCATTGGTGCGGCGGGTCTGGCGATTGGTCTGGCGCTGCAGGGCACCCTGTCGAACGTGGCTGCGGGGGTCATGCTGATCCTGTTCCGCCCGATCAAGATCGGCGATTTCGTAGAAATCGCGGGCGAGATGGGGACGATCAAGCAGATCAACCTGAACTACACCGTTCTGGCCGATCTCAGCAACGTGCAGGTCATCGTGCCAAACTCCGAGGTTTGGGGCAATGTGATCACCAACTACTCAGTCAACCCCACACGCCGGGCGGAGTGGACCTTTGGCGTGGGCTATGGGGCGAACCTCAAGACCGCCGAGGATATCATCCGCAGCACGATCATGTCGGACGAGCGGGCGCATACGGATCCCGAGCCCTTCATTCAGGTGAACAACCTCAACGACAGTTCGGTGGATTTCCTTGTGCGGGTCTGGTGCAGCGCGGGGGATTACTTTGCCTTCAAGGCCGATATGACCCGCAAAGTCAAAGAAGCGTTGGATGAGGGCGGGGTGGATATTCCGTTCCCCACACGCACCATCGTGCAGGCGGCGGAGTAAGGCGTCTGAAGGGGCGTTGCCTGCTGAAACGAAGGGCATCGCCCTCCCTGGGGGGCGATGAGGGGCTTGCTGTATGGCGGGCCGGTTCACCCTAAATTGAGGTTCCGTCTGCCAGACCCTTGCAAAATCGCCCTCCGGGGGGAGGGAGGGCGATGCCCGGTGTGCCACCGGGCGGATCGTTGGAAGGGCAGCGCCTGATCCGCTCAGTCGCTGCCCGTCACTTTACATATTATCCAACAGCGCTTCGCCGCCGGAAATCTCGCAGGTGCCGGCGCGTTCTTCGGGCTGCCAGAGCGTGACCTTCCCGTCTTCGACCAGCATCGCATAGCGTTTGGATCGGCTCACCAGCCCGGCGCCCTCGGCGTCGAACTCCATGCCGATGGCGCGGGTGAATGCGCTGCTGGCATCGGCGAGCATGGTGATCCCGGCCTCAGTCGCGCCGGTCGCCTCACCCCAAGCCTTCATCACGAAAGGATCGTTGCAGGAGATGCAGATCACCTCATCCACACCCTTGGCGTCGAACTGATCCTTGGTGCGCACGAAGCTGGGCAGATGGGCAGAGTGGCAAGTCGGCGTGAAGGCGCCCGGAACGGCAAAGATCACCACTTTGCGGCCTTTGACCTTGTCGGCCATCTGCACCGGCTCGGGCCCATCGGCGCCCATCTGAACCAGTTTCGCGTCTGGCAGTGTCGAACCTTGAGAAATCGTCATGGGATAGCCTCTCCTGTCATTGCGGTTGTCTTGGGGCCAGATATAGGCTTTGACCGCGACTGAGACCAGATCAATCGGGGGATGGCAGATGCGGCATGTGGTGGTGATCGGAGCCGGGCAGGCGGGGGCGTCATGCGTGGCAAAACTGCGCAGCGGCGGGTTCGAGGGGGAAATCACCCTCATCGGCGCCGAGCCCTGCGCCCCCTACCAACGTCCGCCCCTGTCCAAAGGCTACCTGCTGGGGGAGATGAGCCAAGAGCGTCTCTTGCTCCGACCCGAGGCATTTTACGCCGATCAGGGCATTGCGCTGAAAACCAACTGCCGCGTTACGGCGATTGATCCCGCGGCGCGGGTGCTGAGCACCTCCGACGGCCCGGTCGCCTATGACGAACTGGTGCTGACCACCGGTTCGACCCCGCGCCGCTTGCCCGCCGCGATCGGCGGGGCGCTGGAGGGTGTCTTTACCGTGCGCGATCTGGCGGATGTGGATGCCATGGCCCCGCGTTTCGTCAAGGGCGCGAAGGTGTTGATCGTCGGCGGCGGTTATATCGGGCTGGAGGCGGCGGCGGTCGCTGCCAAGCTGGGGCTCGAGGTCACGCTGGTGGAAATGGCCGACCGGATCCTGCAACGGGTGGCCGCGCCCGAGACCAGCGATTATTTCCGCGCCCTGCACGAAAGCCATGGCGTGCGCCTGCGCGAAGGCGTGGGGCTGGAGCGGCTCTTGGGCGCGGGCCAAGTCACCGGCGCACGGCTGAGCGACGGCACAGAGATCGCCGCCGATTTCGTCATCACCGGCGTCGGCATCGCGCCCGACATCGCGCTGGCCGCCAGCGCGGGGGTCGAGATCGACAATGGCATCAAGGTCGACGCACAGGGCCGCACGAACCTGCCCGGCATCTGGGCGGCGGGCGATTGCACCTCATTCCCCTATCGCGGCGGGCGCATCCGTCTGGAAAGCGTGCCGAACGCCATCGACCAGGCCGAGGTTGTGGCCGAAAACATCCTCGGCGCGGGCAAGGACTATATCGCCAAACCGTGGTTCTGGTCTGATCAATATGACGTGAAACTGCAAATCGCCGGGCTGAACGCAGGCTATGACCGCGTCGTCACCCGCCGGGGCGCGGGCAGCGCGTCCTTCTGGTATTACCGCGGTGAGACCTTGCTGGCCGTCGATGCCGCGAACGATCCGCGCGGCTATATGGTCGGCAAACGGTTGATCGAAGCGGGCAAATCGCCCGATCCCGCCTTGGTCGCGGACCCTCAGACGGACCTCAAGGCGCTGCTGCGGGCATGAGGATCATCGCCGGGAAATACCGGGGCCGCCCGCTGGCGGCACTTGGCAAGGGCGATGCCGGGGCGCATCTGCGCCCGACCTCGGACCGGGTGCGCGAAAGCCTTTTTTCGATGCTGACCCATCACGACGTGATCGAAGGTGCGCGGGTGTTGGACCTCTTTGCGGGCACCGGCGCACTTGGGTTCGAGGCGCTGTCGCGCGGGGCTGCATCGGTTTGTTTCGTCGAGAATGGCCGCACCGGGCAGCGGCTGATCGGAGAGAATATGCGCAAGCTGGACACGGCGGCGGACACCCAACTTCTGCGCCACGATGCCACGCGGCTGGGGCCGTGGACGCAGGCGGCTTTCGATCTGGTCTTTCTCGACCCGCCCTATGGCAAATCCATGGGGCAAAAGGCGCTTGGCGCGGCGGCCGAAGGCGGCTGGCTCGCCCCCGGCGCGATGGTTGTCTGGGAGGAAAGCGCCCCCATGCAGGCGCCTGAGGGATTCGCCCGGATCGACACGCGCAAATATGGCGATACCCATGTGACCCTGCTGGTACGGGCCACCAACTAACGGGATTTCGCAGGTTCAGCCCGACTGAGGTTGCACCTTGTCTTTTCCGACCAAATAAGTCACCTATTGCGAGAAGGCCCCGCGCCCCGCGCCGGGACCATGGTGATTTTCAAGGAAGGACATCCGATGCGCCTCAAAACGTCCACGGCCATTGCGCTGGTCACATTCGCCGCCGCCCCGGCATTCGCCCAAGGCAAGGCCGAGGTGCTGGACACCTATGCCGACATCGCGCAGGCCGGATACGAAGACAGTCTGACCACCGCGCAGACCCTGCAAGCCGCTGTCGAGACGCTGATCGCCTCCCCCTCTGCCGAGGCGCTTCAGGCCGCGAAAACCGCATGGCTGGCCGCCCGCGTGCCCTATCAGCAGACCGAGGTGTTCCGCTTTGGCAATGCCATCGTCGATGATTGGGAAGGCAAGGTAAACGCATGGCCGCTGGACGAAGGTCTGATCGACTATGTCGACGCCTCCTATGGTGGTGAGACGGATGAGAACCAACTGGCGGTTCTGAACGTCATCGCCAACCCGAGCTTCACGCTCGGCGGGGAAGAGGTGGACGCCACCGAGATCACGCCTGACCTGCTCGAAGGGCAGTTGCATGAGGCGGGGGCGGTCGAGGCCAATGTCGCCACCGGCTACCATGCCATCGAATTTCTGCTCTGGGGCCAAGACCTGAACGGCACCGACCACGGCGCGGGTGACCGTCCTTGGACCGATTACGCAGCGGGTGACGACTGCACCGGCGGCAATTGCGACCGCCGTGGGCAATACCTCAAGGCCGCCACCGATCTTTTGGTCAGCGATCTGGAATGGATGGCCGGGCAATGGGCCGAAGGCGGTGAGGCACGCGCCGCCGTGCTGGCCGACGAAGACGCGGGGATCGACGCGATCCTGACCGGCATGGGCTCGCTCTCCTACGGCGAACAGGCCGGGGAGCGGATGAAGCTGGGCGTCATGTTGAACGACCCCGAGGAAGAGCATGATTGCTTCTCGGACAACACCCACAACAGCCACTACTACGACGGGCTGGGCGTGCGGAACGTCTATCTGGGCGAATACCTGCGTGTCGATGGGCGGGTGGTCTCGGGCGCGTCGCTGTCCGATCTGGTGGCCAGTGCCGATGCCAGCGTCGACGAAGACCTGCGCGCCAAGCTGAACGCCTCCATGGTGGAGCTGGGCCAGATCAAGACTGCCGCTGAAGCGGGTTTCAGCTATGACATGATGCTTGAGCGCGGCAATGCCGAAGGCGAGGCGCTGATCATGGGTGCGGTCGACGCGCTGGTGAACCAGACCCGCGCCATCGAACGCGCGGTGACGGCTCTGGGCGGTGACGAGATCGCCTTCGAAGGCTCCGATAGCCTCGACGCGCCGGAGGCCGTCTTCCAGTAATCCTAAACTATCCCCCGGGGCGCGCTGTCGCGGCCCGGGGCCAGCCAAGGAATACGCAACACCATGATTGTTTGTCATTGTCAGAACATCACCGATCGCGACATCAACAATGCCATCGACTGGATGCGCGCCTCTGACGCACGTACGGTCATCACGGCCGGTAAAGTCTACCGCGCTTTGGGCAAAGCGGCCGATTGTGGGGGCTGCATGCCTCTGTTCTTGTCTACCATGCGCGGAAATGGCAACTTTTCCGTGCCGGTGCTGACAACCACTCTATGTCAGGCAAAACCAAACAAGGAGACAGGTTCATGAAGGGCGACGACAAGGTCATCGAATATCTCAACGCGGCATTGCGCAGCGAATTGACGGCGGTCAGCCAGTATTGGCTGCATTACCGCCTGCAAGAAGACTGGGGCTATGGCCGGCTTGCCGACAAATCGCGCGAGGAAAGCATCGAAGAGATGAACCACGCCGACAAGCTGATCGAGCGGATCATCTTCCTCGAAGGGCACCCCAACCTGCAAAAGCTGGACGCGTTGCGCATAGGTGAGACGGTCAAGGAGTGCCTCGAATCCGATCTTGCCGCCGAGCATGAGGCCCGCACCCTCTATATCGAAGCGCGCAATCACTGCGATCAGGTGGGCGATTATGTCTCGAAGAACCTGTTCGAAGAATTGATTGCCGATGAGGAAGGGCATATCGACTTCCTCGAAACCCAACTGGCGCTTCAGGCGGAACTGGGCGAGGCCGTCTATGGCCAGCTTCAGGCCAAGCCGACAGACGAGAGTAAGTAACCGCGACGGGCAGGCCCGGTTTCGGGCCTGCCGCTTATCCAAGGCGTTCCCCATGCGTTTCCTCATTCCGATGCTCACGGTGGCCGCCGCGAGCATGGCCGTCGCCGCCCCGCAAGCCTTGGAGGAACCGCATCTGAAGGTGATCCCCCGCACAGCGGAAGAGGCCGCCCGGATCGCCAAGGTCACCGCCCCGGCGACCGAATTCGACAGGCCCGAACCTTTTGAGACGAACCCGGCGGGGGCCGCCACAGTCACCCCGCGCGGCAATGCCGATGCGTTTTCGCTGCCTTCGGGCAATATCCCCTTTGAGCGGGAGTTGGACTTCAAGGTCGGCAACGGGCTGTTCAAAAAGCTCTGGGTGTCGTCGCCGTCTTCGACGCTGGCCTCTGACGGGCTGGGGCCGCTCTTCAACGCGCGGTCCTGCCAGCGCTGCCACCTGAAAGACGGGCGCGGCCATCCGCCCGAGGGGCCAGAAGATGACGCAGTGTCGATGTTCCTGCGCATTTCGGTCCCCACACCCCCCGAAGAGGCGATGAGCGAGATCGAGGCCTTCCTGCTTTCGGTCGGCGATGAGACCCCGCGCACGCGGCCCGATCCGGTCTATGGCGGGCAATTGCAGGATTTTGGGGTGGCGGGCCATCCGGCGGAATACCGTCTCGGCGTGAGTTATGAAGAGGTGGCAGTCGCCCTGTCGGAGGGGGAGACCGCCAGCCTGCGCCGCCCGACCTACAGCGCCAAAGACCTCGGCTATGGCCCCTTGGCCGAGGGCGCGATGCTCAGCCCCCGCGTCGCCCCGCCGATGATCGGCTTGGGCTTGTTGGAGGCGATCCCAGCGGCAGATATCTTGGCGCTGGCCGACCCGGAGGATGCCGATGGAGACGGCATTTCGGGCCGGGCGCAGATCGTCTGGTCCTTTGAACATGCGCGTCCGATGCTGGGCCGTTTCGGCTGGAAAGCCGGGGCGCCGACGATCCGCGAACAATCCGCTAGCGCCTTTGCAGGCGACATTGGCATTTCCTCCCCAATTTTCGACGCGGCATGGGGCGATTGCACGGCAGAGCAGACCGCCTGCCGCGCGGCACCCCATGGGGATGGGGACGACCGTGGCACCGAGATCGACGCCGAGGGGCTGGATCTGGTGACCTTCTACAGCCGCAACCTTGCCGTGCCCGCGCGCCGCGATGTCGGCGCGCCTGAGGTGCTGCGCGGCAAGGCGGTGTTCCATGAGGTCCGCTGCACCGCCTGCCACCAGTCGAAATTCGTGACCGAACGGTTGGAGGACCAGCCCGAGCAGAGCTTCCAACTGATCTGGCCGATGACCGACCTTTTGCTGCATGACATGGGCGAAGGGCTGGCCGACAACCGCCCCGAGGGCCGCGCGAATGGGCGCGAATGGCGCACCGCGCCGCTTTGGGGCATCGGCTTGACCGAGCAGGTCAACGGGCATACCCAATTCCTGCACGATGGGCGGGCGCGGTCGCTGCTCGAAGCAGTGCTCTGGCACGGCGGCGAAGCCCAGCCCGCCCGCGATGCCGTGGTAGACATGCCCAAAGCCGACCGTGACGCCCTGATCCGCTATCTGGAGAGCCTCTGATGCGCAGCCTGCTGACCGCCACCTTCCTTCTGATCGCCGCCCCCGCCCTTGCCGGGGTGGCGGAGGTGATCCAAGACCACGCGCTGCCCGGCACCGCCCGTTTCGCCTCGGCCACGGCGGCGCTTGATACGGCGGCGCAGGCGGATTGCACCGATGCCGCCCTGCGCCCGGCCTATCAGCAGGCTTTCGACGCATGGCTCGGCATCGCGCATCTGACCCTTGGCCCGCTAGAGGAAGACGGGCGCGGGCTGGCCATCGCCTTTTGGCCCGATACGCGCGGCATGGTGGGGCGCAGCGTGGCGCGGATGGTGGCCGAAGAAGACCCGATCGCCACAAGCGGTGATTACGCCGAAGTTTCCATCGCCGCGCGGGGGCTCTTTGCGCTGGAACGGCTGCTAAGTGACGATGACTTCGCGGGCTACGGGGCAGACAGCTATAGCTGCGCACTGGCCCGCGCGATGGCGGCCGATCTGGCGGAACTGGGGCGCGCGGTCGACACCGCTTGGCGTGAGGATTTCGCTGCCACGCTCCGCAGCGCGGGGGAGGCGGGCAATGACCGTTTCCTCAGCCCGCGCGAAGCGTCTCAGGCGCTTTACACCGCCCTCGCCACCGGGTTGGCGTTCGTGGCCGACCAACGTCTGGGCCGCCCGATGGGCCGGTTCGACGCCCCCAAACCACAGGTGGCCGAGGCGCGCCGTTCGGGCCGCAGCCTGCGCAATGTGGTCCTGTCGCTCGAAGCATTGCAGGGTCTGGCCGACACGCTGTCGGATGCGCCCACCCCCAAGACCGACGCCGCATTCGATCGCGCATTGAGCGCCGCGCGTGCATTGGAAGACCCCGTTTTCGCCGGGGTGGCCGATCCGATCAGCCGTATCCGGGTCGAAGCGCTGCAAAACGATGTGCGCGCCATTTCTGAGGCGGTGGGGGCAGAGATCGCCACGGCGCTTGGCGTCTCGGTTGGGTTCAACTCGGCGGATGGGGATTGATGCCCTCGCGCCGCCATTTCCTCGCCGGTCTCGCCGCCGCGTCGAGCCTACCGGCGATGGGCTGGGCCGCCGCCGGGAGCCCCGTCTACCTTGCCGCCGCGCGTGACCCTTCGGGGGCCTATGCGCTTTTCGGACTGGATGGGACCGGCCACGACATTTTCCGCATCCCGCTGCCCGACCGGGGCCATGCCGCCGCCGCCCATCCCACCGCGCCCGAGGCGGTCGCTTTTGCCCGCCGTCCGGGACGTTTCGCGCTGGTGATCGACTGCGAAAAGGGCCGTGTGGCCCACAGGCTCGACGCGCCAGAGGGGCGGCATTTTTACGGGCATGGGGCATTTTTGCAGGCCGGGGCCATCCTCGCCACCAGTGAGAATGACATCGACAGCGGCGAAGGGCGCATCGGCCTGTGGTCCCGCGCCAAGGGCTATGCCCGGATCGGAGAGATTGCCTCGGGCGGGGTCGGCCCCCATGAAATCCGCCGCTGGGCCGAGGATGTGCTCGTGGTGGCCAATGGCGGCATCCGCACCCATCCCGACAGCGGGCGGGAGAAGTTGAACATCGACGTCATGCGGCCCAATCTGTCTTATGTCAGCCTCTCGGGTGAGGTGTTGGAGCAGGTTTCGCTGACCGATGATCTGCATAAGAATTCGATCCGGCATCTGGCCTTGGCGCCAGATGGGCAGGTGGCCTTTGCAATGCAATGGCAGGGGGAGCCGGGTGACGGCGTGCCGCTGCTGGGGCTGCATCGGCGCGGGGAAGAGCCCATCTTAGCCGAGGCTGATCTGGCCGAGCAAATCGCGATGCAGGGCTACGCGGGCAGCGTGGCATTCGCGGCGGATGGCGGAGCCGTTGGGATCACCTCACCGCGCGGCGGGCGGCTGCATGTCTTTGACAACAAGGGTTCTTTCCTTGCCAGCCATCGTCGCGCCGATGTCTGCGGGCTGGCACCGGGCCGGGGCGGCTTTGTGGCTACGGATGGGCTGGGTGGTATCCTGTCGCTGCAAGAGTCGACGCTGGCGCGGCTGACCACGGCCAAACGGGCGTGGGACAACCATTTGGTTGCCATCGACGCATAGGCGGGCGGGGGCGCTGCCCCCGCTGCATTTAGTCGGTCTTGTAAGTCGGGTGGAACAAGCCACCGGGCGAGAGGGTGAAGATCTCCACCCCGTCTTCGGTCACGCCGACCGAATGTTCGAACTGTGCCGAGAGGGATTTGTCGCGGGTGACGGCGGTCCAATCGTCGGCGAGGGTCTTGGTCTCGGCCCGGCCAAGGTTCACCATCGGCTCGATGGTGAAGAACATGCCCGGCTCAAGCACAGCACCGGTGCCGGGGCGGCCATAGTGCAGCACGTTGGGCGGCGCGTGAAAGACCTGCCCCAGACCGTGCCCGCAGAAGTCGGTTACGACCGACATGCGGTGGCCTTCGACAAATGTCTGGATCGCATAGCCAATGTCGCCAAAGGTGTTGCCCGGCTTCACCGCTTCGATCCCGCGCATCAGGCTGTCGTGGGTCACGTTGATCAGCCGCTCGGCCTTGCGCGAGAGCTTGCCCGCCACATACATGCGGCTGGTGTCGCCGAACCAGCCATCGACGATGACGGTCACGTCGATGTTCAGGATGTCGCCGTCTTTCAGCTTCTTGTCGCTGGGAATCCCGTGGCAGACCACATGGTTCACCGAGATGCAGCTGGCGTGTTTGTAGCCCTTGTAGCCGATGGTGGCGGATTTCGCCCCGGCGGCGTTGACCTTCTCTTCGATCAGGCGGTCCAATTCACCGGTGGTTTGGCCGGGGAAGACATGCTCTGCGATCTCGTCGAGGATGGTGGCGGCAAGACGGCCCGCTGCCAGCATCCCGGCGTGATCGGAAGGCTCGTAAATGCGAATGCCGTCGCGCGTCTGGCGGCCTCGGTGTGCGTTGTTCACCGCTCTCTCCATGCTTGTGTTCGCTCCTACTTAACGTGGCTTTCGGGCGAGGGCCAGAGCGGCTCAGCCCGCGAAGGGGATCGGTTGCGCCAGTGTGACGGCTTGGGGCGTGATATGGGTGGCGATGGCGTAGATTTCCAGCCCCGCCGTCCGCGCGGCATGGGAGGCGGCGGCATAGGTCGGGTCGATATCGGCTGCGAGGCGCATCTGCGTGCAATCGGTGCGCTGCACCAGATAGAGCAGCACGGCGCGGTGCCCGGCCTCAGCCATCCGCGCCAGTTCGCCCAGATGTTTCGCCCCGCGGGCGGTCACGCTGTCGGGAAACTCCGCCAGCCCGGTTTCGCGTGATAGGGTGACGGATTTCACCTCGACATAGGCATCGGGCAGCCCATCGCCGCTGAGCAGGAAGTCGATGCGGGAGTTTTCGCCGTATTTCACCTCGGGCCGCACCTCGGTATAGGCGGCGAGGGGGGCGACCTCACCTGCGATCAGCGCCGCCTTCATCGCGCGGTTGGGCAGGGCGGTGTCGACGCCGGTGAAATGGCCGTTCTCATGGTCGACCAAGCGCCAGCCGTAGTTCAGCTTTTTCTTCGGATCGTCGTTCGGCTCCAGCCAGATGCGGCTGCCGGGGTCGGCGAGGCCCATCATCGAGCCGGGGTTGGCGCAATGGGCCACGACCTCTTCGCCCGTCTCCTCCAACCTGCAATCGGCCAGAAAGCGTTTGTAGCGGCGGATCAGCCGGGCGGGGACAAGTTGGGTTTGAAAGCGCATGGGGCGCGGCCTATACCGAAGGGACGCCATCCTCAAGGAGCCGCCCCATGTCAAACCCCACCGCCGCGATGATCGTGATCGGCGACGAAATCCTCTCGGGCCGGACCCGTGACAGCAATATGCATCACCTTGCGGGGGAGTTGACGAAGGTGGGGATCGACCTGCGCGAAGTGCGCGTGGTCTCGGACGATCACGGGGCGATCATCTCCGCCGTGCAGGCGCTGTCCTCGGCCTATAGCCATGTATTTACCTCGGGCGGGATCGGGCCGACCCATGACGACATCACCGCCGATTGCATTGCCGCCGCCTTCAACCGCGACATCGACGTGCGCGCAGATGCGCGCGAGATTTTGTCCGAACACTACGCCCGCGCAAGCACCGAGATGAACGCGGCGCGCCTGCGCATGGCGCGCATCCCCGAAGGCGCCACGCTGATCGAGAACCCGGTTTCTGCCGCGCCGGGGTTCATCGTCGAAAACGTGCATGTCATGGCCGGGGTGCCTGCGGTGTTTCAAGCCATGGTCGCCAGTGTCTTGCCGGGGCTGACAGGCGGCCAGCCCCTGATCAGTGAGACCCTGCGCATCGACCGGGGCGAGGGCGATATCGCCGGGCCGCTGGGGGCGCTGGCCGAGGAATATCCGCATTTGTCGATGGGCAGCTACCCGTTTCAAAAGGACGGTGTCTTTGGCGCGCATGTGGTGATCCGGGGCAGCGATCCGGGGATGGTCGAAGCCGCGATGACCAAGCTCAAGGCCGCCTTCGCATGAGCGATGCACAGGCGTTTTTCGACGCGGGCGACGCGACATGGCCCGCTGCGCGGCGCGTCGAGCACGGCCCATGGACCCTGCGCGAAGGGCAGGGCGGCGGCAAACGCGTCTCGGCGGCGACGGCGCGCGGGGCGGTAACCGCTGCCGACATTCCGACCGCCGAAGCGGCGATGCGCGAGATGGACCAGCGCCCGCTGTTCATGGTGCGCGCGGGGGAAGATGACCTCGACGCGCTGCTGGCCGCGCGGGGGTACGATGTGGTCGATCCGGTCACGGTGCTGAGCCTGCCGATCACCCGCCTCACCGATATTCCGATGCCCCCGGTCACCGCCTTTTGCATTTGGGAGCCGCTGGCGATCATGGCCGAGGTCTGGGCCGCCGGAGGGGTCGGCCCCGCCCGCCTTGCCGTGATGGACCGTGCCGCAACCAAGACCGGCATCCTTGCCCGCTGGAACGAGAAACCGGCGGGCGTGGCCTTTGCCGGGGTGCACAATGATATCTGCATGGTTCACGCGGTCGAGGTGCTGCCCCATCAACAGCGCCAAGGCGTGGCGACTTGGCTGATGCGGGCTGCTGCCCATTGGGGGCAGGCGCAGGGGGCCAGACGGCTGTCGGTGCTCTGCGTCGATACCAATACCCGTGCGCAGGCGCTCTATGCCAAGCTGGGCTTTGCACCGGTCGGGCACTATCATTACCGTCAAAGCACCGAGTGAAGGATAAGACCATGGCCAACGACATGCCCACCGCCCTTGATCTGCCGATGGTCGATCCGCTGCCCGAGGCGACGCAGAAGTATTTCGACGTCTGTCAGGAAAAGCTCGGGATGGTGCCCAATGTGCTGCGCGCCTATGCCTTTGACATCGACAAGCTGAACGCCTTCACCGGCATGTATAACGATCTGATGCTGGGCGACAGCGCGCTCAGCAAGCTTGAGCGTGAGATGATCGCCGTGGCGGTCTCCTCGGTCAACAAATGCTACTACTGCCTCGTCGCCCATGGCGCGGCGGTGCGTGAACTGTCGGGCGATCCGCAGTTGGGCGAGGCGCTGGTGATGAACTACCGGGTTGCCAAGATCAGCCCCAAACAACGCGCCATGCTGGATTTCGCGGTGAAACTGACAGAGGCCAGCGCAAAGGTCGAGGAGGCCGACCGTCAGGCGCTGCGCGATGCAGGCTTCACCGACCGTGACATTTTCGACATCGCCAGCGTGGCGGGTTTCTTTAACATGACCAACCGGGTGGCCAGCGCCACCGACATGCGCCCCAACGACGATTACCACGCGCAGGCGCGATGATCTGGGCGCGCGTCGCGGCGGCTCTGGTCGGGGTGCTGCTGGCGGCCCCGGCGGCGGCGCTTGAACTGGCGCTGCCCAGCACCGCGCGTCTGACGGCGGAACGCAACACCGCGCCGGACCGCTACGCCGCGCCCGTGGGCGTTTATGCCGAGGGGCAGGTGGCGCGGGTCCATGTCGATGGCGACGTGCGCCGCGCCGCTTGGCGGATGGACACGCCGGGGCTGACCGCCTTGCAGGTGATGCGCCCGCTGCGGCGGCAACTTGAAGAGGCGGGCTTTGACATCGTGCTCGACTGCGCCGCGCGGGACTGCGGCGGGTTCGATTTCCGCTTTGCGATAGAGGTGCTGCCGGGGCCGAACATGTATGTGAACCTGCGCGCCTTCCACTTCATCACCGCCCTGCGGCGAGATGAGGATGGCACACCGACCGAGGCAATCAGCATCCTTGCCAGCACGGCGGCGACCTCGGCCTATGTGCAGATCATCCAAGCCCGCAGCGGCGATGCGCCGGAGGGCGACAGCCCCCCCGTCACGCCCGCCCCGACCGGCGCGGTGCCCCTTGCCACCGCCATGGAGGATTTCGCAGCGGTGCTTAAGGCCGAGGGGCATCTGGTGCTCAACCGGTTGGAGTTCGAGACCGGCACCTCCGCGCTTGGCCCCGGCCCCTTTGCGACCCTCGCGCGGCTGGCCGAATTGCTCAAGGCCGAGCCGGGCCTGCGCGTGGCGCTGGTCGGTCATACCGATGCGGTGGGCAGTTTGGAGGCCAATACCGCCCTGTCGCGCAGGCGGGCAGAGGCGGTGCGGGATCGGCTGGTTGAGCGCTATGACGTGGCCCCCAACCGGCTGGAGGCGCAGGGCGCGGGCTATCTCGCGCCGCGTGACAGCAACCTGACCGAAGCGGGGCGCGAGCAGAACCGGCGGGTCGAGGTGGTCGTCCTCTCGGTGCAATAGCCTAGGTGGTGACTGTCATCTGAGTGGCCAGCAGCAGGTTCGTCTCGCTTGAACTCACCCCCTGAATGCGGCGGATTTGGCCCAACACACTGTCGAGTTCTTCGACGGTCTCTGTCCCCGTCTCGACGATCAAATCCCATTTGCCATTGGTCGCATGGATCGCCTGCACCGCGGGCATGCCCGCAAGGATGCGTTTGATCCGGTCGGTGCCCGCCCCTTCGATGGCCAAAAGCGTATGGCCCCGGATCGGGCTGTGACGCATGTCTTCTTTCAGGATCAGCGTAAAGCCCAAAATCGCGCCCGAGCTGACCAGACGTTCCACCCGCGCCCGCACCGTGACCCGCGACAGGCCGGTGGTGGCGGCCAGCGCGGAATAGGACATCCGCGCGTCGCGGCGCAGTTCCGCGATGATCTTATTGTCGATCTCGTCCATCAGCTTCCCGTCTTTTGCATGGGGCCATGTTTACGGTAGCGCGGGCGGGCTGGCCAGTCTTTGGAGATGTGCGATTGACGACGCCGGGGAAACCCATAATCTGCCGCGGAAAGGAACACTTCCATGCAAAGCCGCGCGCCCCTGTTCACCCCGGTCCTGATGGTCGGATGTATCATCATCATGGTCAGCTTCGCCGTGCGCGCCTCCTTCGGCGTGTTCCAGATTCCCATTGCCGAGGAATTCGCATGGGCGCGCAGCGAGTTCTCCCTCGCCATCGCGATCCAGAACCTCGCTTGGGGCATTGGGCAGCCGATTTTTGGCGCGCTGGCCGAGAAGATTGGCGACCGCAAGGCGATTATCATCGGGGCGGTGGTCTATGCGGTCGGGCTGCTCTTATCGGCCAATTCCGCGACGCCGATCGAACACCAGACCTACGCTTGGCTCGTGGGCTTCGGCATCGCGGGGACAGGTTTCGGCGTGATCCTTGCCGTGGTCGGGCGCGCGGCCTCGGACGAGAACCGCTCCATGGCGCTGGCGATTGCCACGGCGGCGGGCAGTGCGGGCCAAGTCTTCGGCGCGCCGGTGGCGGAATGGATGCTGGGGTTCATGTCATGGCAAATGACCTTCGTGAGTTTCGCGGGGGCGATCCTGCTGATGCTGCTCACTCTGCCGATGATGCGCGCGCCGGCGATGGCGAGCCGGGCTGAGCTTGAGGAGTCGATGGGCCAGATCCTCGGCAAAGCCTTCCGCGACCCCTCCTATACGCTGATCTTCCTCGGGTTCTTCTCATGCGGCTACCAGTTGGCCTTCATCACCGCGCATTTCCCCGCCTTCGTGACCGAGATGTGCGGCCCGATACTCGCGGGCGGCGTGCTGCACAACATCGGCATCACCACCACCTCGGCGCTCGGTGCGGTGGCGATCTCGCTCATTGGTCTGGCCAATATCGCGGGCACGTTGCTCGCGGGCTGGGCGGGCAAGCGCTATTCCAAGAAATACCTGCTGGCGGGGATCTATGTCGGGCGCACGGTGATCGCCGCCGCCTTCATCATGTTCCCGATCACGCCGATGACGGTGATCCTGTTCTCAGTGGGGATGGGTGCGCTCTGGCTGGCCACCGTGCCACTGACCTCCGGCCTCGTCGCGCATATCTACGGGCTGCGCTACATGGGCACGCTCTACGGCATCGTGTTCTTCAGCCACCAGTTGGGCAGTTTCCTCGGCGTTTGGCTGGGCGGGCGGATGTATGACATCTACGGCAGCTACACCGGGGTCTGGTGGGTCGGCGTGGCCGTGGGGGCGTTCAGCGCTGTGGTACACCTGCCGATCCGCGAGAAACGGCTCGAGGGGCTGGTGACCGCTTAACGCGCGCGCCAGCGTTCGAGGATGTGGTTGGCGGTCATCAGGTCCAGATGCGCGCCGCCGCCGTTCTTGAAGAGGGTGATTTCGTCATCGCTTTGCCGGGTGAAGGCGGCGAGGTCGTAGTAATCCGCCACGAGGTGATCGCGTGAGATCGCGCCGCTTTCCAGCGGGAACTTGATCTCGCCGATATGGCCGACGGTGGTGTCGAAACTGTCGACGAAAACGCGGGCACGCTGGAGCGCCTTGTCGTCGACCTCGCGCATGTCGGGGCGGTAGGCGCCAATGAGATCGACGTGCTGGCCGGGTTGCAACCAATCGCCCTTGATCAGCGGGTCGGTCGACATGGTGGCGGAGGTGACGATATCGGCGGCGCGCACCGCCTGCTCCAGATCGGTCGCCACGTTGATCTTGCATTCCGCGGCCATCGCCTCGGCGTTCTTCGCGGTGCGGTTCCAAACCGTGAAGCGTGCCTGCGGGAAGGCGGCGGAATAGGCGGCGTGCAGCGCCCGGCCTTGGGTGCCCGCGCCGACGATCAGGATGTTCTTGCTGTCCGGACGGGCGAGGCGGCGCGCGGCCAAGAGGCTGTCGCCCGCGGTTTTCCACTTGGTGACGAGGTGGAAGTCTACGATGGCGGAGAGCGTGCCTGTCACATCATCGAAAAGCGAGACGCCGCCGTTGACCATCGGCACTTCGCGGTCGGGGTTGCCGGGGAAAATCGTGGCGGATTTCACCGCGATGCCCAGCCCGTCGATCCATGCCGACCGGCTCAGCAACGTGTCCTTGCCGCGGTAGAGGAAAGTGTCCCCGATCTCGGCCTTCGGGAGGTTATGCCCCGCGGCCAGCGCGTCGGTGAGCGCGATCCAATCCAAGAGCGCCTCGCCCGCGTCGAAGGAGATATTGGGAATGTTAGTCATGCGGCCTCCTCCCGGGTCAGCAGGCCGGCAGAGACCAGACGGTCGGCCCATCCCTGCGGCCCGGTGAAATGGTGGGTCTGCCAGCCGCGCGCAGCGGCGGCGGCGATGTTGTCGGCGCGGTCGTCGGTGAAGAGCAACGCCTCTGCCGGTACGCCGCTGCCCTGTTCCACAGCGGCATAGATCGCGGGCGCGGGCTTGATCATCCCGAGGTGGCCCGAGATGAAATCGCGGTCGAACTCGCGCAGGAAGGGGTAATGCGTGGCGGCCAGATCGTAGCTCTGGATGCCGAAGTTGGTGAGCGAGAAGACCGGCACGCCGCGCGCCTGAAGCGCCTTCATCAGCCGCAGCGAATGGTCGATCACCGGGGCCGCCATCTCGATCCAGCGATCGTGCCAGAGGCGGATTTCATCGCCCCATTCGGGTGTCGCCTCGGCCATGGCATAGATCGTGTCGCGGAAGTTTTCGCCACTGTCGACGCGGTCGTTCATGCCGTGCAGGTCCACGGCGTCGAACATGGCGCGGCGTCGATCTTGGCCGATGACGCTGTCGTAAAACCGCTCCGGTTGCCATTCGATCAATACGTTGCCGATGTCGAAAACGACCGCCTGTGGTGTCATATCACTTGCCCTACCAATTGCTTAACACGGGCCTACCCCCGCGCCGCCGCGCGCAGTTCCCGCTCCAATGCTTCGAGGAAACGGGAGCGGTCGGCCTTTGTAAACCCCTTGCCGCCGCCTTGGCGGAAGGGGTCGGCGGCGCGCAGGTCGGCCATCAGGTCGCGGGTCGCCAGCACATTGCCGATGTTGCGCGCGGTCAGCGCCTCGCCGTTGTGTTTCAGTACCCTCGCCCCCGCCTCGACGCATTTCGAGGCCAACGGGATGTCCCCGGTGACCACCACGTCGCCCGGCCCGCAGCGCTCGGCGATCCACATGTCGGCCACGTCCGGCCCGTCGGGTACGATCACGACCTCGACCAGCGGGTTCTGCGACAGGCGCAGCCCGCCGTTGGAGACGAGGAACATTTTGATCCTGTGCCGGGTCGCCACCCGCTCGGCCTCGGCCTTCACGGGGCAGGCGTCGGCGTCGATGTAGAGCGCGGTCACGGCTCAGCCCGCGTAGAGCGCATCAGCGTGGAAGGCGACATGGTCCTCCATGAAGCTCGCCACAAAGAAATAGCTGTGGTCATAGCCCGGCTGCATGCGGAAGCTGCCCTGCTGGCGTTTCGCCGCCATGGCCTCGGCCAGTTTTTCGGGCATCAGGAGGTCGAGGAACTGGTCGCTGCCGCCCTGGTCGATCAGCACCGGCCCGTCGAAGCCTTTCTCGCGCATCAAGAGCGTGCTGTCGTGCTTTGCCCATGCGCTCTCGTCAGGCCCGAGGTAGGCGCCGAGTTGCTTTTTGCCCCAATCGCTCGCCGTCGGATGGGTGATCGGCGCGAAGGCCGAGACCGAAAGGAAACGCCCCGACAGGTTCATCGCCAGCGTCAGCGCGCCGTGCCCGCCCATGGAATGGCCGGTGATGCCTTGGCGGTCCATATCGAGGGCGAAATTCTCGGCCAGCAGGGCGGGCAGCTCCTCGGCCAGATAATCCCACATCTGGTAGTGCGCCGCCCAAGGGTCTTGGGTCGCGTTCACATAGAACCCCGCGCCTTTGCCAAGGTCGTAAGCGTCATCATCGGCCACAGCTTCGCCACGCGGGGAGGTGTCGGGGAAGACCAACGCGATGCCATGCTCCGCGGCCCAAGCCTGCGCGCCCGCCTTGGTCATGGCGTTCTCATGGGTGCAAGTCAGGCCCGAAAGGTACCACAGCACTGGAACGGGGCCGTCCTGCGCCTCGGCGGGGAGAAACAGGCCGAATGTCATGTCGCAGCCGCAGGTGTCGGAGGCGTGGGAGTAGACCCCCTGCGTGCCGCCGAAACAGGCGTTTTCCGAGATGGTTTTCATGGCAGCGTTCCTTTCGAACTTGAGTGTGTCACAGGGCCGAGACCCAGCCTACGACAAGGCTGACGGTCACGATACTGACCGTGGTTGAAACGAGAATGGCGGCAGAGACCCGCTGAGGGGCGACGCCGTAGTGTTGGGCAAGCATATAGACATTGCCCGCGACCGGGAGAGAGGCGGTGGCGATGATAACCCCGGCTTTGTATGGGTCGACGCCGAAGAGAAACAGTGCACCAAAGGCCACGAAGAGCGGGTGCAGCACCAGTTTGCAGAAAGTCAGCCAGCCCGCAATCTCGATCCGTTCGGCGGATTTTGAAGCCAGCGAAGCGCCGATGGCGAACAGCGCACCGGGGGTGGCAGCGCCGCCGAGGATGGCCAGAAATTCGTTCAACGGCACCGGGATCGGGATGCCGAAGCCGGACCAGAGGAACCCCAGCGTGATGGCGACGATCATCGGGTTTTTCAGCAAGCCGATCCCAACGATCTTAAGCGTCGCCAGCCGCAATTGCCCCTCGCGGGAGCCGGTAATCAGGATCACGATGAGGCTGGAAAAGATGATCATGTCGACGGTCAGCGCCAGCAGCACGGGGCCGATCGCCTCTGGCCCCAAGAGCAGCGTCAGCATCGGCACGCCCAGAAAGCCGGTGTTGCCGATCACGGCGCATTGCGCCTCGATCCCGTTGGTGGCCACATCGAGCCTGCGCAAAAAGCCCACGAGGCTGGCGATGGCATAGACGAAGGCCGTCCCCCAGAGGTAGGCGGCGACAAGGCGGCTGTCCCAGACCTCGGCCAAGGACAGATTGGCGGAAAAGCGGAACAGCATCGCCGAAAGGGCGAAGTAGAAGACGAATTTGGTGAGATAGGCCGTCGCTTCAGCAGAGAAAAACCGTGTGCGCCCGGCCCAGTAGCCAAGGCCGATCAGCGCAAAGAACGGCAGGGTTTTCAGGAAGATCGCGACCATGGGTCAAGCATTAGCCAGCCCGCCCTTGGGGTGCAATGGCCAAGGGCGTGGGCCTTGGCC
This sequence comes from Sulfitobacter sp. 1A12157, assembly GCF_043557345.1. Taxonomy (NCBI): domain Bacteria; kingdom Pseudomonadati; phylum Pseudomonadota; class Alphaproteobacteria; order Rhodobacterales; family Roseobacteraceae; genus Sulfitobacter; species Sulfitobacter sp. 1A12157. The sequence goes on from NZ_JBIFFV010000001.1 coordinate 644,787, forward strand.
GAACCAATCGGCACCCCGCGTTCGCTTAGGCGGTTGCGGCCGCCTCGGCGGCGCTGCGCTCGCGCCGTTAAAGGAGTCTCATCGGCAGGTTCCGGCAAACGCAAAGCCCCCGGCCCTTGGCGGAGCGGTACAGAATGCTACCTGTTGCGGGATGGACGCCACGCGAAGAACGAGGTTTGGAATATGAGAGTAGTTTTCTTGGCACCCCTAGTGCTGGCCGGATGCGCTGAAGTGTCGACAGCGCCGGTGCAGAACCCGATCCCGGCCCCTGCGCCTGTGGCGACCACGCCCGCACCACCACCCCCCGCAGCCGAGCCATCGGCCCCGGCGCGGTCGGAAACGCGCAGCAGCCCGCCGGCCAAGCCCAAACCGCTGCCGGAATCGGTTGTGAATGCGGTGAACAACAGCTCCAGCCCCTCTGAGAACGAGGGGCAAGAAGAACTCGCCGCCGCCGAGCCGCCGACCAACACCTGCAAAGAGGGCAGTTGGTGGGGGCTGATCGGTCGCCCGAAATCGGCGGCGAGCATCGTGTCCGAGCCCAAGCGCGTCTATACCGAGGGTGATCCGGTGACGATGGACGCCAATCCCGACCGCACCAACATTGTCTTGGACGCGGAAGGCAAAATTGCCAAGGTCACCTGCGGCTAGGGGCGTTCCCTAGCCCTTGGGGCGGTTGTCGAGAATGCGCACGGCTTTGCCCTCTGACCGGGCGACGCCGCCCACGTCCATGACTTCGACCGTGACCGAAATGCCGACGGTCTGCTTGATCTGTGCCGAGAGCGCTTTGATCGCGGCGGCCCGGGCATCGGTGGTCACGCTGGCGTCGGCGCATTCGCACAGCACGCGCATCTGATCCATCCGGTCGGGGCGCGAGAGTTCGATCTGGAAATGCGGGGCCAGCCCCGGCGTGGCCATCAGCGCCTCTTCGATCTGGGTGGGGAAGACATTGACGCCGCGCAGGATGATCATGTCGTCGCTGCGCCCGGTCACCTTCTCCATCCGCCGCATGGACCGCGCGGTGCCTGCCAAGAGGCGGGTGAGGTCGCGGGTGCGGTAGCGGATGATCGGGAAGGCTTGTTTCGTGAGCGAGGTGAAGACCAACTCCCCCATTTCGCCATCCTCGACCGGGGCGCCAGTCTCGGGGTTGATGATCTCGGGGTAGAAGTGATCTTCCCAGATGTGCAGCCCGTCCTTGCTCTCTACGCATTCCATCGAGACACCCGGCCCCATGACTTCGCTGAGGCCGTAGATATCGACCGCATGCATGTCGAAAGCCTGCTCGATCTCCTGCCGCATGGCGTTGGTCCAGGGTTCGGCCCCGAAGATACCAACTTCGAGCGAGGATTGGCGCGGGTCGATGCCCTGTTTGGCAAACTCATCCAAGATCGACAGCGCGTAGGACGGGGTGACCGTTATTCCCTTGGGGGCGAAATCTTCGATCAGGCGCACTTGGCGCGGGGTCATCCCGCCCGAGATCGGCACGGTCGACAGGCCAAGCGCATCAGCGCCGAGGTGGATGCCCAAGCCGCCGGTGAACAGCCCATAGCCATAGGCGTTGTGCAGCATGTCGCCCGGGCGCATCCCCGCCGCGCGCAGGGAGCGGGCGACGACGTGCCCCCAGTTCGCCAGATCGTCCTTGGTATAGCCCACCACGGTCGGCTGCCCGGTGGTGCCGGAGGACGCGTGAATGCGCGCCACCTGATCGCGCGGCACGGCGAACATGCCAAAGGGGTAATTGTCACGCAGGTCGGTCTTTACCGTGAAGGGAAAGCGCGAAAGATCGGAAAGCTGTTTCAGATCATCAGGATGGACGCCCGCATCGTCAAAGCTTTGCTTGTAGAAGGGCACGTTGTCATAGGCATGGCGCAGGGACCATTTCAAACGGTCCAATTGCAGGGCGCTGATCTCGTCCCGGCTGGCGATCTCAATCGGGTCGAGCGTATCCTTCGCGGGGGTCAGGTCTTTCATCAGGTCGGCTCCTCCTCGGTAAATAGCTGGCCCTTGATGCTGCGGGAGAGCCCGCGAAACAGGGCCACGACACGGTCATCCTCGCCCGTGACGGTCACATCATAGATGCCCGACCGACCGCTGCGCGACACTTCGCGGGCGGTGGCGGTCAGCCGCTCCTCCGGCTGGCCGGGGCTGAGATAGGTGATCTGGTTCTGCTGGGCGACAGTGGTCTGGTTGTAGCTGTTGCAAGCAAAAGCAAAGGCGCTGTCGGCCAGCGTGAAGATGAAACCGCCGTGACAAATCCCATGCCCGTTCAGCATCTCCGGGCGCACCGACATCGACAAAACCGCGCCGCCGGGGGTGACCTCGTCGATCCTCATGCCCAATCCGGCCGAGGCGGAATCTCGGGCGAACATCACCTCGGCACATTTGCGGGCGCGGGCGTCTGGGGTCATACCATCATGCCTTTGTGTTTCATTTTTCAGATTGGTTGCACAATTCTGTAACGCTTTCAAGAAATTTTGAGCGCTGCTTTCGGCCATCTCAGGGCTTGATTTGGCCCCCGTCAGGGTCAACTGTAAAGTCATGAGCATAGAGCCCCCATCGCCGATCACGGCTTTCGAGCGCCCTGCCGAACAGGTCGCTTTCCACCGCACCGAACTGTCGCTGATCCTATCGCTCTACGGGCGTATGGTCGCCGCGGGGGAGTGGCGGGATTACGGGATTTCGCACCTCAAGGACGTGGCCGTCTTTTCCGTCTTTCGCCGCACGGCTGAGATACCGCTTTACCGGATCGAAAAGCGGCCCAAGCTGCGCAACCGGCAGGGGATGTATGCGGTGGTGGGCACCGGCGGGCAGGTGCTGCGCCGGGGCCATGACCTGAAGGCCGTGCTGCGCGTGTTGGAGCGCAAGCTGATCCGCGCGGTGGACTAAAGGCCGGGGCGGCGATGTGTCGTCACCGGGCCGTCCCCGCCCGCTTCGATCCGGGCGACGGCCTCGGCGATGTTTTCATAGCTCACGGCCATAGCGTGGGCATTGGCGTGGATCATCGTCTCGCCATCCACCACCATTGCCACATGGCCTTTCCAGAACAACAGATCATTGCGCTGATAGGCGCCGCTGACGAGGGTGCCCACGGTCTTTTCCTGCTGGTCGCTGTCACCGGGGCAGGGGATGCCGCAGGCCAGAAGCGCGGCCTGCATGAGGCCCGAACAATCGATCCCCCAACGGCTATTTCCGCCCCAGAGATAGGGCGTGCCGAGAAACAGCGCAGCGATCTGCGCGGGGTCGGCCTCTCGCCGATCGAGGGGGGCAAGATGGCTCAGTGGGATGTGCCCCTGCGGGGTTTCGGCGAAACCTTTCGTCTCTGCCGTAACCGTGACGGGCGAGCCGTAGCTGAGGCTGAGCAGGTCCGGCGATTTCAGATCGGCGTCGCGATAGGCATGGGTGGCAGGCACGCAAACGCGATGGGTGGCCTTGCGCGCTGTGCCAAGGGTGCTTTGCAGAACATGGCCGCAATAGCCATCCTTCTCGGCCTGCACATAGGCCCAGCTTGACGCCTCATGCAGCACGCGCACCTGCTCGCCAAATAGCAGCTGCCGGTCGCGCGGCCCCTCGGGGCGGCGGCAGAGGTCGGCCACCGGCACCGCCACCTGCGCGGGGCGGTTCTGGGTCGCCAGCGCCGGGTCCGGGGTAAGGCGCGGATCGCTCATGATTTCAGCAAGGCGGGCAGGGCGGCATAGATCGCGCGGGTGCCTTGGCCGGTGCCGCCTTTCGGGCGGGCGGGGGCGTCGGCGGGTTGCCAGCCGTAGATGTCGAAATGCGCGTATTTGCTGTCGGTCACAAAGCGGCGGAGGAAGAGCGCGGCGGTGATCGACCCGGCAAAGCCGCCCTTGGGCGCGTTGTCGAGGTCGGCGATGCCGGGCTCGATCAGCGCCTCGTAGGCGTCGTGGAAAGGCATCCGCCAGACCGGATCAGCAGACCCGGCAGCGGCGCTTTCCAAGGCCGAGACGAAGGCAGCGTCATCACTGTAATAGGGCGCAAGGTCCGGCCCCACGGCCACCCGCGCGGCCCCGGTCAGCGTGGCCATCGAGATGATTTGATCGGGTTTGTCCTCATCCGCCAGCGCCAGCGCATCGGCCAGCACCAAACGCCCTTCGGCATCGGTGTTGTTGATTTCAACCGTCAGCCCCTTGCGCGAAGTCAGGATGTCACCGGGCCGGAAGGCATTACCAGAGACGGAATTCTCCACCGCCGGGATCAGCACGCGCAGCTGCACCTTCATGCCGGTGGCCATGATCATATGCGCCAGCCCCAGCACGGCGGCGGCCCCGCCCATGTCCTTTTTCATCAGCGCCATCGACGCGCCGGGCTTCAGGTTCAGCCCGCCGGTGTCGAAACAGACGCCCTTGCCCACCAGCGTCAGCTTTGGCCCCGCCTCGCCCCATGCCATGTCGATCAGGCGCGGCGCGCGGTCGGCGGCGCGGCCCACGGTGTGGATCATCGGCAGGTTGTTTTCCAGCAGCGCATCGCCGGTGGTCACCTCGATCTTCGCGCCATGTTGCTCGGCCAATTTGCGCGCGGCGGCTTCGAGGTCGGGCGGCCCCATGTCGGAGGCGGGGGTGTTGATCAGGTCGCGGGTCAGCATCTCGCCCGTGGCCAGTGCGGTGATCTGATTGGCGTCGACCCCCTCGGGCGCGACGAGACGGGCGGTCATCGGGGTCTGGTCGCGGTAGCGGTCGAAACGGTAGCCCGCCAGCAGCCAGCCGATCGCTTCTGTCGCCGCCTGATCGTCGGGCAGGCCGCTTGCGATCCGGTAGTCCCCGGCAGGGAGCTTGGCCGCAGCGGCGGCGAGGTGGAAGCGGCCCCGGCGGCGGGCGGCTTCGGACCCGTAGCCCGCGAGTGCCATCACCGGCACGCCCTTGGCCCCCGGCACCACAAGCGCTTGCCCAAGGCCGCCGGCAAAGCCGCTGGCCCTCACCCATGCCTGCACCGCGCCGGGCTGATCGACAAGCCAGCCTTCAAGCGCGGCCTCGCTCAAGACATGAAGCGGCAGGGCATTGGCGGAGGGGGCGGCGAATTCGGCGGACATGACAAACCTTTGCAAATCTGGATTTGCGCGCAGCCTACCTTTTCCATCGCCACCCGCAAGCGATCAGATCGTGATCTCGGGCAAGTCCCATATCGCGGTCAAGGACCGTTCGCCGCTGCGGATCAGGCGCGACAGCGTGGCCGCCGTGGCGATGTCATCCCCGGCGTCGATACAGACCACCACATCCGCCGCCACCCGGGCGACGAGCGCCATGCCGATTTGATCGGCGATGGCGATCAGACGGTGCACGCTTTTGCGCAGCCCGGCGCGGTCTTGGCCCTCATGTAACCTTTTGCAATGGGACAGGCGCAGGGCCAATTCCTCCATCGCGCGGCACAGGACATCTTCGGCCCCCACCTCACCCAGTTGTGTATAGAGCAGCTCCAGCCGCTCTTGATCGACGCAGACCTGTTCGGTCGGGCGAATTTGCATAAGTTGCATTCCTGTCATCCTTCGATCGCCCCCACGGCCTTGGGGCAACATGGCGCATGAAGGTGTGCAAAGGGTTGCGATGATTGTGCCTTTTCTCTCGAATTCGTATGGCATTTGCGCTATCTGCGCTAAAACCGCATCACGCATTAGGGGACGTTTACACATGGACAAGGCCAAGGCTCTGCCGTCGTATCTGTTGCAACGCTATCAGGGGTGGAAGGCGACCGGCTATGCCGAAAACCAGTCGTGGTATCGCCGCCTTGCTTCCGAAGGACAGCATCCGCGCGCCATGGTGATTTCCTGCTGCGACAGCCGGGTGCATGTGACCTCGATCTTCGGGGCCGATCAGGGCGAGTTCTTTATTCACCGCAACATCGCCAACCTCGTGCCGCCCTACCAGCCCGACGGCAACCAGCACGGCACCTCGGCGGCGATCGAATATGCGGTGACGGCGCTGAAGGTCGCGCATGTGATCGTGCTGGGCCATTCCAGCTGCGGCGGTGTGGCGGGCTGTGCCGCCATGTGCCGGGGCGAGGCGCCGGAACTTGAGAAGAAAGACAGTTTCGTGGGCCGCTGGATGGACATCCTGCGCCCGACCTTCGATTCCGTGTCCAGCATCAAGGACAAGCGCGAGCAGGAGCGTCAGCTCGAGAAGCTCGCCGTTGTCACCTCGCTGGAAAACCTGATGACCTTCCCATGGCTGAAAGAGGCGGTCGAGAAGGACGAGTTGTCCTTGCACGGTCTGTGGACCGACATCGGCGAGGGCGGGTTGGAGCATTACTTGCCCGAGTTGCGCGCGTTCGAGCCGGTCTGACCGTCGATAAGCCGTAGAACGAAAAAGGGGGCCGATTGGCCCCCTTTCCTATTTCTATGCTAAGGCTGAACCTCAGCCCTTTTTCAGCACTTCGCGGCCCAGCAGTTCGGCGATCTGCACGGCGTTCAGGGCGGCACCCTTGCGCAGGTTGTCGCTGACGCACCACAGGTTGATGCCGTTGTCGATGGTGCTGTCCTGACGGATGCGGCTGATGAAGGTGGCGAAATCGCCGACGCATTCGACGGGCGTGACGTAGCCGCCGTCTTCGCGCTTGTCGATCACCATGATGCCGGGCGCTTCGCGCAGGATGTCGCGGGCTTCGGCCTCATCAAGGTGGTCTTCGAATTCGATGTTGATCGATTCCGCATGGCCCACGAAAACCGGCACGCGCACGCAGGTCGCGGTGACCTTGATCGACGGATCGACGATCTTCTTGGTCTCGGCGACCATCTTCCATTCTTCCTTGGTCGAACCGTCTTCGAGGAAGACGTCGATATGCGGAATCACGTTGAAGGCGATCTGCTTGGGGTAGACCTTGGCCTCGTAATTGTCGGTCGGGTTGTAGACCGATTTGGTCTGGTCCCAAAGTTCGTCGATCGCCTCTTTGCCCGAGCCGGAAACCGACTGGTAGGTGCTGACCACGACGCGCTTGATCTTGGCGCGGTCATGCAGCGGCTTCAGCGCCACGACCATCTGCGCGGTGGAGCAGTTGGGGTTGGCGATGATGTTCTTCTTGGAATAGCCGTGCACGTCTTCGGGGTTCACCTCCGGCACGATCAGCGGGACTTCGTTGTCGTAGCGGTAGAGCGACGAGTTATCGATCACCACGCAGCCCGCTTTGGCCGCGGCGGGCGCGTATTTCTTGGTCGCTTCAGAGCCCACGGCGAAAAGCGCCATGTCCCAGCCGGTGAAATCGAAAGTGTCGAGGTCTTTGGTCTTGAGGGTCTTGTCCCCGAAGGTGATCTCGGTCCCGAGCGAACGGCGGCTGGCAAGGGCCACAATCTCGTCCACGGGGAACTGACGCTCCGCAAGGATGTTCAACATTTCACGGCCCACATTGCCTGTGGCACCGACGACGGCGACGCGATAACCCATTTGATTACTCCAGTCTGTCCAATTTAGTTTGACGCCATTTAACGTGCCTGCGGGGCATTGGCTAGGGCCAGCCGCGTGAGGGCAGGGCAAGGCGGTGCCTTGCTGGGGTCAGAGAACCTTGATCACGTCCTTGTTGATCGCCAGCATATAGCCGCGCCGGGCAATGTTCTTGACCAGCAGTTCCGACACCAGTTGGTTGCCAAGCGTATCGCGCAGGCGTTTGATCCGCGTGGCACCCGCGGCCTCATCACAGTCGGCAGGGCTGCGGCCCGAGATCATGCCTTCGATCTCGGAACCCGAGAGCACGTCGTCATCCATCCGCGCCTCGGCAAGGACCGACATCGTCTCCATCGCAGCAGCCGTCAGCTTGAAGCCGAGGTTGTTGAGATAGACAGTATTCTCTTCCCGGCTGATCAGCAGGGAATTGACCTGAATGCCCGTCCGCTCGATCTGCGCCATGCGGCGGTTGAAGCCGATGAGCATGAACAAAAACACCATCGCTGCGACCAGCATGGCGCTGGCGAAGACCAAAAGCACCACGATCACGATGCGGTAGCTGGCCAAGGTCTCGGAAAAGGCGGTGCCGGACTGGGCGAGGATTTCCAGCAGCTTGATCTCGGCCTGGGTGGTCAGATCGTCATTTTCGACAAAGATCCGCTCAACCCGCGCGTTAAAGACGTTCGCATCCGGCAGCGCCCAAAGCAGGACAAGCGCCCCTACCAAAAGTACGGCGACCACGGCGGCGATGCCGCCGATCACGAAACGCCCGCCAAATCTGCGCATGTCAGAAGCGGAGGTAGAATGTTCCTGCACTGTCTTTCCTTTGATCCAAGCCTTCGTCACCGAAAACAGACAGCACATTCAACAATGTCCAGCCCTCCGCTGCAAGACGCGGCGTGAGTTCGGTTTCGGCGGAGGCTGGCTCACAGGCCCCGGAGATCTGCGCCACCCCATAGTGAAGGCGCAGCGGATTGTCTTGCTTGGCCTTGTAATCGGCAAAGCATCCGGCCGTTGCCGCGGCGGGCAGGGCCAGAATGACCGCCAGCGCGGTCAGCACGGAGAGACATGGATTTTTCATATGTTTTTAATGCGCTTTCGCCCGCTGATATTCAATAACCAAGGCGATTTAAGCGCCTTGTTATTGGATAACGCCCCCCTGTTATTGCCTGTCTTTGGTGCTCATCCCAATTTGGTGGCACCAACAGACACACGAACCGATACGCGGCCCCCGAGTTATGGCCGCAGAGGATCAAGGGCGCAGCGAAACGCGCCGATAACGAGAAGGGACCAGACCCATGTACCGCAAGTTCATTGCTACCATCGCCGCCCTGTCGGTTGCCATAACTGCTTTTGGCGCCCGCCCTGCCGCTGCCGATGAAAAGGAAGTGCTGCGCACGCTCGCCGCGATTGCGGGTGTCGCGATCGTGGGCAAGATGATCTACGACAACAACAAAGAGCGCAAAGAGCGCGAGACCGTGACCCGTCGCCGTGCCGCGCCGGTCTATGAGGCACCACGCTATTATCCCGCGGTTTCAAAGCGGCCCCATCCGCGCCCCTATGTCGATCCGCGCCCCGAGCCGCGCCGCAGCGCCCGGACCTACCCTGAGCGCGACCGTGCCACTTATCCTGAGCGCGAAGTGCGCCCGCTGCCTGAGCGCGTGGACCGCAAGCTGCTGCCGCAGCAGTGCTTCCGCAGCTATGAGGGCGATGAGGGCAAGGTCATGATGTTTGGCGAGCCCTGCCTTGAGAAGAATTACTCCTATGCCGATCGCCTGCCCCTCTACTGCGCCAAACGCGTCAGTACCGCTGAGGGCGCGCGCTACGGCTATGACGCCCGCTGTCTGCGCGACTCGGGTTACAGCTTGGCGCGTCGGTAAACCCGGCGTGCCTTGACCGAGCGGCACGTCCCTGTCGCTCGGGTTTTGAAAGGGGGGGTGTTCGGGCGCCTCCCCTTTCTCTTTTTTGTTGCACCTTTGGGGCGCATGCGGTTTCACCGGCCCCATGATACCTGACTATGAACTCGAACGCGGGGCGGCTGCCCGCGGCTTTCGCACCATCGCCGGGGTGGACGAAGTGGGCCGTGGCCCACTGGCCGGGCCGGTCACCGCCGCCGCCGTGGTCTTTGCCGAAGGGCAGATCCCCGAGGGGCTGAACGATTCCAAGAAACTGACCGCCCGCGCCCGTGAAAGGCTTTATGAAGAGATCATGTCAGTCGCCGTGGTCTGCGTGGCCCATGCCACGGTCGAAGAGATCGAGGAACACAACATCTTGCGTGCCAGCCATCTGGCCATGACCCGTGCCTTGGCCGGTTTGGCCTGCAAGGCGGACTATGCGCTGATCGACGGCAATATGCTTCCGCGCGATCTGGCGCTGCCCGCGCAACCTGTGGTGAAGGGGGATGCGCGCTGCCTGTCAATCTCGGCGGCTTCTATCGTTGCGAAAACCGTGCGCGATAACCTCATGGTGGATTTGGCGCAACAGCATCCGGGTTACGGTTGGGAAACCAATATGGGCTATGGCTCGAAAAGCCACATCGCCGCCCTGCAGGATCTTGGTGTGACCCCACACCATAGACGTTTGTTCAAACCGGTACACAATATCTTGTATCAAGCCAATTTGTTAACCGATTGATTCAAAAAAGAAATTGACCACGATTCTCTGATGGCTCATTTTATCCACAACCAATGAGCGCTTAAGCGCCGGGTAATGAGGCAGAGATATGAAAACGATGACAAAGGGCGCCGCGGCGCTTCCCTTGAACACTATTGTTGCGGGCGATTGCATTGACGCAATGAACGCCCTCCCAGCAGAATCGGTGGATCTGATCTTCGCGGATCCGCCCTACAACTTGCAGTTGCGAGGTGATTTGCATCGCCCCGACAACTCCAAGGTCGATGCAGTTGATGACGAATGGGACCAATTCGCCAGCTTCAAAGCCTATGACGAATTTACCCGCGCATGGCTCAAAGCCGCGCGGCGGCTGCTGAAACCCGATGGCGCGATCTGGGTGATCGGCAGCTATCACAACATCTTCCGCGTCGGTGCCGCGCTTCAGGATCAGGGCTTTTGGATTCTCAACGATGTGGTCTGGCGCAAGTCGAACCCGATGCCGAACTTCCGTGGCAAGCGCTTTACCAATGCCCATGAGACGATGATCTGGGCCGGGAAGAGCGAGAACAGCAAATACACCTTCAACTATGAAGCGCTGAAGGCGCTGAACGAAGGCATCCAGATGCGCAGCGACTGGGTGCTGCCGATCTGCACCGGCCATGAGCGTCTGAAGGATGAGGCGGGCGAGAAAGCGCATCCGACGCAAAAACCCGAAAGCCTGCTGCACCGTATCCTCGTCGGCTCGTCCAACCCCGGCGACGTGATCCTCGACCCGTTCTTCGGCACCGGCACCACCGGCGCCGTGGCCAAGATGCTGGGCCGCGATTTCATCGGCATCGAACGTGAGGAAGCCTATCGCAAGGTGGCCGAAAAGCGGATCTCGATGGTGCGCAAGTTCGACAACGAAGCGCTGCAAACCACCACCTCCAAACGCGCCGAGCCGCGCGTGCCCTTCGGCCAGTTGGTCGAGCGCGGCATGCTGCGCCCGGGCGAGAACCTCTATTCCATGAATGGCCGCCACAAGGCCAAGGTCCGTGCCGATGGCACCCTGATCGGCAGCGATGTCAAAGGGTCGATCCATCAGGTGGGCGCGGCCTATGAGAAAGCCCCCAGCTGCAACGGCTGGACCTATTGGTGCTACAAGAAAGACGGCAAGAATGTCCCCATCGACATTCTGCGTCAGCAGATCAGAGCCGAGATGGCGAACTGATCCACCCCGGACAATCGAACACCGCCGGCACCCGTGGCCCCTCTGCGTGAGGGGCATGCGCACGGGTGCCTACCTTGACCCCGCCCGATGGCGGGGTTTTTTTGTTGGACCGGCTTAATTCACCCACCGTTTGCGGGCCTGAAACTCTCGCAGTACGGCGTCAATGTAGCGGGTATCGAAATCGCATTTATTCACCACATAGAGCACCCCGGCAGAGGCGGCTTTTTCCCACATGCCGGGGGAGGGCCAATCGCTGACCATAATCACCGGCGTTTGCGCATGGCGGTCGTCGCAGGCCAGTTCCAACGCGAAATTTGCGCCCAGCCCATCGGGCAGGTTGTTGTCGAGCAGGATCAACGCCTTGTCCCCGGCGCTGAGCGCGCGGCGTGCGGCTTCGATGCTGGGGGCAAATTCAACCTGCATCCCGCCATAGGCGCGGGCCAGAACGCGGCGCAGCCTCTCTCGGTCAAACTCACTGTCTTCGACGATCAGACAGGTGCCATCATAGGCCGCCCGCGCGGGCGCGTCTTGGTGCTGCATCAATACCACTCCACAGGTAACAGTCGCAGCTTTTCTGCCAAGCAAAGTTTAACTTTGCGTTGCCGTGTTCAGAGCCGGGGCAGGGGATTGCTGGCCTTGTTGTAGGCTTTCCAATCGGTGATCTCGGGGTAATACATCTCGCGCCATTTCCGCACCCGTGGGTTCATGACGCGCCGCCACAGTGGCGGCACCATAGCGGCCATGGTCATCACCGGATAGCCATAGGGAAGCTGCGGCGCATCGCCCGTGCCATAGGTCTGCAAGACCGGGAAACGCCGGTCGGGTTTGTAGTGGTGATCGGAATGGCGTTGCAGGTTGATCAGCATCCAGTTGCTGGCCTTATGCGCCGCGTTCCACGAATGGCGCGGCTGGACATGTTCGTATTTCCCGCCGCCCAGATGTTTGCGTGTCAGCCCGTAGTGTTCGATGTAATTGACCAGTTCCAATTGCCAGATCGCCACACCGGCTTGGACAAGGAACAGGCCCAGCCCGCTCCAACCGCCCAAGATCAGCGCCAGCAGCAGAAAGGCCGCTTGCAGTGCCCAGTATTTGAAAAAGGGATTTCCCGGATCGGTCCAAGGCAGTCTCTTGCGGGCCAGCATGTTCTTCTCAGCTTGGAAGGCCGAGGTCAGCGACTCGCGCAGCACGCGGGGGTAGAAGCGATGAAACCCTTCGTTGTAGCGCGCTGTCACCGTATCGCGCGGGGTGCCGACATGGCGATGATGCACCAGCAGATGCTCTGACCGGAAATGCGAATAAAGCACCATGGCCAGCAGGATATCCGCCAACCGCCGCTCGGTCTTGTTGCGTTGGTGCATTAGCTCATGGCTGTAGTTGATCCCGATGGTGCCGGTGATAACGCCCACGCCGAAGAACAGAAAGATCCGCTCCGCCGTGCCAAGATGCCCGGCGCGGGTGGCGTAATAGATCAGGCCAAAGACGGTCAGGCATTGCAGGGGGGGCCAGAGCAGGGTGACGAGGCGGTACCAATAAAGATCACCCTCCGTCGCCTCCAGATCGGCGTTGTCGAGGTTCAGCCCCAACACCGCGTCGAGCATCGAAAACAGATACCATGTCACCAGCGGCAGCAGCGCGATGGACCAGCCGCCCTGCGCCGCACAGAACCACGCAAGCGGGATCAGCAGCAGGGACATCCAGAAAGGCAGGGCGCGCGACAGACGGGCGAGGTCTTGGGCGGCGATGATGCGGTTGGCCATAGGGCACCTCATAGTTGCGCGCCAGATATACCGCAGTTTGCCCGAGGCTCAAAGCCTGACGCGGCGCTATCGCGCGAGGTCGAAGGCTTTGCGCATCACGGTGGGCAGATCGCTGGGGCGGAACTGGTTCTGGCCGATGAATTCACCGCTTTCGGGGTGGCTGTCATGGCCGACCCGCGCGTGCTGCACCGTCAACATCAGATGGAAATGGGTGAAGGTGTGGCGCACCTCACCCGGCAGGGCGCGCCAATCGGCGGCCATGGGCGGCGTGCCTTCGGGGCGCGGCTCGGATGTATCGACCCAGTCGGAGCCGGGCCAGCCGAGCATGCCGCCGAGCAGCCCCTTCTCGGGCCGCGTCTCCAGCAGCCACGCGCCATCCTCACGCTCTGCCAGATAGACCGTGCCGTGCCGGATGGGTTTCGGCTTCTTCGGCGTCTTCTTGGGCAAGAGCGCCGCCGTGCCTTCCGCCCGCGCGGCGCAGGGATCGCGCCAAGGGCAGATGCCGCAGGCGGGGGATTTCGGGGTGCAGATCGTGGCGCCCAGATCCATCACCGCTTGGGCATAGTCGCCGGGCCGGGCCGCCGGGGTCAGGGCGGCGGCGCGGGCCATCAACGCGGGCTTGGCGGCGGGCAGAGGCGTGTGGATGTCATAGACCCGCGCCATCACCCGCTCCACATTGCCGTCGAGCACCGCATGGGGCAGATCGAAGGCGATGGAGGCGATCGCCGCCGCCGTATAAGGCCCGATCCCCGGCAGTTTCAGCAGCGCGTCGTGGTCCGCGGGGAAATTGCCGCCATGCTCGTCCACCACCACGCGGGCACATTTCAGCAGGTTGCGGGCGCGCGCGTAGTAGCCAAGCCCGGCCCATTCGGCCATCACTTCGGCATCCTCGGCGGCGGCGAGGGCGGCGACATCCGGCCAGCGGGCGGTGAACCGTGCGAAGTAATCCTTTACCGTGGCCACGGTGGTCTGCTGCAACATGACCTCGCTCAGCCAGATGCGGTAGGGGTCGGGCATGACCCCGGCGATCCGCTCCTGCGGTGGCACCCGCCATGGCAGGGCGCGGGCGTGGGTGTCGTACCACTCTAGCAGGATCGGCGGCAGCTCGCTGACGCGGGTTTTCTCACGCAATGTTTAGGCCTTTCGACGGGGCAGGGGCTGGTGACGCTGGGGCAAATGGTTATGTATGTCAGTACATTCGGGAAACAAAGCCATGCCGCCACGTCGTACGACTACAAAAGGGTTCAAACGCACCAACAGCCTGCTCTCGCAACAGATCCGCAAGGCGAGCGAGACGCGCGGCTTTGCGCAATCGCGCCTGCTGACCCATTGGGCCGAGATCGCGGGCGAGGCGACCGCCGCCATCTCGCGCCCTGTCGAGGTCAGCTATGGCCGCAAGGAAGGCATCGGTGCCACCCTGACCCTGCTGACCACCGGGGCCAATGCGCCCATGCTGGAAATGCAGAAAGAGCAACTGCGTGCGCGGGTCAACGCGGTCTACGGCTACAACGCCATCGCGCGGGTGCGGATCACCCAAACGGCGGCGACCGGATTTGCCGAGGGCCGCGTGGCCTTCGATCACAAACCCAAGGGCGAGAAGCCTCGTCCCAACCCCGCGTTGCAACAAAAAGCAGCCGAAGCCACCAAGCCGGTGGCCGATGCGGGGCTGCGCGAGGCCCTTGCACGTCTGGGCGAGAACATATTGAACAAGAACCAAAGCTGACGATCTGATAGCTGGTCAAACGGAAGGAACATCCTATGAATCGCAGAAACGTAATCCTTGGCGGTCTTGCCACCCTCGGTGTCGGCGGCTGGTTTGCCGCGAGCAGCTTTGGCTCGGCCCCCCTAGGCAGCACTGCGCTGACCCCCTTCGTCGGCGCCGCGAACGCGCAAACGACCGAGGGCGAAGTCGACACTTCCGGCATCACAGAGATGGTCCTGGGCGATGAGAACGCGCCGGTGACGATGGTCGAATACGCCTCTTTCACCTGCCCGCATTGCGCAACCTTCCACAACGACACCTTCAAAAAGCTGAAGGCCGATTACATCGACAGCGGCAAGGTCAAGTTCATCTACCGCGAAGTCTATTTCGACCGCTACGGTCTCTGGGCTTCCATGGTGGCGCGCTGCGGCGGTCAAGAGAAGTTCTTTGGCATCGCCGACCTGATCTACAAATCGCAAAGCGAATGGACCCGCGCGGGCGAACCTGCCGCCATCGTCGATGAGCTGCGCAAGATTGGCCGTCTGGCCGGGCTCGACAACGAGATGCTGGATGAATGCCTGAAAGACGGTGAAAAGGCCGAGGCGCTGGTGGCATGGTACACCGCAAACGCCAAAGAGGATGACATCTCGAGCACGCCGAGCTTTGTCATCGACGGCAAGAAACATTCGAACATGTCCTATGCCGACATGAAGGAAATCCTCGACGAAGCGCTGGCCGGCTAATGACCGCCCCGCTTGCAGGATTGAAAGTCGTCGAATTGGCGCGTGTTCTGGCTGGCCCTTGGGCCGGTCAGACATTGTCGGACCTCGGATGCGAGGTGATCAAAGTGGAAAGCCCGGCGGGGGATGATACCCGCCAATGGGGGCCGCCCTTCGTCACCCGGGACGAGGATGTCACCGCCTCCTATTTCCACTCGACCAACCGGGGCAAAGCCTCGGTCACCGTGGATTTCCGCACTGAGGAAGGTCAGGCGCAGGTCAAAGAGCTCTTGGCCGATGCGGATATTCTGATCGAGAATTTCAAGACCGGGGGATTGGCGAAATACGGGTTGGACTATGCCAGCCTCTCTGCCCAGTTCCCGAAACTGATCTATTGTTCGATCACGGGGTTCGGGCACACCGGCCCCTATGCCCATCGCGCGGGTTATGATTTCATCATCCAAGGCATGTCCGGACTGATGTCGATCACCGGGGAGCCGGACGGCCAGCCGCAGAAATCCGGCATGGCGATCACCGATATCTTTACCGGGGTCTATGCCAGCACCGCGATCCTGGCCGCCGTTCATCAGCGTCACCAAACCGGCGTGGGCCAGCATATCGACATGGCCCTGCTTGACTGCGCCGTGGCGATCACCGGCAATCAGGCGATGAACTATCTCACCACCGGCAAGGCGCCGACGCGGATGGGCAACGCGCATCCCAACCTGACGCCCTATGAGGTGTTTGAGTGTTCCGACGGCCATCTCATCATCGCCACCGGCAACGACGGGCAGTATCAGCGCCTGTGTCAGTTGCTGGGGCTGGAGGATATGGCCACCGCGCCTGAGTACCTCAAGAACGCCGATCGGGTCGCCAACCGGCCCGAGATGATCCGCCGTCTGACCGGGGCCACCCGTCTGCGCAGCCGTGACGACCTTTTGGCCGCTTGCGAAGCGCATGGCGTGCCTGCCGGTCCGATCAACGACATGGCCGATGTCATGGCCGATCCGCAGGTCGTGGCGCGGGGCATGCAGATCGAACTCGACGGGGTGCCGGGGCTGCGCTCGCCCTTCACCTTTTCGGGGGCCGAGCTTTCGTTGCACCGGCCCGCGCCGAAACTGGGCGAAGACAACAAGGCCTAAGGCGGTGTCAGCCTGTCCAGCGCTGCATGCAGCGCGTTGCCTTCGGGCAGGGACAGGCGCACCGGCAGGGTCAGCACCTTGGCGCGGAACTCCATCGGCAGGCGCACCGCGTCTTTCTCGGTTGTAACAAGCTGGGCGCCGCGCATCGCGGCCTCCGCCTCTAGCCGCAGCATCAGCCGCGAGGTGAGCGGCTGGTGATCCTCCAACGCCTCGGCGTGGAGGATCGTCGCCCCCAGCCCGCGCAGCGTGGCGAAGAACTTTTCAGGATGGCCGATGCCCGCAAAGGCGAGGACTTGGGAATCCGACCAGTCCATTCCGGTTTGCAGTGGCGCGAGTTCGGCGCGGGCGTGCGGCAGGTCCGTCTTCGGCAGCCGTTTCGCAAAGCGCGCCTGCGCCGCCTCATCCCCGATAGAGAGCAAGAGATCGGCCCGCGCCAGCCCTGCCGCGACAGGCTCACGCAAGGGGCCGGCAGGCAGGCAGAGGCCGTTGCCGAACCCTTTGACCGCATCCACCACGACGATGCTCAAATCTTGCACCAGCGCGGGGTTCTGAAAACCGTCATCCAGTACCACCACCGTGGCCCCCGCCGCTTCGGCGGCCCGCGCGCCCGCCGCGCGCTCCCGGGCGACCCAGACATCGGCGAAGGCGGCGAGCAGCAGCGGCTCGTCCCCGACCTCCTCGGCGCTGTGCTGCACGGGATCGACCCGCACCGGCCCCTCCAGCGTGCCGCCATAGCCGCGAGAGACGACATGCGGGCGATGGCCGCGCTCCAGCAGATATTGCAGCACAGCCATCACCGTGGGCGTCTTGCCGGTACCGCCTGCGTTGATGTTGCCGACGCAGATCACCGGCACCCCCAACCGCAGCGGCGTGCCGCCCGCCAGCCGCCGCGCGGTGGCCGTGGCATAGAACGCGCCCAGCGGTTGCAACAGCCGTGCGCGCCAATCGGGGCGGGGCAGATGCCAGAAATCAGGCGCGCGCATCGGATGCTCCCATTTCTTCGTCGAGCCGGTCTTGCACCATCTCAATCACCCTATCGGCCAGTTCGGCCCCTTCGCTGATCACGTCCCAGCCCGCATGGGCCATCGTGGCGGCCTGGTCCGGCGCGATCAACCGCGACACCGCATTGCCGAGCGCGCCCGCGTCATTCACGATCCGCGCCGCGCCTGCCGTGGCGAGCCGCCCGTAGGAGGGTAGGAAGTTGCGCACCTTGGGGCCGTAAAGCACCGCCGAGCCGAGCGCTGCCGCCTCAAAGGGATCGCAGCCGCCGTGGCCCGAGACCAGCGAAGACCCGAGGAAAGACACCGGCGCCACCCGAAAGAACAGTCCCCGGTCGCCCGGATCGTCCGCCACCATGACCTGCGTGGTCTCGTCGGGGTAGGGGTCATCGCCCCATCGCACCGTGGTGAAACCCCTCGCGCGGGCGCGCTCATAGGCGATATCGGCGGTCGGGTAATCATGGGTGTGCAGGATGAGCAGCAACCGATGCGACAGGCGCAGCGCTTGGCGATGGGCGGTCAGCACGACGGGTATCTCTTCGGCCAGCACTTGGGTGGCGTACCAAACCGGACGCCCGACAAGGCAGGCCGACATATCCGCCAAATCCGAATCCGCGCAGCGCAGCGCCTGACCGCCGCCCAGCAGCGGCGATGTCACCTGCCCCTTGCTGCGCGGCAGGCCAAGTTGCACCAGACGGCGCAGCACGGCGGGAGAGCGGGTCAGCACCTGTTCGAAAGCCCCCAGCAACTGCCGCGTCACATCGGGCAGCCAGCGATCCCGGCGGCCATCGAAACCGGCGCTGTCGGCGTCGATCATCATCATGGGGCAACCGCGCTCTGCGGTCTCCAACACGAGGTTGGGCCTCAGCCCGCCCCATGTCCACAGGCAGAAATCGGGCCGCCAGTGGTCAAGGAACCGCGCCACATTGTCGGGGTGTTCGCTGGGGGCGGGGAAGATGAACAGATCGCGCGTCTCTGGCGTGGGCAGCTCTTGGGCCGCCGCGCTTTCCGAGAGGGTGACCAGCACCGCGACCCGGTCGCGCATCGCCATGAACCGTTTGGCGAGGTCGAGCACGGCCAGCACGTTGCCCGCTTCGGCGGCATGCATCCAGACCAGCTCCCCCTCGGGACGGGGGGCATAGGGCGGCGCGTCTTGGGGCCCGCCCCGGCGCACGAGGGCGCGATAGGCTGCAAGCCCCAGCGACCGCGCCGCCATGGTGGTTTATTCCAGCTCTTCGGTGGGCGAGGCCGATGTCTCTTCGTCGCGCAGGCGGTGCAGGTGGGCGATGTAATAGCGCATATGCGCGTTATCGACGGTGCGATGCGCTTCGGATTTCCATGCGTCATAGGCGCTGGCGTAATTGGGGAAGATCCC
The DNA here is from genome assembly GCF_043557345.1 of Sulfitobacter sp. 1A12157. Lineage (NCBI taxonomy): Bacteria > Pseudomonadati > Pseudomonadota > Alphaproteobacteria > Rhodobacterales > Roseobacteraceae > Sulfitobacter > Sulfitobacter sp. 1A12157. The sequence goes on from NZ_JBIFFV010000001.1 coordinate 663,682, forward strand.
GACGATATGGATGTCGTCGACATTCTTGAACGCGTTCTTGGTCGGATCGACAAGTTCGCCACCGAAAACAAGGTGCAGGCGTTGGGTCATGGAGCTGTCCTTTGATCTGTCAAAGCTGCGGTGCTGCGCATAGTGCCTAGCAGATGGGGCCGGTCACGCAAGGGCGTCGATCAGCGCGCGCTGCACCGAGGGGCCACCCGCCACGATGCCATCGACACGCGGATCCGGGTTGTTGAACCTGAGCGGCGCGCCCCTGGCGGTGGTGCAACTGCCGCCCGCTTCGGCCACGATCAACGTGCCGGCGGCAATGTCCCATTCCCATGTGCGGCGCAGGGTGATCATCGCGTCGAAAGAGGCATCGGCCACCAGCGCCATACGGTAGGCCAGCGAGGGGCGGTAGCTGCGTTTGAACACCGGTGCCGCGCCGCCGTGCCAGCGTTCGGCCACCAGCGCGGGCCGCGCGGCAAGCACTGTCGCCTCGGCCAGTTTGCCCACTTCGGAGGTGCGGATCGGCGCGCCGTTCAATGTGGCGCCACCGCCCCGGCGCGCGGCATAGAGCATGTCGCGCATCGGCAGATAGACCACTGCCGCCGTTACCGCGCCGCCCTCGGCCACCGCCAGCGAATGGGCCCAAGTGTCGGACCCCTCGACAAAGCTGCGGGTGCCGTCGATCGGGTCGATGATGAAGACCCGCTCATGCCCCAGCCGGTCGGTATTGTCCTCGGTCTCCTCGGACAGCCAGCCATAGTCGGGCCGCGCGCCGCGCAACGCCGCCAACAGCAGGTCATTCACCGCCAGATCGGCCTCGGTCACCGGGCCTGCGTTATCGGGCTTGTCCCAGCGTTTCGCCGTGGCCCCGACAAAGCCGCGCGCCACGGCACCCGCCCTGCGGGCGGCGTCGATCAGGAGGGTGAGATCGTCCTCAGGCACCGGCAAGGGTCATTCCCGGCACCAGCAGAGAGGGCACGACGCGGCTGAGATGCATGCGCGCGTCATTGGCGGGGATCATCGCCCGCAGCATGTCGCGCAGGTTGCCCGCGATGGTGCATTCGTTGATCGCATGGGTGATCTCGCCGTTCTCGACCCAGAGGCCCGAAGCCCCGCGCGAATAGTCGCCCGTGTTGGGGTTGATCGTGCTGCCGATCATCGAGGTCACCAAAAGCCCGGTGCCCATCTCGGCAATCAGATCGTCGCGGCTGGCTTCCCCTTGGGTCAGCGCGATGTTCCAGTTCGACGGCTGCGGGCCAGAGCCGGGGCCGCGCGCGGCGTTGCCGGTGGGGGTGAGTTCCAGTTTGCGGGCGGTGGCGAGGTCGAGTGTCCAATCTTGCAGAATGCCCTTGTCGACGATGGCCCGCCGCTGGGTCGGCAGGCCTTCGGCGTCGAAGGGGCGCGAGCCGGTGGCGCGGATGCGGGTCGGGTCTTCGATCAGGGACAGGGCTTCGGGCAGCACCTGTTCGCCCTTGGCATCGCGCAGGAAAGAGGCGCCGCGCGCAATCGCCTGACCGTTGATCGCCCCCAACAGATGCCCGATCAGCGAGGCGGCGATACGTTCGTCGAACAGCACCGGGTAGCTGCCGGTGGGGGGCTTGCGGGCATCGAGCCGCGCCAGCGCGCGTTCGCCCGCGCGGGTGCCGATCTCTCGCGCGTCGCGCAGATCGGCCTGAAAGATGCGGCTGTCGCCGTCATAATCCCGCTCCATCCCGGTGCCGCTGCCCGCGATGGCGACACAGGACAGCCCGCGTTCGCTGCGTGCATAGCCGCCCTCGAACCCGTTTGTCGCGGCGAGGTAAATCTCTTGCGCGCCATAGCCCGCGCCCGCCGATTGCACTTGGCTCACCCCTTTGACGGCCAGCGCGGCGGCCTCGGCGCGGGCGGCATCCTCTTGCAATGCTTCGGGGGAGGGTTCGGGCGCGGGGTCGCAAAGCTCTAGCCCTTCCGCATCGCGGCGGGCAGAGAGTTGATCGGGATCGGCCAGCCCGGCATAGGGGTCTTCGGGCGCTTCTCGGGCCATGGCGACGGCGCGTTCGGCCATCTCTTCGATCGTGCGCGATGACGTGTCGGAGGCCGAGACATTGGCCGATCGTCGGCCGACGAAGACCCGCAGCCCGATGTCCGTCCCTTCCGAGCGTTCGGCCTGTTCCAGCGCCCCGCCGCGCACTTCGATCGAGGCCGAGCTTGCCGTGATCGCCATGGCATCGGCCGCATCCGCCCCGGCCTTGGTGGCCGCGTGAAGGAGGGACTTGGTCAATGCATCAAGGGCGTCTGGCATGGTCTGGCTCCTGTTGGGGTTGAAAAAGGGGTAATCCCCCGCCCCGAGAGGGGCAAGGGCTGGGCTCTATTTTCCCAGACGGGGCGGGCGCGGCGCAGGGCTGCGCTGCCGGTTATTTGATCTGCTGACCGTTGGCGAGGATGCCGCCCTCTTCGGTGAACTCGATTCTGGAGGTCAGGGAGTCTTCGCCCTCGCCCGGCACGGTGAAGAGGCCCATCATCATCCGCGCGCCCATCGCCTGTTCCTGCGGCACGAGGCCCATCGCCACCAGTTTGTCGAGCAGGGCCACGCCGCCGATCAGCGACAGGTCCAGCGCGCCCACGGGTTTCGGCATGCCAGGCACGGTTTGCATGTCGTCATTGTCAAAGGTGATCGCGCCCGAGGCATCGAACTCGGCCCCCGCCACGTCCAGCGACACTTCGTTCACGTTCAGCGCGTGAATCTCGCCCGGTGCCTCATCGCCCATGGTGGCGGTGACTTCGGGGTCCATCAGTTCGAACAGCAGTTTGGCCTTGCCCGAGAGGTCCACGACCAAGGTCGCCGGGTCGCGGGGCAATTGGCCGGTGGGGTCGAAGATGCCCCAGATCATGTCCGACATTTCAAAACGGTCGAGCGTGACGCCAAAGGCGAAATCCTGCGGCTCTTCGGACTTTATCACCGGCATTTTGAGGTTAAAGGCGCTCTTTGCCATGCTGAACTGGATCGGGAAGGGCATGTCGGCGGCGGTCACGCTGACTTCGATGTCCTGCTGGCCGCCGTCATAGGAAAGCCCCGCCGGCCCCATGGCCACGCCGAGCTTTGCCCCGGTCGAGCTTGAGATCAGTTGAAACTCCCCATTTTCGGGGTCGGAAACCTGCATGTCGGTGCGGCCCGCGCCTGCGGTAAAGCTGCCATCGAAAGCCAGACCTTCGCGCATCATCGCGGCCACGTCGGCGCCTGCGTCGATCATCGGCAAGGTGCCGCTGCCGTTAAAAACCACCTGATCGACCCCGCCCGACACGGCTACGCGGGCCGGGTCTTCGGGGGTTTTCATCACCACGTCATATTGCAGGCTGTCGATGCGGCCCGATTGGTCATAGCGGCGCGTCTCGGTCCCGGTCATCTCGGTCCGGCTGCTAACGCCGGTGCCGATCAGGGTGAACTTGGCCTCTTCCTCGGTATAGCTTTGCTCACCCACCTTCAGCCCGGCCAGCGTGAGCGAAATGCTGTCGGCGGCATAATCATATTGCAACGCCTCGGCACTGCCGCTGGCGCGCATGACCGGCGCGGTCTGGGCGTAGTTCAGCACCATCGACACCGGTTCATCCTCTGCCGTCTCGGGCGCGACGTTGATCGTCATCGGCATGACGCTGGGCATACGGATATTGACCGCCCCGTCGCCTTCGGGCTCGAAGCTCAGCGTGCCGAGCGACATGGAGAAATCACCGCCCTCTTCGGCCATGTCCATCTTCAGGGTCACGTCGCTGACGGTCAGGTCATCGCCGTCGAAGGCCTCGTTTGCCGCGACCTCATAGCCCATGCTCTCCATATACTGGCGCCAATCGCCCCAGACCTCGGAAGGGGTCAGATCGGCCCAGAGGGGCGTCGAGGCCAGCGTGACCGGCAGGGCGAGGAACAGCGACGCGGTGGAAATGCGAGACATCGGAAAATCCTTTTCGGCAAAGAGTTACGCATAGGGTCTGCCAATCCCCGCGCAGGGTCAAGCGATGCGAGGCTGGACCCGGGTTGATCGGCAGATTACCACAGCCCTCAAGCAATGTACAAAACAAGCGGAAGGATCCTCCCATGGATATGACAGGCAAGACGATCATGATTACCGGCGCCAGCCGGGGCATCGGCGCCGCCGCCGCGCGGGTGTTCGCAGAGGCGGGCGGCAAGGTTGCCCTGTTGGCGCGCAGTCAGGATGCCATCGCCGAATTGGCCGGAGAACTGGGCAAACAGGCCATCGCCATCCCCTGCGACGTGACCCGCTATAACGAGATGACCTCGGCGGTCGAGACCACGCGCCGGGCCTTTGGCGGGCTCGACGTGCTGATCAACAATGCAGGCGTGATCGACCCGATCTCGTTCATGGGAGAGGCTGATCCCGCAGATTGGGCCAAGGCGATCAACATCAACGTCACGGGGGTCTTTCACGGGATGCGCGCGGCGCTGCCGTTGATGAAGGAAAAAGGCGGCGGCACGGTGCTGACCATCTCTTCGGGCGCGGCGCATAACCCGGTCGAGGCATGGAGCCACTACTGCGCCTCGAAGGCGGCGGCGAATATGCTGACCCAGTGTTTGCACCACGAAGAGGGCGGCAACGGCATCCGCGCCATCGGCCTGTCTCCCGGCACCGTGGCCACCGACATGCAGCGCGACATCAAGGACAGCGGCGTGAACCCGGTCAGCCAGTTGGATTGGGACGTGCATATCCCCGCCGATTGGCCCGCCCGGGCGCTGCTGTGGATGTGCGGCCCGGAGGCGGATCGTTTCTTGGGCGATGAGATTTCCCTGCGGGACGAAGGCATCCGCAAGGCGGTGGGCCTGATATGATCGAGTTTGGCCGCGTGGGCGACATCTGGACCGTCACGATCAACCGCCCCGACAAGGCCAATTCCCTGACCCACGCCATGCTGGTCGAATTGGCCGAGATCATGGAAGAGGCGCAGGCCGCCCGCGCGGTGATCCTGACCGGGCGCGGCAAGGTGTTCAGCGCCGGGGCCGATCTGGACGAAGCCCGCGCGGGGCTTGCGAAATCGGATGTTTGGGAGCGTCTGTCGGGCGCGGTGGCCGCCCTGCCGGGGCTGAGCATCGCCGCGCTCAACGGCACGCTGGCAGGCGGTGCGATGGGCATGGCGCTGGCCTGCGATCTCCGCATTGCGGTGCCGGGGGCTAAGTTCTTCTATCCGGTGATGAAGCTGGGCTTCCTGCCGCAGCCCTCTGACCCGGCGCGGATGGCGGCGCTGATCGGCCCTGCGCGGACCAAGCTTTTGCTGATGGGCGGGCAGAAGATCACGGCGGAGGAGGCGCTGCGTTTTGGTCTGATCGACCGCATCGTCGCGGCGGAGGAGATGCAGGATCACGCGCAGGCGCTGGCCGCCGACACAGTGGCAGCCAGTCCGGACATCGCGCAGGAAATCAAACGGATGTGCGGCCCCGCCTAACGTTTGCGCGTACCGCCCGGCACTTTGGAGCGGAACCCCGGCGGGCGTTTCGCCACCCATGCGGCGAATTTGGCAAGCCTCGGATGACTGCGCAGCGCTTCGGGCGTGTTATAGTGCCGCGCCAACTCGGTCTCGGTCAGGGCGGCGTGCACCTCTCGGTGGCAGATGTGATGCATCAGCACCGTCGGCCCGCCTTTGCCGCCGCGCAGTTTGGGGATCAGGTGATGCAGGCTCTGCGGCACGTCCTCAGGGATGGGCCGGTGGCAGAGCGGGCAATGTGGCACGGTTTTGCCTTGGGTCACGGTCCCCCCTTTCGCTTGCATTGCAGGGCCACGGCAGGCAAGAGGATGTGTCAAATCCTCCCCAAGGCAAGGACAGGCCCATGGCTTCCCCGTCAGACAAGCAGACCCAAGAGCGCGCCGCGTGACCCGCGCCTTGGTCATTGGGGGTGGCCCGGCGGGGCTGATGGCGGCAGAGGTCATGGCGCAGGCGGGGCTGTCGGTCACGCTCTGCGAGGCGAAACCCTCGGTCGGGCGCAAATTCTTGATGGCGGGCAAATCCGGGCTGAACCTGACCAGGTCCGAGCCCTTCGCCCCCTTCCTCGCCGCCTATGAAGAAGCGCAGCCTGCCTTGCGTCCGATGCTGGAAGCCTTTGATGCCCAAGCGGTGCAGGACTGGGCCGAAGGGCTGGGGCAAGAGGTCTTTACCGGCTCCACCGGGCGGGTTTTTCCCCGGGCGATGAAAGCCTCTCCGCTGTTGCGGGCATGGCTTGCGCGGCTGGCGGACTGCGGGGTGACGATCAACACCCGCTGGCAGTGGCGGGGATGGGAGGGGGAGGCATTCACCTTCGATACCCCCGGCGGGCAAGAAGTGGTCGAGGCCGATGTCACGGTGCTGGCCCTTGGCGGGGCGAGTTGGCGGCGGCTTGGCGCGACGGGCGAATGGGCGTCCCTGCTGGCGACGCGCGGCGTGGCCCTTCGGGATTTCGCCCCGGCCAATGTCGGGCTGTTGGTCGATTGGTCCCCGCATATGACGCGCCATTTCGGCGCAGCGCTCAAAGGGGTGGCATGGCAGGCTGGCCCCCACCGCTCGCGCGGGGAGGCGGTGATCTCGGCCCGTGGGCTGGAGGGGGGCGGCATCTACAGTGTCTCGCGCGGGCTGCGCGACGGGCAGGCGCTGACGCTCGATCTCTTGCCGGACTTGCAGACCCAGGAGGTGGCAGCGCGTTTGGCAAAGCCGCGCGGCAAGGACAGTCAGGCCAACCATCTGCGCAAACGGCTGAAGCTGAGCCCCGCCCAGATCGCGCTGCTGCAAGAGATGGCCCGCCCGCTGCCGCAGGAGGCCGAGGCGCTGGCCGCCTTGTTGAAGAGCTTGCCCATCGCCCACGCCGGGCTGCGCCCGATGGATGAGGCGATTTCGACGGCGGGGGGGATAGAGCTCGACGCGCTGGACGCAGGGCTGATGCTGCGCGCGGTGCCGGGCGTCTTTGCCGCCGGGGAAATGCTGGATTGGGAAGCGCCCACGGGCGGCTATCTGATCAACGGCTGTCTGGCGACCGGCCAGTGGGCGGGCCGCCATGCTGCGGACTGGGCGCGGCGTTAACCGTCTTCCTTGGTCATCGCGGCCATGAAAGCGGGGCGTTCGCGTAGGGATTTCGCCCAGAGGTTCAGCTTGTCATCCACCCGCGGAAACTTCGCGCCGATCGACCAGTTGATGCAGTGCACCGCCAGAAGGTCGGGCAGGGTGATCTCATCCCCCATCAGGAACGGCCCCTCAAGCCGGTCGGACAGGGTGCTGGCGGCGCGCTCGAACTCGGCCTTCAGGCTGTCCTTAATGGCGGGCACGCGGGCCTCTTCGGGAAAGACGAAACTGTGTTTCGCCGCGGCCCAAAGCACCGCGTCGAATTCGTCGATCAGCCAAAAGGTCATCGCGTCCTGCCGCGCACGGGCGGGCGTACCGGCGGGGGCGGTGAGCGCCCCGTGTTTGTCAGCGAGATAGGTCATGATGGCGATGGAATCGGTCAGCACCTCATCGCCATCCACAAGCGCGGGGACCTTTCCCGAAGGGTTGTATTTGCGCGCCTCGTCCGAGCGGGGTGCTGCGGGGTTCAAAGCATAGGGCTGGCCCAATTCTTCGAGCATCCACATGACGCGAAAAGCGCGGGACTTGGTGCCGCCGATGACTGTGTACATTGAATTTCCTCTCCCAAAATCAACGTTGTGCGCCCAGCATCGCCAGACGGATAAAGGCCCGCTCGACCAGCGCCAATGCCGGGGCATGCTGGCCCGCAGAGCGCAGCTTGAGGTCCGTCTCGGTCAGCACCGCCAGCGCGGTTTCCAACTTCACCGCGCCCCAGTTGCGGGCTTGGCGCATCGCACGGTCGCGGTCGCGCACGCCGTAGATCGGCGCGCCAGGGTTGGCGGCGATGCGGTAGAGGGTGCGGAAATGCCGGGTGGCCATGATGGTCAGGGTCACCGGGTTCACACCTTGGCCTTGCAGCTTGCTCATCACCGGGCCGATCTCGGCGGCGCGGGTCTCGGCCACGACATGCAGGATGTCGTCGACCTCGGCCTCGGTCGAGGTGGGGGCGCAGGCGGCGATGTCGTCCAGCCCGATGTTGCTGCTGTCGCCCAGTTTATAGAGCGTGATCTTCTCCAGCGTCTGCCGGAAATCGCCGGGGTCGAGGGTGCGGGCCAGATCGGTCAGGGCGGCCATGGCGTCGGCCTCGGGCGTGAGCTTTGCGTCCTTCAGCATCTGCTCGATCTCGGCGCGGTCGGGCGGGTTGTCATAGATCGCGGTGGCAAAGGCGTTGGGGTGGGTCTCAAACGCCTTCAGCACTTTGGAGGTCTTCTTGAGATCGCCCCCGGTGACGACGATCTGCGCATCGCCCGGCTGCCATTCCTTCAGCGCGTCGAGCAGGATTTTCGCGATATTGTCATTCGCCTCTTCCACCAGCGCGGCACGCGGGCCGGGGAAGAAACCGACCGCCTTGATCGCATCGAGCAGCATCGCCGGATCGCGGCGCAATTCGCCTGCGGGCATCCGGCTGAGGCGCATCTCTTCTTCGGCATTGGGGCCGAGCAGGTTTTTCAGGAATTCCTGCCGTTTCAGCGCCACGCGCATCGCGTCGCTGCCATAGATCAACAGCCCCGTGCGCGCGGGATCGGGCCGGGCGAAATAGGGTTTCGCCTCGCGCGGGGTCAGTTTCATTGGGGCAGGTCAGCCGCGTAAAGGCGGCTGATCACGAGGTCCGCGAGACTGGTCATCAACCGCTCCTGCGCGTCCAGTTCCGCCGCGCGTGTGGCCACGGTGGTGCCGGTGGCGGAATAGCCGGTGAAGCTTTCGACCTTGCCCGAGGTCACGATCTGCCCGCTGTCGAGGTCACGCAGCGCATAGGCGGTGGTGCCCACGAGGTGGTAGCGCCGGGTATTGCCTTCGCTGTCGATCGCCAGCCCGTCTTCGACCGTGGTGGTGGTCAGCGCGAGCCCCCAACGGGGGGTGGCGGCGCGGCCAAGGCGGGTTTCCACCTCGCGCACCAGAAAATAGCCAAAGCGGTCTTCGGGGGCATCCACCAACACACGGTTTTGCAACGCCGTGCCTGCGCCGCCGGGGCCATAGACCGGCTCGAACCCGCAGGCGGCAAGCGCCAGCAGGGGCAGGGCCAGCAGGAAGCGGCGGCGCATATGGGTGGTCCTAGGCAACGACATTCACAATCCGTCCGGGCACGACGATGACCTTTTTCGGCGTGGCCCCGTCCAGCGTTCGAATGACAGCTTCATGCGCCAGCGCGGTTTTTTCAACCTCTTCCTTCGGCATATCGGCGGGGACTTGGATTTCCGCTCGGCGTTTGCCGTTGATCTGGATCGGCAGGGTGACAGTATCGTCGACCAGCATCTTCTCGTCCGCTTTGGGCCATGGAGCCTTGGCGATCAGCCCTTCGCCGCCCTGATGTGCCCAGATGTCTTCCGACAGGTGCGGGGTCATCGGCGACATGAGCTGCGCCAGCGTCATGATCGCTTCGCGCTGCGCGGCGTAGCCAGCCTTGGATTTCTGCAAGGTGGCGGTAAAGGCATAGAGCTTGGCGATCGCGGCGTTGAAGCCGAAAGATTCGATGCCCATGGTCACGTCATGGATCGTCTTATGCATGGCGCGCAGCAACTCGTCGTCGCCCGTGCCCGCTGCCTCGCGGTCCATTTCGCCCACGCGGTCGCAGATGTTCCACACGCGCGAGAGGTGTTTATAGGCTGCTTCCGCCCCGGAGGCGGTCCATTCCACGTCCCGCTCGGGGGGCGAATCGCTCAGCACGAACCAACGCGCAGTATCGGCGCCGTAGTTCGAGATGATGTGCAGCGGGTCGACGACGTTTTTCTTGGACTTCGACATCTTGGCGGAGGGGATGATCTCAACCTCGGTGCCGTCGGCGAGTTTGCCGTCGGTCACCTCTTCGGGCAGGTGATAGACCGGGCGGCCATTATCGTCGCGGGTCTGGTAGATCTCATGGGTCACCATGCCTTGGGTGAAGAGCGCGTCAAACGGCTCCACCGCGCTTTCGGGCAGGTGGCCGGTGATCTGCATCGCACGAGCAAAGAAGCGCGAGTAGAGCAGGTGCAAAATCGCATGTTCGATGCCGCCGATATATTGATCGACGTTCATCCAATATTGCGCGTCTTCCATGACGGTCGGCGTCTCGGCCCGCGGCGCGGTGAAACGGGCGAAATACCACGAGCTGTCGACGAAAGTGTCCATCGTGTCGGTCTCGCGCCGCGCGTCCTTGCCGCAGGCGGGGCAGGCGCAGTTGCGCCATGTCGGGTGCCGGTCAAGCGGGTTGCCCGGCGTGTCGAAGCTGACGTCGTAAGGAAGCTCGATTGGCAGGTTTTCTTTCTTTTCCGGCACGACACCACAGGCGTCGCAATGCACGACCGGGATCGGGCAGCCCCAATAGCGCTGGCGCGAAAGCCCCCAGTCGCGCAGGCGGAACTTAGTGACACCGTGACCGATGCCGTTCTCCTCGCAAAAGGCGATGGCGGCGTCGACGCCCTCTTCGCCGGTCTGCCATTGATCGCCCGCGAAGCCGCGATTGTAGAATACTTTTTCGGTCTTCGGCGGGACAAAGGCCGCGTCGAGCTCGGGCGCGGCGTCTTCGGACGGCAGGAAGGTCGAGATGATCGGCAGGTCGTATTTCGTGGCGAACTCGAAATCGCGCGGATCGTGGCCCGGGCAGCCGAAGATCGCACCGGTGCCGTAGTCCATGAGGATGAAGTTCGCGATATAGACGGGCAGTTCATGCGCGGTGTCGAAGGGGTGCCGCACGCGGATGCCGGTGTCCATCCCGAGCTTCTCGGCGGTTTCGATGGCCTCTTCGGTAGTGCCGCCTTTACGGCATTCGGCACAGAAGGCCGCGACGGCTTCGTCGTCACGCTCCAGCGTCTTGGCCAGTGGATGGTCGGGCGAGATGCCGACGAAGGAGGCGCCCAGCAGCGTGTCGGGGCGAGTGGTATAGACCTCGATCCGGTCGAACCCCTCGGGGGCGTCCACGGTGGAGAAGGCGAACTGCAGCCCGCGCGACTTGCCGATCCAGTTGGCCTGCATCAGTTTCACCTTGGCGGGCCAGTTGTCGAGGCTGTCGAGCGCCGAGAGCAACTCCTCGGAGTGGTCGGAGATCTTGAAGAACCACTGCGTGAGCTCGCGCCGCTCCACCGGTGCACCGGAACGCCAGCCGCAACCGTTCTCGACCTGCTCGTTGGCGAGCACGGTCATGTCGACCGGGTCCCAGTTCACCACCGCGTTCTTGCGGTAGACGAGGCCCTTTTCAAGGAAATCGAGGAACAGCGCCTGCTGCTGGCCGTAGTAGCCGGGATGGCAGGTGGCGATCTCGCGGCTCCAGTCGATGCTGAGGCCCAAAGGCTTCATCTGCTTTTTCATCTCGGCGATGTTGTCATAGGTCCAGTCCGCCGGATGGCCGCCGATCGCCATGGCGGCATTCTCGGCGGGCATGCCGAAGGCGTCCCAGCCCATCGGGTGCAGCACGTTATGGCCTGTCGCGATCTTGTAGCGCGCGATCACGTCGCCCATCGTGTAGTTGCGCACATGGCCCATGTGGATGCGCCCGGAAGGGTAGGGGAACATCTCGAGCACATAGTATTTCGGCTTATCAGCGTTGCGAACGGCCTGAAAAATGCCGTCCTTTTCCCAGGCTTGCTGCCAGCGGGCTTCGATCTCGGCGGGGGTATAGCGGGGCATGAGGGGACCTTCGTGACATGAAAAACGCCGGGCTGCTGTTTTCACAAGGCCCGGCGTTGGAACGGTGTTGAGTTAAGCGGGCTCAGAATTTGCTGTCGGACACGCGCATCTCCCGCGCTCGGCTGAGGATCGCATCCTCGACCGCGCGGGTGGTGGCCCGTGCCACGGGCTGGCCGCCCGAGGATTGCAGCGCCACATTGAGCGAACGCGCGTCCAGCGCCGGATCGTCGATGAGCACGGTCGCGCGATAGGCGCGGCCCCCGCCCGGCGGGGTGCCATAGCCCGTGACGATCACCCCGGTGAAAGGGTCGACCGATTGCACGGGCAGGAAGTTCAGCACTTCGAGCGAGGCCGACCAAAGGTATTTGTTCACCGAAACGCTGGTGTCGGTGTTCTTGCGGTTGAAGATCGACCAGATCGTATTGTCGGGATTGGTCTCGATGTTATTGGGGTTGTTCGGATTGGTGTATTGATCCGGAAGCTCTCTGGCCGGGCTGCCAAAGCGCCCGCCACAGGCGGTGAGCGCGCTGAGCGCCAGAACGGTGATTGCCAATTTGCAAGCGGTACGAAGGGCCATTGCAGCTTTCCTTTGCCTGTTTGCGCTCCGGTCTATCCAAGCAGGCCCTTATCGGCAAGGTCTATGTCATAGGAGCGCACTGCGCGGCATCGGGCGCCGCCATGGGCAGACGGGTAGCCCTGGGGTGGAGGAACTGTGGCATAGCTGCACCAACCCCGGCGACATTGCGGGTGGGGGGCGCGTGAACCTTGCCAAGTGCAGGGGATTGGGGGCAAACAGCCTGCATACCCTTACCGGATTCCCCGGTCTGGGCATATGAATTCAAACCGAGGGAAAACTCATGAAAAAAGTTCTCTTCGCTACAACAGCCCTGGTTGCGACCGCCGGTGTAGCAGCAGCAGACGTGACATTCGGCGGCTACGGCCGTTTCGGTATCATGTACAACGACAACGACTCCACTGGTGGCGACAGCGACACAGACGTTACTTCGCGTCTGCGCCTGCAGATCGACGCGACAGCTGAGTCCGACGCTGGCGTTGTCTTCGGTGCGCGTATGCGCATCCAGCAGAACAACTCTGACGACAACGTGAACGTCGCCAAAGGCCCTGATGGTGTTTACGGTACAGCTGACGACGTGACCACAAGCGGTGGTCCTGCCGGTACAGGCATCAACGGTGTGCGTTTCTTCGCTCGCACCGGTGGCTTCGAAGTTGGCGTTGGTAACATCTTCGGCGCTCTGGAATCCATGCCGGGTCAGTACCCCGTCGACATGGGTCTGACCGGTCTGGGCTATGACTACACTGCGTTTGATGACCGTGGCGACCAGTATTCCTCTGGCGGTAACGGTGCAGCTGGCTCCAACGGCGTTGAAGTCCTTTACTCCGCTGGTGATCTGGCAGTGCACGTGTCGGCTTCCGACATCAACGACCGCGTTGCTGGTTACGTTGCTTACACATGGAGCGGCTGGACCTTCGCAGTTGGTGGCCAAGACTCCGACGCGGCAAGCGACACCGAGTGGACAGCGACAGCTGGCGGTTCCTTCGGCATCGCAGACGTAACTCTCGCCTATGCTGATAACGGCACCGGTGGTGACCGCGTTGTTCTGGCTGGCCGCTTCGACGTAGGCGCTGCAACAGACATCGAAGTCTATGTTGCTGACAACGACGGCGGCACAGAAGACGACACCGGCTACGGCATCGACTTCAACCACGACTTGGGCGGCGGCACCTCGCTGCGCGGCGGTGTGGTTAAGCAGTTCGACGGCGACACCGTTGCCGACATGGGTGTTCGCTTCAACTTCTAAGTTGAACGACATACTCTGAATATTGGGGCAGGCCTTTCGGTCTGCCCCTTTTCTTTTACTCAAGGCTGTTGTTTTCTGCGCGCCTGACATGGAGGGCCGAAAATGAGTCTGAGCGACATCCAAAACCGCATCTCGAAAGCCGAGGCCGAAGCTAGCCGCGCGGCAGGATCGGTCAAGCTGATCGCCGTCAGCAAGGTTCAGCCCGACGCGCGTGTGCGTGCGGTCTTGGAAGAGGGGCACCGCTCTTTCGGCGAGAACCGCGTGCAAGAGGCGGCGGGCAAATGGCCCGGTTTTCGCGAGGATTTTGACGGCATCGACCTGCACATCATCGGCCCCTTGCAAAGCAACAAGGTCCGGCAGGCGATGGAACTGGCCGAGGCGATCCACACGGTCGACCGCCCCAAACTGGCCAAAGCCATCGCGCGGCTGGCGCAGGAGATTGGCCGCTGTCCCGACCTCTTCATCCAAGTAAACACAGGCGAGGAAGAGCAGAAGGCCGGGGTGATGCCCCGCGACGCGGATGCGTTCATTGCCGAGTGTCGCGCGCTCGACCTGCCGATCAAGGGGCTGATGTGCATCCCGCCGGTGGACGAGGCGCCGTCGCTGCATTTCGCGCTGCTGGCCAAGATCGCTGCGCGCAACGATCTGACCGGTCTGTCGATGGGCATGAGCGGCGACTTCGAGCAGGCCATCGCACTGGGCGCCACCCATGTGCGTGTGGGCTCCGCCATCTTTGGCGAGCGGGTTAGCGGATAATCAACCGCGTTGCCGGACCCACATGCGCGGCGATCCTGTGAAGGTCGCTCCGCGCAAAGGCGATGCACCCTTCGGTCGGATAGCCGGGCCGCCGCCATTGGTGAATAAAGATCGCAGAGCCGCGGCCTGCCGTGGCATCAGGCCAGTTCCAGTCGGTCAGGATTACAAGATCGTAAAGTGGATCGGCGCGGCGCAGGGCCTCATGGCTATGGGGGTAGGGGGCGCGGACGCGGTGGTTGTAATCGGCTTGGCCACTGGCGTCGGACCACAGATCGCCCGGACCGATCAGCTGGGCCCAAGCGCTTGGCGCCGGGATGCGGTCAGGCCGGTAGAGCATCCCCACCAGACGATGCACCCCGCGCGGCGTGGCGCCATCGCCTTCGCGTTTGTCATCGGTCAGCCCGCCCTTGCCGATGCTACAGGCATAGCGCCGCCCCTGAAACCGCAGCCCCGTCGGCGTCAACACCATGTCGTTCGGGGTCATAGCAGATGCCCCGATTTCGCGGCTTTGGTGGCCAGATAGGCGCTGTTGTGGCGGTTCTCGCCCACGGCCAGCGGGACGCGCTCGGTCACGGCGATGCCGCTTTGCTCCATCATGCCCACCTTGCGGGGGTTGTTGGTCAGCAGGCGCACGGCTGAGAAGCCCATCGAGCGTAGGATATCGGCCCCGAGGCGGAAATCGCGCTCGTCATCCTCGAACCCCAGCCGATGATTGGCCTCGACCGTGTCGAAGCCCTGATCCTGCAAGGAATAGGCGCGCATCTTATTGGCAAGCCCGATGCCGCGCCCCTCTTGGTTGAGGTACAAAAGCACGCCATGCCCTTCGCCGCCCATCTGCGCCAGCGCGGCGCGCAGCTGCGGGCCGCAGTCGCATTTCAGGCTGCCCATCAGATCGCCGGTGAAACAGGCCGAATGCAGGCGGCAAAGCACCGGTGCGTCGCGGGCAGGGCGGCCAATTTCGATGGCGTAATGCTCCTCGCCGCCATCTTCGGGGCGGAAGATATGCAGACGCCCGGCCTCGGAGACCTCCATCGGCAAGCGGGCGTTCACCACCGGATGCAGCGCGCTGCGCTCGGCGAGGATCGGTGCGGCGGCGCTGAGGTTAATCAAGGTCAGCCCATGCGTCCGCGCGAAATCGGCCCCCTGCGGCAGGTCGAGCACCAGCGCGGCGGGCAGCATCCGCGCGGCTTTCACCAGATCGAGCGCAGCGCAATGCGCGGCCGTATCACCGCCCCGCGCAGTCTGAAGCGGCCCTTTCATCGGGGCGCGCAGGTCGTCCGCCGGGTCGGCGATGCTTTGAACCCATGCCGGGGTCGCTCCCTCAGGCAGCAGCACCCGGGCAAGATTGCCATCATAGGCCCGCGCCTTGAGCGTCTCGGCCCGCCGCGCGGTGATCGCCAGCACCGGCGCACCGCCCAAGGCCAGCACATCCGCAAGGCGCTGCGCCGTCAGCGTCTCGGCCGCCAGCACAAGGGCGGCCTGCGCCCCATCCGCCAGAACCACGGGCACGCCCATGCGCAGATCGGCCCGCGCACGCGCCAGTTGTTCGGTGATGTCCGGGGCGAAACTCATGGTTTGTTGCAACTCCGCAAAGGCTTCCCCGTCTATCTAGGTTATATCGCAAGGAATTGAAACATTTCACGCTTTGTTGACACGAGGCTGTGAGACAGCAGTCACATCCCTTGTTCGGGCACCGCCCAAGGCGCATGTATAAGACAACAGACGGAGAGACAGATGGCCCAGCTTAAGAAAATCCTGCTTGTCGATGACGACGATGATTTGCGCGAAGCGCTGAGCGAGCAGTTGATCATGACCGAGGATTTCGACGTTTTCGAAGCGGCCAATGGCACAGAGGCGATGGCCAAGGCGAAAGAAGCGCTTTACGATCTCATCATCCTCGACGTGGGCCTCCCCGATACCGATGGCCGTGAGTTGTGCCGTCTGATGCGCAAACAGGGGGTGAAAAGCCCGATCCTGATGCTCACAGGCCATGACACCGATGCCGACACGATCCTCGGCCTTGATGCCGGGGCGAATGACTATGTCACCAAGCCGTTCAAATTCCCGGTCCTTCTGGCTCGCATCCGCGCGCAGCTGCGCCAGCATGAACAGTCCGAAGATGCCGTGTTCCAGTTGGGGCCCTACACGTTCAAACCCGCGATGAAGGTGCTGACCACGGAGGACGACCGCAAGGTGCGTCTGACCGAGAAAGAGACCAATATCCTCAAGTTCCTCTACCGCTCGAATGACGGTGTTGTGCCGCGCGATGTCCTGCTGCATGAGGTCTGGGGCTATAACGCGGGCGTCACGACGCATACGCTTGAAACCCATATCTACCGCCTGCGACAGAAGATCGAGCCTGACCCCTCGAACGCCCGTTTGCTGGTGACGGAATCCGGTGGCTATCGCCTGATGGCGTAAAAACCGGGAACCAATTCCGACCCCCGTGGTTGGAATACCTGAGAGGCGGGGTTTTCATGACCCGCACCTCGGTTTGAAGCCCGACTTTTGTACCCGGGTATAGGTACATACCTCCCTGTTGGACTGGCCGGGCCTTTGCGCCCGGTCTTTTTTTGGGGGAGTGGCGGCTTTGGCTGCCCCGGCCCGGGACAAGCCGCAGGCGATGGCCGTGACCGTAAGGAAGCCCCCCATTTCCGCATGGCACCCCCGCGCCGCCCGCGTTACTGTGCCGAACCACCCCCAGACCGGAGCCTGCCCCATGTCCTTTACCCTCGCCACTTGGAACATCAACTCCGTCCGCCTGCGCGAGCCTTTGGTGCTGAAACTGCTCGCCGAACACGGGCCGGATGTTCTGTGCCTGCAAGAATGCAAAAGTCCCGTGGACAAGATCCCCGTCGAGGCGTTCAAGGCGGCGGGCTACACGCATATGGTCGCGCGCGGCCAGAAGGGCTACAACGGGGTGGCGATCCTATCGAAACTGCCCTTGTTGGATGCGGGCGATCAGGATTTCGCCATGCTGGGCCACGCGCGCCATGTCGCGGCCAAGCTGGAGAACGGCGCCACGATCCACAACTTCTACGTCCCCGCAGGCGGCGACAAACCCGACCGCGAGATTAATGAGAAGTTTGGCCAAAAGCTCGATTACCTCTCGGAAATGCGCGACTGGTTTCATGGCGACAAGCCCGAAAAGTCGATCCTCGTGGGCGACCTTAACATCGCCCCGCGTGAGGATGACGTCTGGGACCATAAGAAGCTGCTGAAGATTGTCAGCCACACCCCGGTCGAGGTTGAAGCGCTTGGCGCGGTGCAGGATGCGGGCAATTGGGTCGACATCACCCGGCAGGATGTGCCTGAGGGCAATCTCTATAGCTGGTGGTCCTACCGCGCCGCCGATTGGGATGCCGCCGACAAGGGCCGCAGGCTGGATCATATCTGGGCCACATCCGATATCGCGCAGGCCGGACACTCCAGCCATATTGTCCGCGATGCGCGCGGTTGGGAGAAACCCAGCGACCACGCACCGGTTTTTGCCAGTTTTGACCTTTGAATCGCGCCCCTGCACGTCCATATAAGGCCAAACGCGATTAGCGAGGATGACAGCATGACCGACCTGAACCTTTCCACCGCCGCCCCTGCGGATGGCGATCTGATCAAGGACACGACCGAGGCGACCTTCATGGCTGATGTGGTCGACGCCTCGCAAACGGTGCCGGTGATCGTTGATTTCTGGGCGCCGTGGTGCGGCCCATGTAAGACGCTTGGCCCGATGCTGGAAGACGCCGTGCGCGCGACCAAAGGCGCGGTGAAGATGGTGAAGGTCAATGTCGATCAAGCCCAGAACATCGCCGGTCAGTTGCAAATCCAATCAATCCCCACGGTCTATGCCTTCTACAAAGGCCAGCCGGTCGATGGGTTCCAAGGCGCGCTGCCGCAGTCCGAGATCAAAGCCTTCGTCGACCGGGTGGTAAAAGCCGGGGGCGGCGAAGCGCCCGGTGACACGCTGGCCGATGCCGTTGCCGCCGCCGAAGAGATGCTTGCCGAAGGGGCCGCCACGGATGCGGCGCAGACCTTTGCCGCGATCCTCGAAGAAGACCCGATGAACGCGCCTGCCTATGGCGGCATGGTCCGGTCCCACATCGCCATGGGCGCATTGGATCAAGCCGAAGCGCTGCTGAACGGCGCGCCGATCGAAATCTCCAAGGCCCCCGAACTCGAAGCCGCCCATGCCCAGTTGCAACTGGCGCATCAGGCCGCCGATGCCGGCCCCGTGGCCGAGTTGACCGAGCAGGTCGAGGCCAATCCCGACGATCATCAGGCGCGCTTCGATCTGGCCCAAGCGCTCTATGCCCATAACAATGCCGAGGCTGCCGTCGACCACCTGCTAGAGCTTTTCCGCCGCGATCGGGAGTGGAACGAGGGCGCCGCCAAGGCGCAGCTTTTCACTATTTTCGAGGCACTTAAGCCCAATGACCCGGTGGTGCTGAATGGCCGTCGCAAACTGTCGTCAATGATATTTGCCTGAGGCTTCGGTCGCGCTAAGTCCCTTGTCATGATCAAGCCAGCAGAACTGCCCAAGACTATTGCTATCTTTCCGTTGGCAGGGGCGCTGCTGCTGCCCCGCTCGCGGCTGCCGCTGCATATCTTTGAGCCGCGTTACCTTCAGATGATCGAAGATGCGCTCAAGACCGACACGCGGTTGATCGGCATGGTCCAGCCCAACGAACTGCCCGGCCGGGACGGTCATGGGCTGCACCAGATCGGCTGCGCGGGCCGCATCACTCAGTTTTCCGAGACCGAGGATGGCCGCTATATGGTGACCTTGGGCGGCGTCTCGCGCTTTCGCGTGGTGGAGGAGATCGAAGGCTTTTCCCCCTATCGCCGCTGCGATGTGAATTGGTCGGGCTTTGACCGCGACTTGGGCGAAGATGAGATCGACGACAGCTTTGATCGGGCGCGCTTCCTTGACCTATTGGGGCGCTATTTCGACAGCCGCGGGCTTTCCGCCGATTGGGACACCTTGAAAGATGCCGAGGATGAGTTGCTGATCAACTCCCTTTCGATGATGCTGGAGTTCGAGGCCGAGGATAAACAGGCGCTGTTGGAAGCGCCTTCGCTGGAGACCCGGCGGGAGACATTGGTGACATTGATCGAATTCGCGATGCGCGGCGGTCAGGAAGAGGGCTTGATGCAATGACGGATGCGACCGTTCAATTCGACCGCCGGATGCTGGAGGCATTGATCTGCCCGCGCACCCAGACGACGCTGACCTATGACGCAGAAAAGCAAGAGTTGGTGTCGAAAGCCGCCGGTCTGGCCTATCCGATCCGCAACGGCATTCCCGTCATGCTGCCGGACGAGGCCCGGCCTCTGTAAAGGGGCGCGGCTGCGTTAGAGGGGCTTGCCACGCATCAATCGGGGCAGCTCGCCTGTCAGCCCTGCGGCTTCGCGGATAAAGGTTCGGCGCAGGCCGGGCAGGGCGTTGATCGCGGCCATGCCCATGTCGCGGGCCAGCCGCAAGAGCGCATTATCATTCGAAAACAGCCGGTTGAAACTGTCGGTCGCCAGTGCAAGGCTGGCATTGTCGAACCGCCGCCATTCCTGATAGCGCGCCAATACCGTGGCGCCTCCGGGGTCTTCGCCCCGGCGAACCGCATCGGCGATCACCTCGGCC
This sequence comes from Sulfitobacter sp. 1A12157, assembly GCF_043557345.1. Classification (NCBI taxonomy): domain Bacteria; kingdom Pseudomonadati; phylum Pseudomonadota; class Alphaproteobacteria; order Rhodobacterales; family Roseobacteraceae; genus Sulfitobacter; species Sulfitobacter sp. 1A12157. The sequence goes on from NZ_JBIFFV010000001.1 coordinate 683,545, forward strand.
AAGGCCGCCACATCGCGCAGACCCGCGTTCAGCCCCTGACCGGCGATGGGATGCACCCCATGGGCCGCGTCGCCCAAAAGCGCCACGCGCGGGGCGGTCATGGAATGGGCCAGCGACAGGCCGAGCGGATAGCTGTAGCGCGGGCCGGTCAGCGAAAGCTCCCCCAGAAAACTGCCAAAGCGGGGGCGCAGCACATCGAGGTATTGCGCATCCGGCAGGGCGTTGATCGCGGCGGCATTGGCGCTGGCCTCGCTCCAGACGATCAGGGAGCGGTTGCCGGTCAGCGGCAGGATCGCCAGCGGGCCGGGGGGCATGAAGAATTGATGCGCGATGCCATGATGCGGCTTTTCGTGATCCACCACGCAGACAAGCGCCGTTTGACCATAGGACCATGCGACACGCTTGATGCGCGCGCGCTCCGCCGTGCCGCTGCCGCGGCCATCGGCCCCTACGGCCAAGCGCGCGCGCAGGCTCTTGCCGCGCTCAAGCGTCAGGGTGATGCCGGTCGGCGTTACTGTCTGACCCGTAACGCGGGTGTCGTTCATCATGGTAATCGCCGGATCGGCGGCAGCCGCTTTCAGCAGCGCGCGGCGCAGGTGGCGGTCTTCGACCATCTGGCCCATCGGGCCTTCTTCGATCTCGGCATGATCGAAATGCATGAACATGGGCGAGGGGCCGGTGCCGGCACGCCCATCGGTGACCTTGATCTCAAGCATCGGCTGGGCGTCGTCCGCGAGGTCGGGCCAGATGCCGATGCCTTCCATCAACCTGACCGAGGTTAGCGCCAGCGCATAGGCGCGCCCATCAAAGGCGGCGTTCTCAAAGGTCTGTGCCGGCTGGGCGTCAAGCACCGCCACGCGCAATCCCGCGCGGCTGAGGGCCAAGGCAAGGGCGGGGCCATTCAGCCCGCCGCCGATGATCGCGATATCGTGGTCAAAATCCATGGCCCTAGATATGACCTGCGCGCGGGGATTGTCCATGCGCCGAACGGTCGCTAGGTTCGCCGAGAACAGCGGGAAGGGGCAGGACATGCAAGAATGGTTGGAAATGACGGCGGCGGATCTGGGGCGCGGGATCGCGGCGGGCGATATCGACCCGGTGGCGCTTTGCGATGCCTATCTCGATGCCATCGAGGCACATCCGATGCGCGACCGTATCTATGCCCGCGTCACGGCTGACCGCGCCCGCGCCGAAGCCGCCGCGGCGGCTGAGCGTGCCCGCGACGGTCAGCGCCTGTCACCGCTCGACGGTGTGCCGATCTCTTGGAAAGACCTCTTCGATACCGCCGGAACGGCCACCGAGGCGGGCTCCAAGCTGTTGGAAGGCCGGGTGCCAGAGAGCGACGCCGAAGTGTTGGCCAGCGCGACGGCCTTGGGGCTGGTCTGCTTGGGCAAGACCCATATGAGCGAATTGGCCTTCTCGGGCCTCGGCCATAACCCCAGCACCGCGACCCCGCCTTGTGTGAACGAGCCGGACAGCGTCTCGGGCGGGTCATCCTCAGGCGCGGCGGCCTCGGTCGCCTTTGGCTTGGCGGCAGCGGCGATTGGGTCGGATACTGGCGGCTCGGTGCGCATTCCGGCGGTGTGGAACGATCTGGTGGGGCTCAAGACCACCGCAGGCCGTGTGTCCCTTGCCGGGACCGTGCCGCTGGCGGGGAAGTTTGACACGGTTGGCCCGCTTTGCCGTTCGGTCGAAGACGCGGCGCTGCTGCTTGCCGCCTTGGAGGGGGGCAAGCCCGCCGATCTGCAAGAGAGCGAGTTGGAGGGCTGCCGTTTCGCGGTGCTGACCAATGTGGTGATGGATGAGCTATCCGATGCGCCCAAAGCAGCCTTTGACGCGGCGGTGGCGCGGTTGCGGGAGGCCGGTGCCACGGTTGACGAGATCGCCGTGCCCGAAGTCGAAGAGGCGATGCCGCTGAGTTCCTGTCTCTACACCACCGAAGCCTATGGGCTGTGGCGCGATGTGATCGAAGCCGACCCGGAAGCGATGTTCGGCGAAATTCTTGAGCGTTTCCGGTTGGGTAAGGGGTTCTCCGGCCCCGATTACGTCGCCGCTTGGGCCAAGCTCGATCTGGCGCGGGCGGGCTATGATCGGGCCGTGGCGGGCTATGACGCGGTGCTGGTGCCGACCGCGCCCATGCTGCCGCCGAACATCGAACGGCTGAACAGTGATCATGACTACTACCTCGCGCAGAATCTCCTATCCCTGCGCAACACGCGAGTCGCGAATCTCATGGGGCTTTGCGCGCTTACCTTGCCGACCGATACGCCGTCTTGCGGCATTTCTCTGATGTGCGCACCGGGGGCCGAAGAACAGCTTTTGCGCCTTGGTGCGGCGGCTGAAGCGGCCCTGCGCGAGGCCTAGGAGCGCACGACCGAAAAGCCACAAGGGCGGCAAAACTCCCCGGTTTTTCTGGACGGGAGAGGCGCCCTTGGGTACCTTGGGGCAAACGGGGCGAAAATGATCCCGATCCGAGGCAGTTTTGATGATGTATACCGAGCGGTTTTCGAACCTTCCGGCCCACGTGTGGCCGCGCCTGCGCGCATTGCTCGATGGGCATGAGGGCGGCGGCACACCGATTCATATGACCATCGGTGAGCCGAAACATGCCTTTCCGGCATGGGTAACCGATGAGATCACGAAACATGCCGCAGGGTTCAACAATTACCCGCCGAACGACGGCTCGCCCGAATTGCGCGCGGCGATTACCGCATGGATCGCCCGCCGCTACGGGGTCGAGATGGACCCCGAGAGCGAGGTGATGGCCCTGAATGGCACGCGCGAGGGGCTGTATAACGCCGTCATCGCGCTTTGCCCGCCCACCAAGAACGGGGAGAAGTCGGCCATCCTGATGCCGAACCCCTTCTACCAAGTCTATATGATCGGCGCGATTTCCGGTGAGGCGGACCCGATCATGGTGCCCGCCACTGCCGAGACCGGACATCTGCCCGATTTCGCGAGCCTCCCCGAAGAGGTGCTGCGGCGCACCACGGCGGCCTATCTTTGCTCTCCCGCCAATCCGCAGGGCGTGGTCGCCTCGCGCGAATACTGGGCCGATCTGATCGCGCTGGCCGAGAAGTACGACTTTCTGATCTTCGCCGACGAATGCTATTCCGAGATCTACCGCGGCACGCCGCCCACCGGCGCGCTGGAGGTGGTCAAAGAGTTGGGCACCGACCGCAACCGCGTGGTGATCTTTCATTCGCTGTCGAAACGCTCCAACCTGCCGGGGCTGCGGTCGGGCTTTGCCGCCAGTGGGGCCGAGACGATGCGCCAGATCAAACAGTTGCGCAACTACGCGGGCGCGCCGCTGCCGCTGCCCTTGCAGCAGGCCGCCGCCGCCGTTTGGGCGGATGAGGCGCATGTGGAAGAGAACCGCGCGCTCTACCAAGAGAAATACGCCATCGCCGACCGCATCTTTGGCAATGTGGCGGGCTATGCGAGCCCCGAGGCGGGGTTCTTTCTCTGGCTGCCGGTCGAGGATGACGAGGCTGCGGCGCTGAAGCTCTGGCGCGAGACCGGCGTGCGGGTGTTGCCCGGCAGCTATCTGGCGCAGAACGTTGCCGGGGGGAACCCCGGACAGAATTACATTCGGGTCGCCTTGGTGGCCCCAAAAGACGAAACGACGCGCGGATTGGAAGCGATCCGCGACTGTCTGTATTCGGCATAAGCGAGGGACGACATGGCATATCAGACACGGGGACGCGATCCATTGCTAGACAGCAACATGGCCGAGGCAATCGAAAAGCGCGGTCGTGAACTGCTGGGGCTGGCGCTGATCATGTTGGGCATCATGGCCGCCATGATGATCGGCAGCTACACGCCGGACGATCCCAACTGGATGGTCTCGACCGATGCGCCGGTGCAAAACTGGATGGGCCGGATCGGTGCCTCCATCGCGGCACCGCTGTTCATGATCGTCGGCTGGGGCGCTTGGGGCATTGCCATCGTCCTGCTGTTCTGGGGCGGGCGTTTCGCGCTGCATCAGGGTGATGACCGCGCGCTTGGGCGGCTGATCTTTGCCCCCATCGCCGTCGCACTTGGGGCCATCTATGCCGCTACACTGGCCCCCGGTCAGGAATGGCTGCTGACCCATAGCTTCGGTCTGGGCGGGCTCTTTGGCGATACCGTCATGGGTGCGCTGCTGACGATCCTGCCCATCGGCTCGACCCTGACGGTCAAGCTGATGTCGCTTTTGATGGGTGTCGCAATTCTCGCATTGGGCGCCTTCGTGCTGGGCTTTACCAAGGCGGAGTTGTTCCGCATTGCGCGGTTCCTGCTGGTCGGTCTGATCATGGCCTATGCCGGGCTGATGACCCTTCTGGGCCGTGGGGCCAATGGGGCCGTCCTGGCCGCGCAGAACCTCTCGGCCCGTCAGGCCGAACGTCGTGAGCGCCGCCGTCAGGAAGCCGAAGACGCCGAAGCCTGGGCCGCGCAGGAGGCCGAGCAGAGCTATGCCGCGCAGCACGCCCCGATGGCGGAGCTCGAAGCCGAGCCGCGCAGCCTGTTCGGTCGGATGCCCGGGCTGATCAAACGGCCCGCAGCCGAAGACGACATGCCCGAGCCGGAACTGATCGAGACCTACAGCGATGCCATCGTGGATGAGACACCGGGCGAAGAGCGCATCAAAAGCAAGATCGCCGATGTGATCAAGAACCGCGTGCGTCATGCCAATGCCATCCACACGCCGACGACCGCGCCGCTGACCAAGGGACGGGGCCGTGGCCCGGACCCGTTGGTGTTGAACACCAGCCAGCCCGCCGCGCTGCGCGCCGAGCCGCCCCTGACCGCCGAAGCCGCCACCCTGCGCCCCGAGCCGCTGCTGCGCAGGCCGCAGGCCCAGCCCGCGCCCGCTCCGGCGCCCGAGCCGATGGTTCAGGAACCGGCAGCGCAAGCGCCGATGGCCGCTCCTTACGAAGACACCGTGGCATCTGAGACCCTGCCATTGCAGCAAGCGCCCGCGCCCGAGGCGATGAAGATCCCCGTGGCGGAGCCGCGCAAAGTGGTGCAGCAGCCCGCCCGCAAACCCGTCCAGCCCTCGAAACAGGCGCAGGTCGAAGCACAGCCCACCCTGACCTTCGAGGACACGCACCCCGGTTTCGAACTGCCGCCGCTGAGCCTTCTCGAAAGCCCCGAAAGCGTGCAGCGCCTGCACCTGAGCGACGAGGCCTTGGAGGAAAACGCGCGGATGCTGGAAACCGTGCTCGACGATTACGGCGTGAAGGGTGAGATCGTCGCCGTGCGCCCCGGTCCGGTCGTCACAATGTATGAGTTGGAACCCGCCCCGGGCCTCAAGGCCAGCCGCGTGATCGGTCTGGCGGATGACATCGCCCGCTCGATGGCGGCGCTCTCGGCCCGTGTCTCGACGGTGCCGGGCCGCTCGGTCATCGGCATCGAACTGCCCAACGAAAACCGCGAGAAGGTGATCCTGCGCGAAATCCTCTCCAGCCGCGACTTCGGCGATGGCAACCACCGCCTGCCGCTGGCGCTTGGCAAAGACATCGGCGGCGACCCGGTCGTGGCCAACCTCGCCAAGATGCCGCACCTGCTGATCGCGGGCACCACCGGCTCGGGCAAATCCGTGGCGATCAACACGATGATCCTGTCGCTGCTCTACAAGCTGACGCCGGAAGAATGCCGGATGATTATGATCGACCCCAAGATGCTGGAACTGTCGGTCTATGACGGCATTCCGCATCTGCTGAGCCCGGTTGTCACCGACCCCAAGAAGGCCGTCGTGGCGCTGAAATGGGTCGTGGGCGAGATGGAAGAGCGCTATCGCAAGATGTCCAAGATGGGCGTGCGCAACATCGAAGGCTACAACGGCCGCGTCCGCGAGGCGCTGGCCAAGGGCGAGATGTTCTCGCGCACCGTGCAGACCGGCTTTGACGAGGACACCGGCGAGCCGATCTTCGAGACCGAGGAGAACACCCCCGAGGCGCTGCCCTATATCGTCGTCATCGTCGACGAGATGGCCGACCTGATGATGGTCGCGGGCAAGGAGATCGAAGCCTGCATCCAGCGTCTGGCGCAGATGGCGCGGGCGAGCGGAATCCACCTGATCATGGCGACGCAGCGCCCCTCCGTTGACGTGATCACCGGTACGATCAAGGCGAACTTCCCCACGCGGATTTCCTTCCAAGTGACCTCGAAGATCGACAGCCGCACGATTTTGGGCGAAATGGGCGCCGAGCAGCTTCTGGGCATGGGCGACATGCTCTATATGGCGGGCGGGGCCAAGATCACCCGCTGCCACGGCCCCTTCGTGAGTGATGAAGAGGTCGAAGAGATCGTCAACCATCTCAAGCAATTCGGCGAGCCGGATTATGTCTCGGGCGTGGTCGAAGGGCCGTCGGAGGATAAGGAAAGCAACATCGACGCGGTGCTGGGCCTCGGCGGCAATACCGATAGCGAAGACGCGCTTTATGACACCGCCGTGCAGGTGGTGATCAAAGACCGCAAATGCTCCACCTCCTACATCCAGCGCAAACTGGCGATCGGCTATAACAAAGCCGCGCGTCTGGTCGAGCAGATGGAGGAAGAGGGGCTGGTCTCTCCGGCGAACCACGTCGGCAAGCGTGAGATTCTGGTGCCGGAGCAAGCATAGAGCTACCCGCCCCCTCCCCTGCCGGGGGTGATCATACAAAAACACCGCCGGGCCACCCTCCCGGCGGTGTTTTTTTATGGGGGGAGGCCGGCGATAGCGAAAAACCGCCCCCTGATATCGAATATCACGGCCACCCGCCCTATGTCTGAACGTGAGGCAACACAGGACGAACAACATGCGTAAACTTACTTCTGCGATTCTGGCGGTTGGACTGGCCGTATCGGCTCCCCTCGCGGCGGCGGCGCAGCAGCTGTCGCTGAACGAGATCTCGGGCTATCTGAACCAGCTTCGCACGGCCAAGGGCGACTTTACCCAGATCAATGACGACGGGTCGATCAGCACGGGCACGATCTATATCAAACGCCCCGGCAAGGTACGTTTCGAATATAACGCGCCGGATTCCGGGCTGGTCGTCGCCGGGGCGAATACGGTCGTGATCTACGACAAGAAGTCGAACCAACCGGCGGAAACCTATCCGCTGGCGCGGACCCCGCTGTCGATCATCTTGGCCGATAACGTCAATCTGGGCCGTGCCAAGATGGTGACAGGCCACAGCTACGACGGCACCGCCACCACGGTCACGGCCCAAGACCCCGCCAACCCGCAGTATGGCAATATCCAGATGAAGTTCACCGGCAACCCGGTGCAGCTGCGTCAGTGGATCATCAACGATGGCAATGGCAGCGCCACTACCGTCGTGCTGGGTGACATGCAGGTGGGGGGCAATATCTCTAACAGCCTGTTCGACACCGGCGGCGCACGGGCTGGCGGCAAACGCTAAGCGGCCCTGCTGAAACAAAAAACGCCCCGGCTGATCAGGCCGGGGCGTTTTGCATTGGAGCGGCTGGCGATTACCAGCGGCTCAAGCGGCAGCCTGCGATCTGGTTTTCATAAAGCTTGGCGCGGGATTCGACCTTGCCCGCGACGCCCACCAGCCACGCCTTGCTGTTGTAGCTTTGCCGGGAAAAACCCGTGTGCCCCTCGTGATAGGCGAGGTATTGATTGCGGGCGTCATGCAGCGAGACGCCGTTCCGCTCCCGCGTCAGGTTCATGTACCAGCCCATGAAATCGCTCGCGTCGCGAATCCGGTCGCGTTTGGCACGCCAGCGGCCCTCGGATTCCAGATACTCGTCCCATGTCGCGTCCAGAGCCTGCGAATAGCCAAAGGCGCTGGATTGGCGGCCCATTGGGATCACGCCCAGCACATATTTGAACGGCGTCCGGGCATCCGCCACGAATTTGCTCTCTTGGTGGATGGTGGCCATTTGAACGTGAATGGGGACCCCCCATTTCCGCTCGGTCGCGCGGAATGCGCGCAGGTACTCGGGGTGCTCTTTCAGGATCGTGCAGGCGTTATCCAGATCACGCGGGGCCGTTTGAGGCCCGCCGCCGCAGGATGCCACCAGCAGTACGATCATCATTGCGCAAAAATGCTTGCTCATCTGCCTCTCGCCTCTCGTTCTTGTTAGGGGACGTTTTTTCCGGAGGAGTTTAACCGATTCACCCTCACCATCACATCACTAAATTGGGAAAATGCGCGGCAGTCTGCGCGGTATTGCGCTGACAGCGCATCGGCGGGCAGGCGGTATTTCGCGGGAGCCCGGTAAAGCAGTTGCGCCCCCGGGCGGTGGGCCGCTGCAAACCCACTGTCGGCGCAGCGTTCACAGTCTGTTTCCCCGCACAGAGCCGCTGTGATTGGACAAAAGCCCCTTGAAAGGGCTACCGTCGAGGGGTAGGGGCAGCATGTTATGATACGAACACGCGCAAAATATCACCTCGGGCAGATTGTCCGTCACAAGAAGCATCCCTTTCGGGGCGTGATTTTTGACGTCGACCCGGAATTCGCCAACACCGAAGAATGGTATGAGGCGATTCCCGAAGAGAACCGGCCGGTGAAAGATCAACCGTTCTATCATCTCTTGGCCGAGAACGATCAGAGCTACTATGTGGCCTATGTGTCCGAGCAGAACCTCGTCGCCGATTATTCGGGGGAGCCTGTGGACCACCCCGATATCCCCGATCTGTTCGGCCCTTTCACCGACGGTGCCTATCCGCTGCATTTCCAGATGAACTAAGCCCGGCGGGCCGTTGCCCGCCCGCGCAGGCGTTTCATCAATAGCCCAAGGCGCAGCCGTCCTTGCGCGGGTCGCTCGCGCCTTCCAGAACGCCATCTTCGCGGATGCGGATCGCCTGCGCTCCGCCGATCGCCGTTTCGGGCACCTCGACCCTATGGCCCAGATCGCTCAAGCTTTGGCGCACCTCGTCGCCAAAGCCGCGCTCGACCTTCATCACCTGCCCATCGGCAAAGGCGCGCGGCGCGTCGATGGCGCTTTGCACATCCATGCCAAAATCGGTGAGGTTCGAGGCAAAGCGCGCATGGCCGCAGGGCTGATACGCCCCGCCCATCACGCCAAAGGGCATGGTCACCCGGCCATTCTCGCGGATCATGCCGGGGATGATCGTATGCATCGGGCGTTTGCCGCCTTTCAGCTCATTCGGGTGGCCTTCCTCCAACGTGAAACCCGCGCCACGGTTTTGCAGCAGGATGCCGAACTTGTCCGAGGCGATGCCAGAGCCGAAGCCGTGGAAGATCGAATAGATGAGCGAGACCGACATGCCGTCACCATCGACCACGGTGATATAGATCGTGTCTTTATGTACCGCCTCGCTGATCGGGGCGGCGGCGGCCATGGCGCGTTTGGGGTCGATCAGGGCCGCAAGGGCGCGGGCGGTCTCAGGCGCCAGCATGTGCTCAAGCCGCGCGGTGTGATCCGGGTCGGCCAGAAAGCGGTTGCGCGTGTCATAGGCCAGTTTGGTCGCCTCGGCTTCGATATGCAGCCGCTCGGCCCCCAGCGGGTCCATCCCGGCGATGTCGAAGTGATCGAGGATATTCATCAGCAACAGCGCGGTCGCCCCTTGTCCGTTGGGCGGATGTTCGACCACTTCGAGGTCTTTGTACTGGCCTGACACGGGCGTCGTGACCTCTGCGCGGGCCTGGGCGAAATCCTCGGCGCTGTGGCTGCCGCCAGCGGCTTGCAAGCTGGCGATCATGTCTTCGGCGATCTCTCCGGTGTAGAAGGCCTCGCGGCCCTTTGCAGCCACGCGGCGCAGCACTTCGGCCTGTCCCGGCGCGCGGAAGATGTCGCCGGTGCGGGGTGTTTTTCCGTTGATGAGGAAGTGATCCCGCGCGCGCCCCTGAAGGGTACCGCCATCGGTGGCCCAGTCAAAGGCCACGCGCGGGGCGACGGGCACCCCCGCCTCGGCGTAGTGGATCGCGGGGGCGAGCAGGGCGTCCAACCCCAGTTTGCCGGTGCTCTCGGAGAGGTGGCAGAAGGCGTCGATGGCCGTGGGGATCGTCACGGCATCCGCCGAGCGGAGCGGCACCGTCTGCTCGCCCTTGTCCCGCAGTTTGGCGGCGTCCAGCGCCGCCGGCGCGCGGCCAGACCCGTTGAGGGCATGGACCTCCTCGCTGCCTGCCGGGGAGTAGAGCACGAAACAGTCGCCGCCGATCCCGGTCATCTGCGGCTCGCAAATCCCCAGCAGCACCGCCCCGGCGATGGCCGCGTCCATCGCGTTGCCGCCCCGTGCAAGGATATCGACCGCCGCCCGTGCCGCCAGCGGATGCGATGTGGCGCAGATGCCGTTGGTGGCCAAGACCGGTGACCGGCCGGGAAGGTGAAAATCGCGCATGTGCTGCCCCTCGCTGAATTGTATCTGCGTGACCCTAGACCGAGATTTCGGTTCTGCCAATGCGGGGGGAAGTTCCTCGGCACCGCGTACTGGGTGGGGGCTATTAAACACGGCACCGAGGGAAGCCATATGCAGCTACAGCCCCGTTTATGACCCACAACCAAGGCGCAATTGTGATCCCAGCGGGGCTGTTTTGAGAAATATGCGGGACGCCCTGCCGCAGGTGTTAACGCGGCGGTAACCCGACCGGGAGCCGCAGGTCGATCCGGTTCTCTTGCGCCAAGCGGCGATAGGTCAGGTCTTTCGCCAAATCGCGGATCAGGAACCAGCCAAAGCCGCCTTCGGGCAGGTCGCAAATCGGGCGGTCGATCTCTTGCGGCAGGCCCAAGGGCACCTGCAGATCGGGCATTGGCAGCCCTTCGTCCGACACGGCAAGGTGCAGGCCGTCGGGCGCGTGATGGCAGGCGATATGGATGGGGCCGGGGTGGTGCGGATCGGGGTAGGCGTGTTCGACGATATTGTTGAGCATCTCGGCGACCACCAAGCGCACCACGCAGACCTCCTCGGCCCCGAGCGACAGGCAGCTGAGCGCATCCAGCAAAAGCGTAAGCGCCTCCCGCGCGGCCTGCGGGCCGCTGTGAACGGTGATCTCGAACGGGCAGAGCGCGGACCGCGCGGCGGAGAGCCGCATGGCGCTACTCTCGATGCGCAGTGAGGGCGGCGTCAAGCGTGTGGAAAATGCCAAAGACCCGATCCATCCGGGTGAGGGTAAAGACCTTTTCCACCGCCGGGGTCAGCCCGGCCAGCACCAGCGCGCGCTGCGGTGCCAGATGTTTCATCGCCGCCACGATCGCGCCCAAGCCGCTGGAATCGATGAAATTGACCCGCTGCAGATCAAGGATCACGACCGGCGGCGCATGGGCCGCGGCACGGCGCAATGCATCCTTGAACTCCAACGCCGCGGCGGCGTCGATCCGGTCATGCAGCACGCTGACCACGCAAAAGCGGTCTTCTGTTTTGGCGGAAACTTCCATAGACATGCCCCGAGACTTTGAAGTTCGAGACGTGATTAACCGTAAAACCTTACCAACTGGTATGCGGTGCAACTCTAGGAGAACGTGATGCGCAATGTCGTGATAACCGGTGCAGCCAGAACCCCGATGGGCGGTTTTCAAGGAGCCTTCGAGGGGCTGACCGCCGCGGAATTGGGCGGCAGCGCGATCAAGGCGGCCTTGGGCAAGACGGATCCTGCCGAGGTGCAAGAGGTGCTGATGGGCTGCGTGCTGCCCGCCGGACAGGGCCAAGCGCCCGCGCGTCAGGCCGGGTTCAAGGCCGGTTTGGGCGAAGAGGTGCCTGCCACGACGCTGAACAAGATGTGCGGCTCGGGCATGAAGGCGGCGATGATGGCCTTCGACCAGATCGCGCTTGGCCAGACCGATGTCATGGTCGCGGGCGGCATGGAGAGTATGACTAACGCGCCCTACGTCTTGCCCAAGATGCGCGGCGGCGCGCGGCTGGGGCACGGTCAGGTGATCGACCATATGTTCCTCGACGGGCTCGAAGACGCCTATGACAAGGGCCGCCTGATGGGCACCTTTGCCGAGGATTGCGCCGAACGGTTCCAATTCACCCGCGAGACGCAGGACGACTACGCGCTGGCGTCGCTGTCGCGCGCCATCGAGGCGCAGGAAAGCGGCGCCTTCGCGGATGAGATCGCCCCGGTCGAGGTCACCTCGCGCCGCGGCAGCACGACGGTCAGTGCCGACGAACAGCCCTCCAGCGCCCGGCCCGAGAAGATCCCCCAGCTAAAACCGGCCTTCCGCGAGGGCGGTACGGTGACGGCGGCGAATTCCTCGTCGATTTCCGATGGCGCGGCGGCGCTGGTGTTGGCGGATGAGGAGAGCGCCAAGCGCAAGGGGCTGAACATCCGCGCCCGCATCGTCGGTCACGCCAGCCACGCCCAAGCGCCGGGGCTGTTCACCACGGCACCTGTCCCCGCCGCGCAAAAACTGCTGGAGCGGATCGGCTGGAAGAAAGAAGATGTCGATCTGTGGGAGGTCAACGAAGCCTTCGCCGTGGTGCCGCTGGCTTTCATGCATGAGATGGACCTCTCCCATGACATCGTGAACGTCAACGGCGGCGCCTGTGCGCTTGGCCATCCCATTGGCGCCTCGGGCGCGCGGATCATGGTAACCCTGCTGAACGCTCTGGAAAAACGTGGGCTGAAGCGCGGTGTCGCGGCGATCTGCATCGGCGGCGGCGAGGGCACGGCCATCGCGATCGAACGCCCCTGAGCCTTCAGGTCATTTTACCTATCGAAGGGGGGGCGGCCTGCCGCCCTTTTTCCGTCTGAAATAAGAGTATCGCCATGACTGTCGACTACCAAACCCTTGCCAAGACCATCGCCGCCCTGACCGAGGGCGAAGACGATGCCGTGGCCCTGATGGCCACCATCGCCTGTGAGGTGCATCACGCGGATGACCGCTTTGACTGGACCGGCTTTTACCGGGTGACCGCGCCCGAACTGTTGAAGATCGGCCCCTATCAGGGCGGACACGGCTGTCTGGTGATCCCCTTTTCGCGCGGGGTCTGCGGGGCTGCGGCGCGGACTGGCGAGGTGCAATTGGTTGAGGATGTCGATGCCTTTCCGGGCCATATCGCCTGTGCTTCGTCGACACGCTCGGAATTGGTGCTGCCGGTCTGGAACGGGGCGGGGGAGTTGCTGGGAGTTTTCGACATCGACAGCGACCAGCCGAATGCCTTCACCCAAGCCGATGCCGATGCGCTGAGCGCGATCCTCAAGGCGAGTTTCGCCGCCGTCGGCTGACAGCCACGCCCCGCTTGATCCGCAGGGCCGCATCTGCGAGGGGGAGTGATGGATAGCGAATACAACCCGCCGCAGGACCCGTTGGTCATCCTGCATGAAGATGCCGAAGTTCTGCTGGTCGACAAACCTTCAGGGCTGCTCAGCGTGCCGGGCAAGGGCGAACATCTGGCCGATTGCCTGATCGCACGGGTGCAGGCGGTCTTTCCCCAAGCGCTGCTGGTGCACCGGCTGGATCGCGACACTTCGGGCGTGATGATCTTTGCCCTGACGCCCCATGCGCAGCGTCACCTTGGGTTGCAGTTCGAAAAGCGTATGACGCGCAAGACCTATGTCGCGCGGGTCTGGGGCGTGCCGGAGGAGAAATCCGGCAGTGTCGATTTGCCGCTGATCGTCGATTGGCCCAACCGCCCCCGGCAGAAGGTCTGCCATGAGACCGGCAAGCCCGCGCAGACCGATTGGAAGAGGGTCAAGACCGATGGGGAGACCGCGCGCCTTCGGCTGTTCCCCAAGACCGGGCGCAGCCATCAGCTGCGCGTGCATATGCTGGCGCTTGGGCATCCGATTTTGGACGACCCTTTCTATGCCACGGGGCCTGCACGGGATTTCCCGCGGTTGATGCTGCATAGCGAGGAATTGCGGTTCAACCATCCGCAGGGGGGCGCATCCACGAAGGTGCGCGCCAAGGCGCCTTTTTAAGGGGTGCTCCGTGCCCGGCCTTGCGCCGTGAGGTGGGGGCGGGATTGGTATTTGAGAAAGGATGAAGGAGAAGGGGGGCCGTGGCGCTGCGGTGAAGTTGGGCTTTGTGGCGATCGGGGGGGTGAAACCGGCGGGGTTTGCGATTACCTCTGATCTATCTGTTCACAGATTGACCCGGAGGATATCATGGGCTTGCGTATCAACGACACTATTCCCGATCTTACAGTCGAAACCGATCAGGGCAGTTTTTCCCTGCATGAGTTCGTCGGTGACAATTGGGCGATCCTGTTCTCCCACCCCAAGGATTTCACCCCTGTTTGCACCACCGAGTTCGGCGCCGTGGCGCGGCTTTCCGAAGAGTGGGAAAAGCGCGGCACCAAGGTGATCGGCGTCAGTGTCGACGGTGTTGAAGAGCATAAGAAGTGGAAGGGCGATATCGAGAAGGTTGCAGGCGCCGAGGCCGGGTTTCCGATTATCGCGGATGCGGGGCTGGAGGTGTCGAAGGCCTTTGATATGCTGCCTGCCGAGGCCTATTTGCCCGATGGCCGCACGCCCAATGACAGCGCCACGGTGCGGTCGGTTTTCATCATCGGGCCGGATAAGCAGTTGAAGCTGAGCATGACCTATCCGATGAATGTGGGCCGGAATTTTGCCGAGGTTCTGCGGGCTTTGGACGGGTTGCAGACGGCGGCGAAGAACGCTGTGGCGACGCCTGCGGATTGGCAGGTGGGTGAGGATGTGATCATCCCCGCGACGGTGTCGGATGAGGACGCCAAGGCGAAGTTCGGGGCGTTTGAGACGGTGTTGCCCTATTTGCGCAAAGCGCAGCTGCCGGGCTGATGTGCCGTTAGCGATGGCGAAGCTTATGGGCGAAGGCCATCGCTTTTTCATGCAATAGGCGGCGCTGTTTGCGCAGGCCGTAGAGGGGGGAGCGGCGGTATTGCCCTCTGTTTCCCCCTGAGCGGGCGGAAATGTCACTGTCGAACCGGCCCGCCGTGACAAGGCTTTGGGCTGTGGCGAGCCCCATGTCGGAGCGCGTCAGCACCTGTCTGAGCATGTTATCCGCAGGGCAGAAGATAGGTTCGGAGGCGGCGAGGAAGGCCTCGGCCCCGGCGCGGTTCCAGATCAGCGCATGGGCGAGCATTGGAAAGTAATGGGCGCGGAGCAGCGACACGCCTGCGACTTCGGCCATGGGGCTGGTGATTTTCAGGCGTGTCGCGCCCAGGTTCACGCAGTGCCAATCGGCGCGGGGGCGCAGCCATTCTATGAGTTCTGGCACGACGGTTCGGAATATGGGCTGCAAGGCGATGTCATCTTCGAAGACGAAGCCAAGTTCATTGCCGCTCTCTAAGAAGGCTGTGGCGGCGCGTTGGTGGGAGACGTAGCAGCCGACCTCGCCTTGGGTCATTGACCGGCCCATGAAACGCCGGGCTTTGCCATCGTCATAGGGGGCGAATTGGGCCAGATCGATCTCGCGCCCGTCGAAGGCATCCACGCGGACGGCTTCGATCTGTGCGGCGTCCAGTTCGGCCTTGGCGCTCTCCAGTCGCTGGGGGGAGGCGGCCAGATTGATGACGAATCCCTTCGGGCGCTGTGGCATCGTTATGACCTCATTCCTGTGGCGCGCGGGGCGATGACAGGCCTTTGCGGGTTAAACTTTGGGGGTGGGTCTGCCGCGCAGCCAGTTCTTGAACCGTTTGAAGGCGGAGGGCGGTTTGTGGGCGACGCTGACAAAGCCGATGTGCTGGCAAGCGCCGGGTTTCAGGAAAGCGGTGAATTTACCCTGTTTGCGCAATTGGCGCGAGATGTGGCTTTCGCGTTTGAAACCGCTGAAGCCGCCGACCTCTTTCCAAAGGGAGAGCGGGGCCAGATGCGGATTGAAGGTATAGCCATACCATTTGGGGCTGAGCGCATCCATCCGGGCATAGGGGATCCCGGCGCATTCCTCGCTGACGATCTGGGCGCGGGCCGCGTCTTCGATGAAGAAGTTATCGGTGTCGCGGAAACAGACTGAAGAAACATCGGGATGCGCTTCGAGCAGCCGTAGCGCATCGTCGAGGAAATCGTGGCGGGTGAACTCCCAATCGTCTTCCATGTGAAAGACATAAGGTGTGCGCACCTTGGCATACATGGCATCGACGGCGGGGTGGTGGCCGACCTGTTTGCCCAGATCGATGCGTTGTCCGTGGGGGCAGAGCCGGTCGAAGACCGCGCTGGTTTCGGCATCGCCGAAGTCGTTGATGCCAATGATCGGAAGCTTGCGCAGCTCGGGGCCGAGGCTTTCGAGTGTTTGTTGCAAGACATCGGGGCGCAGCCCCATGGTGATGCAAATCGTGACCAGATCTTCTGCGCGCATGTCTCGTACTGCCCTGAGGGGGGAGCTGCGGACCCCGGTGAGGGTCCGCAGCAGGTTTTGCTTAACCTTCTGCCGCTTCTTTCTTTTCGGCAGTGATCTCTTCGCCAGTCTCCTGATCGACGACTTTCATCGACAGGCGCACCTTGCCGCGATCGTCGAAGCCCAGAAGCTTGACTTTCACTTCCTGACCTTCCTTCAGAACGTCCGAAGGGTGGTTCAGGCGGCGGTTTTCGATCTGGGAGACATGCACCAGACCGTCGCGCTTGCCGAAGAAGTTCACGAAGGCGCCGAAATCGACGATCTTCACGACGGTGCCGGTGTAGATGGCACCTTCTTCAGGCTCGGCCACGATCGAATAGATCATGTCATAGGCTTTCTTGATCGCTTCGCCGTTGGGGCTGGCGATCTTGATGGTGCCTTCGTCGTTGATGTCAACCTTGGCGCCGGAAACCTCGACGATCTCGCGGATCACCTTGCCGCCCGAGCCGATCACTTCACGGATCTTGTCGGTCGGGATCTGCATGGTCTCGATGCGCGGGGCGTGGACGGAGAAGTCCGCGGCGCCCGAGATCGCCTTGTTCATCTCACCAAGGATGTGGATCCGGCCTTCTTTGGCCTGGGCCAGGGCTTTCTCCATGATCTCGGGCGTGATGCCGGCGACCTTGATGTCCATCTGCAGCGAGGTGATGCCGGCTTCGGTGCCCGCAACCTTGAAGTCCATGTCGCCAAGGTGGTCTTCGTCACCCAGGATGTCCGACAGGATCGCGTAGGAGCCGTCATCTTCGAGGATCAGACCCATCGCCACACCGGCCACGGCCGATTTCAGCGGCACGCCCGCGTCCATCATGGACAGGGAGCCACCGCAGACCGAGGCCATCGACGAGGAGCCGTTGGATTCGGTGATCTCGGAAACCAGACGGATGGTGTAGGGGAAGTCTGTTGCCGCGGGCAGAACCGCCTGCAGGGCGCGCCATGCAAGCTTTCCGTGGCCGACTTCGCGGCGTCCGGGAGGACCCACGCGACCCACTTCGCCGACCGAGTAGGGCGGGAAGTTATAGTGCAGCAGGAAGTTCGATTTGAAGTTGCCGTGCAGCGCATCGATGAACTGCTCATCGTCGCCGGTGCCGAGCGTGGTCACAACGAGGCCTTGGGTCTCACCACGGGTGAAGAGCGCTGAGCCGTGGGTCCGCGGCAGGATGCCGGTTTCGGCCACGATGTCGCGGATCTCATCGGTGCGACGGCCGTCGATGCGCTTGCCGGTTTTCACCACGTCACCGCGCAGGATGCTGGCCTCAAGACCCTTCATCGCGGAACTGAGGTTCTTGTCCTCAAGCTGCTCTTCGGTGAGCTTGCTCTTGATGGTTTCGCGGGCGGCTGCAACGGCGGCGGTGCGCTCTTGCTTGTCCACGATCGCGAAAGCGGCGCGCATTTCGTCTTCGCCAGCGGCTTTCACGGCAGCCGACAGATCGGAGTAGTCTTCGGGCTGGAAGTCGAAAGGCTCTTTCGCGGCTTCCTCGGCCAGATCGATGATCAGGTCGATGACCGGCTGGATTTGCTCATGCGCGAATTTCACCGCGCCTAGCATTTCCTCTTCCGACAGCTCATAGGCTTCGGATTCGACCATCATCACCGCGTCCTTGGTGCCGGCGACCACGAGGTCAAGGCGTTGGTCGGGGTTCAGGCGCAGGTCTTGCATGTCGTCGATGGTCGGGTTCAGCACATAGTCGCCACCTTCGTAGCCCACACGGCAGCCCGCGATCGGACCCATGAAGGGCGCGCCCGAAAGCGTAAGCGCGGCGGAGGCGGCGATCATTGCGACCATGTCGGGGTCGTTGACCAGATCGTGGCTCAGCACGGTGCACATCACCAGAACTTCGTTCTTGAAGCCGGGGACGAAGAGCGGGCGGATCGGACGGTCGATCAGACGCGCGGTCAGGGTTTCCTTCTCGGTGGGGCGGGCCTCACGCTTGAAGAAGCCACCCGGCACCTTGCCGGCGGCGTAGTATTTCTCTTGGTAGTGCACGGTCAGGGGGAAGAAATCCTGCCCGGGCTTTTGCTGACGTGCATACGTCACGTTGGCCATGACGCTGGTCTCACCCAGCGTGGCAATCACCGACCCGTCCGCCTGACGGGCAACCTTACCGGTTTCCAGTGTCAGCGTCTCTTCGCCCCACTGGATCGATTTTTTCGTTACATTAAACATCTACGTTTCCTTTTTGGCCCATTGGCCATTGCATAGGGGCCGTATTGCCCCTGACTCCGGTATCTTCTTTTTCAGGCGCTGGAGTCCGGGCGCCGGATTTCAGATTGCGCGGGCATACATGTTTTCATGGCAAATGGGAAGCGTTCTGTCGCCCCGGGGCCATAAGCGGCGGGTTCTTTCCGCCGCAGCGCTCCCCGGTCTGGTCGCAACAAAAAACCTCCCGGCGGGGGCCGGGAGGTTTTGGTCGTCCTGTCACCGGAACTTCCGGCGGCTTGCGCGCGATTAGCGGCGCAGGCCGAGGCGTTTGATCAGGTCCTGATAGCGGGACTCGTCTTTGGCCTTAACGTAATCCAGCAGCTTGCGGCGCGTCGCGACCATTTTCAAAAGACCACGGCGACCGTGGTTGTCTTTCTTGTGGGTCTTGAAGTGCTCGGTCAGCGTGGTGATGCGCGAGGTCAGAATGGCGACCTGAACTTCGGGCGAACCGGTGTCGCCTTCCTTGGTGCCGAATTCTTTCATGACTTTTGCTTTTTCTTCAGCGGTGATCGACATCGGGGTCTCCTTTCGAAAAGAGTTAAAATGGATGGCACAGGCCGGGATGTCGTCCAGCGCAGGCCCATGGAGATATCACCCGCTGACGGAATCAGCAGGCGATGGGGGCGTATAGGAGGAATTTTCGCCTTTGGCAAAGGGTGATTTGCGCATGGGCTTCGGCCCGCCTTAGGCCGCGAGGCCGAGGTCGAAGGCCGCAGAGAGCGGGATCAGCGCGATATCGTCCAGCGTGACGCTGTCCCCCGCCACCCGCGCGACAATGATATCGTCCAACAGGACGAGGGTTTGGCCCGCATCCTCCGGGTCGGGCAGGATCGAGAGCGGCGGTTCCGCCCCGTCCGCGCTGCTGTCGTCCCAGACGAAGAGCAGCGAATCGTCCGCCGCGTGATAGTCCGTGATCTGCGCCGCCCCGCCTTGGCCGATCCAGTCTCCCAAGGCGATCTGATCGGTGCCGTCGCCCGAAGTCACCACATCCCCGGCGCCCGCGACGATCAGGTCGTCGCCGCTGCCGCCGTTCAGGAAATCGGTGTTTTGTAGGTCATCCGCCCCGGTGAGCGTGTCGTCGCCCCAGCCACCAAAAAGCGTATCCTCGCCCGCGCCGCCGCGCAGCGCATCGTCGCCAAGCCCGCCTTGCAGGGCATCGTTTCCGGCTTCGCCCTCCAGCAGGTCATCCCCCGCCGAGCCTTGCAGCGCATCGTCGCCCGCCCCGCCATAGAGAAAGTCATCGTCGTTATGGCCAAAGAGGCTGTCGTTGCCCGCGCCGCCAAAAATGTCGTCATCCCCGTCATTGCCATGCAGGATGTCGCCGCCCGCGCCGCCCTGAAGCGTATCGTTGCCGCCATGGCCGTGCAGGTCATCATTCCCGTCGCCGCCATGGAGCAGGTCATCCCCGCCGTAGCCGCCAAGCTGGTCGTCGCCGGGGCCGCCCTGCACCGTCTCACCGTCATCGCTGCCCGACAGGATATCTCCGACCGTGGTGGTGTCGCCGCGCGGGCTGTCCCCCTCCGGCAACGCGTCCTCCGGCGGTGTTTCGATTTCCACGAAAGTGACGGCGCCAACCGCCATCAGACCCATTACTCCAGCCAGCCACAACATCCGCCGTTCCACCGTTGATTGCTTGATGCCCCACACATCATCCCTCCCTCAAAAGGGCATGTCGTGGCCGTAAAATCAAAGGAATAGCGGGGAAATGGTTAACCGATGCCTGCCCGCGCTGGGGGCTCGGGCTGCCACAGAACCGGCTCTTGGGTGTAGGGCAGATAAAGCGGATGGCGCGGATGCCCGGCCTTGGAGAGGCCGAGGTGATAGAGCGGTTTTGCCCCCTCAGCCAGCCGAGCCGCGACGGCCAGACCGCGGCCCAGATGAGCACCATGCACGCCCCAAGCGGCGATGATGCGGTCGGCCCAATCGGCCCCCTCGACCAGCGTGGCGTCATTGTCGGGGCCGACGGGATCGGGGGCGGCGCGCATGTCGCGCGGGTCGGTGGCGCGGAAAGCGAAGATATTGGTCACCCGGAAGCCGCCAAAGCCCAACACCCGCGCCCGACGCTCACACCGCTCGACCGTCGGGTCGTTCTGCACCTCGGTCGCGGTGGAGGGGTTCAGCATCACGAACATCACCCGTGGCGCGCCTGTCTCCCAGACCCGGGTGAGGCTGTAGCGGTATTGCTCACACGCCGAGTAGACCGCGGTCGAAGGCGCGTCGCCCTTGGTGTGGCTGCGGGTGATCAGGGCCATTCAGCCCTCATTCGCATCCGGTGACAGGTTGAACACCCGGCTGGGGTGCAGCTCGCCCGCCTTGAAGCGGCCCACGGCGACGGGCTGCCCGTCGAGCGAGGCCCAGCATTCATTGCCATATTCCACGTCATGGGCGATGACCATGCCGGGGTTGCCGTTGCGCAGGCGGGTGGCGCCTTCGGGGGTGGCTTTGACCTCGGGCAACTCAGCCAGCCCTTCGGCCAGCGGCAACAGATAGGTGTCGAGTTCCGGCGAGCGGGCCAGTTCGTCCACCTGCGCCAGCGTGAGGGCGTTGGCCGCCTCGAAGGGGCCGGACCATGTGCGGCGCAATTCACGCACATGGCCGAGACAGCCAAGCTTCTGCCCAAGATCACGCGCGATGGAACGGACATAGCCGCCCTTGCCGCAGACCATTTCAAGCGTAACGTGATCGGCATCGGGGCGGTCGACCAGCAGCAGGCTTTCTACCCAGAGGGGGCGGGCGGCGATCTCCATCTCCTCGCCGTCGCGGGCGCGTTTATAGGCGCGTTGTCCGTCGATCTTCACAGCGGAAAACTGCGGCGGCACCTGCTGTATGTCACCGATAAAGCCGTTCAGCGCATCTTTGATCGCGGCGTCATCGGGGCGCAGGTCAGAGGTGCTGATGACTTCGCCCTCTGCGTCGTCGGTATTGGTGGCGATGCCGAGCCGCACGGTGAACTCATAGGCTTTGAGCGCGTCGGTGATATAGGGCACGGTCTTGGTTGCTTCGCCCAAGGCAATGGCCAGAACACCAGTCGCTTCGGGGTCGAGCGTGCCTGCGTGGCCCGCCTTCTTAGCCTCCAGCGCCCAGCGGACCTTATTGACCACGGCGGTCGAGGTGGGGCCAGCGGGTTTGTCCACCACCAGCCAACCGGAAATATCGCGACCCTTGCGTTTGCGTGCCATGTCTTGCCCCTTCGCTTTTGTGGTGCTGCCCTCTATCGGAGCCGCGCCGCGCTGCCCAGCCCCCATGCGCGGAAAAGCTTACTTTGCGGGCGTCACGATGCCTACGATCGGCCCCAAGGTGGTAAAACCCGCCCCGCTGCGGCGCAGGCCCGGTGCCCGCAGGCGCGAGATATTGCCGTCAAAATACAGCGCGTTAGGCAGGTCCAACTCATCCCGATAAAGCCGGGCGAATTCGTGAAAGGTGACCACGTCGTTGGAAATCGCGAAAACCGCGCGTTTGCCATCAGCCGTGGTGCCAACCCCGTTTCGGATATAGCGCGAAGTGCTGTCGGGCAGGAATCGCGGGTGCAGCGCCCCGTCGATCACCAACATCGGCCCCGATTGCGTGGCAAAGCGGCAGTTCGGTTTGGCCTTGAGATAGCGCTTGGTCTCGATCACATCGGCGCGGCCTTCGCGCAGGCAAAAGACCCCATTGGGCAGCAGGCCGAAATTGCCGGGGCCAGCACTGTCGATCACGCCGCGCGCCTCGACCCCCTCTTCGATGTAATGCCCAACCGGAGAGCGGTCTTCGTGGTACATGCCTGCGTTCATGGCAAAGCCAAGCCGCAGCCCCTGCGCCTTCAGCGCCTCATCGAGCGAGCCGAAGAACCCATAGGGCGCGCCCGCGTCATTGTTGAGAAAGAGCCGCAGGTCATCCCGCTCCAGATCGACTTCGCAGATCGTGTAGGAACTGCCGTCAAAGGTAATGTTGCGGCATTCGGCAGCGTCCGCAGGCGTGCCTTTCAGCGCCAGAAGCGCGAATGCGATCAGGCCCGCGCGGATCACTGATCCGGCGCGCCGTCGGCACTAGCGCCGGCGCCGTCGTCATCGGGGGCCTCCGCATCGCGGCGCACCACCTCTTGGTTCAGCATGCGGCGGGTATCGTCCATCCGGTCAAAGGTCTGGTCCAACTGAAAGCGCAGATCGGGCGAGAACTTGAGCGTGAGTTTCTTGGCGACCTGACGGCGCAATTCGCTTTTGTTGCGGGCCAGCAGTTTGAGAACCTCGTCCTGTCCTTCCCCGCCCAAGGGCAGCACATAGGCCGTGGCGATCTTGAGGTCGGGAGAGATGCGCACCTCGCCCACGGTGATCGACATCCGATTGAGATCGGTGTCATGCACATCCCCGCGTGCGAGAACATCGGACAAGGCGCGGCGGACGGTTTCGCCCACGCGGAGTTGTCGTTGCGACGGGCCGGGGCCCTCATGAAACTTGTTCTTTGCCATGCCCCCCATCTAGAGCTTCGGTTGCACTTTGCCAAGCGCTCCGCGACGGGCTAAACCGGCGCTGCCAGTCACGGCCAGAACCGCAGGAGACCGAGTATGACACAGACCCCCGGCATTGCCGTTACCGGCGCCTCTGGCCGCATGGGCCAAATGTTGATCCGTGAGATCATCGCCAGCGACAAAATGCATCTGGCCGCGGCGCTGGAGCGTCCGGGCCATGACTGGATCGGCCGCGATCTGGGCGAGGCGATGGGCGGCACGGCTTTGGGCGTGACCGTGACAGACGATGCGGCAGAGGCGTTTGGCAAGGTGCAGGCCGTGATCGACTTCACCGCGCCGCAAGCTACCATCGCTTTCGCCGGTGAAGCCGCCAAGGCCGGGATCGTCCATGTCATCGGCACCACCGGCATGACCGAGGATGAGATCGCGCAGCTTGCCCCCGCCGCCGAACAGGGGGCCGTGATCGTCCGCGCGGGCAATATGAGCCTTGGCGTGAACCTGCTGACGCAGCTCACCCGACAGGTCGCCGCCGCGCTGGACGTGGATTACGACATCGAGATCATCGAATCGCATCACAATCAGAAAGTCGACGCCCCCTCGGGCACCGCATTGATGCTGGGCGAAGCCGCCGCAGAAGGGCGCGGGGTCAAACTGGCGGATGTTTCGGACCGGGGCCGCGACGGGATCACCGGCGCGCGGCAAAAGGGCGATATCGGTTTCACCGCGATTAGGGGCGGCGATATCGTGGGGGAACATGATGTCATGTTCGCCGCCGCCGGAGAGCGGATCATCCTGCGCCATGTCGCCTCGGACCGCGCGCTTTTCGCCCGCGGGGCACTCAAGGCCGCGCTTTGGGGGCAAGGCAAAGCGCCAGGTGAATATGACATGCTGGATGTGCTGGGCCTGAAGGGCTGAGGCGCAGGCAAATTATCTGAAACTTTACCTTCCTCGGCTACGTGAGTGCCTCAGGCAACTCACCCCCAAGGGAGGTTTCGATGAAGATTACCTTTGCACTGGCCGTGACAGCGATGCTTGCGGCTGTCGGTCTGCCCGCTGCGGCGGAATATGCCCGTATTCAAAACAAGTCAGACTTCATCGCCGCGGTGAATGGCAAAAGGCTGACCCGCCCGCTGGTCGATCTGCGGGTCACCTCTGGTGGGAGCATTTCCGGCAAGGGCGCGGTTTGGGAGGTCACCGGCAAGTGGTCGTGGAAAGACGGCTATTTCTGCCGCACGCTGGTCTGGGGCGGCAAGGATCTGGGTTATAACTGCCAGTTGGTCGCCCGCGATGGTGCGAAGCTCCGCTTCACCTCTGACAGGGGCGCGGGAGAGTCGGCGGTACTGACCCTGCGCTAAGGCGCTCAGAAGTCGACGGCGATGCCCTTCTTTTCCCAATCGCCATAGCGCACAGGCTCTGGCCCATCGCGTCCGCCAAGTTCGGTGGGCATGTCGAGCGCGGCTGTCGCCTCACGCCGGGCGGCGGCCTCGGCCAACGCGCGCTGGGCGGCGGCAGGCAGGTCGGGGCCGGGGGCTGGCGTCGGGTCTTGCGGCGTGTCGGGGATCGGTTTCGGCCCCGGTTTGGGCTGCGGGGGCAGGTCCGGCGCGGGGCTGGGCGTGGGATCAGGGCCGGGTTTGCTGTCGGGAATGGGGCGTTGATCGGGCATCATGGTCCTCTTGAGCCAAGTTCTCCCTTGATATACGTCGCCCGCTGGCCCAGACAACCCGGCAACCCCTCAAACGAGACCCAGATAGGACATGACCATGGCAGACACAGGCGTTCAGGCCCGCAGAAGCGCGGTATATCTGCTGGATCAGATTTTGGGCGATGAGCCGCGGCTGATGTCCGAGCTTCTTGCCGCAGGGGCGCTGGACAAGCTGCCCCCGGATGACCGCGCCCGTGCCCAACGTCTGGCGCAGGACACGCTGCGCGGGTTGGAACGGGCGGACCGGTTGCTGCAAAAGCACCTGCAAAAGGCGCCGCCGCTGACCGTGCGCAATGTGTTGCGCGTCGGCACGGTTGAGCTTTGTCAGGGCGGGGCCGCGCATGGGGTGGTCAATGCGATGGTGAACCTCGTGTCGCAACACCGCACGCTGAGCCACCTCAAGGGGCTGACCAATGCCGTGCTGCGCAAGATCGCCGCTCAGGGGCCCGAGGCATGGGATGGCCTGCGCGCGCCGCGCCTGCCCAAATGGCTGCGCGGACCACTGGCCGAGGCTTGGGGCACCGATGCCATGGCCGCGATGGAACAGGCGCATTTCGCGGGCGCACCGCTCGATCTGACCGCCAAGGGCGATGCTGCCGCCTTGGCCGAGGCGGTGGGCGGCACGCTGCTGCCGACGGGCTCCGTTCGGGTGACGGATGCCGGGCAGGTCTCCACCATGCCGGGCTTTGCCGAGGGCGACTGGTGGGTGCAAGATGCCGCCGCCGCGATCCCGGTGCGGGTGCTGGCCCCGAAAGAGGGCGAGACGGTGCTGGACCTCTGCGCCGCGCCGGGCGGCAAGACCATGCAGCTTGCCGCTGCGGGGGCGGTCGTCACCGCCGTCGACCAGTCGCACCCCCGGATGCAGCGGGTGAAGGAAAACCTCGCCCGCGTCGGGCTGAAGGCCAAGACGCTGACCAAAGATGCGCGCGCCGTGCAGGGCACATTCGACGCCATCCTGCTGGACGCGCCCTGCTCCGCCACCGGCACCATCCGCCGCCATCCTGAACTGCCCTATGCCAAGGATGGATCGGAATTCGGCGATCTGATCGAGTTGCAATCCGAGTTGATCGACCATGCCTGGAGCTTGCTGAAACCCGGCGGGCGGTTGGTGTTCTGCACCTGTAGCCTGCTGCCGGACGAGGGCGAGGTGCAGGTCGACGAAGCCTTGGAGCGCCATGGCGACATGACCGTCGACACCGCCGCGTTGGACGTGCCCGGCGTCGAGGCCGATTGGCACACCGAAGAGGGCGGGCTGCGCCTGCGCCCGGATTTCTGGGCCGATCAAGGTGGGATGGACGGGTTCTACATCGCCTGTCTGCGCAAGAGCTAATCCTCATGCCCTGTCGGGCGGGGAGGGCACGGCGAGATAGGCCGCTTTTGGGATGTCGATCAGCCCTCGCAGCCCCAGTGTGGCGGCGTCTTCGGGCATGAGCCCGGCAATGGCGGCGCGCACCGCCGCGGCGGTCGCCACCGCATCGGCATTCGCCGCTGCAATATAGGGCAGGCCGGGGGTGGGGGCCGTGCGTTCCAGCACCCGCAGGTCGCCCGCGAAAGCGTCATGGCTTTCGATCAGCCGCCAAGACACCGCATCCAGCGCCGCAATATCCGCGCGGGCCTCGACGATGGCTTTTGCCGAGGCGCGGTGCCCATGGCTTTGGCTGCGATTTTCAAACCAAAAGCCCCGCGCCCGGCAATGCGCGTGTGGCGCGGCATAGCCTGATTGCGAGAATGTCTGATTGTAGGTGAAGCGCGCGGCGCGGAAATCGGAAATTGTTTCACGGGGATCATTGGCGCGGACCACGAAAACGCTGTTGTAATACCCCGGCGGGCAGCCTTCGACGCCAAAGTCCGGCGTACCGATCAGCGTGACGCGGTCGTGCAGCCAAAGGCGGTAAGGCATCCCGCAGGTCTGGGAGAGCGCGAGGTCGGGCGCGGTCCAGACAGCGAATTCCTCGGCATCATTGCTCAGCCTTTCCGGGGCCGGGGTGCCCCGCGCGCGCAGCGCGTCAGAGATCATGGCCCAGTAGCGGCCTGTCGCCTCGGCGGTCTCGGGGCGCAGGTACATCATCAGGCTGGCGATCATCGGCGGCTCCGCTTGGGGGGGTCAACTTTAGGCCGCGCCGCCGCGCCGGGGCAAGCGTCGGTTCCCCGCCGATCCCCCGGCGCGCGGGGAAAATCCGGTGACTCATTGTGGGGCCGCGGTTATGCTGCCGCCAAACGCCAGCAGAGCGTCAGGGGCAGCTTGATATGATTAATCTTTCCAGCGTCATGGCCCGCAGGGCGCGGTTTCTGAACCGCTTCCACGCTTGGCGTGCGACCCGGGGCCGGGGGCGGGTCGTCGCGTTCACCTCTTCGCCCGAGCCGCGCACCATCGGTTCATTCGCGCGGGGGCGGCAGTTGATGGCGGGCAATTACCTATTTGCCGGCAGCCTGCTGACCGCGCCGCAAACCGCCATGTGGGATCTGACCCCGCCTGACCCCGCCTTTGCCGCAGAGCTGCACGGTTTTGCGTGGCTCGATGACCTCGCCGCCGTGGGCGATGCGCGGGCGCGGGGGGCGGCGCAGGCGTGGCTTTGGGGCTGGATCGACCGTTTCGGTCGCGGGCAGGGGCCGGGCTGGACCCCGGCGCTAACCGGGCGGCGGTTGATCCGTTGGATCAACCACGCGCTTTTCCTGCTGCGCGGGACCGAGACCGGGCAGAGCGATGCCTTCTACCGATCCCTCGAACGGCAGACCCGGTTCCTGTCGAAACGCTGGCGCGGGGCGGCCCCCGGCTTGCCGCGTTTCGAGGCGCTGACCGGGCTGATCTATGCCAGCCTGTCGCTGGAGGGGCTGGCGGAATTGGCCGATCCGGCTGTCCAAGCCCTCGCCCGGGAATGCGCCAGCCAGATCGACGCCGAAGGGGGGCTGCCCACGCGCAACCCCGAGGAACTGCTCGCCGTCTTCACCCTGCTGACATGGGCCGCCGCCGCCTTGAGCGATGCGGGACGCAGCACGCCCAAGGCGCATCTCACCGCGATCGAGCGCATCGCGCCGACCCTGCGCAGCCTGCGCCATGCGGATGGGGCGTTGGCGCGGTTTCATGGCGGCGGGCGCGGCATGGAGGGCTGGTTGGACCACGCGCTGGCGGCGGCTAAGGTCAGGACGCGGCAGCCCGATGGGCTGGCCATGGGCTTTGCAAGACTGTCGGCAGGCCGCACCAGCGTGATCGTCGATGCGGCGGCTCCACCGGGGGGCGCGGCCTCGGGCAACGCCCATGCCTCGACATTGGCGTTTGAGTTGACCTCGGGGCGGCGGCCCTTGGTGGTGAACTGCGGCTCCGGCGCGTCTTTCGGGCTGGAATGGCGGCGGGCGGGGCGGGCTACGCCGTCGCATTCGGCCCTGTCGCTCGTCGGCCATTCCAGCGCGCGATTGGCAGAGCCCGACCCCCATAGCGGGGCAGAGGCGCTGATCGCGGGCCCGCGCCATGTGCCCGTCGAGATTGGAGAGGCGGCGGAGGGGCTGCGTTTCGAGGGCGCGCATGATGCCTATTTGCGCAGCCACGGGCTGACCCATGCGCGGCGGCTCGACCTCACCGCAAACGGGCGCGGCCTTTCGGGGGAGGATATGCTGCTGGCGATAGAGGCGGCGGAGAAGCGGCGCTTTGACAAAGTGCTGAGCGCCGCCCAGTCGAAGGGCGTGCCTTTCGACATCCGTTTTCACCTGCATCCGGATGTGGATGCCACGCTGGACCTTGGCGGGGCTGCAATATCCATGGCGCTCAAAAGCGGGGAGATTTGGGTGTTTCGCCATGACGGCACGCATAATCTGTCTTTGGAACCGGGGGTTTACCTTGAGACGACCCGCTTGAAACCGCGCGCCGCGCAGCAGATCGTGCTCTCGGGCTATGCCATGAACTATGCCACACGGGTGCGCTGGTCGTTGTCAAAAGCGCAGGAAACTGCGATTGGCGTGCGAGATTTGTCGATCGACGATCCCTATGCTGATGAAGACTGACCAAGGAACCAGCCCCATGCCCGACCTCTATCCCATCAAACGCGCCCTGCTTTCCGTATCCGACAAGACCGGTCTTTTGGACCTTGGCAAGGCTTTGGCGGCGCGGGGCGTTGAGTTGCTCAGCACCGGCGGCACCGCGAAAGCGCTGCGCGACGCGGGGCTTGAAGTTCTGGATGTGGCCGATGTGACAGGCTTTCCCGAGATGATGGACGGGCGCGTGAAAACGCTGCACCCAGTTGTGCATGGCGGTCTGCTGGCCCTGCGCGACAATGACGAACACGTCTGCGCGATGAACGAACACAACATCGGCGCGATCGACTTGGTGGTGGTGAACCTCTACCCCTTCGAGGAGACCGTCGCCAAGGGCGCGGAATACGCCGAGGTGATCGAGAACATCGACATCGGCGGCCCGGCGATGATCCGCTCGGCGGCCAAGAACCACGGTTTCGTCAACGTGGTGGTGGATGTCGAGGATTACGCCGAGGTCATCGCGGAGCTGGAGGCCAACGACGGCCAGACCTCTTACGCCCTGCGCCAGCGCCTGGCCCAGACCGCCTATGCCCGCACCGCCGCCTATGACACCGCCGTCAGCACATGGATGGCCGAGCAGGTCGAAGGCACCCCGCGCCGCCGCACCTTCGGCGGCACGCTCGCGCAAACCCTGCGCTATGGCGAGAACCCGCACCAGAAGGCGGCCTTCTACACCGATGGTTCCACCGCGCCCGGTCTGGCCAATGCGGTGCAGCATCAGGGCAAGGAACTGTCCTACAACAACATCAACGACACCGACGCGGCCTTTGCGCTGGTCAGCGAGTTCGACCCCAAGGATGGCCCCGCTTGCGCCATCATCAAACACGCCAACCCCTGTGGCGTGGCGCGCGGGGAGACGCTGCTTGAGGCCTACACCCGCGCCTTCGATTGTGACCGCACCTCGGCCTTTGGCGGCATCATCGCGCTGAACCAGCCGCTGGACGGGCCGACGGCAGAGGCCATCGCCGCGATCTTCACCGAAGTCGTCATCGCCCCCGGCGCGGACGAGGATGCCAAACGCATCTTCGCCGCCAAGAAGAACCTGCGCCTGCTGACCACCGAAGGGCTCGCCGATCCCACCGCTGCTGCGCTGGCCGTACGGCAGGTCTCGGGCGGCTATCTGGTGCAGGACAAGGACGTGGGCCGCATCACCCGCGATGACCTGAAGGTGGTAACCAAGCGCAAGCCCTCGGATCAGGAACTCGACGACATGCTCTTTGCCTGGACCGTGGCGAAACACGTCAAGTCCAACGCCATCATCTACGTCAAGGACGGCGCCACCGTGGGCGTCGGCGCGGGCCAGATGAGCCGCGTGGACAGCACCCGCATCGCCGCGCGCAAGGCCCAAGACATGGCCGAGGTGATGGAGATCGACGCCCCGCTGACCCAGGGCTCGGTCGTGGCCTCCGACGCCTTCTTCCCCTTCGCGGACGGTCTGATCACCGCGGCAGAGGCCGGCGCCACGGCGCTGATCCAGCCCGGCGGTTCGATGCGGGACGACGAAGTGATTGCGGCGGCGGATGAGGCGGGGCTTGCCATGGTCTTCACCGGCATGCGCCACTTCCGGCATTAAGCGAAGGGAAGCCCCATGCGGACATTCGGCATCGCGGCCTTCGTGGCCTTTCTGATCGACCAGATCAGCAAATATGTGGTCATTCACATGATGGAACTGGCGCGTGTCCGCTCCATCGAGGTGCTGCCGCCGGTGCTGAATTTCCGCTATGGGGAAAACCGGGGCATTAACTTTGGCCTCGGCGGCGACATGAGCCAATGGGTGCTGATCGTGGTGGCGCTGGCGATCTGCGCGGGCGTCACCCTATGGCTCTGGCGCAGCCCGCATGGGCGTTGGGCGCAGCTCAGCGGTGGCCTGCTGGTCGGCGGGGCGCTGGCGAATGTGGCAGACCGGCTGATCTACGGCTATGTGCTGGATTTTCTGAACAACTCCTGCTGCGGCATCGACAACCCTTTCGTCTATAACTTGGCGGATGTCTTTATCTTTGCCGGGGCCTTGGGGCTGATCCTCTTTACCGGAGAGCCGAAAAACGCGCCCAAACGCCGGGGCAAAAAAGGTCAGTGACATTGCCCGCTTGCCTGCGATATTGAACAAGCAGACCCCGAAAGGAGACACCATGCGCCGCATTGCCCTCATCAGCTTGATCCCGCTGGCCCTCGCCGCCTGCAGCAATCAGGGCCTTCGCGATTTGCAGCCGACTTCTGACGGGCCGGACGAGTTCCTGATCCAACCGGTCAAGCCTCTGGAACGTCCCGACGATCTGAACACCCTGCCCACGCCTGCGCCGGGGCAGGCGAACCTGACCGACCGCTCGGCGGTGGCCGAAGGGGTCGCGGCATTCGGCGGGCGTTTGGATACCTCTGCTGGCATTCCGGCGGGGGATGCAGCGCTGGTCCAACATGCGAGCCGGATGGGCGTGCAGCCCGGCATCCGCGCAAGCTTGGCCGAGGCCGACGCGAAATTCCGCAAGCGCAAGGGCCGGTTTACTCAGTTCCGCATCGTGCCCGTCGACCGCTACGGCCAAGCCTACAAGAACCAAATCCTCGACGCCCATAACGAGGCGGAGCGCTGGCGCAGGGCAGGCGGGCGCACGCCGTCTTACCCGCCACAAGACACACGTTTTCGCTAGGCTTCTTGAAAGTAGCGCCAGACCGCGTAGGTAATGCGGCAGGCGATATATTTCGAGGTAAGCAATGATCCGACTGCCGATGATGGCGGCCCTGGTGGCGACGCTTTTCACCGCCCCTGCCGTGCAGGCGGGGCAGACCGAGAACGAAGCGGTCACCCATTTCACCCTTGATAACGGCATGGAGGTCGTGGTAGTCGAAGACCATCGCGCCCCGGTCGTGCAGCAAATGGTCTGGTACCGCGCAGGATCGGCGGATGAGCCCAAAGGCGCCTCCGGCGTGGCGCATTTCCTCGAACACCTGCTGTTCAAAGCCACCGACAAGCTGGAAGCGGGCGAATTTTCCGCCACCGTGGCCGCCAACGGCGGACGTGACAACGCTTTTACCAGCTACGATTACACCGCCTATTACCAGCGCGTCGCGGCAGACCGCCTTGGCCTGATGATGGAGATGGAGGCTGACCGGATGAAGAACATCCGTCTGACCCCTGAGAACATCGAAACCGAACGCGATGTGATCCTCGAAGAGCGCAACCAGCGGACCGAGAACAACCCCGCCGCGCTGTTCAGCGAACAACTTAACGCCGCGCAATATCTCAACCACCGCTACGGCGTGCCGATCATCGGCTGGAAACATGAGATGGAGAGGTTGGACCTTGAAGACGCCCTGTCGTTTTACGAACTCTACTACTCGCCCAACAACGCGATCCTCGTGGTCTCGGGCGATGTGACACCGGAAGAAGTGCGCGCACTGGCCGAGGCCACCTATGGCCAAATCCCCGCCAACCCCGCCTTGCCGGAACGTCTGCGCACCGAAGAGCCGCCCCAGATCGCCGAACGCCGGTTGATCTACAAAGACGCCCGCGTGGCCCAGCCCTATGTCCGGCGGTCGTACCTTGCGCAGGAACGCGACAGTGGCGAACAGGAGGAAGCGGCGGCGCTTTTGCTGCTTAGTGAATTGCTGGGCGGCGGCACCACGTCCTACCTTGCCGAGAAACTGCAATTCGACGCGCAGATCGCCAATTACACCGGCGCCTTCTACAAGGCCGACACGCTGGACGACACGACCTTTGACCTTGTCGTGCTGCCCGTACCCGGCGTCAGCCTGCAACAGGCCGAAGAGGCGCTGGACGAAGCGCTTGCGCAATTCATGGAGGCCGGTGTCGACCCGGAACACCTTGATCGTCTTAAGGCGCAGTTGCGCGCCGATCAAATCTACGCCCGCGATGACGCGGACCGCGTGGCGCATCGTTATGGCTCGGCCCTCGCCATCGGCCTCACGGTCGAAGACGTGCAGGCCTGGCCCGATGTGCTTCAGGCCGTCACCGCCGAGGACATCATGCAGGCCGCCCGCGACCTGTTCGACGAACGCACATCGGTCACCGGTTGGCTGATGAAGGAGGACGCGCAATGAGACTGATCTACGCCCTGATCCTAACGGTAATTGCCGCACTCCCCGCCCGTGCCGAGGTCGATATTCAGGAGGTGACCAGCCCCGGCGGCATCACCGCTTGGCTGGTCGAGGAACATTCGATCCCCTTCGTGGCATTGGAAATCCGTTTCCGGGGCGGCGCGTCTCTCGATGCCCCCGGCAAACGCGGCGCGATCAACCTGATGACCGGCCTCTTGGAAGAGGGGGCAGGCGAGATGGACGCCCGCGCCTTCAGCCGCGCGACCGAAGCGCTGGCTACGAACCTCAGCTTTGACGTCTCGGACGATGCGCTTTCCGTGTCCGCGCGTTTCCTGACCGAGAACCGCGCGCCCTCGATCGACCTTCTGCGCGCGGCCCTGCTGGAACCGCGTTTCGACGAAGACGCTATCGAGCGGGTGCGCGGCCAAGTGATATCGAACATCCAGTCGAACCAGAAAGACCCCGATAAGATCGCTCAACAGACCTTTGACCGGATCGCCTTTGGGGATCACCCCTATGGCAGTTCGCTGAATGGCACGTTGGAAAGCGTCGCGGGCCTGACCCGTGACGATCTGCGCACCGCGCATCGCGCGGTGCTGGCGCGGGATCGCATCATCGTCGGCGCGGTGGGTGACATCACACCCGAGGAATTGGGCCAGATGCTCGACAAACTGTTGGGGGGGCTGCCCGCCGAAGGCGCGCCGATGCCGCCCCGGGCCGAGGTCGATATCCCCAGCGGCACCACGGTGGTCGATTTCGCCACGCCGCAGTCCGTCGCGCTTTTTGGTCAGCCCGGCCTCGCGCAGGACGATCCCGATTGGTTCACCGCGACGGTGCTGAACCACGTCCTCGGCGGCGGCGGTTTCGAATCCCGGCTGATGACCGAGGTGCGCGAGAAACGTGGCCTGACCTATGGCGTCTATTCCTACCTCGCCCCGCGCGATCTGGCCGAGACCTATCTCGGCTCCGTCAGTTCGGCCAATGACCGCATCGCCGAGGCGATCGAGGTGATCCGCGCCGAATGGGCCAAGGCCGCCGCCGAAGGCATCACGCAAGAGGAATTGGATGCCGCGAAAACCTATATCACCGGTGCCTATCCGCTGCGCTTTGACGGCAACACGCCCATCGCCAACATCCTCGTCGGCATGCAGATGCTGGGCCTGCCGACCGACTATATCGCCACCCGCAACGACAGGGTCGAGGCGGTTACGCTCGAAGATGTCAAACGTGTCGCCGCCGAGCTGTTGGAGCCGGAAAACCTGCATTTCGTCGTCGTCGGTCAGCCCGAGGGGCTAGAGGCCAAAGACACGGCACAGGAATGAAAGAAGCGCCGCTCCCGACAGGGGGCGGCGCTTCTGCATAGGCCGGGCGGTGGGCGTTACTCGCCGTAGGGCACCCAGATATTTTTGACCTCGGTCGCGGCCTGCAAAAAGTCGCGCCCCGCACCCTCGGCCCCAAACCAATCCCGCGCCATCCCGTGGTTGACCCAGCTGCGTTTGATGTTGCTCGCGGCCCCTTTCTCGACAATGCCGGACAGCGCCGCGGCGCCGAAGGACCAAACCGCATCCACATCCATATGACGCGCCATCGCCTCGGCCAGATCCGCCTGCGGCCCGGTCAGGATGTTCACCACGCCTGCGGGCACGTCCGATGTCTCCAGCACCTGAACGAAATCCGTCGCTGCCAGCGGGAAGGGGTCGGAGGCCGAGAGGATCACCCGGTTGCCCATGGCGATGGCCGGCGCCATGCAAGAGATCAGCCCCAGCAAAGGCGCCTCGGC
Source organism: Sulfitobacter sp. 1A12157 (assembly GCF_043557345.1). Lineage (NCBI taxonomy): Bacteria > Pseudomonadati > Pseudomonadota > Alphaproteobacteria > Rhodobacterales > Roseobacteraceae > Sulfitobacter > Sulfitobacter sp. 1A12157. Next base: position 717,962 of record NZ_JBIFFV010000001.1, read on the forward strand.
AGGGCACAGCGCGCCGATCACGCCCACCGGTTCCTTCATCGCCAGCGCCACGCCGCGGATCGGCACGCCGTGCACCTGACCGTCGTATTTGTCGGCCCAAGCGGCATAGGTGAAAAGCCGGTCAATGGCCGCATCGACCTCCCGACGGCCCGTCTTCGTACCCTGCATCGCATCCAGACGTGCGGCGAATTCATCGCCGCGTGCGGAAAGGTTCTCGGCAATGTAGTACAGGATCTGCGCCCGCAGATGGCCGGTGGTTTTCGACCAACCCTTCGCCGCATGTGCCGCCTCAACCGCATTGCGCAGGTCCTTGCGATTGGCGAGGCTCACATGCCCCAACAGCCCACCGGACTTGCCCCAGACCGGCGCGGAATAGCCGCCATCGGGCCGCGCCTGCTTGCCACCGATATAAAGCTTCGCGGTGCGGTCGATCCCATCCTCCGGCGCACCCTCACCGGCGAAGGCTTCGATCTCCTTCAAAGGCTTGCCCGCCGTTTTGGGCTTGGTATAGCCCGCCAGACCTTCCCAACCGCCCTCGCGGCCAAAGCCGCTTTCGCGCTTGCCGCCGAACCCGGCTGCGGCATCCATCATATTGGTGCCGTTGACCCAGACGATCCCTGTCTCAAGCTTTGGCGCGATGTCGAGGGCGAGGTTCACATTCTCGGTCCAGACCGTCGCCGCCAGACCGTAACGCGTGTTATTGGCCAGCTGCACCGCCTCGCCGGGCGTGCGGAATGTGGTCGAGACCAGCACAGGCCCAAAAATCTCTTCCTGCATCAACCGGTCCGCAGGGTTCAGCCCGGTGATCAAGGTGGGCGGATAGAAACAGCCATTCTCGGGCATCGCCCCCGGCGTCACGAAACGCTCGCCGGCGGTATTGGCCTCGACCATCTCGCTCACCCGCTGGTATTGCACCGGGTCGACCAGCGCGCCCACGTCGATGCTCTTGTCCAAGGGATCGCCGACACGCAGCTTCTCCATCCGCGCACGCAGCTTGGCATAGAACCGATCCGCGACCGGCTCATGCACCAGCAAGCGCGACCCGGCACAGCAGACCTGACCCTGATTGAACCAGATCGCATCGACCAACCCTTCGACAGCGCTGTCCAGATCGGCATCGTCGAAAACGATGTAGGGCGATTTGCCACCCAACTCCAAGGTCAGCGCCTTGCCGGACCCCGCCGTCGCCTCGCGAATGCGGCGGCCAACGGCGGTGGAGCCGGTAAAGGCGATCTTGTCGATATCCTCATGGCCAACGATCATCTCGCCCACGCTGCCATCGCCCGTCACGATATTGACCACACCCTTGGGCAGGCCCGCCTGACGGCAGATATCGGCAAACAAAAGCGCGGTGAGCGAGGTGTATTCCGCAGGCTTCAACACCACGGTATTGCCCATCGCCAGCGCGGGCGCGATCTTCCACGCCAGCATCAGCAGGGGGAAGTTCCACGGGATGATCTGCCCGCAAACCCCAAGCGCCTGCGCATCGGGCAGTTCGCTCTCCATCAACTGCGCCATGCCCGCGTGATAATAGAAATGCCGCTGCGCCAAGGGCACGTCGATATCGCGCGCCTCACGAATGGGCTTGCCGTTGTCCAAGACCTCCAAGACCGCAAACAACCGCGCGTGTTTCTGCAACAGCCGCGCCAACGCATAGATATGCCGCGCCCGGCCATGGCCGCCCAGCTTCTCCCATTTAGGCTGCGCCTTGCGCGCTGCCTTCACGGCGGCATCCACATCGCCCTGCGACGCCTGCGTCAGACTGGCCAAGACCTCACCCGTCGCCGGGTTCGTGCTGTCAAAACCCGCCCCCGGCGCGGTGAAGGCGCCATCAATGAAATGGCCAAACCGCCCGCCCTGATCGACGATCCACGCCAGCGCATCTGCCGCCGATTCCGGGGCTGGCCCGTATTCCATGCTTTCGAATATGTCGGACACGCTCATGCCTTCATCCTTTTCCAAATACCTTCCCGCAGCCTGCAACGGGCTCAGGCGGTCGCGTGGCGGTAAGCCGCCGAATAATTGCCGGTCACATGATGCTCCAACTGCCGCTCGATATCGCCCAAGAGCGAGGATGCCCCAAAGCGGAACAGGTCGGGCTGCAACCAACGGTCGCCCATCTCTTCCTTCATCAGCGCCAGATAGGTGATCGCATCCTTGGCCTTCGAGATGCCGCCCGCGGGTTTGTAGCCCACGCGCACGCCAGTGCGCGCGTAATACTCACGGATCGCGCGGATCATGACGAGGCTCACGGGCAGGGTGGCGTTGACGCTTTCCTTGCCGGTCGAGGTTTTGATGAAATCGGCCCCGGCCATCATGCAAACCAGCGACGCGCGTGCCACATTGCGCAGCGATCCCAATTCGCCGGTGGCGAGGATCGCCTTCACATGGGCCTCGCCGCAGGCCTCGCGGAAGGCGCGCATCTCATCGTAAAGCGCCTGCCAGTCGCCCGAAAGCACATGACGGCGCGAGATCACGATGTCGATCTCGCTCGCACCGGCCTCGACGCTCATTTCGATCTCGCGAATGCGCAGTTCCAAGGGCGACAGCCCCGCCGGGAAGCCGGTTGAGACGGCGGCGATGGGGATGTTCGTGCCCTCCAGCGCGCGCCGCGCGGCCGGGATCATCTCGTGATAGACGCAGACCGCGCCGGTGGTGATCGGTGCCATGCCAAGCGCCTCAAGCAGATCGGGCGCGATCGGTTGCCGCGCCTTGGCGCAAAGCCGCTCGACCCGGCGCGCGGTATCGTCGCCCGAGAGGGTCGTCAGATCGATACAGGTCACCGCGCGCAGCAACCACGCGGCTTGGTGGTCCTTTTTCAGCGAACGGCGGGCGGGCAGGGCGGCGGCGCGGCGCTCGATCGCCGAGGTATTCGCCTGCACCGAGCGCAGCCAATCCATATCAAGCGGCATCGGTTCGACGCGGGGTTCGGTGACCTGGGGCAGATGGCCCGGCGCGTCGGTCTCTGTCTCACGGTGCTGCGGGGTCGTCTGGGTGGCCATCGGGGTCTCTCCGGTTTGGTCAGGCGCGCAAAATGGCATGAGGCAGGGGCCAAAGCAAGCGACGCTAACCCCGCGTCACCGGTCGAATGCCTGAAAAACAGGCGAAATGCGGAAATTGTTAATGAGAACCATTCTCAACTGTTGACTTAATTGAGAATCGTTCTCACTAATACCCCATGACACATGCATCTGATCCCTTTCGCCCGTCCCGCCGTACCGCTTTGATCGGCAGCCTGAGCGCTTTTGCCCTGCTCGGGGCCGCGCCCGCCGCCTTCGCGGCGGAGAAGCTCAATGTCGTCGCGACCACCGGCATGATCGCTGACGCCGCCCGGCGTATCGGTGGCGATCTGGTCGAGGTCCGCTCGCTCATGGGGTCGGGGGTCGATCCGCACAGCTACCGCCAGACCCGCAGCGACATCGTGGCGCTGACGCGGGCCGATCTGGTGCTCTGGCATGGCCTCTATCTTGAGGCGCAGATGGAGCGGTTCTTTGAAGATCTGGGCCGCAAACGCGCCGTGATCGCCGTGGCCGATGCGCTGCCCAAGGACGGTTTGCTCAGCCACCCGGATTACGAGGGCCGCTATGACCCGCATGTCTGGATGGACCCCAACACATGGATCGCCGTGGTGAATGAGGTGACCCGCGCGCTGAGCGAAGCGCATCCCTCGGGGGCCGAGACCTTTGCCGCGAATGCTAAGACTTACCGCGCGGAACTGGATCAGCTTGCCGCCTATGCCGCCGAGACCGTGGCGCAGGTGCCTGAGGGCCAGCGCGTTCTGGTCACGGCCCATGATGCTTTTGGCTACTTCGGACGCGCCTTTGGCTTCGAGGTGATCGGCATTCAAGGCATCTCGACCATCAGCGAGGCGGGGCTCAATCGCATCTCTTCGCTGGTCGATGAGCTGGTCGAACGCGAGATTGGCGCGGTTTTCGTCGAAACCTCGGTGTCTGACCGTAACATGCGTGCACTGGTCGAAGGCGCGGCAGCGCGCGGTCATGAGGTCGTGATCGGCGGGTCGCTCTATAGTGACGCCATGGGGGAACCGGGCAGCTATGAGGGCACTTATATCGGTATGATCGATCACAACGTCACGACCATTGCCCGCGCGCTTGGCGCGCCGGTGGACGCGGGCGGGATGACCGGCAAGCTGGCGCAAGGAAGCTGATCCATGACACTCGAACTCGCCAGCACGCGCGAGACCACGCCGACCGCTCGCACCGACAGCCCGCTCGCCCTGCGTGGGATGACCGTTTCTTACGGCCAGAAGCCTGCGGTCTTTTCGGTGGATATGACCGTCGAGCCGGGCAAGATGACCGCGATCATCGGCCCGAACGGGGCGGGGAAATCGACGCTGCTCAAGGCCGCGTTGGGCATCCTGACCCCGCTGGCGGGCACCGCCACCGTCTATGGCAAACCCGTGGCCGAGCAGCGCCACCGCATCGCCTATGTGCCGCAGCGCGCGAGCGTGGATTGGGACTTCCCAACCCGCGTGATCGACGTGGTGCTGATGGGGCTTTACCCGCAACTGGGCCTTCTGGGCCGCATCCGCCCCGTGCACCGCGCCCGCGCCACCGATTGTCTGGCCCGCGTCGGGATGCAGGATTTCGCCACCCGCCAGATCGGCCAACTCTCGGGCGGCCAGCAGCAGCGGGTGTTCCTTGCGCGGGCCTTGGCGCAGGATGCAGACCTTTACCTGCTCGACGAACCCTTTGCCGGGGTCGATGCGGCGACGGAAAAGGCGATCATCGCGGTGCTGAAATCCCTGCGGGATGCGGGCAAGACGGTCGTCGCCGTGCACCATGATCTGTCAACGGTGCCTGAGTATTTCGACAATGTCTTCCTGATCAACACCCACCGCGTGGCCGAGGGCAGCGTCGCGGAGGTCTTCAAGTCCAACAACCTGCAAGACGCCTATGGCGGGCGTTTGGCAGGCGCGCAGATGGATGCCTTGCAACTGTCATGATCTGGGACGCGCTGACACTGCAACTGGGCTATAACGCCACCCTGGTGACGCTGGGGGCCACGCTTTTGGGCATGGCGGCGGGCGTTGGCGGCACCTTCCTTTTCCTGCGCAAACGGGCGTTGGTGAGCGATGCGATCTCGCATGCGACACTGCCCGGGGTGGCGCTTGCCTTCATGGTGATGGTCGCTTTGGGCGGTGATGGGCGCAACCTGATTGGCCTGCTGCTGGGGGCCGCACTCTCGGCGGCGGCGGGGCTGCTCTTGGTCTCATGGCTCAGCAACCGCACCCGGCTGGCCGAGGATGCGGCGATCGGCTCGGTCCTGTCGGTCTTCTTTGGCCTTGGCATCGTGCTGCTTACGGTGATCCAGACCATGAGCGCCGGGCAGCAGGCGGGGCTGGAGGATTTCCTTCTAGGCTCCACCGCCGGGATGCTGCGCAACGATGCGCTGATCATCGCCGCTGCCGCGGCGTTGACGCTGGCACTGGTGCTGCTGCTGCGCCGCCCGCTGACGCTGGCCTCCTTCGATCCCGAATACGGCACCGCCATCGGCCAGAACGTGCCGCGCACCGATCTCGCGATGATGGGGCTGGTGCTGGCGGTCACGGTCGTGGGGCTTAAGATCGTCGGTCTCATCCTGATCGTGGCGCTTTTGATCATCCCGCCGGTGACCGCAAGGTTCTGGAGCGAGCGGACCGACCACGTGGTGTTGATCTCGGGCCTGATGGGCGGGATTGCCGCCTATGTCGGTGCCGCGCTGTCGGCGGCGGCGCCGAACCTTCCCACGGGGCCGATCATCGTGCTGGCGGGTTTCGCGCTCTTTGCCCTGTCGCTGCTCTTGGCGCCCCGGCGCGGCGCGCTCTCGGCGCTGCTGCGGCACCGGCGCTATCAGCGTCGGGTCCATCTGCGGCAGGGGCTCTTGGCCTTGGCTCATGGGCAGCCGATCTACGAACAACGCACCCTGCGCCTGTTACGGGCCGAGGGCTACGCCCTGCCCGATGGGGTCGCTACCAAGGCGGGCCGGGGCCGCGCCGCCAAGGCGCTGCGCGACGAGACCCGCTGGCAACTGATCCGCCGCGATCCGGCTTACGAGGCGGCAGCCCAGCAGTATGACGGTCTGACCCCTATCGAGACGGTGTTGACCGCCGACCAAATCCGCGAAATCGACAGCCGCATCGACATGCGCGGCGGGGTGATGGCATGAACGGTTCCGAATTCGTCCCCCTGTCTTTGGTGCCGATGCTGACGGGCATCTTCGTGGCCGTGGCCTGTGCCTTGCCGGGGAACTTCCTTGTCCTGCGCCGCCAAGCGCTGATCGGCGATGCGATCAGCCATGTGGTGCTGCCGGGGATCGTCGTGGCCTTCCTGCTGACCGGCGTGGTCAGCACTTGGCCGATGCTCTTGGGCGCGGCGGGCGCGGCGCTGGCCGCCGTGCTGGCCATCGAAGGCGTGCGGCGTTTGGGCAAGATCGAATCCGGGGCGGCCATGGGGGTCGTCTTTACCGCGATGTTCGCGGGCGGCGTGCTGCTGCTGGAACAATCCGACACCAGCAATGTGCATCTCGACGTGGAACATGCGCTTTATGGCAACCTCGAAAGCCTGATCTGGCTGGATGCCACCGGCTGGGCGTCGCTGCTCGACCCCGAGGCGTTGGCGACCATCCCGGTGGAGCTGCCGCGCATGGCGGTCACGCTTCTTTTCGTTGCGCTTTTCACGGCGGTGTTCTGGCGCCCGCTCAAGATCAGCACATTCGACGAAGGCTTTGCCCGCACCATCGGGATGAAGACCGGCCCTTTGGGCCTTGGGCTGGTGATCGTCGCCGCCATTGCCGCCGTGGCCGCCTTTGACGCGGTGGGCAGCATCATCGTGATCGCCATGTTCATCTGCCCGCCCGCCGCCGCGCGGATGATGACCAACCGGCTCGAGCATCAGATCGCATGGTCGGTGGGTTTTGCCACCGTGGCGGCGATTTTAGGCTATGTCCTCGCCGGATACGGGCCGCTGTGGATCGGGCTGCGGGATTCGGTCTCGGCGGCGGGGATGATCGCGACCGTCTCCGGGTTGATCCTGGGCGCAGCGGCCTTGATGGGGCCACATCGCCATAGAGGCGCCGCCGCGCCCAACGTTTGACCGAATCGCAGCGATTCGTTTTCTCGGCAACTGATTCGATTTTGCTTTGACCTGCGAATCGTCCTGCGTCTATACAGGTGGCAAGCTCCGCCGGAGACGACCTCCACCCGGGTCGCCCGCCGCTCTGATAAGACCGGAATAACAAAAGCACCAGTGCGCCGAGTAGCCGACCCAGCAGCGGATCGCCCCACCTTTGGCGGCGGTCCGCTGACTTTGCGCAGAACCTCTGATACCCAGCCCTCACTAGACGCATTCACATCTGGCAGAATCAAAAGCCGCCATGCTAGGTCTTGCGGTATGCCTAGCCCGACTCCCAATATAAGCGAAAATCGCCCCGTCATCCGTCAATTGGACGATTCCGCGATCAACCGCATCGCCGCGGGCGAGGTGGTTGAACGCCCCGCCTCGGCGGTCAAGGAATTGGTTGAGAACGCCATCGACGCGGGCGCGCGGCGGATCACCGTGGAGTATGCCGACGGCGGCAAGACGATGATCCGCGTGACGGACGATGGCTGCGGCATCGCGCCCGAAGATTTGCCGCTGGCGCTGTCGCGTCATGCCACCTCTAAAATCGACGGCTCTGACCTGCTGGATATCCACACCTTCGGCTTCCGCGGCGAGGCGCTGCCATCGCTCGGTGCTGTCGGGCGGCTGACGATCACCAGCCGCGCGGCTGGGTTCGACGGGGCCGAGATCACCGTCGACGGGGGCCGCATGGGCGAGGTGCGCCCGGCGGCGTTGAACGGCGGCACCATCGTCACCCTGCGCGATCTGTTCTTCGCCACGCCCGCGCGGCTCAAGTTCCTGCGCACCGACCGGGCCGAGGCGCAGGCGATCGGCGATGTCATCAAGCGGCTGGCCATGGCCGAGCCTTTCGTGCGTTTCGTGCTGCGCGATGTCTCGGGCGACGGCAAGGGCCGCGATGTGTTCCGCGCCGAGGCCGAGCAGGGCGATCTCTTCGAGGCGCTGCATGGCCGTCTGGCGCAGGTGCTGGGCCGGGAGTTTGCCGAGAATGCCCTGCCCATCGACGCCATGCGCGAGGGGCTGCATCTGACCGGCTTTGCCGCCCTGCCGACCTATTCGCGCGGCTCTGCCGTGGCGCAGTATCTCTTCGTCAATGGCCGCCCGGTGCGGGACAAGCTGCTGACAGGCGCGCTGCGCGGCGCCTATTTCGATTTCCTCAGCCGGGACCGCCACCCGGCGGCGGCGCTTTTCGTGGAATGCCCGCCAACGCTGGTCGATGTGAATGTGCATCCGGCGAAATCCGAAGTGCGTTTTCGCGATCCGGGGCTGGCGCGCGGGCTGATCGTCTCGGCCCTGCGCCACGCGCTGGCCGAAGCGGGCCACCGCGCCTCGACCACCGTGGCGCAGGCGACCTTGGGCGCAATGCAGCCCCAGCCGCAGGGCGCGCGGGTCTACCAGATGGACCGCGCGGGCATGGACCGGCCCAGCCCGGCCGCGCGGCAAGCTGCCTATCAGGCGCAGGCCCCCGGCTTTGCCGAGACCGCAGGCGTTTGGGGCCGGGTTGAGGGCACGCCGCTGCCCGAGATGCCCGCGCCGAGCCATGCCGCCGCCGCCGCCTCCGAAGCCGAAGAGGCCGCCCCCGCGCCCGATTACCCCTTGGGCACCGCGCGGGGGCAGGTGCATGAGAATTACATCATCGCCCAGACCGCCAATGGCATGGTCATCGTCGATCAACACGCGGCGCATGAGCGGCTGGTCTATGAGAAACTCAAACGGCAGATGAACGAGAACGGCGTCGCGGCCCAAGCGCTGTTGATCCCCGAAATCGTCGAACTGTCCGCCAATGACTGCGCGCGCCTGCTGGAACTGGCCGAGGAACTGGCCAAGCTCGGCCTTGGCATCGAAGCCTTCGGCGGCAGCGCCATCGCGGTGCGCGAGACGCCTGCGATCCTCGGCACCGTGAACGCCCGTGCGCTGATCCTCGACGTGCTCGACGAATTGGCCGAGGGCGACAGCAGCAGCATCGTTCAGGCCAAGATCGAAGCGATCCTGAGCCGGGTGGCGTGCCATGGCTCGATCCGCTCGGGCCGCTGGATGCGCGCCGAAGAGATGAACGCGCTTCTGCGCGAGATGGAGACGACGCCGCACTCGGGCCAGTGCAACCACGGGCGGCCCACCTATGTGGAGCTTAAACTTGCCGATATCGAACGGCTGTTCGGGCGCACTTGATGGCGTTTGACGGTACGACCCTGACCCTCTCCGACCCTGTCACGCTGGCCGCCCTTGCCGGGGGCGGGCTGCTCTTGCTCATTGTCATCCTGCTGATCATGGCGGTCCGCGCCGCGGGCCGTTCGGCCCGTGTGGCCGCCCCTCTGGCGCAGCAGATGCGGGTGCTTGGCGGGCATGTGCAGCAGTTGGGACAGGGGCAGGAGCAGTTGCGCGGGGGGCTGCAAATGGTCTCGGACACGCAAAGCAATACCCAAGCGCAGATGATGCAGACGATGGAAGCGCGGCTGGCCTATGTGCAACAGCAGATGCAGGACCGTCTGGCCGACAACGCCGCCCGCTCGGCGCGCTCACTGGCCGAGATGCAGCAGCGCATGACCGAGACGCTGCACGGCTCGTCCAAACGCACCACCACAAGCCTTGCGCAGTTGCAGGAACGGCTCGCCTCTATCGACAAGGCGCAGGACAATATCACCAAACTTTCGGGCGACGTGCTGTCGCTGCAAGATATCCTGAGCAACAAGCAGACGCGCGGCTCTTTCGGTGAAATTCAGCTGCGCGATATCGTGTCGAAGGCGCTGCCCTCGGACAGCTATTCGCTGCAAGCCACGCTCAGCAACGGCAAGCGGCCCGATTGCCTGATCCATCTGCCCAATCCGCCGGGGCCGATCGTGATCGACAGTAAATTCCCGCTGGAGGCCTATGAGGCCCTGCGCCGCGCCAAGACCGAAGCCGAGACCCGCGCCGCCGCGCAGCAGATGAAGGTCGCCGTGCGGGTGCATCTCAACGCCATCGCCGACAAATACATTCTGGAGGGGGAGACGGCGGAAGGCGCCTTGATGTTCCTGCCCTCCGAGGCGGTCTATGCCGAATTGCACGCGAATTTCTCCGAACTCGTCCGCGAAGGTTTCGAGAAACGCGTCTGGATCGTCAGCCCGACCACCTGCATGGCCACGCTCAACACCATGCGCGCGATCCTGAAGGACGCGCGGATGCGTGAACAGGCAGGCGCGATCCGCAAGGAGTTGGGCAACCTGAACAAGGATGTCGAACGTCTGGCGACCCGGGTGGGCAACCTCGACCGGCATTTCAGCCAAGCGCGGCGCGATGTGGAAGAGATCAAAGTCAGCAGCGAAAAAGCCGCCAAACGCGCGGGGCGCTTGCATAATTTCGACTTCGAAGAACTGGCAGAAGCCAAAACCGAGGCTATTGTTCCCCTGAGGACACCCGAAGGGAACGGCTGAATGAACGACGTGGACATTACCGGGATGACGCTGGAGGCAATGCAGACGCGGGCCGCCGCGTTGCGCAGCGATATTTTGCAAACGCCGGTGGTGACGCTGTCTTCTCCCATGATCGACGAGGTGCTGGGCGGCGCGCGGGTTACGCTCAAGCTGGAGTGTTTCCAGCATACCGGCACCTTCAAGGCCCGCGGCGCGCTGTCGGTGGCGCGACAGCTTGACGATGATAGTCGCGGGCGTGGCATCACCGCGGCCAGTGCGGGCAACCACGCCATTGCCGCAGGCTGGGCCGCGGGCAAGCTCGGCATCAGCGCCAAGGTGGTGATGCAGGACAACGCCAATCCCTTTCGCGTCGCTCTTGCCCGTGCCACCGGGGCCGAGGTCATCCTGAAACCCGCCGGGCAAGAAACCTTTGCCGAGGCCGAGCGGTTGGTGCGCGAAGAGGGGCGGTTCTTCATCCATCCTTTCGAGGGGCTGCACACCTCGCTCGGCACCGCCGGGGTGGGGCTGGAGTTGATGGCGCAGGTGGCGGAGTTGGACGCGGTCGTCGTCTCGGTCGGCGGTGGCGGGCTGATCAGCGGTGTCGCCGCCGCGGTCAAGGCGATCAACCCCGCCTGCCGGGTCTATGGCGTAGAGCCCGAGGGCGCTGACAGCATGTCGCAAAGCCTCGCCTCTGGCGCGCCGGTCACCATCCCTGAGGTCAACACAATCGCCGACAGCCTTGCCCCGCCGATGGCGCTGCCCTTCGGCCATGCGCTTTGCGCGGTCTATGTCGACGATGTGGTGACGGTCAGCGACGATGCCATCTGCGCCGGAATGGTGGTGCTGCAACAGGCGGCGAAACTGGCGGTGGAACCTGCCGCCGGGGCCGCGATGGCCGGCGCGCTCGGCCCTCTGCGCAGCCAATTGGCCGGGCGGCGTGTCGGGGTGATCGTTTGCGGGGCCAATATCGACACCGACAGTTATCTGGGCCAGCTCAGCCGCGGGCAAGCGGCGCTTGATAGCCTGCTGTCCTAGTGCCCCCCAAAGGGCTGTTCACGCGGTCGCGATGCTGCGTGAAGTCTTCCAAGAAAATCTATCGGGCGCTGCAACTTTAACTCCCCTTTACCCGTGGGTGCCCCATATCCAAAGTTCCGGACCAAAGCAGGACCCCTATGCCTTTTGAAGCTCTGAACGACAGCACTCTCCCCCAACAGCCGCTTGGGCGGCGTGTCGCCGTGATCGGCGGTGGGATTTCCGGCATGGGGGCGGCGCATATGCTGGCGCCTGCGGACCGTGTGACCCTGTACGAGGCAGGGGCCAAGATCGGCGGCCATGCGCGGACGGTGATCGCGGGCAAGAATGGCGATCAGCCGGTCGATACCGGGTTCATCGTGTTCAACTATGCCAACTACCCGCATCTTGCCGCGCTCTTTGCGGAACTGGACGTGCCGGTTGTGCCCTCGAACATGAGCTTTGGCGCGTCGATCGACGGCGGGCGGCTGGAATATGCGCTGACCAATTTCAACGCGGTCTTTGCCCAGAAACGTAATATGTTCAGCCCGCCTTTCCTGCGGATGCTGCGGGACATTCTGCATTTCAACAAGAACGCGCTGGCCGTGTCGCGTGACCCGTCGATGACCATCGCGGAGTTTCTCGACCGACTGGGCACCGGGCGCTATTTCCGCGACTTCTACCTCTCGCCCCTGTCGGGCGCGATCTGGTCCACCCCGACGGAAAAGATCATGGATTTCCCCGCCCATGCCATGGTCAACTTTTTCGAAAACCACGCGCTGTTGAACTATTCCGGCCAGCATCAGTGGTACACGGTCAAGGGCGGCTCGCGCCAATATGTCGACCGGTTGGAAAGCGCCCTGCGCGCGAAGGGTGTCGCGTTGCGCACCGAGTGCCCCGTGCAGGCGGTGCGCCGCACGGCGCAGGGGGTCGAGGTCCGCGCCTATGGTGGCGAATGGGAGGCGTTCGACGAGGTGATCTTTGCCACCCATTCCGACGACACGTTGGCGATGCTTGCCGATCCGACAGAGGCCGAGCAACGCGCCCTTGGCGCAATCCGTTACCAGCCCAATGACATCGTGCTACATGCCGATGCCAATATCATGCCCAAGCGGCGCTCTACTTGGGCGTCGTGGGTTTATACCGAGGATCGTGTGCAGAAGTCCGACCGGATCGACCTGACCTATTGGATGAACTCGCTGCAACCGATCCCGCAGGATGATCCGCATTTTGTCACGCTCAACACCAAACGCAGCATCCGCGAGGAGTTGATCTATGACCAAGTGACCCTGCGCCATCCGGTCTATGACCTTGCCGCCTTGGCCGCACAGGACGAGGTGCGCGCCTTCGACGGCAGTCATAACACATGGTTCTGCGGGGCATGGCTGCGCAATGGCTTCCACGAAGACGGGCTGGCCAGCGCGGTGGATGTGGTTGAACGGATGCAGGCCGCGCGGGCGGCGCCTTTGGCGGCGGAGTGACGGCGCAGGTCGATCATATCCGCGGCCAGACCTTCCATGGCCGCAAGGGCGCGGTCGAGAACCGTTTCCGCTATTCGGTCGACTATGTGATCTGCGATGCCGAGACCGAGGCGCTGACTGCGCCCACTCTGTTCGCCCGCAATGGTGCGAATGTGACCAGCCTGCACGACAGCGACCACGGCGGCGCGCCGGGGCAGGGGCGCGGCGCCCCTTGGGTGCGCGAGGTTTTGGCGGCGCATGATATCACAGGGGTTGCGCGGATCGAACTCTTGGCGCAGCCGCGGGTGCTGGGCCATGTCTTCAACCCGGTCAGCTTTTGGCTCTGCCGTCGGGCCGATGACGCGCTGATTGCCGTGATCGCCGAGGTCACGAATACCTATGGCGACCGGCATTCCTATCTCTGCCACCACCCCGACCTGCGCCCCATCGCGCCCGAGGATCGCTTGCGGGCCGCAAAGCTCATGCATGTCTCGCCCTTTCAGGACATCTCGGGCGGCTATGTCTTTCGCTTCGACATCCGCGCTGAGCGGATCGGCATCTGGATCGATTTCTCGGATGGGGAGAACGGCTTGATCGCCACATTGACCGGGCCGCGGGCGCCGCTGACCAATGGCCGCATCCTCTGGTCGCTGCTGCGCCGCCCCTTTGGGGCGCGGCGGGTGCTGGCGCTGATCCACTGGCAGGCGCTGAAGCTCTGGCTCAAGGGGGCGGGGTTCCGCAACCGCCCCGAGGCGCCTGAGGCCGAGGTTTCCCGTGATGCGGCCCATGGCGCGGGCGGGCGATGAGGGCGCGCGCGGCCCGGCTGCCCGCCTATGCGCTTTTCGCCGCATTGCTCGCCGCGGCGGGGCTGCCGATCTACATTCACGCGCCGAAGTTCTATGTCGATGAATACGGGGTTTCGCTGACGGCGCTTGGCTCTGTCCTTTTTGGTCTGCGGCTGTTGGACGTGGTGCAAGACCCGGCACTCGGGTGGCTGGCACAAGCGCTCCGCCACAAACGCGGGCTGGCGGTGACGGTGGCGGGGGCGGTGATGGCGCTGGCGATGCTGGGGCTTTTTGCGGTGCCCGCGCCGATGGCACCCGTGCTGTGGTTCGCCCTGATGCTGACGCTGGTCTTCTCGGCCTTCAGCTTTCTGACCATTTGTTTCTATGCCCAAGGCGTGGCCAAGGCTGACAGCTTGGCGGGTGCCGGGCATCTGACCCTCGCCCGCTGGCGCGAGACTGGGGCGCTTTTGGGCGTCTGTCTCGCCTCGGTCGCGCCGCTGCTGCTGGGCTTGGCGCTGGATCGGCCTTTTGCCGGTTTCGCGGTGGGGTTCGCGGTTCTGGCGCTCTGGGCCGTGGTGGCGATGCGCAGGGAGTGGCGGGCGGCAGAGCTGCCGGGCGCGAGCGGTTTCGGCACCGTCTTGCGCGATGGGCAGGCGCGGAGGTTGTTGCTCATCGCCTTGGTCAATGCCGCCCCGGTGGCCGTCACCTCGACCCTGTTTCTCTTCTACGTCGAACTGGCGCTTGAGGCACCGGGATGGGAGGGGCCGCTCTTGCTGCTGTTTTTCATCGCGGCAGCGGCGGCGGCACCGCTTTGGGGGATGCTGGCCGAACGCCATGGCCCACGCCGGGTGCTCTTGGTTGCGATGGCTTTGGGCATCGCAGCCTTCGGCGGGGCGCTGTTTCTGGGGCCGGGGGATGTGGTGCTTTTCGCCTTGGTCTGTCTGGCTTCCGGCGCGGTCTTGGGGGCCGATCTGACCCTATTGCCTGCCATGTTCGCCAGCCGTATGGCGCAGATTTCCCCCTCGGCGGCCGAAGGCTTCGGCCTTTGGTCTTTCGTGTCCAAACTGACCTTGGCTTTCGCGGCGGCGGCCCTACTTCCCGCCTTAGAAAGTGCAGGGTTGCAGACCGCAACGGGGACCAGTTCCGATACATCCATCTCCCTGTTGATCTGGTTCTATGCCGGTGTACCTTGCGCCCTGAAATTGCTGGCGATCGCTCTTCTCGCCGGTGCCAAAGACGTGGAGACATCGTGACAGAGCCGCTGATCTTTATCGCTGTCGGGCTGGGCCTTGGTCTATTGCTCACTTTCCTGCGCCGCCGGTTGGGGGAGTTTCATGGCCAATCGCCCAGCGACTATGTGGATTCCTTCCCTGTCTTCGACCTGCGCTTGCATCTGCGCGATGAGATGATCTGCGAGGGTGTGATTTTCGGCCCCCTTGGCCGGGTCACCAGCAGCTTCACGGCCAAATTCGACGTGTCCTGGGAGGGCGATGTCGCCACCGTGGCCGAGAGTTTCCGCTATAACGACGGCTCGCGTCAGCAGCGCGAATGGACCGTGACGCTGGGGAAGAATGGCCGTTTCACCAGCACCGCGCCGGATGTGATCGGGGTGGGGCAGGGCGTTCAGGCTGGCCCGACATTGCAGCTGCGCTATCGTATCCAACTGCCCGAAGAACTGGGCAGCCATGTGCTAAAAACCGTCGATTGGATGTATCTCACCCCCGATGGCACCATCGTCAATCGCAGTCAGTTTCGGAAATTCGGGATCAAAGTAGCAGAATTGGTCGCCACCCTGCGACCGGCGGAGGAAAGATGAAAGACTGGCAAGGCAAGACCTATTGGCTGGTGGGCGCAAGCGACGGGCTTGGCGCGGCGCTGGCGCATCAGTTGAGCCGCACCGGGGCCGAGGTGATCCTCTCTGCTCGGTCCGAAGACAAGCTAACCGAACTGGCGCAGTCCCTGCCGGGCCGGGCGCGGGTGCGGGTCATGGATGTGACCGACGACGAAGACGTCGCGCAGGCGGCCAAGGATGTGGGGCCAATCGACGGGCTGGTCTATCTGGCGGGGGCCTATTGGCCCTTTGGCGCGCAGGAGTGGCAGGCAGAGCATGGCGTGACCATGGCCGATGTGAATTTCACCGGCTTGATGCGCGTCTTGGGGCAGGTGGTGCCGCAGATGGTCGCGCGGGATCACGGGCATATCGTCATCACCTCCAGCTTGACCGCCTATCGCGGGCTGCCCGGCTCGATCGGCTATACGGCCTCCAAGGCGGCGACGCTGTCCTTGGCGGAATGCATGCACGCCGATCTGCGCAAGACCGGCGTGCAGGTGCAGGCGATCAACCCGGGCTTTATTAAGACCCGGTTGACCGACAAGAATGATTTCAAAATGCCCTTTTTGATGGAGCCGGACGCCGCCGCGCGCCGCGTCTTCGAGCATATGAACAGCGACAGTTTCAAACTGGATTTTCCTTACGGCTTCTCACTGCTGTTCCGGTTGGGGCGCTTTCTGCCGGATTGGCTGTACTACCGGTTCTTTTCCTGAGGGTCAGACCTCGGCGACATGCTGATCGAACAGGTCGCGCGCCCGTTGCCAGACAGCATTGTCCGTCTCTGGCAGCGACCGCAGGGTCGGCAGCAACTGGCCCGCGAAATCCTCAGAGCTTTCGCGCGGCAGCATGGACGGCAGGTTGTCGATGGCCATCACATCCAGCGGCGGAGTGTCATGCACGCGCAGGGCGGGCGCCGCCCAAATGGTCGCGCGGTCATAGACCTGCACGGGGTTGAAAGCGCTGTCGGGGTCGCAGGCGATGTCGCCGATCACCCGCAGGGCACGCTCTGCTTCGGGGGCATCGGGGCGGACGAAGGCGGGGGTGTCTGGCCCTGCAAGGATGCAGTTGAAGAAATAGGCGTGGTTGAGGATTTCGGGGAAGGGTCCGCCGTGGGCCGTCTCTGCCATGTCCCAGCCGGTGACGGGGATGCCCAGAGCCGCGCAAAGATCGCTGGCCCCACGGCCCACCCGGCCCAAAGCGCCGATGACCAGCGCGCGGTCGCCGCTTGCGTCGACTTGGGCGAGTTCTTCGGTTAGTGCGGCTTTCAGAGCTTCGGCGTCAGCGTAGGGCGCAACAGAGCCGCAGGTCTCCCCGCGCAGCTGCGCGATGCGGCATTTGACCGAGACGGCCGCTCCCGCGAAACCCGCCCAATAGCCAAAGGCGGCAACGCGGCGGCCATTGTCATCGGTCAGATACTCCAAATCCAGCAGCGCGCCGCCGCCGGCCTTGAACCGTTCCAGTAGTTTGCGGCCCGAGGATTGGCCCTTGTAGGCATGGCCGAACATGATGTGCGTATGCGGCAGGGGCGTGCCGTCTTCGGGCAGTTCCTTGAGGCCAAAGATCACCGCATCGCGCGGGGCGTCGGGCCAGCTATGGGCCGGAACAATCTCGCAGCCCGCCTGCGCATAGGCGGCGGTGGGGATCACGCGGCTGTCGCTGTCTTCGACGCTCACCTTCATGCCAGACGCGATCAGCGCGGCGGCCCCCTCGGGCGTCAGCCCCGTGCGGGTCTCATTGTCGCGCTGCTCGGCGCGGAGCCATAGATGGGTCATGCGTAGAATCCTTTCGCGCGCACGGCCTTGACGCTGGCACGGTTTTCCATGCGGGCGGCGAAGGCATCAAGCTGTGGGTAGGCCGCGCGGTCGACCCCGTCACCGGCCAGCCATCCCGAAACGACAAAGAGATAGGGATCGGCCAGCGACAGGCCATCGCCCGCCACGAAATCACCCCGGATGGCGTGGTTTTCGAGATAGGCCGCGCAATCGGCCATGGTCTGCGGCACCTTGGCTTTCATATCGTCAAAGCTGGATTGCTGATCGGCCCAGCGGTGGCCGCGCATTTTATGCGCATGGGCCACATGCATGGTGGAGGCGAGGTAGTACATCACCCCGCGCATATGGGCCGCGCGTTCAGGGTCGGCGGGGACCAGCCCCGCCTCGGGCGCGCGGGCGGCGACATAGTCCAAAAGCGCGCCGGTCTCGGTCAGGGTGCTGCCCGCTTCGGTCACGAGGGTCGGCACCCGGCCCTTGGGGTTCAGCGCCAGATAGGGCGCGGCGGTCTGTTCGGCGCTGGCGAAATCGACCTTCACCGGCTCATAGGCCAGCCCCGCTTCTTCAAGGGCGATGGCGACGGCGACCGAGATCGTGCCGGGGGCGTAGTGAAGTTTCAGCATGGGTCAGCCTTTCGCGGGCGAGGGGGGGTTACATATGCGTTTGTGCAAGGCGGCGGTCGGGGCGGTCAAGATGCGGCACGGCGTTGAACAGCACGGGCGACCAATGCCCGCCGATGGGAAAGAGCCGGTGCATCGAAGTATGCATGATCGCCAGCGCCAGCCGCGCCATCGCCGGGATCCCCACGTCCATCGCCTGCGCCATCGCCAAAGAGATCAGCCCGCCCGAGGTCACCACCAGCGCCGGGCCTTCGCCCTCGGCGATCTCGGTCAGAACGGATTGCACCCGCGTCTCAAAGCTTTCATAGGTCTCTGGCGTATCGGCAAGCTTGCCCGCTTTCCAATAGTCGAAGACCTGCGGCAGGTGGTGCACGAACTCGCCCTCGCGGGGGAAGGGCACCTTGTGCTGCTGCTCCATCAGATTGGCGAGGGTGAAATACTCCAGCTCATTCAACCGCGCGTCGCGAATGGGCTCCAGCCCGGTGTTCATCCCCTCCGCGGTTTCGATATGGCGGGTCAGCGTGCCGGTATAGAGCCTTGTGTGATAGGTCTCGCTCTGGCGCAGATGATCCCCTAGCCAGGCGGCTTGCTCATGGCCAAGCGGGCTGAGTTGGTCATAGCTCAGTTCGTCCTTGGCGGTGGAATTGGCTTGGCCGTGGCGGATCAGGGTAATGTGGGACATCAAATGGCTTTCACTGTTCGCCCAAGTGATAGGGCAGCTTGCCGGGCCATACAATGCGATGCGCCGCAATGCACTGGCGCGGCGTTTATCCGTGACGGGGTGTCGGGATTGGCCCCTGACAAGCGCCGGATTTTGCCTATAGTTTGGGCAATAGCCAAGGGGAGAGGCAGCCATGGCCGAGAGGATCACATTCACGCTTGATGGGCAGACCGTCGAGGCCGAGGCCGGCATGACCATTTGGGAGGTCGCGAACGGTCGGGGTTTGAAAATCCCGCATCTGTGCCACAAACCCGCCCCCGGCTACCGCCCCGACGGCAACTGCCGCGCCTGTATGGTTGAGATCGAGGGCGAGCGCGTGCTGGCGGCGTCGTGCATCCGCGAACCTGCCGAGGGGATGGTCGTCACCACCAACAACGCCCGGGCCCAGAATGCGCGCAAGATGGTGATGGAATTGCTGCTGGCCGATCAACCCGCGCAGGAGGTGGCGCATGACAGGTCGAGCCACATGCGCGAGATGGCGGCGCAGAGCGGCGTAGAGGAAAGCCGTTTCCCGAAGTTGGAGCGCGACCGCGTGCCGTTTTTGGACGACAGCCATGTGGCGATGCGGGTCAATCTCGACGCCTGCATCCAGTGCAACCTCTGCGTCCGCGCCTGCCGCGAGGTGCAGGTCAATGACGTGATCGGCATGGCGGGGCGCGGCCATGACGCCTATCCGGTCTTCGACATCGACGATCCCATGGGCGCGTCGTCCTGCGTGGCCTGCGGCGAATGCGTGCAGGCCTGCCCGACGGGGGCACTGATGCCCGCCAGCGTGGTCGACGAGACACAGGTTGGCGATTCTGCCGACTTTGACCGCGAGGTCGCCAGCGTCTGCCCCTTCTGCGGTGTCGGCTGCCAGATCTCGCTGAAGGTGAAGGACAACAAGGTCAAATATGTCGAAGGGATCGACGGCCCGGCCAATGAGGGGCGGCTCTGCGTGAAGGGGCGCTTCGGCTTTGACTATATCCACCACGAGCACCGTCTGACCAAACCGCTGATCCGCCGCGACGACGCCCCCGCCAAGGGGCTGAACGTCGATCCGGGCAACTGGGGCGAGGTGTTTCGCGAGGCGACATGGGACGAGGCGCTGGATTTTGCCGCCAAGGGCCTGAAAGGGCGCGGGCGCGAGGTGGCGGGCTTCGGCAGTGCCAAATGCACCAATGAGGAAGCCTATCTGTTCCAGAAGCTGATCCGGCAGGGGTTCGGGCACAACAACGTCGACCACTGCACGCGGCTCTGCCATGCCTCTTCGGTGGCAGCGCTGATGGAGAACGTCGGTTCCGGTGCCGTCACCGCGACCTTCAACGAGATCGAGAATGCCGACGTGGCCATCGTGATCGGCGCCAACCCGGTGGAGAACCACCCCGTCGCCGCGACCTATTTCAAGCAGTTCACCAAGCGCGGCGGCAAGCTCATCGTCATGGACCCGCGCGGGCAGGGCCTGCGCCGGTTTGCGTCGCATATGCTGCAATTCCGCCCCGGTACCGATGTGGCGATGCTGAACGCGATCATGCAGGTGATCGTGGAGGAAGGCCTCTACGACGAACAATACATCAAGGCCTATACCGAGAACTGGGAGGCCGAAAAGGCGCATCTGAAGGACTTCCCGCCCGAAGCCATGGCCGCCGTCTGCGGCATCGAGGCCGAGGTGCTGCGCGACGTGGCGCGGACCTTTGCCGGGGCCAAGGCGGGGATGATCTTCTGGGGCATGGGGGTGAGCCAGCATATTCACGGCACCGACAATTCGCGCTGCCTGATCAGCCTCGCGCTGATGACCGGCCATGTCGGCCGCCCCGGCACCGGGCTGCACCCCCTGCGCGGGCAGAACAACGTGCAGGGCGCCTCGGATGCGGGCCTCATTCCGATGTTCCTGCCTGACTACCAGCCAGTGGAGGAAGATGGCGTGCGCTCGGCCTTCACCGAGGTCTGGGGCTCGGGCGATTTCAGCGCCGAGAAGGGTCTGACGGTGACCGAGATCATGGATGCGGTGCACGACGGCGAGATCAAGGCGATGTATGTGCTGGGCGAAAACCCGGCGATGTCGGACCCGGACGTGGAACACGCCCGCGCGGCGCTCGCCAAGCTCGACCACCTCGTGGTGCAGGACATCTTCCTGACCGAGACGGCGAATTACGCCGACGTGATCCTGCCCGCCTCGGCCTTCGCCGAGAAGTCCGGCACGGTGACCAACACCAACCGGCAGGTGCAGATGGGCCGCCCGGCGGTGACGCCCCCCGGAGAGGCGCGCGAGGATTGGTGGATCGAGGTGGAACTGGCCAAGCGGCTGGGGCTGGGCTGGGACTACGAGAGCCCGGCAGAGGTCTTTGCCGAGATGAAGCGCAACATGGCCTCGCTCGACAACATCACATGGGACCGGCTGGCGCAGGAGAATGCAGTGACCTACCCGTCGCTCAGCGAAAACGATCCCGGGCAGGCGATTGTCTTTAGCGAAGGTTTCCCCCGGCCCGAAGGCCGCGCCAAATTCACCCCCGCCGCGATCGTGGCGCCGGATGACGCGCCGGATGAGGCCTATCCGATGATCCTGACCACCGGGCGGCAGTTGGAGCATTGGCACACCGGCTCGATGACGCGGCGGTCCAAAGTGCTCGACGGGCTGGAGCCGGAGGCGAATTGCTCGCTCCACCCGTCGACCCTGCGCCGCCTTGGTGTGACCCCGGGGGAGCATGTGCGGCTGTCGACCAAGCGCGGCAGTATCGAGATCATGGCCCGCGCGGATCGGGCGGTATCACCCGACATGGTTTTCCTGCCCTTCGCCTATGTCGAAGCGGCGGCGAATATCCTGACAAATCCGGCGGTTGACCCCTATGGCAAGATCCCGGAGTTTAAGTTCTCTGCCGTCAGGGTGGAGGCGGCGAAAGGAGCCGTCGCCGCCGAGTAAGGAAAGTTTGGAAGAATGAAGATTGATGCCGCCCGTTTCTTGAAAGACCTGCACGATCTGCGCGCCATCGGCGCGGCGGGTGTGGGCAAGGGTGTGGTGCGCCCCGCCTATTCCGCTGCCGATGTGGAGGCACGCGAATGGCTTGCCGGGCGGATGCGCAATGCGGGGCTGAAGGTCGAGGTCGATGCCATGGGCAACCTCTTTGGTCTGGCCGCGGGGCCGTCGATTTTGTTGGGGTCGCATTCCGACAGCCAGCCCGAAGGCGGCTGGCTTGATGGGGCCTTGGGCGTGATCGCCGCGCTTGAAGTCGCCCGCGCAGCGGGTGAGGCCGGAGGGCCTGCGGTCTCGGTCGTGTCCTTTCAGGACGAAGAGGGGCGCTTTGGCGTGACCACCGGTTCGACCGTCTGGTCCGGCGCGTTGGATCAGGTGGATGCTGACGGCCTCACCGATCATGCCGGGGTCAGCTTGGCCGAGGCGCGCCGCGCGATGACGGATATGGTCACCGGCCCCGTCGATCCCGCGCAGTTCACCGGCTATATCGAGTTGCACATCGAACAAGGGCCGACGCTGGATGACAGTGGTGAGCAGATCGGCGTGGTCAGCGACATCGTCGGCATCCGCGATATGAAGGTGACCTTCAAGGGCCAGCAGAACCACGCGGGCACCACCCCGATGGCGGTGCGGCGCGATGCCTTTCAGGCGGTGTCGGAGTTTAACAGCCTACTCAATGACCGGCTGCGCAATGTGGTGACGCCGAGCACCGTCTGGACCATCGGCCATGTCAGCCTGCACCCCAATGCTTCGTCCATCGTGCCGGGCAAAGCGGTGTTTTCCATGCAATGGCGCGACGGCGATAGCGACCGTCTGGGGCGGATGGAGAAGATCATACGCGAAACCGCGCAAGAGATGGCCGAAACACGCGGGATGGAGTTGTCCTTCGGCCCGATGCTGGGGCTGGAGCCGGTTGCCATGGACGCGCGGCTGCGCGATGCGCTGGCGAAGGCGGCTGAAGCTGTGGCCCCGGGCAAATGGCGCAAGATGCCCTCGGGTGCCCTGCATGACGCGACCAATGTGGCGCGGCTGATGCCGGTGGCGATGCTGTTCGCGCCGTCGATCGGCGGGATCAGCCATGCCTTCGAGGAGGACACGGATGAAGCCGATTTGGTCGCGGCAGTCGAGGTGCTGGGGCGGGCTGTCGCGGCGCTCTAAACGCGCTCAGTCCCAGTCCACGTCGCCGAGGAAGATATAGCCCGCGCCGTAGATCGTCTTGATCAACTGCGGGTTCTTCGGGTCTTCGCCAAGCTTCGTGCGCAGCCGCGAGATGCGCACGTCCATCGCTCGGTCGAAACTTTCCGAGGCGACACCGCCGAGGCTTTCCTGCATCTGCGCGCGGCTAATGAGCCGCTTCGGCGCGTCGAGGAAGAGCCGCAGCACCTCGCCCTCGGCATGGGAGAAGGTGACCTCGGCGCCCGTGGCGTCCTGCAGCACATAACGGTCGAAATGCGCGGTCCAGCCGTTGAACCGCGCCGTGGTGCCGGCCTGCGGTGTGGGCTTGGCGCTGCGCAGACGCGCGCGGATGCGGGCCACGACCTCGGCCGGGTCGAAGGGTTTGATGATGTAGTCGTCGGCGCCAAGCTCCAGCCCAGTGACCCGGTCCTGCACCTGCGCGCGGCCTGAGATGATGATCACGATGGCGCCTTGTTCCAGCGCCAGACGGTGCACCAGCGTCAGCCCGTCGGTGTCGGGCAGCGACAGATCGACAAGGCAGACATCGGGCGTATGGCTGGCCAATGCGGCCTCGAAGGCCCGCGCGCGGCCAAAGCTGAGCGTGTCAAACCCCGCTTCCTCCAACGTATCCGACAGCATCTGCCGGATCTCGGGTTCGTCATCCAGAATGGTGACCAGCGGGCGCAAGGCGGTATCACGGCTCATGGGGCGGTGGCTTTCAATGGGGCGATCAGTGCTTGCAGATCGTCTTTTTCAAAGGGTTTGCGCAGCACCGGCGCGAGGGTTTGCGCCTCGACGAAAAGCGGGTGATCGGGGGGCAGGGAGGTTATCAGCAAAAGCGGCAGGCTGCTGCCGACGCGGCGGGCAAGGTCGATCCCGGTGCCTTCGCCCGAAAGCTGGATGTCCGACAGCACCAGCGCGATGTCGGGCAGATCGGCGATGAGGGCGGTGGCCTCATCCGCGCTGGTTGCCTCGATCACCGAGTGGCCCTGATCCATCAGCATGTCGCGCACCACGGCGCGGATGTCGGTGGTGTCCTCGACCAGCAGCACCAGCCCGGTGGTGGCGGGCACGGCGGCGCGGTAGGGCAGGCGCAGGCTGATCTGCGCGCCGCCCTCAGGCGAATTGCTCAGCCGCAGATCGCCGCCTGAGGATTTGGTCATATCATAGACCATCGACAGGCCCAGCCCTGACCCCTCGCTGCCCTTAGTGGTAAAGAACGGCTCGACCCCACGCTCCAGCGCGGAGGGCGCAAAGCCCGGTCCGGTGTCGTGGATCACCCATTCGATCCATGTGTCATGCACCAGCCGTTGCGTCAGCGTGATCGTGCCCCGCGCGCCGCAGGCGTCGCGGGCGTTGAGGATGAGGTTCAACAGCGCATCCTGCACCCGGCCTTTGTCGAGCAGCACCGCCCCTTCGGGCACGTCATTGCGCACCACCAGCGCGCATTTCGGCGGCAGAGTGGGGGCGGCGAGGGTCGAAAGCTCACTCATAAGGGCGGCGGGGTCGGTGGCCACGGGGCGCAGGGCGCGGGGTTCGGTCACATCGGCGATGGAGCTGAGCAGCGTGCCGCCGCGCCGCGCGGCGGCCAAGGTGCCTTCGATCAATTCGCCCGCTTGCGGCGGCATGTCGGGCAGCCGGGCGAGTTTCGATTGCATCCCGAGGATGATCGTCAAAAGGTTCGAGAAGTCATGCGCCAGCCCGGAGATCATCCGCGAGGCCAACTCGCGCTTCAGGGTCTGTTGCAGGGCCACGCGGGTCTGTGTCTCTTCGGTGATATCCATCGACAGGATATAGACCCCGCCGCGCCCGTCGGGGGTAAAGGCACCGCGGATGCGGCGGGCGGATTCGTCATGGGTGAATTCGATCACCGCCGGGCTGCCCGCATAGGCTTGGGTCAGCGCGGGCTTGATCCGCGCATAGGCCGCCGCCCCAAGCGCGTCACTGATATGCAGCCCGTAGATGTTGCTGGGCCGCCCCGGCATCACGCTGCTGAGGCGGCGGTTGGAGTAGATGTAATGCCCGCTCGCGTCGACATGGGCGATATGGGCGGGCATCATCTCGGTCGTCAGCCGGGTGCGGGCCTCGCTTTCGGTGACCTGTCGTTTGGCCTCTTCCAGCGCTGTGATCGTCGCCTCCAACTGGCGGTTCGTGGCGGCCAGTTGTTCGGCATGGGACAACAGTTGATCGCTCAGCGCGTCTGAGCGTGCCCGCAACAGCGCCTCTTGCCGCTTGGTGTTGGTGATGTCGGTATAGACGGTGACCCAGCCGCCTTGGGGCAGGGGCGAGCCTTCGACGCTGATGGTGCGCCCGTTCGAGCGGGTCCGCTCCATGTAATGCGGCACGAAGGCGCGGGCCTGTTCCACCCGCTCGGCCACGAAGGCGTCGACATCCCCCACCTCGCCATATTCGCCGGTGCCAGCCAGATGGCGGATCGTATCCTCGAAGGGCGCGCCGGGGGTCACCAGCCGGTCCGGCAGGTCGAACATGGATTGAAACGGGGCGTTGCAGACCGCGAGCCGAAGGTCGCTGTCATAGATGGTTAGCGCCTGAGCGATCAGGTTCAGACCGGCATTGGTCAGCGCTTTGGTTTGGTCGTCGGTGATCTGCATCGGCATCCTTTCGCATAGGGCTAGCACCGCGCGGGCGAAAGGCAAAGAGCCGCGCGCAAATCGCGCTTGACCTTCTTGCGCTGGAGGCCCCGAGAAGCGCGCCGAATGGAAACCGGAAGGCAGAGCATGAACAAGAAAATCGGAGCAGGCGCGGCGGCGGCGCTGGTCTTGGCAGGCGGGTATCTTTGGTGGCAGACCGAAGAAGCCCCGGCCCCCGCCGTGCGTGGCGCGGCCATGGTGAAGGTCACCGTCCCGGAAAGCCTGAGCGGCCCCGCGCAGATCGGCGCGCGGGCGTTCGAGGCGAAATGCGCCGCCTGCCACGGGGTCAACGCCGCCGGGCGCGAGGGGGGTGGTCCGCCGCTGATCCATAAGATCTATGAGCCCAGTCATCACGGCGACGCATCCTTCATGGTCGCCGCCACCAATGGCGTGCGCCAGCATCACTGGTCTTTCGGCAACATGCCCCCGGTCGAAGGGATTACCCCGGCAGAGGTGAAATCCATCGTGACCTATGTGCGCGAAGTGCAGCGCGCCAATGGGATCGACTAGCGGAAAATGGGGCGCGGCGGCGCTGTAACAATTCGTTAGAATTCGGAAAAGATCAGGAAAAAGTTGACCTCCACAAAAAAGAGAACGTCACTTGTGAGATCATAGAATCGCACAAGCGATCGAACCCGCCGGGGAGGGCGGGCATGGGAGGAAGACAATTTGGCCAAGCCGCTGACGCGTGCCGACGGACCTCAGTCCGTGCCGGCGCTGTTGCACCGCAACGCAAGTGAATTCGCAAACGCCCCCGCTTACCGGGAGAAGGAATACGGGATCTGGCAAAGCTGGACTTGGTCGCAGACTCGCGACGAGGTCGAGGCGCTGGCCCTCGGGTTTCTCGAACTGGGGCTGAACGAGGGCGATTTCGTCGCCATCATCGGGCGCAACCGTCCCTATCTCTACTGGGCGATGATGGCCGCGCAGATGGCCGGGGCCGTGCCGGTGCCGCTCTATCAGGACGCCAATGCCGAAGAGATGGCCTATGTCATGGGCCATTGCGGCGCGCGTCTTGCCGTGGTGGGCGATCAGGAGCAGGTCGACAAGATCATCGAGGTGCAGGACCAGCTTCCCGACTTCGAGCGGATGATCTACCTCGACCCGCGCGGATTGCGCAAATACGACCATTCCAAGCTCGACCAATATACCGCCGTGCAGGAGATGGGCCGCGCCAACCGCGACAAGCACATCGCCGAGTTGGAAGCCCGTCAGGCCAAGCTGGATTACGATTCCACTGGCGTGATGCTCTATACTTCGGGCACCACCGGCAAGCCCAAGGGCGTGGTGCTTTCAAACCGCAACGTGATCGAAACGGCGAAGTCCTCCTCGGAGTTCGACAATCTCAAGCGGACCGACGAAATCCTCGCCTATCTGCCGATGGCATGGGTGGGGGACTTCATCTTCTCCGTGGGTCAAGCGCTCTGGACCGGGTTCTGCACCAACTGCCCCGAAAGCGCCGACACGATGCATGTCGACCTGCGCGAGATCGGGCCGACCTATTACTTCGCCCCGCCGCGCGTGTTCGAGACGCAGCTGACCTCCGTCATGATCCGCATGGAAGACGCGAGCCGGTTCAAGAAGTGGCTCTTCGACACTTTCATGGCCCATGCCCGCAAGGTCGGCCCCGCCATTCTGGATGGCAAGAAGGTCTCCTTCATGGACCGCGCGAAATATGCGCTCGGCGAGTTGATGATCTATGGCCCGTTGAAGAACACGCTCGGCTTTAGCCGCGTGCGGGTGGGCTATACCGCCGGTGAAGCGATCGGGCCGGAAATCTTCGACTTCTACCGCAGCTTGGGCATCAACCTCAAACAGCTCTACGGCCAGACCGAGGCGACGGTGTTCATCACCGCCCAGCCCGATGGCGAGGTGCGCAGCGATACCGTGGGCGTGACCTGCCCCGGGGTGGAGTTGAAGATTGCTGACAACGGCGAGGTCTTCTACCGCTCGCCCGGCGTCTTTGTGGAATACTACAAGAACCCCGAAAGCACCACCGACACCAAGGATGCCGAGGGCTGGGTCGCCACCGGCGACGCGGGTTTCATCGAGGAAAGCTCAGGCCATCTGCGCATCATCGACCGCGCCAAGGATGTGGGCCAGATGGCCGACGGCAGCCTGTTCGCGCCGAAATACGTGGAGAACAAGCTCAAGTTCTTCCCCAACATTCTCGAGGCCGTGGTCTTCGGCAACGGCCGCACCGAATGCACCGCCTTTATCAATATCGACCTGACGGCGGTGGGCAACTGGGCCGAGCGCAACAACATCGGCTACGCCTCCTATCAGGAACTGGCGCGGCATCCGCAGGTGATGGACACGATTCAGAGCCATGTGGAGGAGGTGAACCGCTCGGTCGCCGAGGACGAGATGCTTTCGGGCTGCCAGGTGCACCGCTTCGTCGTGCTGCACAAGGAACTCGATGCCGACGACGGTGAGTTGACGCGCACCCGCAAGGTCCGCCGCAAGATCATCGAAGAGAAATACGCCGACATCATCGCCGCACTCTACGATGGTTCAGACAAGGTCAGCACCGAGACCGAAGTGACCTACGAGGACGGCCGCAAGGGCTCGATCAAGGCGACGCTCGAAATTCGCGATGCCGCGGTGCAGCCGGTCAGCCGCCGGATGGCAGCGGAATGAGCGCGGTCAGTGCCGGGCAGGCGGGAATTATGGAAAGGGACAGCGTGAAAGATCAGGCTGACAGCTATGTCACCGACGACGGCCGCACCATCGGCCCCACGGTGATGGAGATGAAGAACATCACCCTGCGCTTTGGCGGTGTGGAGGCGATCAAGGATATTTCCTTCGACATCCGCGAGGGCGAGATCCGCGCGATCATCGGGCCGAACGGGGCGGGCAAGTCCTCGATGCTGAACGTGATCAGCGGCTTCTATGTCCCCCAAGAGGGTGAGGTCTGGTACAAGGGCGCCAAGCGGCCCCCGATGAAACCCTATCAGGTGGCCCAGCAGGGCATCGCCCGGACCTTTCAGAACATCGCGCTTTTCGAGGGCATGTCGGTGCTCGACAACGTGATGACGGGGCGTCTCACGCAGATGAAGACCGGGATGCTGGCTCAATCCTTCTGGAAAGGCGCAGCCGAGCGCGAAGAGATCGAGAACCGCGAGATCGCCGAGAAGGTCATCGACTTTCTGGAGATTCAGGCGATCCGCAAGACACCCGTGGCACGTCTGCCCTACGGTCTAAAGAAACGGGTCGAACTGGCCCGCGCACTGGCCGCCGAGCCTACGATCCTGCTGCTGGATGAGCCGATGGCCGGCATGAATGTCGAAGAGAAAGAGGACATGAGCCGCTTCATCCTCGACGTGAACGACGAGTTTGGCACCACCATCGCGCTCATCGAGCACGACATGGGCGTGGTCATGGACCTGTCCGACCGCGTCGTGGTGATGGATTACGGCCGCAAGATCGGTGACGGCTCGCCCGATGAGGTGCGCAACAACCAAGAGGTGATCGACGCCTATCTGGGGGTGGCCCATGACTGAGCGCCGCACGATCACCCGAAATGATACTGCCGTTCTGACTTTGGGGAGGGCTTTTGATGCCTGAGCAACTGGCGTTTACGATCGAGGTCTTTCTCAACGGGCTGATGGCCGGGGTGCTTTATGCGCTTGTCGCGCTTGGCTTCGTGCTGATCTACAAGGCTTCGGGCATCTTCAACTATGCCCAAGGTGTCATGGCGCTCTTTGCCGCGCTGACGCTGGTGGGGATCATGGAAGGGCAGGTGCCTTTCGGCCATCTGATCAACGCGATCCTTGGCACCGAGGTGCATCACTTCGGCTGGCACATTCCGGCGTTCCTTGCCATCGTGCTGACCATGATCGTGATGATCGTGCTGGCCTATTGCGTGCAGCGCTTCGTGTTCCGCTACCTCGTGGGGCAGGAACCGATCATCCTTTTCATGGCGACCATCGGTCTGGCCTATTTCCTCGAAGGGGTGGGCGACCTGATGTGGGGGTCCGAGATCAAGACCCTCGACGTCGGCTTGCCGCAGGGCATCAACGTCTGGATCGACGAATTCACCTATAACGCCACCGGCTACGGCTTCTTCATCGACAACCTTGATATCGTGGCCTCTGTGGTGGCGGCGGTGCTCGTGGCCGGGCTGGTAATGTTCGCGCAATACACCAAGCAGGGCCGCGCCATGCGCGCCGTGGCGGACGATCACCAGGCCGCGCTGTCGGTCGGTGTGTCGCTGAACTTCATCTGGATCCTGGTCTGGTCGCTTGCGGGTTTCGTGGCGCTGGTTGCGGGCATCATGTGGGGCGCGAAGTCGGGCGTGCAGTTCTCGCTCTCGCTCATCGCGCTGAAGGCGCTGCCGGTGCTGATGCTGGGCGGCTTCACCTCGATCCCCGGCGCCATCGTCGGCGGGCTGATCATCGGCGTGGGCGAAAAGCTCTTCGAGTTCCTGATCGGTGCCCCTTTCCTTGGCGGCGCGACCGAGAACTGGTTCGCCTACATGCTGGCGCTGGTCTTCCTTGTCTTCCGCCCGCAGGGCCTGTTCGGGGAGAAGATCATTGAACGGGTTTGATACAGGCTACCCGGAAACTGTCCGGGGGACAGTTTCGCCTGTTCAAAGGGCGAAGCCCCGGATTGAGAATGCCATGCTGCGCGGCGCGCGCGCAGCCCAAGGCGCACTGACCGCTGAGAGCGCAGTGCAAATGACTACCGCAGAAGGGAAAGCAGTCTAATGTTCTATCGTGAAGCGGGCGATTTCAACACGTCCTACGCCCAGGACCAGCAGACCTTCCCGATCAAGTTCGACCGGTACCGCTACTATCTGGTGCTCTTCATCGCGGTCTTCGTCGTGCCCTTCGTGGTGAATGACTACTGGGTGAACTCGCTGTTCCTGCCCTTCCTGATCTACGCCATCGCGGCGATCGGTCTGAACATCCTAGTCGGCTACTGCGGGCAGGTGAGCCTCGGCACCGGGGGGTTCATGGCGGTGGGGGCTTATGCCTGCTACAAGCTGATGACGGCGATGCCCGAGGTCAGCATGTTCATCCACATCCTGCTGGCGGGCGGCATCACCGCCGCGGTGGGGGCGCTGTTTGGCCTGCCGTCCTTGCGGATCAAGGGGTTCTACCTCGCCGTGGCGACGCTGGCGGCGCAGTTCTTCCTCGTCTGGCTGTTCAACCGGGTGCCGTGGTTCTACAACTACTCCGCCTCGGGCCAGATCAGCGCGCCCGAGCGGGACACCTTCGGCATCCTGATCACCGGCCCCAATACCGAAGCCTGGGCGACCTATATGTTCTGCCTGATCTTCACCGTGGGCAGCGCACTGGTGGCGCGTAACCTGACGCGGGGCTCGGTGGGGCGCAAGTGGATGGCCATTCGCGACATGGACATCGCGGCCGAGATCATTGGGGTGAACCCGCTGCGCGCCAAGCTCACGGCCTTTGCGGTCAGCTCCTTCTTCATCGGGGTCTCGGGCGCTCTGTTCTTCTCGATCTACCTCGGCGCGGTGGAAGTGGGCGAAGCCTTTGGCATCAACAAATCCTTCCTCGTGCTCTTCATGATCATCATCGGGGGCTTGGGCAGCATCTTCGGCAGCTTCGCCGGGGCGGCCTTCCTCGTGCTCCTGCCGGTGCTCCTTAAGATCGTCGGCGTGGACTGGCTGGGCTGGCCCACGGATATCGTGGCGCATTTGCAGCTGGTGATCGTGGGCGGGCTGATCGTGGTCTTCCTGATCGCAGAGCCGCACGGGCTGGCGCAGCTGTGGCGCGTCGCCAAGGAAAAACTGAGATTGTGGCCTTTCCCGCACTAAGCGGGAGCCATGAAAAGCGAGGCCGGAGGGAGGAAACCCGGCCCAAACACCCAAGTCGGACAATCCAAGGGAGGAAACACCGATGAAATACAAACTGGGAACACTGGCCGTAGCTGGCCTGATGGCGGCAAGCCCCGTGATGGCGGACCTCGTCTTTCCGTCGCTGAGCTATCGCACCGGGCCCTATGCCGCGGGCGGCATCCCCTTCGCCGACGGCTATGCCGACTATTTCACCCTGCTCAATGAGCGTGACGGCGGCATCGGTGGCGAGACCATCCGCGTGCCGGAATGCGAGACCGCCTATAACACCGAGAAGGGCGTGGAATGCTACGAATCCACCAAGGGTGAAGGCGCGTTGGTGTACCAGCCGCTTTCGACCGGCATCACCTACCAGTTGATCCCCAAGGTCACCGCTGACGACATTTCCATGCTGACCTCCGGTCTGGGCCGTACCTCGGCCAAGAACGGCAATGTCTTCAGCCATGTGTTCAACTTCCCGGCCAACTACTGGGATGGCGCCTCGGTGGCGATCAAGCACATCATGGAAGAAGAGGGCGGCAGCCTCGAAGGTAAGAAGATCGCGCTGGTCTATCACAACTCCGCCTATGGTAAGGAGCCGATCCGCACCCTGCAGGAACTGAGCAAGAAACATGGTTTCGAGCTGAAGGAAGTGCCCGTCGACCACCCCGGTCAGGAGCAGAAATCCCAGTGGCTGCAAATTCGCCGTGACAAGCCCGACTATGTGATCATGTACGGCTGGGGCGTGATGAACCAGGTCGCCGTGCAGGAAGCCGCCAACATCCGCTTCCCGATGGACAAGTTCATCGGCATCTGGTGGTCCGGCTCCGAGAACGACGTGCTGGCCGCCGGTGCCAAGGCCGATGGCTACAAGGCGCTGACCTTCCACAACGTCGGCTCCGACTATCCGCTCTATGACGATCTGCAGAAATACGTTGTGGACGCGGGCAAGGCCGCAGGCGCGGGCGATCAGGTCGGCTCCGTTCTGTACAACCGTGGCATCTATGCCGCGATGCTGGTGGCCGAGGCCGCGCGCACCGCGCAGGAAATCCATGGCGTCAGCGACATCACAAGCGGCCAGATGCGCGACGGGATGGAACAGCTTGAGATCACCGAAGAGAAGATGGCGGCGCTTGGCCTGCCGGACTTCGGCCCCGAGTTCTCCGTCTCTTGCGAGAACCACGGCGGTGAAGGCTTCGTGGCCGTGACCCAGTGGGATTCCGAGGCCAAGGAATGGAACCTCGTGTCGGACTTCATGCAGTCGGATCAGGACGTGATCCAGCCGCTGATCGACGAGGACAGCGCGGCCTACGCCAGCGAGAACGCCATCGAAGGCAACTGCTAAGAACCCTGCTCCCGGCCACCTATCGGGTGGCCGGGGACATCTTCGAACCCCAGGAAAGGTCCACCACATGCTGGATGCCGCCAACACCAATGACGTCGCAGTCGACAACCTGCTCGAGGTCAACAATATCGAGGTGATCTACAATCACGTCATCCTCGTGCTGAAGGGCGTCAGCCTGAACGTGCCCAAGGGCGGCATCACCGCGCTTCTGGGCGGCAATGGCGCCGGCAAGACGACGACGCTCAAGGCGATCTCGGGGCTGCTGGCCTCGGAGCGTGGCGAGGTCACCAAGGGCTCAATCAAGTACCGCGGCGGCGCGATCCAGCATCAGGACCCCGCCGAGATCGTGAAACAGGGGGTCGTGCAGGTCATGGAAGGCCGGCACTGCTTCGAACATCTGACCATCGAGGAAAACCTGCTGACCGGCGCCTATACGCGCAGTGACGGCAATGCCGCGATCCAGCGCGACCTCGAGATGGTCTACACCTATTTCCCCCGTCTGAAGGAACGCCGCCGTTCGCAGGCCGGCTATACCTCGGGCGGTGAGCAGCAGATGTGCGCCATCGGCCGCGCGCTGATGTCCCGGCCCGAGACTATCCTGCTGGACGAACCCTCGATGGGTCTGGCGCCGCAACTGGTGGAGCAGATTTTCGAGATCGTGAAATCGGTCAACGAACAGGAGGGTGTGACCTTCCTGCTGGCTGAGCAGAACACCAACGTCGCCCTGCGTTTTGCGCATTACGGCTACATCCTCGAATCGGGGCGCGTGGTCATGGACGGTCCCGCCAAGGACCTGCGCGAGAACCAGGACGTGAAAGAATTCTACCTCGGCATGTCCGACGAAGGCCGCAAGAGCTTCCGCGATGTGCGCAGCTACCGCCGCCGCAAGCGCTGGCTCAGCTAAGCCGGCACCGCCCGGACCCGAAGGAAAGACCAAGAGAAGACCAGAGCGGGCCTATGCCCTCTCCAGTGATGCCATAGCAGGAAAGTGACAGGGATGCTCACCAAGCCCCATTTCGACGATCTGGAAACCCGCAGCACCGACCAACGGGCGGCCGATCTGGCGCAGGCTTTGCCGCAGCAGATCGCCCGCGCGCAGGGCTTGCCGGGCTATGGCGAGACGCTCAAGGGGGTGGACGCATCGCAGATCACCTCTGCCGAGGCGCTGGCCGATCTGCCGGTGCTGCGCAAGTCCGAACTGGGCAAGGCACAGGCAGCGCAGGCGCCCTTCGGTGGCTTCACCACCAAGCCGGTGACCGAGTTTTCCCATGTCTTCCAATCCCCCGGCCCGATCTACGAGCCGTCGAGCAACGCGCCCGACTGGTGGCGCATGGGGCGTTTCCTGCATGCCGCCGGGATCGGCGCGGGCGACGTGGTGCACAATTGCTTTGGATACCACCTGACGCCGGCTGGCATGATCTTTGAGTCCGGCGCGCGGGCCGTGGGCGCCACGGTGCTGCCTGCCGGGACCGGCCAGACCGAGCTTCAGGTCACTGCCGCGCGCGACGTGGGTTCCACCGCCTATGCCGGGACGCCGGATTACCTGAAGGTGATTCTCGAGAAGGCCGATGCCATGGGGGTCGATCTGAAGATCACCAAGGCCGCGGTCGGTGGCGGCGCGCTCTTCCCAAGCCTGCGCGCCTTCTATCAGGAGCGCGGCATCACTTGCCTGCAATCCTATGCCACCGCGGATCTGGGCAACATCGCCTATGAAAGCCCGGCGATGGAGGGGCTTATCGTCGACGAACAGGTCATCGTCGAGATCGTCACCCCCGGCACCGGCATCCCCGTGGCCCCGGGCGAGGTCGGCGAGGTCGTGGTCACCACGCTGAACCCCGACTACCCGCTCATCCGTTTCGCCACCGGCGATCTCAGCGCCGTGCTGGAGGGCGAAAGCCCCTGTGGGCGCACGAATATGCGCATCAAGGGCTGGATGGGCCGTGCCGACCAGACGACCAAGATCAAGGGCATGTTCGTGCGGCCTGAGCAAGTCGCGGCGCTGGTCGCCCAGCACGAGGAGATCGAGAAGGCCCGCGTTATCGCTAGCCGCGAGGGCGAGGCCGATGTCATGACCGTGCAGATCGAGACCGCCGGAGAGGACAAGGAACGCTATGCCCAATCCGTGGCCGATCTGCTCAAGCTCAAGGGGCGTGTCGAACTGGTCGCCCCCGGCAGCCTGCCGCGTGACGGTCTGGTGATCGAGGATACCCGCAGCTACGACTGAGGCGCGGCGTCGCGCCCTCTGGCATTTCCGAGTGAAATCGTCGAAATAGGGCGCATGACGCTGAACCCCGCCTCCACCGAGACACCCCACCTGCGCCGCGCCCGCGATGGGCTG
The DNA here is from genome assembly GCF_043557345.1 of Sulfitobacter sp. 1A12157. Lineage (NCBI taxonomy): Bacteria > Pseudomonadati > Pseudomonadota > Alphaproteobacteria > Rhodobacterales > Roseobacteraceae > Sulfitobacter > Sulfitobacter sp. 1A12157. Next base: position 752,929 of record NZ_JBIFFV010000001.1, read on the forward strand.
CGCGCGCTGTCGGTCGTTGCCCTGACCGTGGCCCTCTTCTGCGCGCTGCCGATGCTGGCGGTGCTGATCGCCGCCCTCAGCGGCGGGACCGAGACGGTGCAGCATCTGATCGAGACGGTGCTGGGGCGCTACACGGCCACCACGCTCTTGTTGGTGCTGCTGGTCTCTTTAGGCACTTTCGCAATCGGCGTGGGGGCGGCATGGCTCGTCACGATGACGCGCTTTCCGGGGGCGAAGCTTTTAGAGATCGCGCTGGTGCTGCCGCTGGCCTTCCCGGCCTATGTGTTGGCCTATGCCTACACCCATGTGCTGGACCATCCCGGCATCGTGCAGACGGTGCTGCGCGACGTCACCGGCTGGGGGCCGCGCGATTACTGGTTCCCCGAGATCCGCTCGCTCGGCGGGGCGGCGGCGATGTTGGTGCTGGTACTCTACCCTTACGTCTATCTTCTGGCGCGCGCGGCCTTCCTGCAGCAGAGCGGGACGACCTTTCTGGCTGCCCGCGCGCTTGGCTCCAGCGCATGGGCCGCGTTCTTCAAGGTCAGCCTGCCGCTGGCGCGGCCCGCGATTGCCGGGGGCGTGCTGCTGGCGGTGATGGAGACCATCGCCGATTTCGGCACCGTCGCCTATTTCGGCGTGCAGACTTTCGCCACCGGCATCTACACAAGCTGGTTCTCCATGTTTGACCGCGCGGCGGCGGCGCAACTGGCGCTCTGCCTGCTGAGTTTCGCCCTGCTGCTGGCGATGCTGGAGCGGGCGCAGCGCGGCAAGGCCAAGTATCACGACCCCTCCCGCCGGACCCAGTCGGCACCGCCAGCCGAGTTGAAAGGCTCGCAGGCTGCGGCGGCGATCGTGCTTTGCGGGGTGCCGGTGCTGTTGGGCGCGGTGTTGCCGGTGGTGATCCTCGTGACCATGGGGCTCGACAGCGAGCAGAGCCTGTTCAGCCCGCGCTACTTGGGCTTCATGCGCAACTCGGTGACGCTTGCCGGGGTCGCGGCGCTGCTGACGGTGCTGGCGGCGATCAGCGTGGGCTTCTACCGGCGGCTGCGCCCGGGGCGGGTCTCGCAGGGCGCGGCCTATGTGGCGCGGCTCGGCTACGCGGTGCCGGGCGGGGTGATTGCGGTGGGGCTTCTGGTGCCATTCGCGGCCTTCGACAACGCGCTCGACGCCTGGATGCGCGAGACTTTCGACATTTCCACCGGGCTGCTGATCACCGGCTCGATCTGGCTTCTGGTGCTGGCCTATCTGGTGCGCTTCCTCGCCGCGGCGCTTGGCGCCTACGAGGGCGGGCAGTCCATGGTGCATGCCAATATGGACGCCGCCGCGCGCTCGCTGGGGCAGACGCCCCTGGGTACGTTGCGCCGGGTGCATCTGCCGATCCTCGCGCCGAGCCTGCTGACCGCGCTGCTGATCGTCTTTGTCGACGTGATGAAGGAGCTGCCCGCGACGCTGATCATGCGGCCGTTCAACTATGACACACTTGCGGTGCAGGCGTATCGCTTGGCGAGTGATGAGCGGTTGAACGGGGCAGCGGTGCCGAGCTTGGTGATCGTGGCGATGGGGTTGCTGCCGGTGATCCTGATCTGCCGTCAGGTGGGGCGGCAGCGGTAGATCCCGAGGGCCAGCGCCTGCCCGTCACACCAGAGGTGCGCCGTTATTGATCGGCACGCCTTTGGCGTGACGGGACGGGCAGGCGATGGCCCGGCGCCTACGGCTTGATTCCGGGCCGTCTGGCGATAAGGGCAGCGCCCTCCCTGGGGGGCGATGATCGGCCTGCTTTCTGCAATGTCATTGCCAAGGGCGCAGGCGCGGCGTCATGCGGTGGCCTTGCAAAATCGCCCTCCGGGGGGAGGGAGGGCGATGCCCGGGGTTCCCACGGGCGGACGCTTGCGGGAGGCGTAGCGCAATAAAAAAGGCGGGCCCGAAAGCCCGCCTCCTGCTCGATTGTCGTGCTGATTATTCCCAGCCGACCGAGTTGAAGATCTTCTGCGCGGTGCCGATGTTCTCGGCCACGTCCGACAGGTTCACGTCGTCGGCCTTGAACTCACCCAACTGCTTCACACTGTCAGCCAGTTCCACGCCTTCCACGGTGGGGAATTCGTCGTTGCCCGCCGAGAAGTAGACCTGCGCCTGATCCGAGGCGAGATACTCAAGAAATTTCACCGCGTTCTCGCGGTTCGGCGCGTTCTTGGCCACACCGCCACCCGAGAGGTTCATATGCGCGCCGTTGCCTTCCTGATCGGGCCAGATCACGCCGATCTTGCCGATATCGGCGCTGACGCCATCGACATCGGTGCGGATCGCACGGGCGAAGTAGTAGCTGTTGGAAACCGCGATGTCGCACTCACCGGAAACGATGCCGCGCAACTGGTCGGTGTCACCACCCTGCGGGGCGCGCGCCATGTTGTCGACCACGCCCTGCGCCCAGTCGGTGGCGGCTTCTTCACCCTCATGGGTCACGATGGAGGCCAGCAGGGTCTGGTTATAGGTATTGGTCGAGGAGCGGATGCAGACCTGACCTTTGTACGCGGGATCGGCGAGGTCCATGTAGGTCTCGGGCGGGTTGTCCATCGTCTCTTTGTTGTAGAAGATGATCCGCGCACGCTGCGACAGGCCGAACCACTGGTTGTCGTCGTCCTGCAGGTTGGCGGGGATGCGCTCTTCCAGTGTCTCGCTCTCAACAGCTTGTAGCAGGCCCAAGTCCTTGGCGCGCTTGAGGCGGCTTGTGTCCACGGTCAGCAGGACGTCGGCGGGGGAATTCGCGCCTTCGGCTTCCATACGGGCCAGCAGTTCGTCGGCCTTGCCTTCGATGCGGTTGATGGTGATGCCGGTTGCTTCGGTAAAGTCGGAGTAGAGCCGCTCATCGGTGTCGTAGTGACGCGAAGAGTAGAGGTTCAACTCGCCATCGGCCAGCGCGGGCAGGGCCAGCGCCATAAGCGCGGCGGCGGCAGTCGATGTTTTGCAGAAGGTCATATCAGGGTCCTGTCTCATTGGTATAACTTGACTGAAACAGTAAGAAACAGATTTCACCCTGTCCTGCAACCAATTCCGATAGAATTGGTTGGAAAGCCCCCGGCGAAGCGGCGCCGGGGGCTGTGCCGTCAGTCTTTGCTGCCGATCTTGTCTTGGGTCTTGGTGTCGAAATCACTGGCGTCGTGACGCTCATGCAATTGCATCGACAGGTCATCCCCGAAGGCACGATTGACCATACGGCCCCGGGTCACGGCCGGGCGCGCGTCAATCGCCTCGGCCCAACGCATGACGTTCTTGTAAGAGGTCACATCGAGGAATTCCGCCGCGGAGTAGAGCCGACCGAGGACCAGTTGCCCATACCAGCTCCAAATCGCGATATCGGCGATGGAGTATTCATCGGCAAAATATTCATGCTCGGCCAAATGTTTGTCCATCACGTCAAGCTGGCGCTTGGTCTCCATCGCGAAACGGTTGATGGGGTATTCGAACTTCTCCGGCGCGTAGGCATAGAAATGGCCAAAGCCGCCGCCAAGGTAAGGCGCGCTGCCCATCTGCCAGAAAAGCCATGAGAGCGCCTCGGTCCGGCCGGCGGGGTCTTGAGGCAGGAAGGCGCCGAACTTTTCGGCAAGGTAGAGCAGGATCGCCCCCGATTCGAAGACCCGCTGCGGCGTGTCGCCGGAACGGTCCATCAGCGCGGGGATTTTCGAATTGGGGTTCACCTCGACAAAGCCGGAGCCGAACTGATCGCCCTCGGAAATATCAACTAACCACGCGTCATATTCCGCCGCCTTGTGACCCGCCGCCAGCAGTTCTTCGAACATCACAGTGACTTTGACCCCGTTGGGCGTGGCGAGGGAGTAAAGCTGAAAGGGATGCGCCCCAACGGGCAGTTCCTTGTCATGGGTCGCCCCGGCGATAGGGCGGTTGGTGCTGGCGAATTTGCCGCCGCTCTCTGATTCCCATTTCCAAACCTTGGGGGGCGTATATTCGGGCGTGTCCGACATGATGGTCTTCCTTGTTATTCAAGCCTGCCTTGAAGGTGGGGTTTTGCGCCGGGGTTGCAAGCAGTTAGGCGAAACGAAAAAAGCCGCCCCCGAAGGAGCGGCCTTTAAATCGAATAGCTGCGAAGCTCAGCCCTGACGGGCTTTGAACCGGCGCTGCGTCTTGTTGATGACGTAAACGCGGCCTTTGCGACGCACAACACGGCAATCGCGATGCCGATTCTTGAGCGAGCGGAGCGAATTGCGAACCTTCATGGTCGTCTCCTCATGTCGTGGCGCGGGCCAGCGCCTGGGTTGCGGGCAACCCGCGCAGGGCGGGTCGATGAATAAATGGTGGGCGATACTGGGATCGAACCAGTGACCCCTTCGATGTCAACGAAGTGCTCTACCGCTGAGCTAATCACCCACTTTTCAGCGTTTCCGTATCGGCCCCAAAACTAAATGGGGCGCGAAATTTCGCGCCGTTGGGGTGCTATAAAAGGAGTCGGCGGCGGGATCAAGGGCTTTTGGCGCGGAATAAACACGCTATGTTCGACTTAGAGGAATTTATTATGCCGATGACCGCTTACGAAGTACTGCATCCGGACAGAAACCACTCCTGCGTGGTCTTTGCGTCGCCTCATTCGGGGCGGGATTATGCGGCGTCTTTCCTGCGGCGGTCGGTGTTGGACGAACATGCAATCCGGTCATCCGAGGATGCTTTTGTCGATCTTTTGTTCGACTGCGCACCGCTGTATGGCGCTTCTTTTATCAAGGCAGGGGCTCCGCGCGCCTATATCGACCTTAATCGCGCGCCGGAGGAACTCGATCCATCTGTCATCGAAGGCATTCCGCGGCAGGGGCATAACCCGCGCGTGGCCTCGGGGCTGGGGGTGATTCCCCGCGTGGTGGCCAATGGCCGGGCGATTTATCGCGGCAAACTGTCCCAAGAAGAGGCGCAGTTGCGAATCGACAGCTATTGGCGACCCTATCACGCGAAATTGCAGGAGTTGCTCAGCGGGGCGCACCGCCGTCATGGCCAAGCGGTGCTGGTCGATTGCCATTCCATGCCGCATGAGGCGATGGACGGCGTGGCCCGTGGTGGGATGCGGCGGCCCGATGTCGTTCTGGGTGACCGTTTCGGCGCGGCGGCGGGGGGCGAGGTGGTCGACCGGATCGAAGCGGCTTTCGTCGACGCGGGTTTCGTCGTGACGCGCAATTCGCCCTTTGCGGGGGCCTATATCACCCAAGCCTATGGCCGCCCGTCCCGGGGGCAACATGCGGTGCAGGTGGAAATCGACCGCGCGCTTTATATGAACGAACGCTTGATTCGCCCTAATGGCGCTTTCGAGGCGGTTCAGGCGGCGCTGCAACGTGTGGTGGCCGAGGTGGCGCAGATCGGTCAGGAGCGGCTTCCGCTCGCCGCGGAGTAGGCTCAGCGCAGCGCGCGGCCTTTGACGATGGCTTTTTCACCGAAACGGCTGCGGATGCGATCGGCGGCGCGCTCGGCCCGGCTGCGTTGTGCCGCACCGGGGTCGAGCAGATCGCCCGCCATATCCGCCCCCTCGGCGCCCGACAACTCGGACAGGCCCACGCCGATCAGCCGATAGGCGCTTTGGTGATCGACTTGATCGAAGAGGGCGCGGGCGGTGCGGTAAATCCGGTCGGCCAATTGGGTCGGGTCATGCAGCGACAGGCGGCGCGACAGCACGGTATGATCGGCCCGTTTGAGCTTGAGCGTCACCACCCGGCCCGCCATCTCTTTCGCCTTGGCGCGGTCTGCCACCTTCTCCGCCAAGCGCCAGATATGGCCGTCCAGAATCTCTGCATCGCCCGTATCGTCAGAGAATGTCGTCTCGTTGCTGATCGACTTCACCGGACGGTGGCGTGAGACGCGGCGGGCGTCTTGGCCCCGTGCCAGATGCCACAGCCGGTCCCCCATGCTGCCAAAGCGCGCGATGAGGTCGGTCTGTTCCCACCGCAAGAGATCGGAAAAGCTGCGGATGCCGGCCTTTTCCAGCGCGGTTTGCGTGGCGGCACCGACGCCCCAGATCATGCCCACCGGTTTGTCGCGCAGAAAGTCCGCCGTTTCCCCCGCGCCGATGACAGAGAACCCATGTGGTTTGTCGAGGTCCGAAGCGACTTTGGCCAGAAACTTGTTGTGGCTCAACCCGATGGAGCCGGTCAGCCCCAGTTCGGTTTTCATCCGCCGCACCAATCGTGCCAGCATCATCGCCGGAGGCTGGCCGTGCAGCCGCGCGGTGCCGGTCATGTCGAGAAAGGCTTCGTCCAGCGACAGCGGCTCGATGGCAGGGGTCATCTCTTCCATCATGGCGCGGATCGCGCGGGAGGCTTCGACATAGACCTCCATCCGCGGCTTGATGATCACCGCCTCGGGGCAAAGCTTTAGCGCCTGAAACATCGGCATGGCAGAGCGCACGCCGCGAATGCGCGCGACATAGCAAGCGGTCGAGACGACCCCGCGCCGCCCCCCGCCGATGATGACGGGTTTGCCCGCGAGTTCGGGATTGTCGCGCTTTTCGACCGAGGCATAGAAGGCGTCGCAATCCATATGGGCAATGGAGAGGTCGAAGAGTTCCGGGTGGGACAGCACGCGCGGACTGCCGCAGCGCGGGCAGCGCCGCGCCGGCGGGATTTCAGACAGACAGTCGCGACAGAGGGTGGCCATGGGTACACCGGAAGGGCAGGGTTCGGGCGACGATTCTAACCAGATCGCGAGGGATTGAACATGGTCTTTGATGGCGCAAAGCTCGCGCTTTACCTAGGGGAGAAACTGGCCGTGATCCTGCGCGACGATCTGCCGGGGCTACTCTTTGCCGATCACTGGGATTTGCCCGGCGGGGGCCGCGAGGGGGATGAGAGTCCGCTGGCCTGCGCGTTGCGTGAATGCCGCGAAGAATTGGGGATCGTGGTGCCTGAAGGTGCCGTGATCTGGGAAGGCTGCTTTGATGAGGGCGGGCGGATCAAGTGGTTCTTCGTCGCGCGCTTACCGGCCGAGGCGGAGGCTCAGATCGTCTTTGGCGACGAGGGGCAGCGCTGGCGCCTGATGACCGAGGCGGAGTTTCTCAACCATCCCCGCGCTGTTCCCGCCTTTCAAGACCGCTTGCGGGTCTATCTTGCAGAGCGCGCTAATGGGAGGATGCCGGGCAAATAAAGGCCCCCCGCCTGCGTGAGCGGGGGGAGGTGACGAACATCAGGAAGAACCAGTTCGTCGGGGAGTATCACCTGAGTTCAACATAACATATCCGGCGGTTTTCCCCTAACCTTGATGGCCGAGTCCAAGGCGCATCCCGGCGCGCTGTGGTCGATTTGCTACAGGCGCGGGCAAGCCCGTTGTTAACCTTCGGAAATTTCCTGAAGCACGGCGCGGGCGGCGGCGGCGGGGTCTTCGGCCTGCCAGATCGGGCGGCCCACCACGATATGATCGGCCCCGTCCGCAATGGCCTGCCCCGGTGTGGCGACGCGTTTCTGGTCGCCCAATGCGGCCCCTTGGGGGCGCACGCCGGGGGTGACGATCAGCTTGCCGCCCGCCTCGGGCAGGGCGCGGATCGCCGCGGCTTCTTGGGGGGAGGCGATGACCCCATCCGCGCCCGCGTCCAGCGCCCGGCCCGCCCGGGTCAGCACCAGATCGCCCAGATCGCCCGGCTGGATCAGCGCGGCGTCAAGATCGGCGCGGTCCAGCGAGGTAAGGATGGTCACGGCGAGGATCTTCATATCAGTGCCCGCGGCCCCTTGTTTGGCCGCGGCCACCACATGCGGGTCGCCGTGAACGGTCAGGAAGTCCAGATCGAACTGCGCAAGACCCCGCACTGCCGCCTCTACCGTGGCGCCGATGTCAAAGAGTTTCATATCGAGGAAGATGCGCTTGCCATGCTCTTGCTTCAACTCATTCGCCAAGGCCAAGCCGCCGCCGGTCAGCATGCCCAGGCCGATTTTGTAAAAGCCCACGGCATCGCCGAGCTTTTCGGCCAGTTCCAGCCCCGCGACCGCATGGGGAACATCAAGGGCGACAATCAGACGGTCATCAGACATGCGAGGGCTCCTGCCAAATTTTAAACGGCTTTGACCTACGCTGCGGCGCGGGGCAAGTCCATCATTCATGCGGGGAGGGCGCAAAAAAGAGGCCCGAACGCCGCTAAGCGGGTCCGGGCCAAGTAATCAGAGACTTAGCAGGCAGGCACTGGTCTCTGGTGTGCGGAACGCCACATCGGGACAGATGAAGTGGCGGCAGGTCCGCGGGCAGCCGCGCGGCAGGCAGGCGCCGCGCGGAAGGGGGTCAAGCCGCGTCGCGACCGGGGAGGTGCATGACCTCTTCCAGCCAGCGCAGCGGGTCAAAGCTGCGGCGTCCGGCCCGCTGTGCGGGGACGTGGCGCAGGACTTCGGAACTCAGGCCACGTTTTTGAGCGTGGCGACGAAGCGCCTGACGGGAGAGCCCGTCGGCGGCATCGTGATATGACATGGTGATGGGGGCGTCGATAGCACAGGCATAGCGGCGCAGCTGCTCCCCGTCTTGGACGGTCACCAGCGCTTCGAAACACTGAGTGGCCGCATTATAGGTGACATCTGTCAACTGGATCGGGCGCGTCTGCATCGTTTCACCTCTTGCGTTCTTCTGAACCTTGGCAGGCTGCTTTGTCCTGCTCTCCTCTGCTGGATAAACGCGAGAGGCGGCAAAATGGTTTCATTATGGTTACAGCTTCTGTGGATAAAGGTTAACAATGTATTTATTTCAATGTCCTAGAGATGTATTTAATGTCTCAAAATTGCCGTATTTTCGCCTTATTAACTGATTTTCTCCTATTGGCGGCCGGTCTCTCGGCAGTATTTTGCGCTTGGATGGTCTTGAACCCGCTGCACCGCTTCCCAAATTGAGAGCGAGGCTCAGACCGCCGCGTGCCACATATCGGGCGCGGCATTTTGGAGCGCTTGTAGAAAAGGAGAGACCCATGGACTTGAGCAAGTTCACGGAAAGATCGCGCGGCTTCATTCAGGCGGCGCAGACCATTGCAACACGGGAAAGCCATCAGCGGTTGGCCCCGGAACATGTCCTCAAGGCACTGCTGGACGACGACCAAGGGCTCGCGCGGAATCTGATTGCCGCGTCGGGCGGCGACGGAGCGCGCGTGGTGCAGGCGCTTGACCTGGCGCTTGGCAAGATACCGAAAGTCACCGGCGATGCGGGGCAGGTCTATTTGGATGGCACCACCGCCAAGGTGCTGGCCGAGGCCGAAGCGATTGCCAAGAAAGCAGGCGATAGTTTCGTCACCGTCGAGCGCATTTTGACCGCGCTTTGCATGGTGAAATCCGGCGCGAAAACTGCACTGGAAGCCGGGCAGGTGACCGCCCAAGGGCTTAATGCCGCCATCAATGATGTGCGCAAGGGCCGCAAGGCCGACAGCGCCACGGCCGAAGACAATTATGAGGCGCTGGAGAAATACAGCCTCGACCTGACCGCGCGGGCCGAAGAGGGCAAGATCGACCCGATCATTGGCCGGGACGAAGAGATCCGCCGCGCCATGCAGGTGCTGAGCCGCCGCACCAAGAACAACCCGGTGCTGATCGGCGAGCCGGGCGTTGGTAAGACTGCTATCGCCGAAGGTTTGGCGCTGCGTATCGTGCATGGTGACGTGCCTGAATCCCTGCGCAACAAGCGTCTGCTCGCACTCGACATGGGGGCGCTGATCGCCGGCGCGAAATACCGTGGTGAATTCGAAGAGCGTTTGAAAGCCGTGCTGACCGAGGTGACCGAAGCCGCGGGCGAGGTGATCCTCTTCATCGACGAGATGCACACGCTGGTCGGTGCCGGTAAGGCCGATGGCGCGATGGATGCGTCGAACCTGCTGAAGCCTGCGCTGGCGCGGGGGGAATTGCACTGTGTCGGTGCCACCACCCTCGAAGAGTACCGCAAATATGTCGAGAAGGACGCAGCCCTTGCGCGGCGGTTCCAGCCGGTGATCGTGCAGGAGCCGACAGTGGAAGACACTGTTTCGATCCTGCGTGGTATCAAAGAGAAGTATGAGCTGCACCACGGTGTGCGCATCAGTGACACCGCGCTGGTCGCGGCGGCGACGCTCAGCCATCGCTACATCACCGACCGCTTCCTGCCCGACAAGGCGATTGACCTGATGGATGAGGCGGCGAGCCGTCTGCGGATGGAGGTCGACAGCAAGCCTGAAGAGCTGGATGCGCTGGATCGCCAGATCCTACAGCTTCAGATCGAGGCGGAGGCGTTGAAGAAGGAAGACGATGCCGCGTCCAAGGATCGGTTGGAGGCTTTGCAAAAAGACCTGAGCGATCTGCAAGACCGCAGCGCCGAGATGACGGCGCAGTGGCAGGCCGAGCGTGACAAGCTGGCCGGGGCGCGCGACATCAAAGAGAAGCTCGACCATGCGCGGGCCGAACTCGACATCGCGAAACGCGAAGGCAAACTCGCGCGCGCGGGCGAGCTATCTTATGGCGTGATCCCGCAGTTGGAGCGCGACCTTGAAGCCGCCGAGGGCCGTGAGGATGACATGATGGTCGAAGAGGCCGTGCGCCCCGACCAGATCGCCTCCGTCGTCGAGCGTTGGACGGGCATCCCGGCGGGCAAAATGCTGGAAGGTGAGCGCGACAAGCTGCTGCGGATGGAAGAGCAGTTGCATGATCGCGTGATCGGGCAGAACGCCGCCGTGAAGGCGGTGGCCAATGCCGTGCGTCGCGCACGGGCGGGGCTCAATGACGAAAACCGCCCCTTGGGCAGCTTCCTCTTCCTTGGGCCGACCGGCGTGGGCAAGACTGAGTTGACCAAGGCCGTGGCCGAGTTCCTCTTTGACGACGACAGTGCGATGGTGCGCATCGACATGTCGGAGTTTATGGAGAAACACGCCGTGGCCCGTCTGATCGGTGCCCCTCCGGGCTATGTCGGCTACGACGAGGGCGGCGTGCTGACCGAAGCGGTGCGGCGTCGGCCCTATCAGGTCGTGCTCTTCGATGAGGTCGAAAAGGCGCATCCCGATGTCTTCAACGTGCTCTTGCAGGTGCTCGACGATGGTGTGCTGACCGACGGTCAGGGCCGCACGGTCGACTTCAAGCAGACGCTGATCGTGCTGACCTCCAACCTCGGGGCGCAGGCGCTGAGCCAACTGCCCGAGGGCGGCGATATGGCGGCGGCCAAGCGTGACGTGATGGATGCGGTCCGGGCGCATTTCCGGCCCGAGTTCCTGAACCGTTTGGACGAGACGATCATCTTTGACCGTCTGGGCCGCAAGGACATGGATGGGATCGTCGAGATCCAGATGGCGCGGCTGCTCAAGCGACTTGCCGGGCGGAAGATCACGCTCGATTTGGATGATGCCGCGCGCAAGTGGTTGGCGGACGAGGGCTATGACCCGGTCTTCGGGGCGCGGCCTTTGAAGCGGGTGATCCAGCGTACCGTGCAGGATCCGCTGGCCGAGATGCTCTTGGCCGGGGATGTGAAGGATGGCGACACCGTTACCGTTCGCGCCGGGGCCGATGGCTTGATCATCGGCGATCAGGTGGCCGCGTCGAACCGGCCCAAGCCGGATGATGCCACGGTGCATTAAACGCCCGAAACATTGAGAAAGGCCGGGGTTTTCCCGGCCTTTTTGCTTGAACTAAAACCCGCGAAAGGCGTCCATTATTCGCCAATCGCCTCTTTCACGATCTCATCGAGCAGGCTCTGCACCTCCTGCATCGCGCCGTCGGGAAAGGCGCGGTAGCCGATGGTCACTTCCTCACTCTCGGGGAGTTGCATGACGAAAATGTCGTAGGGGCAAAAGCCGATGTTCATTACATCCGCCTCCATCACCTTGCGCGACAGCGCGGCCGAGCAAAAGCTGAACACCTCCGCCGCTTCGAACAGCACCACTTCAGAGCCGACATCGGCGCGGGTGCGGTCGAGCATCTCACCGACATGGCTGACGTTTTCGGGGATGAGCCCTTGGTTCAGGATCGCGTTCTCCACTCCAAAGGTTACATCGCCAAAGCTCTGGTCGGTGGTATAGGTGACCATTTCATCCGCTTGGACGGCGCTTGCGCAGATCAGGCCGGTGGCGAGAAGAAAACGGATCATGGCGGCACTCCTTTGAATAACGGCGCCTGACATTCCGGTGTGCTGGCTGAAATCCGGGCGAAAGGATTTGGTCTGGCTTCCGGCGGGCGCTAACTCTGCATGAGTATAGTAGGGAGCGCTGAAATGGCCAATCGCTGGATCAATCGACTGACGGACCGTGACGTGACTGATGAGGCGCAGTACCTCAACCGGCGGCAAATCATGGGCGGCGCGATGGCGGGGCTGGGCCTTGCCGGGCTGGGGCAGGGGGCCGCGGCCCAGGAGGGGCTGACCCCGAATGACTACGAAGACATCACCCAATACAACAACTACTACGAATTCGGCACCGGTAAGGGCGATCCCGCGAAACACGCAGGCGCGCTGACCACCGCCCCTTGGACCGTGACCATCGCGGGGATGGTCGACAAGCCCGGCGATTACGCTTTCGAGGATATCATGAAGGCGATGACCATCGAAGAGCGCATTTACCGGCTGCGCTGTGTCGAGGCGTGGTCGATGGTGGTGCCGTGGAACGGGTTCGAGCTTGCCGATCTGCTCAATATGGCCGGGGTGCAATCCGGCGCGAAATACGTGGCCTTTGAGACTGCCTACCGCCCCGAAGAGATGCCGGGCCTGCGTTTCCCCGTGCTCGACTGGCCCTATGTCGAAGGGCTGCGGCTGGATGAGGCGATGCACCCGCTGACGATCATGGCCACCGGCATCTATGGCAAGGACATCCCGAACCAGAACGGCGCGCCGCTGCGGTTGGTCGTGCCGTGGAAATACGGGTATAAATCCATCAAATCCGTGGTGCGCATCACGCTCACCGACAGGCAGCCGCCGACCAGTTGGAACAAGGCCGCCCCGCGGGAATACGGTTTCTATAGCAACGTGAACCCCAAGGTCAGCCATCCGCGCTGGTCGCAGGCCGATGAACGCCTCATCGGCGGCGGGCTTTTCGCGCGACGCCAGCCGACGCTGATGTTCAACGGCTACGAAGAGGAGGTGGCATCGCTTTACGAGGGCATGGACCTGACGGCGAACTTCTGATGCCTGCCTTAATATATATGTCCCGTCTTCTCGTCCAAGCGCCGCTGTCTGGCGTGGCCGCAGCATGACGCGCCTGACCGAAGCCATGAACCGGGCGGCTCGGCGCATTCCGGTCTGGGTTGTCTATCTCCTGCTGGCCCTGCCCATCCCGTGGTTCTTTTACCAAGGGCTTACCGGCGGGCTGGGGCGTGATCCGGTAAAGGGGCTCGAACATCTCTATGGCCTCTGGGCGTTGCGCCTGCTGATCGCCGGGTTGGTGGTCACCCCGTTGCGCCGGGTGTTTGGGGTGAACCTGCTACGCTTCCGCCGGGCGATCGGTGTGATGACCTTCGTCTATGCGCTCGCCCATCTGACGGTCTGGGCGCTGCTGGACGTGCAGGGGTTCTCGCGGATCTGGGCGGATATTCTCAAACGGCCCTATATCACCATCGGTATGGCCGGGTTTCTCTGCCTTGTGCCGCTCGCGGCCACATCCAACAATTGGTCGCTGCGCAAGCTGGGGGCAGGTTGGCGCAAGCTCCACCGGCTGACCTATGCCGCCGCGGTCTTGGCGGCCCTGCACTTCGTCTGGCTGGCGAAAGGATTTCAGCTGGAGCCGCTGGTCTATGCAGGTCTTGTCGCGGTGCTTTTGATCCATCGGCTGCTGTTTGGGCGTCGTCGGCAGAAAGACCCACGGGGCTGGACGGCTCGGAGGAAGCAGCAGGGGTCGTGATTCACGTGTCTGAAACGCGCGATTCCGGCCCGTGGCATGTGGATAACTGGTGGCGTTAACATAATGGCGGCGTGGCGCGCCGTCTTCGGCTGAATTCTGCTGGATGTCTGGGTGTCTAAGCCATTGTTTTTAGGTATTGATCTGCGGGTTTCATAAAAACTGCACAAAACTTCAAAAAACGGCTTGCGGCTTTGCTTCACTCGCCTTAGAACCCCCTTCACCGGCGGCGCTGAGGCGCACGGCGGGGCGCCAGACGGG